>NZ_CP007142.1:5828363-6475959 GCF_000940805.1 Gynuella sunshinyii YC6258 | reverse complement strand
CCCTCTGGCCGGGCGGGCCTTCCCTTTTTGTGTGCCCAAAAAGTGAAATAAAAAGGGCACCCCAGCTCTGTTGGGCTTCGCCTGTTCGCTGGCGCGAACACCCTTGGCAGGATGACTGCGGGTTGAGAGCCGTTTGGGTTCGGTCCTGCCTCATCCAAACTCTCCAAAACGTCCTGTTTTGGAGACTCTCAGCAGTCATCCCGCCAAGGGCAACAGGGATGGGGAAGGTCAAGGGGCACCCGGTGGACACAAAGGTGGATTAAAAATACGTTCTTTGGGCATGGGTTTGTACCAAATATCTTCCCCTGTTTTTTGGTTATTGCTGATGATCAGGTGCAAGCATGGGGGAATGGATTGTTGTTTATCCATGAACCGGGCAATCATGTTCCATTCTTTTTGGAAGTCCTCTTTATTCATACCATGCATGCTGATGCCCTCTTTACGAGGGCGTTGTCCAGGACGGCAGGTGTTTGTGCGGATAATGGTGTGCCATTGATGAGTGCCCATGGTATGAATGGTTCTGAAGGCAGAGAGTTCAACATCTTTAAAGGGCACGGTCAGGGATTCATCGGTGGCCACTTTGGGAAAGGTCACTGTGCCATATTCGCGGCTGAAAATGATGTAGCTGAAGCCGTCTTTTTTGGCCAGTTGGCGGACCCAGAGGCCTGAGAAAAGGAAGAAAAATCCAGCAATCCAAAAACACCATATTGCCCAACCATAGTCATTGTTGAGCCATGGAAAAAAACCTGATTCACCTTCTGCTAATCCGTTGATTAACAGTGTTATCAATACACCTAATGCCAAGAAAAACAACCCTGTATCTACACCGCCCAGCTTTAGTTTTGAGCCAGCAGTACTGAAATACCCCAGATGGTAACCATCACAAGGAATGGCAAGATGTTCAGTGGGTATTGCACCTATAGGGTCTTTTTTTAGTTTATAGGTATCAAAATCACTGTCTGCCGGCGCTGTTTCCAATCCGGGAGTGATGGTGATGCAGTCTTTTTCATCAGGGATATAAGTGTGCATGATGTTTATCCTGTGGGTTGTCCGGTGATCAGGTGAATGGCAGGTTCACCGGGTTTATCCAGGGGTATTTGGTCAACAGGTCTGGGGGCGTGCAAACGGAATGTTTGCTCTATCCAGGGCTGGTCTTCCGCCTTAAAGGGAGCCTGAGAGCGTGTTGGTTTAGGTAGTACCAGAGGTTCTGGGATAGCATTACTAAAGTGCTCGGTTTGGCCTTTGGGGAAATACCGAAGGCTGTATTTGAGTTCTATGCTTTGTGACTGTTGTAGCAGTGAATGAACGGCCTTGTATTTAAAGTACATGGAACTGCCCATGCCGTCTTTATGAGGTGACGACTCACAGGCAGACCAGTCAATATGAGGCTGGTGGCTCGTGGGCGGCGTGCTATCCATGCTGAGTGGTTGCCAGGGGGCTTGTTGGCCGGCAGGTCTCCACCAGAGAGAATGTTCAATTTGGCTTTTACCGTCAGCCCAGGCAGGTGTCTGTATACTAAGCTGGAAACGGGTATTCCAGAAATCACGATTAGTCATAGGGATGGAATGGTCGTCGAAGAAGCTTATTCTAGGGGTATTGAACATAGCCCCGAGTTCTTCCAGAGCTAGTGCTGGCCAATGCTGCCAGTCTTTGTGATTTGGATCATCAAGGGATGTACGGGATTTGCCAAAGGGGGTATCTTCAAGCCAGTTCTCCAGTGGTGTATCCGTGAATATCCAACTAAGAGACAACCCACCGATAATCAACAAGAACGCTATAATGCTGAGCACAACAACCACTGAGGCTTCTACAATTAATACGCCCCCAAAAATGGCTGTGATAATAACAGCAACATCTACCAGCAAGCCGATTAAAGAGCCGATCGCCAGCATGCTGTTGGCAATCATTCCCCAGATATCGTTCCTGCGCCAGGCTTTGTAGGTATCGGTTGTGCCGGAGTAAACACCAAAAATGTTTGCCGCAAAGGATGCGATTGTCATCAATTTAAAAGCATTATATTTTTTGATTGCTACTTGCGTTTGCAGGCTGTCCAGTCGTGCGGTTAAATCTCCACGTAAAGCTTTTTGGGCTAGTGAGAGTTCTTCTTGGGTAAATTTGCCATACATAAACTCAATATGTTTTCCGTGGATCTGTGCTGTGATAGCTGTTAATGCTGCAAAGCCTCCTCCAACACCGACAACAAACTCTCCAATTTTTTTCTTCTCACTAAACACCTTATACATATTCCAGATTTCAACCCCGGCCATGAGGCTGAACAGGATATTGTAACCCCGGTAGATCACAACGGCTTTGGCATTGCCCAGTTTGTATTCCTGTGCCACGTGTGCTTTGGCAATCTGATCAACGTCCATGTTCATAATGGCTTTGTAGTGGTCGAGTCGGGTGGTGAGTACTTCTGCCATCTTGGCTCGCAGTTTGATGTCGATGCGTTTACTCACGAGGAAGTTGTATTGCCGATCTGTCAAACCGTGTTCGCGAACCAGGCGGCTGATTCGATTTTTAATATATACCTTTAGCGTTTCTGTCGTTTTGGGAAGTTCTTCAAAATAAATAACATCGCGACGAAGGTTGATATCAAGAGTACGCTGTTTTCGAAATGCTACCACGGTGATCGTGCCGCTGGTGTCCATCACGAATCGTGGATCGTTCATGTCCTGGGTCATGATGTTGTGGATCAGTTGGTTCAACGGTTTACGTTTTAGTGCTGAACCAGCCGGGACGGATGCCATTTCTCCATTTTTTAGCGGCGTTATGACCAGGTCGCCTTCACCATCCAGGGCATCCAGCAGTTTTTGATATTCCTGTTTGGCCAGCTTTTTGCGTAGTAACAGATCTACAGGAATGGCGTTATCCGGAAAAATGCCTTGCAGGTATTCTTCAAGTTTTACATCAACTTCAATGAAGATGTTGGTTGCAGACTGGATAGCCTGTAAAACTCTTTTCAGGTAATTACCTTGTGCTGATAACCGACCCTTCAAGCCGGACTTTATATCCTCGGCTTTGAGGTCCGGTAAGGAAATAAACTGGTTGTAAAGCGCGAACCAGAAAGACACAAGGCTTTTGGAGTTGCCGAAAGAATCGTTGTCGGTAGGGTCTGCCCGCCGCTGGGCAGCGGCTTCTGCCTGTCGGACTTTGTCCACATTTCGGACTTTGTCCACATTAAAAAACGGCACTTCCATACTTTCCCAGTCATCGACACCTTCACCGGTGCTTTTGGGAAACAGCAGGTTGCAGAGTTTGTGTGGGTCTGCGTCCGGGTGGGCGCCAAAGAGTCTAAGAATCAGGTCTTCACCGGGGTCTTGTCGGGCCAGTTCGTCGAGGAATTTTTCGTCGGGCAGCAGTCCCTGGAACTGGTTGGCCGGGTGGCCTTTGAGGGTGAAGGCAAGGGCCAGAAAACGTTTGGGCAGTTTGTAGAGGTTGTCGACGGGCAGGTAGCCGTAGTCCATCAGTGCTTCGATGAGGTTGCCTGCCTCTTCGTCGTCGAATACCTCGGTCAGGTCCTGTTTGCTTTTCAGGACGTGGCGGGCCAGTTGTTTCAGGGTGTCGAGTTGGAAGTATTGGGTGAAGTATTCCTGGTCGAGTTTTTTACTGCCTGCTTCTTTGAGTTGTTCCAGCGCGGTTTTGGTGTCGTCGTCGAGTTCGATGTTTTTTTCGTCGAGTTGCAGTGGCGCGCGGTTGAACAGGTTGTTGATGGTGTAGCCGAGGGTGTATTTGTCGGCACGGTTGTTTTTGGGATCCAGACAGACGCCGTTGGCTTCCGGGTTGACCAGTGGATCGGCCGTGGTGCCTTCACGCAGACCACTGATGATCTGGTCGATGCGCTGACGGTATTCGAGGTGGTTGGCGTTATGGCCTAACGCGAGGCCGACCGGGTCTTTGAGTTTGAGTACGTAACCCTGCTGGTACATGGCCTGTTCGAGGTTGACGGCTTCACCCATGCGTTTTTGCCGCAGAGTGGCAGCGTCTTCGGGGATTTCGTCCTGTGGCCGGATTTGCAGCAGTTGGTCCGGCTGGAGGCTGTCAGGATCACTGATGCCATTGAGATCGGCGAGGCTCTGCCAGTCTTTGACGGCCGGATATTTCAGGGCGATCTGTTCGAGGGTTTCGCCTTCCTGAACCCGGTGTTGCAGGCGTGGATCTTCGGGATTCATGCCTCCCAGAGTCACGATGCGCTGCCAGCTCCACTGTACTTCGGAATAGGCGACGTGTACTTCGCAGGTTTCTCCCAGCAGGCTTTTGGGCAGTTCCAGCAGGTGCTGGTTGCTGCCGGTTCCCAGACGTTGCTGGTGGCTGATGCCGTTGTCATCAATGGAGTTCAGGCTTTCACCGTCGGTTCCCTGCCAGGTTTGCAGGTCCACTTCGCGCAGGGTGCCGTTGGGCATGACCTGCAGTTCCCGCCACAGGTAACCATTCACGTAAACGTACAGCCAGCCTTCCAGTAACAGGGCGCTCTCGGCCTGGTGGGTGTTGAGGCTG
The DNA here is from genome assembly GCF_000940805.1 of Gynuella sunshinyii YC6258. GTDB lineage: Bacteria > Pseudomonadota > Gammaproteobacteria > Pseudomonadales > Natronospirillaceae > Gynuella > Gynuella sunshinyii. The sequence goes on along the minus strand of NZ_CP007142.1, from coordinate 6,471,462 downwards.
AGGTAGCGCTGTGGTTGCAGCAGTATCAGTTGGGTGTCGGCATTAGTGATGCTTTCGTCTTTGGGGACGTTACTGGAGGTGCCTAATGGCACCAGGATGGTTTGTCCGGTTTTGTGTACCCAGGGGTTGGTTTCCTGCACGTTGAGGGCCAGTGGCGATTCATCGGTGAGGATGTCTTCGAGCCAGACCATTCCGTAGTAAGTGCCAGGCGCGTTGGCGGCAATGATCGGTCCCTGAGGTGTTTGCAGATGGCAGACGCTGCCGGTGTAAGCAAGCTTGCGGGTCTCCAGGTCTTCGTTGACCGGGCCGTTGAACACTACCATGTTGTGGTTGGGGCCTTCCCGGGTGGCAATGGTTTCCGGTGCCACTGCCGAGCTGGCCTGTGGCGCCATGCCAAGACTTTGCATCAGTGGTGCCGGTGGGGTGTTCTGTTTGTTGGAGACCATGAGGTCCATCGCCCGGGTGGCGGCGACCCCTTCAAAAAATACGTTGGCACTGCCCATGATAAACGAGGCTTCGCCGGTGATCTGACCGGAACGAATGCCTTTGCGGGTACCTGCTTCGTCACCCATGCTTTTGGCAAAAACGGAGTCTTTGGTACAGGCCGGATTGCCATTGATTTTGACACTGGAGGCGGTTTTGTCTGCGTCTTTGCTTTGGGCGATGTTGGTGTATGGGATGGGTACAACCGGCTTGCCGACTTTGGTCAGGCAGACGTCAACGGTGGTCAGTATGCCTTTGGAGTCTTTGTGAACGGCACTGCGGTTGTTGATCAGAATATTATCAGACATGTGCAATCTTCCTTGTGTCAGAGGTGTTATCAGTCAGTCGCCAGTAGTGACGGTTGTGGCCATCGTTGATCAGGATGCCAACCCCGGTCAGTGGCTGCATCAGTGTGTGCAGGCGTTGACGGGCCAACAGTAAACCCAGTGGCAGGCTGGCCATGCCGATGTCCCCCAGGGTTCGATAAATGGATAAAAACGGGTCACCGGGGCCGCGATCGGGATCCGGCTCGAAGGCCGGCCATAGCCCGGTGGATGTGTGGTACAGCTCTGCCGCAGTGGCGCGGCTGAGGTCATCATTGCTGAGGTATTCGGCCCAGGCCGGCTGGTGTTGTCGAATGTCGTTGTCGGCAGCCGTTAGCAGGGCGGTGCGGATGCCGGCACCGGGATCCTCTTCCGGACCTTCCTGGGCGGCGGCAAACGAGACCTGGCAACCGGCAGGTGAATGCCGTTGCCAGTGAGTCAACACCATGGCTTCACCGGGGATGCGGCCTTCGGGTTGATCCAGCACGCTGAAAACCCGTGGGCCATTCTGTTGCAACCATTCAGAATGGCAGCAGCTGTCAATGCTGAGCCAGTACCACTGAGGGATTTGAGGATGTTGTTGCAGGGCCGCCTGCCATTGCGTCATGGCTGTTGACAGTTCAGAGGCCTGAATGGTGACGGAAGCATTGTCCAAGCCCAGCATTCGCAGTTGTTCTGGTGTCAGCGTCAATGGTGCGGTGATCAGTAACCCATGGTCTGCAAGATCGATATCCGGCAGCCATTCTGCGGCTTTCTCGAGCAGCAGCAGGTTATGCAGAGTCACTTCATCGAAGTCTGCATCGAGTATCGGGGCCGCACTGGGCACGATGGCCTGACCATTGGCCATCACGGCCTGACTTTCTACCGATACGGTGGCCGGATGGCCGGTGGCGATGTCTGCAAACAGCATGGCCAGATCAGTACCCGCAGCAGTCAATGCCTGGCCATCGGTCAATGTCAGTTCGGTGAAGATATCAAACCGTTGCATCGTCACCCTCCGGGCTTTGCGGGTCGATCAGCATGATGCGGGCGGTATCCGGATTGTAGAGATCATCACCGATTCCGGCGCGGAACAGCAGGTGCAGTTGTCGGTCACTGGTGTTCACCATCAGGGTATCCCAGGTCAAGGTAAGGAGTTCCGGTTTTTTGCCCTCGCTCAGTCGCCAGAGTTGCGGTGCAGGTGCGGGCAGCGGCAATACCAGTTCTGGAGCTTCTGCGTACCAGCCCTGCAGGTGCAGGCGGCTGTCAGTTTCCGGAGGCTGTTTCAGCTGTTGGTCTGCCGGTGCATAGTTGTAGAGATTTTGCGGGGTTGACTGGGTGTAAGGACACAGGCCGGCCACTGCTTTATCTGCATCTAAAGCACTGAAGGCCTCGACTCTCGGTGACCAGTGGCTGGCGACTGGGCCAAATCCCGCAGGGGAGCGCTTCTGGCCGGGCTTCAGCAGCAGCGGTTCGCCTTCCTGTTGTGGCAACGGGTGTTGCAACAGCTGGCTTTTAGGGAGTTTGTGCCAGCAGACACCGACCGGATTTGAGTCGAAGCGTTCTTCTTTTTCCGGGTGGTTGCCGCCATAGGCGTGTTCCCAGCGCGGCTCAAATTGACCAATCGGCGCGGGTTTGCCTGGAGCGGTGCCCCAGATGGACGACTGCCATTGGCGCGGACCAAAGATATTCACGGTTTTCTGCCAGATGGTTTTGTCACGTTGCTGTAGTTTTGCCTGCAGTCGCTGGGCACAGATATGAGGTTTTGGATACATCATGCCCTGAATCAGAATCTCAAAGCCGGATTTGAAGGGCACGGTGTCGGTGCACAGATCGAGACTGGAACTCTCGGGGTCATCGGCAAATACATCGCTGTAGTTCAGTGGGGCAGATTCCGGCAATGGCGACAGGCTGCCATCCAGCTCAAACTGATAGCCGATTTTCACCACAGCAGTCTGTTGCCACTGGCCTTCAAAGGCCCAGCCGGGTATCAGATCTGCCTGCCAGGGAGTGTGATTATCGAGCTGCATGAGCGTGCTCCCCAGACTGTGGATTCAGTACCTGTAGCCGGTGTAAGTGCCAGCTCTGGTGCATATCGGGCAGATATTGCTGTTGCTGGTATTGCCGCAACCACCACAGTGGCTCAGTGATCTGACCACAATACTGTTGCAGAAAGATCTCCAGTTCAGCCGTTTGTAGCGGTTTGCCATGTAACAGAGGCAGTGGCATCTGCTGATGTTGTTGCCACCAGACTTGGGCTGTTGAGGGATCTGGTAGTTTTGGACCTTGTGACCGTTTCTGACCATCGATGCTGCCGACCGTAGGTTGCCAGCTTAAAGTCTGGCCACTCATCATTTCCCAGACCACTGCTGCCTGATGCGCCGTATGGGGAGTTTCCAGCGCATGCAGGATGCGCTCACAGGCGTCAGGCCGGGCACACAGCCAGTAGGCCGACCAGATTTGTTCAGGATGTTCCGCTTCAAGCCGGCTCAGTGTCTCGAAAGCATGGGCATCACCGGCACGGACAGCCAGTGCCAGCGCATACAACCGCTCATGGCCGGATGTCATGGTGGCAAAGTGATCGACTGCTTCAAACTTATGTTGCTGTAGCAGTTGAGTCATGGCGGTTTTCCAGTCATGACCGGTAGTTGTTTCAGGTGTTGTCAGTATGTCTGTCCAGGCATCGTCTTCGGTGGTTGCCAGTGGCTGGCTCAAAATGGTGGCCTGGCGGATAGCGGCTGTATGTTCGGGTGTTTGCGGCAGATCGCTGATGAACGCCTGGCAGTGGTCACGGGCTTCATCGTTGAGGCGGTATATCAAAATGGCAGCACAGATCTCCTCTGCCGAGGTACCCGGTTGCAGGGCTGACCAGTGTGGTACCAGCGCCTGTAATTGCAGCCGTATTTCGTGTTCGAGGATGGCGGCGGTGCGAGCCTCTGTCAGACCCGCATACAAGCGGGTCCGCCGTTTCAATCGTTTTATCAGGCTCGACCAGTGACGCTCCAGCGGTATTCCATTACTCATGTGCAGTCCTGTGGGGCCTCTGAAAAATAGAAATAGTTTTGATGCAGGCCTGGAAGCACCACTCGCAACACCACAGGTTACTGGCGTAAATGAGGATGTGAGACTGGAGCTGACAATGTCCTGCGCGAAAATAGGCCATTTTTCAGAGGTTCCCTAGTTCAGTTTAACGGTCTGACCCTGAATCGTATGACTGTGCTCTGCTTCGGCGTGGATATCCTGACCCTGAAGGCTCAGACAGCCCTGGCTGTCGATCAGGATTTCACCTTTCGGGGTGTGCAGGCGAAGGCTTTTGCCGGCGCTGATGGTCAGGCGGCCCTGAGCATCGTATTGCAATGGCAGTGGATGTTCTCCCTGACGCAGTAAACGGTGCAGCACGAAATAACTGTCGCCCTGCTGTTCCACCATGACCTGATCATCCGTTTGCAGGCCCAGTATGGCGGCCGAACAGTGGGTCAGTGGCACAGTCATAATCTGCTGCTGATAAGTCAGCTCAATGGCATCGGTGTTGATACGTCTGACCCGGGCAGTGAAATGGGTCGGGGAAGAGGATTGAGATTGCAGAACAAGCGACATATTGACTAATCCTTTTTAGTAAAAAGTTCCTGTTTGGGCCGGCTTTGCACGCAAGGCCCGAATTCCAACTACGTCTTAAAGATTCAGAGATTGATAGGACAGAGTATTGTCCGCCGGTTGCCACAGTTTAGTCAAAACGAGAATGCCAAAATGTGAAACGATTCTGATCTTGCCGTTTTCCAGGCCGGAATTTGGCTGATTTTTGCCGATGATCCGGATCAGTTGTGCATGAGTCCCGGCAACCATAACACAATCCCCGGAAAACATATCAGCGTGGCAACGGTGACAACATCGGCAATGAAAAACGGTGAAGCACCCCGAAAGACATCCTGTACGCTGATATCCTTGCGTACACCGGCGACAATAAAACAGTTAAGACCAATCGGTGGGGTGATCAGGCATAGCTCCGCCATTTTGACGACAATGATGCCAAACCAGATGGCGCAGCCTGCGCCGGACATTCCGAATGCCGAATCGGCAGCGCTGACCTGTTCGCCGCCGTTGAGGGCGATGATGGCAGGGTAAACCACTGGCAGTGTCAGCAGCAGCATGCCGATAGCGTCCATGAACATGCCCAGAATGGCGTAGGCGCACAAAATCAGCAACAGCGTAATATACGGGCTCTGTTGCAGAGAGGTAAGCCAGTCGGAGAAGGCATGAGGCAGATCCGCAAACCCCAGGAAGCGCACATAAATAAGGACTCCCCAGATTATGGTGAAGATCATCACCGTCAGTTTGGCCGCTTCCATCAGGGCTTCTTTCAGGTTTTGCCAGCGCATGCCATTGATGAGTGCCATGATCAGTACGACAAATGTACCCAGGGCCCCTGCTTCGGTGGGGGTGCCGATACCGCCGTAAATACAGATGAAGATGATGGCCACGACAACAAAAATCGGCAATGTGGCCGGTACGGTCTGCCAGCGCTGTTTCCAGCTGAAGCCACGCACTGGAGGACCGAGGTCCTTCCGTATCAGGGCCAGACCGATCACCAGCGCCGCGTAGATGACGGCAGACACCGCGCCCGGAACAAAACCTGCCAGCAACAGGTCTCCGACATCCTGCTCAACAATGATGGCGTAGATCACCAGAATGGCGGATGGTGGAATCAGTGACGCCAGAGTTCCGCCGGCCGCCACGACACCGGCCGCAAACCGGCGGTCATAACCCAGCTTCAGCATTTCCGGAATGGCGATACGGGCAAAGACGGCTGAGGTGGCAACCGATGCGCCAGAGACCGCGGCAAAACCGGCAGTGGAAAAGACGGTCGCGACGCCAAGCCCGCCCGGTAACCAGCCTAGCCAACGTTTGGCCGCTTCGAACAGCGTGTGGGTCAGGCCGGCATGAAAGGCCAGATAACCGATCAGAATAAATGTCGGGATCAGCGATAACGATAAGGTGGTGGCCTTGGAGTGAGGAATCGTGCCGGCCATCTTAATGGCCACCAGCACGCCCCGTTCAAATCCCATTTTGGCCGAGAATATCCATATTAAACCCAGAATACCGGCTCCGGCGGTGGCAAATGCCACTCTGACGCCAAGGATGATCAACACCAGCATCAGAGTGGAGATAACGATGCCGATGGTGATTGGATCGGCAGTGCTGAAAAATGCGCTCATGGGTTATTCCTCATCCAGGGCCGCGGCTTCACGCTGTGCCTGGGCGGCATGGTCCTCAACCATGGGGACGCCGGCAGGATGCGGATCGTTGCGCATAAATGCACGCCCATATCCCCAGAGTTGCAGCAGTAGCCGAACGACCAACAGCAGCAGTGCCAGTGGCACGATCAGTTTGGCCGGCCAGATCGGCAGACCGATATCCATGGAGCTGTCGCCATGGCTGAACGCGCGGTAGAAATGCAGATAGGTGCCATACACCAGCGCAGCGGTAATCACCAGCATGAACAGCGTCGAGATACATTCGATGATCCACAGGGCTCTGCCTTTCAACAGCGATAGCACGATGTCCATCCGAATGTGGCCACCCTGGCGCTGACAGTAGGCAAGACCGAGAAACGCAAATACCGCCATGGCCTGTTCCACCCAGTCCACGTAACCGATCACCGGTTGATTGAACAGCCAGCGGCCGAGGGCATTGATGACGGCCAGCATGACCAGCAGAAAAATGGTGATGCCGCCGAGCAGATTCAGCCAGGATTCGAATATGAAGTAGTAGCGCTCCCAACGGCTGAAGCGGCTGTTATCGCTGATAATATGCGTCATGAAGTGTTGTCCTGATGACTCGTTGCCGGGCTGGCGTTGACCGGTGTCCGATAAACCCGGGTGTTCTGAACGCCGACACCCGGATTCCGCAGAGCAGTGGTCACATAACCCGGGTTACTCCGGTGTCAGTGTTTTGATGACCAGATCGTACAGCTCCTGCGCGGGAATCCCTTTGTCGTTCATTTCCCTGATCCAGGCATCACGCACCGGGCCTGCGGCCTGATCACGAAACGCCTGAAGCTCGGTCGGCGAAAACGTGACCTGATCAATTTGACGTTGTTGCAGCTTGGGTCCCCAGGCCGCCATCGTCTGTTGATTGTAGTAATCCAGGTAATACGCCAGTGCTTCGTCGACGGAACCCAGCAGGGCCTCACGGTATTCAGGTTTCAGGTCATTGAGAGCGTCAATGCTGACGGCCACCGGGCAATTGACGGTTCCAGGATTGAGATTGGTGGTCCACCAGCTGGCGGCTTCGATGGTTCCAAATGACATGTGGGCATGAGGGGCAAAGGAAGCCGCAGTAATGACACCGGAATCCATGGCCTGCCGGACTTCGGTGGCTGACATCGAGGTGGGCACTGCACCGATGATGGACAGTGCCTCGCCAATACCGCCTGTGGCGCGGATGCGCATGCCTTTGAAGTCCGCCAGCGAGTGCGGTGTCGGACCGACTCCGGCGATGTTGTACTGCGGCAGCGGAGAGGGCATTAACAGGCTGGCGTTCCAGCGGGCCAGATCCCGTTCAACCGCAGGATGCCGGTACACTTTTTGGGACACGGCAATTTCCTGTTCCAGAGTCCCGACGCCCAGAAATGGCAGTTCCAGCACCGTGAGCGTCGGGTTTTTATCCGGATGGTAGCCGGCGCAGAATTGAGCCATTTCAAATGCGCCGATGGCGAGGCCGTCGAGATTTTCCCGGTTATTGGATAACCCGCCATAGGACAGATTCAAGGTAAATCCGCCATCGGTTTTGGCCGCCACCAGTTGGGCCAGTTTTTCCACATGTTCGGTAAACGCCCGGCGCTTTCCCCACAGTGAGACGTGCCATTCAGTGGCCGCGACGGCACTGGACAGACACAACGACAGCAAAAGAGAAATGGTTTTGATCAACATCGGAGATTCCTGTTTCGTTATTGTTCTGGAAGTCCGACTGCTTAGCCCGTGGTGATCATTTGAACGGGCTAACGAACGGGTTTCACTTTAACGACTGTCGAGGGCCTGTCTACAATAATTTCATCGGCCTGCTGAGAGCCAGTTTCACTCAAATCCAGGCGCGAGGAGCGATATTAGTGGGCCTAAATGAGCGACGAGCAACGCCGAGTTGAGTGAAACTGGCCTCAGCCTGGAAGGTTATGGCTAAAAAGGCCGCACTCTGCGTTGGTCAACGTTCGCTTAGAATGACTAAGCTTCACGTTAACCGCCTTAACTGCGGCCTTTTTAGCCAATAACAGGTTCGACGAAATTATTGTAGACAGGCCCTAGTGGCCAAACAACCGTTAATGAACAACGAATGTACAGCGCCGGGCTATGAGCGGGTCAATTGTCGGCGGCTGTTGCAGGATCGATATAGTGCTGCAGTCCGGATACCAGAGCGTCAAAGACCGCCCGGCAGGATGGGTTCTGGCGCAGGTTTTCGTGCATGGTGATCCAGGTTTCCAGGATCAAAGGAATCTGGCCCGGCAGTACCGCCACCAAGCGTGGATCGGCCTCGGCCAGCCGCTCCTGACAGACTCCAATGCCGGCTCCTGCGCGGATCAGTGCCAGTTGGGCCAGATCGTTGTCGCTTCTCAGGGCAAAGCGTTCACGGGTCAGCTGTGGAATCGATTTGGCAGCGGTGCGGATAAAGGCTGTTGGCTGGTCAAAACCGATCAGCGCGTGGTGCTTGAGTTCATCGAACGTCGTTGGCATCCCATAACGGTCGATATAGTCCTGACTGGCATACAGGCCCAGGGCAATTTTACCGATCTGGCGGGCAATCAGCTGGGTCTGCTGCGGCCTGACCATTCGAACGGCAATATCCGCTTCCCGATGCAGCAGATCCTGAATCCGGTTTGAGAGCATCAACTCGATTTGAAGGGCTGGATGGCGATTGCGCAGTGCGGCGATGATGGGCGGTAACACTTCAACGCCGATGACTTCGCTGGCAGTTATCCGCACCACACCGCTGACGCCTTCATTCTGACTCGCTGCCGCTCTGGCCAGGGCGGCGGCGGTACTGGCCATGGCTTCGGCATGAGGTTTGAGTGCCAGAGCCGCATCCGTGGGCAGCAGACCACCCTGAGAGCGTATAAACAACGTCAGCTTCAGAGTGTTTTCCAGGGTTTCGATATGGCGGCCGATGGTGGGCTGAGTGCTGCCAAGTGCCCGCGCAGCAGCGGACAGAGAGCCTTCCTGCAAGACGCTCAGAAATGATCGGTAAAGTTCCCAGTTGATATCGTTGGTCATACAAAAATGTATAGCAGCTCTATGGATTTAGTCAATTTTGTTTGCTTGATAACCTTCCTACACTGGGGTCTCTCAAAACGATCAGGAGTGCATCATGCAAACATCAAGTACGGTATTAATATTGGGAGCCACGGGTGGTATCGGTGGCGAAGCGGCGCGTCAGCTGGCGGCCGCCGGCTGGACGGTCAGAGCCATGAGCCGGCGCAGCAAGATGGCCTCAGAGCATGATCACGGGATCGCCTGGGTGCACGGAGATGCGATGAATCGCCACGATGTCGACGTTGCCGCGCAGGGATGTGAGGTGATCCTTCACGCGGTGAATCCGCCCGGTTATAAAAACTGGCAGACGCTGGTATTGCCGATGCTCGAAAACACCATTGCCGCTGCTCAAAAACATGGGGCCATGATTGTGTTGCCGGGAACAGTCTATAACTACGGACCCGATGCCTTTCCGTTGCTGACGGAAGAAACCCCGCAGAACCCGCTGACCCGTAAAGGGCTGATTCGCCGGCAGATGGAACAGCGGCTGCGCGAATTTGCGGATGACGGCGGCCGGGTACTGATCGTGCGTGCCGGAGATTTTTTTGGTCCGGTGGCTGGAAACAACTGGTTTTCCCAGAGCATGATCAAGGTCGGTCGACGCGTCACTTCCGTGACCATACCTGGTCAGCCGGGAGTAGGGCATCAATGGGCATTTCTGCCCGATGTTGCGCGGACCATGGTGCAACTGCTGGAGCGGCGGCAACAGCTGGATCCGTTTGCCACGTTTCATATGGGTGGCCATTGGGATGACGATGGACTCAAGCTGGCCGAAGCGGTGTGCCGGGTGGTGAAACGTCACACCGGAACGGCCCCGAAAATGACCCGGTTTCCCTGGTGGCTGATCCGCCTGCTGGCGCCGTTTCAGCAGACCTTGCGGGAAATTCTGGAGATGCGCTACCTCTGGCGGCAGCCGGTGCAATTGAGTCATCAACGGTTAACCGCGCTGTTGGGGGAGGAGCCGCATACGCCGCTGGATCAGGCAGTGGAGGAAACATTGCGTGGGCTGGGGTGTCTGAATTAACCGTGTTGGCAGTCACGTTTGCAGCCAGACCGGTTCTTTTGACGGGTATGAAACCGATTGAATCCACCGCGAACACCATTACACTGATTTCCCTGCTCTGGTAAGCCGTCATCGCCGGGGTTGAGAGGCAGTTATTTTGAACCGTGGAGGAACTACCACATGAACCGCTCTGATTCTGGTGCCTGTCCATCCTCTGCTGCGCAGGTCGACAGTAAAATTGCTGAGTTTGATGACTGGCGTGGCATCGCGTTGACCCGTATACGTGAACTGATAAAAGCCGTAGAACCGGATGTTGAAGAGGTTTGTAAGTGGTTCAAGCCTAGCAATCCGACGGGTGTCCCGGTGTGGTCTTATGCTGGCATCATCTGTACCGGGGAGTCATATAAGGCGAAAGTGAAACTGACCTTTGCTCAGGGGGCTTTTTTGCCGGATCCCGCGGGACTCTTCAATGCCAGTCTCGAAGGTCGGCAGCGACGGGCGATTGACATTCACGAAGGGGATGAAATTGATGACGATGCTTTTAAGGCGCTGGTGGCTGCAGCCATTGCTTACAACGTTTCCGGAACCCGAAAAAACGACTGAACGCCGTTTACGATGACGGCAGGCAGGCCTCCGTCATCATGTCTCCCACGACAATGGTCTACCAGAAAAATGTTTTGTGTCCCTGCTGCCGCGCCAGGGCTTCGAGATAAAAATAATCCCCGTAAGGCAGCATGTTGTCATACAGTCCTTTACTGACATGGGATGCACCATGGGCTAACAGTCCTTCGGCTTCCGGCTGATCTGCCAGGCTGTATTCGCGATTCAGGGTATCAAGAATGGTGTCGGCAACCTTGCGGTAGGGGGTGCCAGCCGGTGTCAGTTCTGCTAATAACAGCAGGCCGGCGGCGTAGATGGCCGCTGCCGAGGAGTCGACGTATTGCGGCTGATCGGCAGGCAGATCGAAGTCCCAGACCGGTACACCGTTTGCCGGCAGGCGCTCCAGGGCATAATCCGCCAGACGGCAGGCCAGGCCGAGATAGCGCTGGTCACGGGTGTTCAGGAACATGTAGCAGAAACCATGTATCGACCAGGCCTGGCCACGGGCCCAGCAGCTGCTGTCGGCATAGCCCTGGGCGGTGGTGATGGCCAGGGGTTCACCGCTGTCCGGATTAAAGTTAAATGTGTGGCCGGTACTGTAGTCGGGGCGAATGAGGTGTTGAATGGTACTTTCCACATGGGCGGCGGCGATGTCGGAGAACTGGCTGTCGCCGGTTTCGCGGCTGGCCCAGTACAGCAAGGGCATATTTTCCATGCAGTCGATGATCATTTTGCCACGATTGCTGTAGACCTGTTGTCGTGATTCATCGTTTTCGTTCCAGGCCTGAATAAACCGGCCTTTCGGGTTAAACCGACCAGCCAGAATGCGTGCTGCCCTGAGGGCGGTTTCCCGGGCTTCTGCGTTGCCGGTCTGTTGATAATCAGCCACACAAGTCAGCGAATACATGAAGCCGAAATCATGAATGTAGCCTTCCGGGCGCTCAAGACGCTGCTGAAAATAGTGCCGAAACAAAATGGCTTTGTCCTTGAACACGGGATCCTGAGTCAGACTGTAGGCCAGCCATATCTGCCCCGGCCAGAAGCCTTCCACCCAGTCATCATTGTCGCAGTCGGCATATTTCAGGCCCGGCCCAGCGCCGATTTTGGGGAACCGGGTACCCACCTGATCAAGATTTTTACGGATGGCATTCACCGCCCGGTCCAGAGCTGAAGCCGTTGGTGTGGAATGGGAAGTCTGATGCTGGGACATGTGGGGGTATCCTGTTTTGGTTTTATTGTTTGGATGAATCTGAAGAGCCGCTGAAAAATGATCTGCTCAGAAGCTCTCTGACAATAGTTTGCACAATGATGCAAAAAATTGCGAATAATGCAAAAAATATTTGACAGTTTTGCATCATCGTCCAAGAATAGTCTCGCTCTCTGACAACCTGCTTTTAGCCAAACAAAAATAACAAACCGGAGGAAGCACCGAATGTATAACCCTGTATCTGTAAGGGCCTGGCGATCTGTCCGGGCGATCATTTTTCCACTGATGGCCGGTCTGGCCTGCTCCGTAGCCGGTGCTGGTGAAGCGCCGGAATTTGCCGCCAAAGTCGCAGCCGGTGAATTACCGGCCTTGCCGGATCGTTTACCCGAACAACCACTGGTAATGACCCCGATCGAACGGGTGGGTGTCTATGGTGGAACCTGGCGGGCAGCGCTCAAGGGCGGTGCCGATCATGTGCATCTGATCAGAACCATCGGTTACGATGGCCTGGTCAGCTGGAATCCGGACTGGTCGGCCGCCATTCCCGGTCTGGCCACTCAATGGCAGGCCAATGCAGATGCCACGGAATATACCTTTACCCTGCGCAAAGGCGCCAAATGGTCCGACGGTACGCCGTTCACCTCAGAAGACGTGCGTTTTGCCATTGAAGATATGGAAGGTAACTCAGAATTTTATCCGTCTCCGTTCCGCTGGCTGACGGCCAACGATGAGCTGGTCAAAGTGACTGTGATCGATGATGCCACCTTCAAATTGACCTATGCCGCGCCAAATGGCTTTTTGATTCAGCGGCTGGCGACCGGCGAAGGGGTCGATCTGGTGAATTATCCGGCCCACTACTGCAAACAGTTCCATCCAAAATACAACGCCAATGCCAACGCTGAAGCCAAAGCCGCCGGTTTTCAGAGTTGGGGTGAGCGCATGAAGGTGATGTGTGATCGTGCCAATGAGATTGGTCGCTGGCAGAACCCGGACAAGCCGACCATGATGGCGTTTATGTCGGTGGAACCCTATCTCGGTGACAGCAAACAGCTGAACTTTGTGCGCAATCCGTATTACTGGAAAGTGGATACCGCCGGCAATCAGCTGCCCTATCTCGATGGCGTGCAGTTCACCGTGGCCGAAAGTGCCGAGGATATCGTGTTCCGTGCCCTCAATGGTGAGATCGATCTGCAGGACCGGCACATTTCTTCTTTATCGTTGAAGCCGGTGTTTTACGATGGTCAGGAAAAAGGTCATTTTCATTTTTACGATCTGCTGCCGTCGCAATCCAATGCTCAGGTCATTGCTCTTAACCTGAATCATCCTGATCCGACCAAACGGGCACTGTTCCAGAATAAGGATTTTCGCATTGCCCTGAGCGAGGCGATTAACCGGCCCGAGATCAATGACGCGATTTATCTGAGTCAGACCAAACCCTATCAGGTAGGGCCACGGCCGGAATCCGAGTTTTATAACGAGCAACTGGCCACTCAGTACACTCGGTTTGATCCTGACAAAGCCAATCAGCTGCTCGATCGTGTGGGCCTGAAACAACGCAATAAGGACGGCATCCGGCTGATGGAAAACGGCAAACCGGTGCAGATTTCTGTAGATGTGGTCGCCGCCATTTTCCCGTTCTGGATCGATACCCTGGAGCTGGTGCAAAAATACTGGCGCGATGTCGGCATCGATTTGAAGATCAATACCGTGGACCGCACCATTTTCTATGAAACCCGCCGCGCCAATCAGCACGATGCCCAGGTCTGGGCCGGTGATGCCGGTGCCGGTGTGGATGTCATGCTGGACCCGCGCTGGCTGTTCCCCTATTCCGATGAATCGATCTTCGCCATCCGCTGGCAGGCCTGGTTTAACGATCCGACCCAACCACTGGCTGAAGAGCCGCCGGCCCAGGTCAAACAACAGATGGCGCTGTATCGGCAACTGACCCAGATCGCTGATCCCAAACAACAGGCCGAACTCATGCACCGGATTGTGGATATGGCCGCCGATGAGTTTTATGTCATGGGGATTGTGCTGTCTCCCAATCTGTTCGGTATTCAGTCCGATCGTCTGCATAACGTGCCCAACGCAATGCCTGCTGCCTGGAATTACCCGAATCCGGCTCCGGTCGGGGTGGCGCAGTTCTTCATGCAGTAAGGTTTTGAGGGTGTCATAAACGCCCTCTGACATCCTGTTCAGTCTGTAGATGGGAGCATCCGATGACGAATTTCATAATCAGGCGGGTCATGGCCATGCTGATCACCATGATGGCGCTGTCGCTGGTCTCTTTTATCATCATCCAGTTGCCGCCGGGGGATTATCTGTCTGCCTATATCGCCAAGCTCAGGGCAACCGGCGATACCGTCAGCGATGACATGATCGAGGCTCTGCGGGTTCAGTACGGGCTGGATCAGCCGTTTTACATTCAGTACTGGAAATGGATCAGCAACATCGTTCTGCATGGCGATTTCGGTCGCAGTTTTGAGTGGAAACAGCCGGTTTCGGAGCTGGTCTGGGGGCGTATCGGACTGTCGATGATGGTCGAGGGCATGACGGTGATTTTCATCTGGGCCGTCGCTGTGCCGGTGGGTATCTACTCAGCGGTGCGGCGCTATTCCATCGGTGACCATGTGGGTACGGTGTTTTGTTTTATCGGCGTCGCCACCCCCAATTTCATGCTGGCGCTGGTGCTGATGTACTTCGCTTACCTGTGGTCCGGTACTTCAATTGCCGGGCTGTTTTCCGATCAATATGCCAATGCCGAATGGAGCATGGCCCGGTTTGGGGATTTTCTCAAACATGCCTGGGCACCGGTGATCGTGCTCGGCACCGCCGGTACCGCGCAGATCATGCGGGTCATGCGCGCCAATCTGCTGGATGAGATCAACAAACCGTATGTGGTCACGGCCCGCTCCAAGGGCCTGGCGGAGCACACGCTGATTCTGAAATATCCGGTCCGGGTGGCGCTGAATCCCCTGGTGTCGACGCTGGGCTGGATACTGCCGACGCTGGTGTCCGGGTCGGTGATTGTCGGTGTGGTCATGAGTCTGCCGACGGCCGGGCCGATGCTGCTGCGCTCGCTGACCTCCCAGGACATGTATCTGGCCGGGGCGTTCGTATTGCTGCTTGGGGCTCTGACTCTGATCGGTACTCTGATATCGGATCTGATCCTGGCCTGGCTGGATCCCCGTATCCGTCTTTCCTGAGGAATGCTTATGACACTTGCCTCTGACATCCCCCACGCTGCCGATGCCGGCACCGCCTCACAGTCGCGATTGGTATGGTTGCGCTTTCGTCGTCACAAACCCGCCATGATCGGCGGCGTGGTGGTGGTCTTGCTGTATCTGATTGCCATATTTGCCGATGTCGTGGCCACCGCCGCGCCGGAGGACTACAGCCCGACCCACACCTATGCACCGCCGCAACGGATTCATCTGTTTTATACCGATGCCGACGGTGACACCCGTTTCCGGCCCCATGTGAACGGGTACCAGGTCAGGATCGATCCAGTCGCCCTGCGGCGGACGTTTGCGGTGGACCCGGACAAGATCATCGATCTGCAATGGTTTCCCAAAACCAAACCTTACAAGCTCTGGGGCCTGATTCCCTTGCAGCACCGGATCATCGGTCCGGTGGATCAGCGCCAGCCGTTTTATATCTGGGGTGCAGACCGGATTGGCCGGGATGTGTTTTCAAGACTCGTGCATGGCACCCGAGTGTCCTTGTCGGTTGGCCTGATCGGGGTGCTGGTGTCGCTGGTGCTGGGCATCATCATCGGTGGAATCTCCGGATATTTCGGCGGCCGGGTGGACAGTGTGATTCAACGGGTGATTGAATTCTTTCGCTCGATCCCGACCATTCCGCTGTGGCTGGCACTGGCGGCAGCATTACCGCGCGACTGGTCGCCGCTGGCGATTTACTTTGGCATCACTCTGATTTTATCGCTGATCGGCTGGACCGAACTGGCGCGGGTCGTGCGCGGCAAATTCATCACCCTGAAAACGGAAACCTTTGTGATGTCGGCCTGGCTGGACGGTGCCTCGCCACTGCGGATTGTCATGCGGCATATGCTGCCGTCGTTTATCAGCCACATTATTGCTGCATCCAGTCTGGCAGTGCCGGCGATGATTCTGGCGGAAACCTCGCTGAGTTTTCTCGGTCTGGGGCTGCAACCGCCGGTGGTCAGTTGGGGGGTGATGTTGCAGGATGCCCAGAGCATCCGGGTATTGACCTCCGCGCCCTGGCTGTTGATTCCCGGACTCGCCATTATCGTTGCCGTGCTGGCGCTTAACTTCCTGGGGGACGGTCTCCGTGATGCCGCAGATCCCTACAATCAGTGAATTTGCTGACCGCGCCGGCACCTTTGCACCGTATCCTCCCATCGCGGATCGGGCTGCCTGGCAGGCCCTGAATCATGGTCCCCACGCCCAGGTTGCCGCCAGACTGCTGGCGCTGGCTGAAGCCTCGCTGGCAGAACCGATACCCACGCTACGGGCCAGTGATTATCTGGCTTACAGCCGTGACGGCTCGCGATTTGAGTACGAACAGCCGCAGGTGCAACGCCGGCGGATGATGGGGTCGTTGGCGCTGGCCTATGGTCTGAGTGCCGATGACCGGTTTCTGGCACCGCTGATCGACGTGGTCTGGGCCATCCTTGAAGAATCCAGCTGGTGCTGGCCGGCGCATGCGCCCGCCGGGCTGCCGGATGTCGACCAGCCGGTGGTGGATCTGAACGCGGCGATGACGGCGTTTGAACTGGCTGAGCTGGACTATCTGTTACAGGACACGCTACCGGCAGCCGTGCGGCGGCGCATCGTCCGGGAAATCCAGCAGCGCTGCTTTGTGCCTTATCTTGAATATGAACATGGATGGATGTTTGGCGATGCTCAGGGACAGGTCACTAACTGGTCGGCGGTCTGCAATGGCAGCATTCTGTCCGCGGCACTGTATCTGGAACGTGACCCGGCCAGACTGACCCGGATGTTTGAGCGTGGTCTGCGTTCGCTGGCCCTGTATATCGATGGTTTTGATGATCAGGGCTGTTTGACCGAAGGGCCCGGATATTGGGGATACGGGTTTGGCTACTACACCGTGATCGCCGACTTGCTGGCCCGCTTCAGTGCCGGCACCCTGGATCTGCTGGCGGGTGAGAAGCTGCGCCGGATCGCCGAATTTCCGTTGTGCTGCCAGCTCAGTCCGGGACAGTTCGTGAGCTTCTCCGATGCCCCGGAGACCCTCGCCTTCGTACCCGGACAGCTGCATTTTCTGGCCCGTCGGCTGGCACTGCCGGGACTGCTGACGCTGGCGGAGGCCGAAACCGAGGAGCACCACGCCGACCGGATCAACTGGATGTTGCGGGATCTGCTGTGGCGGACCGATACCCCGCCGGTGATCACGAATCCTGAACGTCACACCTGGTTTCCCCGCAGTCAATGGATGATCCACCGGGTCGGAGCGAACCCAACTCTGGTGCTGGCGGCCAAGGGCGGTCATAACGGTGAGATGCATAATCACAACGACCTCGGGTCTTTTATTGTCCATTGCCATGGCCGCTCACTGCTGACGGACCCCGGACGTGGACGCTACGTGCGCGGTTATTTCGGGGCGGAGCGCTATGACTTTCTGGTCAACCGTTCCCTCGGGCATTCGGTGCCATTGATCAACGGTTATGAACAGGCCGCCGGAGCTGACCATAAAGCAGAGGTACTGGCGCATGTGGTGAATGATCACGGTGCGGCTCTGGAACTGGATCTGACCGCCGCCTATCCCGCTGCGGCCGGGCTGGTTTCGCTGGTGCGGCGGTTGGAGGTCAGTGATGGTTCTCCGGCCACCGTGGTTCTGACCGATACGGTGGTGTTCAACGCCGGTGTGGCCGGAACCGTCATCAGTCAACTGGTGGCCACCGTTCGGCCGCACTGTCAGCCTGGTTTGATCCAGGTTGGAGCGTTGCAGATCCGGCTCGATCCACAACTGCATATTTCCCTGATTGAAGAACCTGGTGTTCAGGCCCAGAGCGGCCCGGACCGCGATTTATTCCGTATCCAGGTGATGCCACCTGAACCCCTTGACCGTATACAGATTCGGATGGAGATGACCTTATGACCCAAACCCCGGAGACACCGTTGCTGGAGTTGCGTGACCTCAGGGTGGAATTTGCGCTGCCCACGCAGACCGTTCACGCCGTGCGCGGCGTCAATCTGAGCCTCGAAGCCGGCAAAACCCTGTGTATCGTCGGCGAAAGCGGCTGTGGCAAATCCGTGACGGCGCGGGCCATCATGCAACTGCTCGATCCTCCCGGACGCATCGCCGCCGGTCAGATTCTGTATCACCAGGATTCAGCCGTGCTCGATGTCGCCGCCATGGATCCCAGAGGCAAACCGGTCAGAGCTTTACGTGGGCGTGAAATGGGCATGATCTTTCAGGAGCCGATGGCTTCCCTGAGTCCGGTGCATACCATTGCCGATCAGGTGGGCGAGGGCATGCGTTACCATTTTGGGCTGACAAAAAAAGAGGCACTGACGCGGGTATTGGCATTGTTGCATCAAGTCGGCCTGGCGAATCCGGAACGGGTGGCGGAGAGTTATCCGTTTCAATTGTCCGGTGGCATGCTGCAACGCTGCATGATTGCCCTGGCGCTGGCCTGTCAGCCCCGGATTCTCATTGCCGATGAGCCGACCACAGCCCTGGATGTGACCACTCAGGCACAGATTCTCGAACTGATGCAGCAGTTACAGGCAGATACCGGCACCGCGATTATTCTCATTACACATGACCTGGGCGTGGTGGCGGAAATTGCCGATACCGTGGCGGTCATGTATCTCGGCGAAGTGGTGGAATATGGTCCGGTGACGGATATTTTTGCCGATCCCCGTCATCCCTATACCCAGGCTTTGATGAAATCGGTGCTGCGGGTGGATGTCCCGCGAGTGCCGGGCAGCCGTCTGGAAACCATCGACGGCATGGTGCCGTCAGCGGCCACGGTCACTCCCGGCTGCGCCTTTGCTTCACGTTGCCCGGAGGCCATGGCCGGCGTCTGTGACCGGCAACGCCCGCAAACCATGCTGATCAATCAACAGCACAGTACCGCCTGTCATCGCCGGGTTGCCGAAGCGCAGCAGCCGGCACCGACAGCCGCTTATGCCAGGAGAGCCTGAACATGACGTCCGTTCGCCGCAAACTGTTATCCGTTCATCATCTGTCGATGGATTTTCCGCAGCAGCACTCGGTACTGAATGTGCTGAACGATATTTCCTTTGATGTCTATCAGGGCGAAACCCTGGGGCTGGTGGGAGAGAGTGGTTGCGGCAAAACCACTCTGGGCCGTTGTCTGATGCGAATGTACCAGCCGACTCGCGGCAGTGTGCTGTATCAGCCCGACGATCACAGCGAAGCGGTTGATCTCTGCAAGGTCAACGGTGCAGCCCTGCGACAGACCCATCGGCAGATTCGCATGGTGTTTCAGGACCCGTGGTCATCCCTGAATCCACGGATGACGGTGTTCGACATCATTGCCGAACCGCTGAAAAACCAGCGTCCGCGCATGGCCCGCAGTGAAATGGAGGATCGCGTCGCCAGCATGATGCTCAGAGTCGGACTGCGTCCGGAGCTGATGTCGCGTTATCCCTATGCGTTTTCCGGCGGTCAGCGCCAGCGCGTCGGTATCGCCCGCGCCCTGGTCGTGGAACCCCGGCTGGTGGTGGCCGATGAAGCGGTATCAGCGCTCGATGTGTCGATCCGGGCACAGATCCTCAACCTGCTGGCAGACCTCAAGGAAGAATTGAATCTGACCTACATTTTTATCAGTCATGATCTGGGGGTGGTGCGGCATATCTGTGACCGCGTGGCGGTCATGTATGCCGGTGAACTGGTTGAGCTGGCGGACACCAATCAGCTTTATGGCAGCCCCGGTCATCCCTATACCGAAGCACTGATTTCCGCCGTGCCGCGACCCGATCCGCGCCTGCGCAGCGCCGGCTCGCAACGCAAGATCCTGCGGGGTGAGGTGCCTGACGTGGCTCACCGGCCGACCGGCTGCGTGTTTCACCCGCGCTGTCTGTATGCCTCGGAAGCCTGCCGCACTGATGCACCCGAACTCGGTGCGGATCACGAACAACATCTGGCGCGCTGTCTGCGTCGCGACGAATTAACGCTGACCGGAGTCTGATCATGGCCAATGAGTCTGAATATTCCAGTGTTATCCTGTCTGCCTGGCAACGGGATCCCTCGGTACAGGCACTGCTGACGAAAAACCCGCTGTATGGCAATCCATTACAAACCCGGCAACATCTGCGTCAGGCGGTATTGGGCTTTTATGATCCCCTGCGCCCGTGGTATTCGACCGCCGGTGCGCGCCTGCGCCTGGGTGTGGGCGGGGTGCATTACGGCAGTGCGGCAGCGGAGATGGAATCGTTTGTGCGGCCGTTGTGGGGGCTCGCACCGTTGCTGGCCGGTGGCGGCGAGTTTGACGATCTGCCGCGCTATCTGAGCGGACTGACCGCCGGCATGGATCCGGATCATCCGGAATACTGGGGGGATGTCGGCCCTTACGATCAGCGCATGGTGGAAATGGCGGGCTTGTCACTGGCATTTCTGCTGGCACCGGAGCAGTTCTGGCAGCCTCTGAGCGCCGCCGCCAAAGACCATATCGCCCGCTGGCTGCTGACCATCAATGACTTTCCCACCGCCGATAACAACTGGCTGTTTTTCCGGGTGCTGGCCAATCTGGCACTGCGCAATGTCGGGCGGAGCTGGTCTGATGAAGCGGTACGGGCGGCGCTGCAACGCATTGACAGTTTTTATCTTGGTGATGGCTGGTATCGTGATGGCGAGCGTTATCAGCTGGATTACTACGTGCCGATGGCGCTGCACTTTTATGGCTTGATGGTGGCGCAGCTGGCGGGCGATCTGTATCCCGACCATGCCGCCCGTTACCGCCAGCGGGCACGGGTGTTTGCGGCGGACTTCCAGCACTGGTTTGCCGACGACGGAGCCGCGGTGCCGTTTGGCCGTTCCATGACCTATCGTTTTGCCCAGGGAGCATTCTGGGCCGCCTGTGCCTTTGCCGGTGAAGAGGTATTGCCCTGGGGACGGATCAAAGGACTGTTGCTGCGGCATCTGCGTTGGTGGGGACAGCAGCCGATCTGCGAACGCGACGGTGTATTGTCCATTGGTTATGGCTACCCCAATCTGCTGATGTCAGAAGCTTACAACGCGCCGGGTTCACCCTATTGGGCGCTGAAGAGTTTCCTGGTGCTGGCGCTGCCGGAGCAGCATCCATTCTGGCAGGCCGAAGAGGAATCGCCGCAGGCGCTGGATCGTGAACGGGTGGTGATGCCGGCGTCAGGATTTATCGGCCGTCGTGGCCCGGCTGATGCGGTACTGCTGACCGGTGGACAGGATGGCTGTGAGCATCGCGGTTGTGACGCCAAATATGCGCGCTTTGCCTATTCTTCTGCCCACGGGTTTTCCCTCAGCAGCGATGCCAACGGTCCGGAACGACCGGATTATTCGGCGCTTGATTCCGGCCTGATGGTGTCCCGCGATGGTCTGAGTTTTCTGTCCCGCAGTCGTATCAGTGAGGCCGGTATCGATCAGAATATGGCGTTTGGTCGCTGGCAACCCGATGCCGGGCTGGAGATTTGCAGCTGGGTGGATTTTGCCTCGCCTGGCTGGCATATCCGGATCCATCGGATCATCACCTCGTCTGAATTGCAGGTAGTGGAAACCGGTTTTGCCGTTGATCGCAGTGGCGATGGTCATCAGACTCCTGACGATTGGATAGAAGCAGCCGATGGCCTGGCTCAGGTACGGACATTGTCCGGCATTTCGGCGGTGCAGGATTTAACGGGTGAGCGTAACGGGATGATTGTGCGGGCAGCACCCAATACCAATCTGCGTTTTCCCCGGACCTTTATTCCGCGCCTGAATGGTACTGTCACTGCCGGAACGCATTGGCTGGTGACCGCAGTGTTTGCGACGGTGGACACGCAACAGCAAACCATGACCACACTGGAGATCCCGGAAACGGTTGCAAGATTTTGCCGTGCACATGGGATTATGATATTGAAGTCCTGAATAACAGGTTTGGAACAAAAGATGCCGGATTCTGAGCAGCACAACAAACGCAAAAGCCGTCATGATGTACGCCCCGGACGCAGCAAAGTCACTCTGCGTGAAATTGCCGATGCCGCCGGTGTTTCCATCAGCACTGCATCCCGTGCCATGAGTGGTGCGCCCGGCATTTCTGAGGCGGTGCGCCAAAAAATACAGTCCACCGCTGAGCGGCTGAACTTTGGTGAACAATCCGGTTCTGCGTGTGAAATCACCGTGCTGACGATGGTGGAAGTGGACGTTGAGTCCGAACATTTCATGCAGGGTGTTATGACCGGTATTCGTTCCCAATGTCAGCAATTTGGTATCACGCCAACTATTTCGATGATGGGGTCTGGTATGGCTCTGCCTCCTCACCGGGCCGACAACGACGAACCGGTGACCAAGGGTTATGTGTTGTTGTCGTTTCAGGATGAGTCGCTGATTCAACGGCTCACCGAAGATGGTTATCCGGCTATCATCATTAATGGCATCGATGCGCTGATGCGCCTCGATGCCGTGGCGCCTGCCAATCGCATGGGTGGATACATTGCCGTACGGCATCTGCTTGAACGAGGGCATCGGCGCATTCTGAATCTGACGTTCTCCCAGCGGCTGACCATTCGTGATCGTCAGGCCGGTTATCACAAAGGTCTGAAAGAAGCCGGCATCGAGATCGATGATGACCTGGTTGTGGAACTCGCAGCCATGCGTACCGACGCTGCCTACAGTGCGGTCAAAGCCCGCTTGCAGGCCCGCGGCGGTGCAGACTTTACCGCCATACAGTGTGCTAATGATGGTTGTGCTTTTGGTGCCATGGCGGCCATTCAGGAGGCTGGGCTGCGGGTACCTGAAGACATCTCCATTATCGGTTTTGATGATGTTCCCACTGCCGCTATGGCGGCCTGTCCGTTGACCACGATTCATGTGGACCGCGAAAAAATCGGTGCCTGGGGACTGCAACGACTGCTGGAACGCATCAAGAATCCGGACATGACTGAAACCTACACCGAGTTTGCCGTCAGACTGGTTGAACGGGGCTCTACCGGACCGGCCAAATGACCTCCCGCGGTGTCTGAAACGCTATCCTGAGTATTAATCCCTGTTCGCTTTCAATTGATTTTTCGCAGCGGACGCTCATTTGTCCTGTATGGTTAGGCTGACAGATCACAGTCGATGGTCGACCGATTTCAGGATTGGCCTGTGTCTGTTTCTTCCACATGATGCTCGCAAGCTTATCGCAAAACCATTCTGCCGATTTGCTGAAGATCGGCCTGCGGGCTTCTGTGCTTCGGTCGTGCCGGAGAATACCCAGGTTGAACAAATCAACTTTTCAAGAGATGTCGACAATGACCATCAAGATATCGAGGCAACTGAGAATACCCGTCGCAGTCATACTGCTGGCAGGGTTGGGACAGGCCGCAGCAGAACCTAACTGGGCGGCGCTGGTCGGTACCAATTATTTCACTCATCAGGACGATGGTTGTGTGGCGACCGGCAAGTACGCCGGTAAACATAAATATGCTTCCCGATTGTGGAACATACCCAGCGGTGAAAGCTGGGAACAGGTTTGCGCCGAAACCCCGATGACCCTGGCGGGTCGGACGTATGCATCACCGCATGAATGTGTGAACACAGGCATCACCGGCATGTGGGGGGAGTGGTATATCGACGACAGTCAGTGCGAGGATTTTCCGCAGTCCTATATCCGTGGTGTGGATGATGGGCTGAAACGTGAAGGGGCATTATCCGGATACGTGGATCTGCATACGCATCTGATGTCCCACCTTGGTTTTGGCGGGGTTATTTTCCATGGCGAACCCTATGGCGATCCGGAAACGGCGCTGGATTATTGTCCGAGTGACAATGGTGAACCCCACTCTGGCGGGCATTCCAGAGTAGAGGCCATTCTGCAGGATGACATTTTGGGGGCGGCCTTTAACACTGCCCGCCATGACAACGAAGGTTATCCCAACTTTCCCTATTGGCCGGCCTACAACAGTTACACCCATCAGACCATGTACTACGAGTGGGTCAAACGGGCGTATCAGGGCGGGTTGCGGGCCATGGTGGTACTGGCGGTGAATGGTGATTACATGTTTGGTGCCACCGATAACGGCCTGCCGGATATTATCAAAGGCATTCCCATTGCCAGTGACCCGGTACTGGACTTGAACGACATGGCCACGCTGCGACGTCAGACCGAAGCCGTCTATGACATGCAGGCCTGGATCGATGCGCGTCACGGCGGTGCCGGCAAGGGCTGGTTCCGCGTTGTGACATCACCGGAACAGGCCAGAGAGGTGATTGCTGCCGGCAAGCTGGCGGTGATTCTGGGCAGTGAAGTGGATTACCTGCTGGATTGTCGTGAGGACAATTGTGATACCAGTAATATAGAGGCCGACGTTGATGAACTATATGATATGGGTTTGCGCTATATTTTTCCGGTGCATCTGAAAACCAATGGTTATGGTGGCGCGGCACTGTATAACATTCTGGCCAGCGGTGAGCGTTATGACTGTCCTCACTACAGCCAGGACTGCAATGTGAAGGGATTGACTGAAGCCGGACAGAAACTGATGAAAACCCTGATGCGCAAAGGCATGTTGATCGATCTCGGGCATATGTCGGCTCGCACTCTGGAAGGTGCATTGGAGGTAGCCGAGCAGGCGCGTTATCCGGGCATCGTTACCGGCCATACGGGCGCGTACGACATGGCCAATCGCGATAATCGCCACGAGGCCAATCCCAGAGGTCAAGATTTGCTGCGTATCGTCAACCTCGGCGGCATGGTGGGTTTGATTCCGGGACAGGGGAATCTCAATCAGGTCAGCGAATGGCGTAATGATGACGGCAGCTATATTGCCCATGCCTGTGGCGCCAGCAGTCAGACCTTTGCCCAGTCCTATCAATATCTCCTGCATTTACTGGGTGATGCTGCCTATGACGGCCGGATTACCATGGGCACCGATTTCAATGGTTTTGCCCATATGCCGGGACCGCGTTTTGGCGCTGATGCCTGTCCTGGTGGGCATACCGGCATTGCTCAGCCTGACTCGACCCGCGTGAGCTATCCGTTCAGCACGGATCCGGCGCTGATCCCTGCCGCTGAAGCAGATGCTAATGGGGTATTCGGAAAATATCAGTTTGCTAACCGGACATATGACTATAATACCGACGGTGCCGCTCATATTGGATTGATGCCGGACTTCCTGGAAGATCTGCGTCAGCAGGGCCTGAAACGATCTGATCTGGAACCGCTGTATCGTTCCGCCGACTACCTGACAGTGATGTGGCAAAACGCGGTTGATCGCAGTGTGCTGATCAGTCCATAAATCCGTATAGCTGATAAAGCGGTGCTTACCAGGCAGGAGTGCCTGTCTGGTTAAGAGTTTTGGGTGTTGGTTACAGGGTCGCCGAAAGGCAGACCGGGAGGGCATGTTTGAATCCGTTCTGGCATTTGGCAATCACTCTGACGTGCCTGAGTTTCCTTGTTATGCCGGTACAGGCGGCACAGTTAACGGCGCAGCAACGTCTGTTGGCCGATCAGATCATCAGTATTTTCGAAAATAACACGCCGGAGCTGCAGTATGGGTATGCCGAGGTACTCGATGATGGTCGTGGCATAACCGCCGGCCGGGCCGGTTTTACCTCTGCGACCGGTGATATGCTCGAAGTGATTCAACGTTACAGCCGCCTTCGTCCCGATAATATTCTGGTGCCGTTTTTGCCGCGTCTGCAACAGCTGGCGGCATCGGAAGATGGCAGTATCGAAGGGTTGCAGGGATTACCGCAACGCTGGGCCGATGCCAGCCAGAACCCTGTGTTTCGTCAGGTTCAGGATGACGTGGTGGATGAGTTGTATTTTCAACCGGCCATGGAACGGGCAGCGGAACTGGGAGCACAAATGCCTCTGACTCTGCTGGCTCTGTATGACGCCATTATCCAGCATGGTGAGGGTGACGATGGCGATGGTCTGCCCGCCATGATTGCCCGTACCACGGCGAAAGTGAACGGTATTCCTGCTGAAGGTGTCGATGAACGACGCTGGTTAAAAACCTTTCTCAAAATCCGCAAACAGGTTTTGCGGCATCCGGCCAATCTTGAAACAGAGGACGAGTGGTCTGAATCCACCGGCCGGGTGGATAGTCTGATGAAATTATTGAAACAGGGTAATACCGATCTTCACCCCCCGATACGCATATCAACCTGGGGCGATGTATTCATATTGCCGATCCGATAGATTTTCCACCTGAAGGAGTTGTGACTGTGTGGATCGCTTTTGCCATTGCGGCTGCTTTCTTTTTTGGTCTTCGCGGGATTCTATATCAGCGGTTTTCGCGTCAGGGCAGTGATCGTCATCTGACCCTGCTGGGGGTGTTTCTGATCGGATTCGTGATCAGCCTGATCATGATGCTGATGACCGGACATCGGGTCCAGACGCCGGCTGGTATCTGGGTGGGGCTGGCCATGGGACTGGCATCCTATCTTGGCAATATGGCGTTATATCGCGGGTTTGCCACCGGCAAAACCTCACTGGTGGGCGTGCTGGCCGGCACTATTCCTTTATTCACCGTAGTACTGGCCTTTTTTATCTGGAATGAGCGTTTAAGCGGGGTACAGCTGGCGGCATTTCTGGTGATTTGTGTTGGCATCTACATGATCCATTATTCCAATGGCTTATCTCTGAAAGGCATGAAAGGTGCAGAGTGGGGGCTCGTTGCGGCTTTTTTCTTTGCCATGAATGATCTGCTGTCCAAACAATCCACCTTATTGCATTCCGGCATCTTTGCCAGCCTGACATTAATGTTTGCCTCCGGCAGTTTGATGTTTGCCATCAGCTGGTGGCACAGTCGTTCCAGCGAACGGGGAAAAGGTGTTGTTTATGCCAGTTATGCCAGCCTGGTCACTGGAGTGGGTATCGGTATCATCAATATGTCCGGCGTATTTATGATACTGAATGCATTCAAAACCGGAAAAACCGGCCTGGTTTCAGCGCTGACGGCCATGAGTATTCTGGTGATTCTGACTTACAGTCGTTTGATACTGAAAGAGACCTTTGTCCGTACCGAACTGGCTGGCATCATTCTCTCCTTGATGGGCATTGTGATTCTGCGCCTGGGGGGGTAAAGCAACGTTCTCTGCTTTCAATCAATAATCAATGTATATTCCTGTGTCGACTAGCACGGCGCTGTTTGCATGAGTTATGCAATACTTGGAAAAATTCTTGCGGCCATAGCTGATAAAGCGATATCGGTTCATGCTACTCCGAATGCTACTAGGGCCTGTCTACACTAATAAGCTTATCTGCAATCAGTGAAAAATTGATAAAAAATTTAAGAATCACATCCAATTTATCAAAACGACTGAAAATTTTTCTGAACCCCTTTTGTCGATGCAACAGGTGTTCCACCTCTTTTCGTTTTTTGTACATTTCCTTGTCGTACTCCCAAGGGGCGATTCGATTCGCCTTGGGCGGTACAACAGGAACCACACCCAGATTCAGCACCAGCTGGCGCGTCTCATCGCCTTCATACGCTCTATCCATTATGACGCTGGTCCGTCCCAGCCGCAGCCTTTCATTGTTCTCAGCAACGCCGATCTTCGGGAGCATCTTCAGCCTGGCCTGGGGATAAAGAAAACGTCACAGCGGTTTGAGCATCCGCCGCTACCATATGAATTTTAATTGTCCATCCACCTCTTGATTTCCCAATGGCTTGTGGGCCATTTTTTTAGCGCACCTGTACCATCGGGATGTACTTTGATGATCGTGTTATCAAGAGAAACCTGATCAGTCTGAATATTGATAACGTCAGCCTCTTGAAGTACTGAAAAAACATGATCCAAAATACCCTTTTTGGCTCAGCGATTAGCTCTCATATAAATGCTGTACCATTTTCCAAAGTTCTCAGGAAGACCGCGCCATTCACAGCCATGCTCGGCTATGTACAAAATGGCATTGATGACCTGTATATTAGGGATTTTCACGTTCCCTCTCTGTACGGGCAGAAGGGGTTCGATGATTTTAAATTGTGCTTTTGATATTTCCATAAGCACCAATTTTATCGAATATAGTGTCGACAGGCCCTAGGGAACCTCTTACATGGACACCGCCCGTTTGCCAAGTCACAAATAGCTCATAGGTTCGATTGCACTCTTACATCCGGCCTGTCTACGGGTATTTCATACCTGGCCATTATGGAGTTTGCCAGCAGGACCCTATCTGAAAAATGGCATCATGTGCCAGAGGTGCCTCGGGTTTGGTCTGCTGTGGTTCGACCTGTTTCGCCATTCATAACTTCTGCAATCGGATGAACGGTTTTCTATCGTGCCTGTTTCTTATGAATTGTCACAATGCTTATGCACAACGGTAATGCCCTTCTCGAGCCAGGATCACCCAAGTAATACGGACCATTTTGTTCGCTAAAGCGATTGCTACCTTGTTTGGGTGCTTGTGCTCAAGCAGGGATTCTACCCAGGGATAACCACCTGACTGTCCCGCTTGTTGTCGGCGCCTAATATGCCGTATCACTGATTTCGCTCCCTGTACCAATAGACGCCTTAAATCACCATCCCCCCGTTTACTAATACCCAGTAGTTTTTCCTTACCACCACTGGATGCCTGTCTGGGGACCAGTCCGATAAATGCGGCAACTTCTCGGCCATTACGGAAACCTCGACCATCTCCTAACTTGGCTACTAACGCGGTGGCCGTTTGAAGACCAATACCCGGAACTTCGGCCAGCCGGCAACTGTCATCATTCGCCTTGTGCCAAATCACCAACTCCTTATCCAGCTCACTGATCAAGTGTTGATGATGTTGATAAGAACACCACATGACCTCTGAGGTTCGACGGCACAGTGCGGGTAGTTCCGTGTACTCATCAGCTAATAACACTGGGACTGCCTGCTCAAATACCGTCACACCTTTCGCAAATACTATCCCGAACTCAGACAATAAGGCTCGTATATGATTGCTCAGACTCACGCGTTCTCTCATCAGCAACTGACGACTCTTATGCAGATGTGACACAGCCTGTTGTTCGGGTGACTTCACCTCAACGAAGCGCATATTTGGCCGCTGAACAGCTTCGCAGATGACTTCGGCATCGTGATAATCGTTCTTGTTGCCTTTGACGTAGGGTTTCACAAATTTTGGATTCATCAGTTTGACTTGATGGCCTAACCCGATTAACTCGCGTGCCCAGTAATAACTATTGCTGCAGGCTTCCATACCAATCAGACAGGGAGCTAGTTGCGAAAAAACCGATGCATTTGCTTGCGAACCAGTTTATGACTGATGGTACGCTCAGCCCCGCTGATTCATTCCATACATCTGAAAAACATTCTTTGCTAAATCTAAACCGATTACGTTAATCTTTCTCATGACATCGCCCTTCCTATCAGTTGATGGTTGTACTTCAACTATGGCACTTATTAACCCGGCGATTAAACATACCTGTTATGCAGCGTAAGCAATTTTTTTATGGATAAAATATTTCCGCACTCGACCAGGTTTCTTTTGTAACATTTGCATATGACTTCGAACTTTTTTCTTTAATTTTTCTTTGTTTCTCGCTGGCTTGCCACTGTGAACACCTGCTTTCAAATCACAATTCAAATATTCATCCGGATTCAGTTCCGGTGAGTAGGATGGTAAATAAAATACCGCTATGTCTGCCCGATGTTTTTCCTGCCAAGCTTTAAATACTTTTGTGTGGTGAACACGAAGATTATCCAATATCAGATAGACCTTTCTGCCCGCGCTTTTGATGATACGCTCACAAAAATCAATCAGAATGTCGGTATTCATTGACCCATCGAATATCTTAAATCGAACTTTTCCCTGATTGGTCACCGCCGAAATCATATTGGTGGAAGTACGGTTGGCATTAAGCCGAACAACCGGTGTCTTTCCTTTTGGGGCATAGCCTCGTTCGTGCTGGCTGTCATTACGCATACCCGTCTCATCGCCCCAGTATATCTCTGCGTTTTCACGTTTTGCTTGAGCTTTGATCTTCGGATAATCGTCATCCAACCACTGTTGAACGGCTTTCGGATTTTGCTCGTACGCTCGTTTTGCAGGTTTTTGGGGGGTCATGCCCCAACGTTTGAGATAATCACCGACCGTTC
Organism: Gynuella sunshinyii YC6258; assembly: GCF_000940805.1. Lineage (GTDB taxonomy): Bacteria > Pseudomonadota > Gammaproteobacteria > Pseudomonadales > Natronospirillaceae > Gynuella > Gynuella sunshinyii. The sequence continues at coordinate 6,441,345 of NZ_CP007142.1, read as the reverse complement.
TCACTGGCAACTGGATCTTGAATTCCTGCTCAATCAACTCGCACACGGCCTTTCGTGTCCACAAGACATAATCCAGTTTTAACTGGTCGGGCGTTTTGTCGATGATCTGTGATCTAATGTGTTTTTCCTGGTCAGCAGATAACCGTCTTGCTTCTCCCTGCTTACGCCCCCCTCGATTGACAGTGAGGTTGGTTGTGTCGAGCTTTAACCATCGACCGATCGTATCTGGATGTACGCCGCCGAGCTCTTGACCAATCTCTGCGCGTGTGAATCCACGCATGAGTAACCGATGTGCCATGCGGCGTTTTTCTTCGATCACTTCTCGTGGTAGTTTTCTTGTGTCTGTTGTCGTTTCCATTGGACTATTGTATCAGATATTCTTTTTCGCTGGGTCAATAGGATATCAGTCGTTCTAATGCACTTCAGTCTCTGAAGGAGCGTAAAGTCGATGTAGATACACCCTGGCTTATGGGTCCCATGCGTCATGCAGAAATACCGGTGTGTATTGATTTTCCTGATGTCTGTGAAAACTGGGGCAGTTTTTCACTGTAATAAGCCATTACTCCCGTTAACAGTGATCCGGTATTTTCCGGGTGCTGTCGATTGTTTTATGAGGTTGTTACGTCGAGAAAACGTCGGACCCATCCCTGATATCATTTCATAGCGATATATGTGCGTAATTGGTATATCGCCAACCCAATGTAATAAAACCTTATATTAACTATCTACTATTAGGAAACCTGCCTTGGGTGAGTGTGGACTGTTCCACTATATGCCTGAGAACTTCGATGTCCTACTGGTTGTTTTTCAGGTTGGGCTAATACGATTCAATCGAAGTATCAGATAATCTGTCCCTCTTTGGTTTTTAGCTAACGTGAATTATGGGCCTTTTTGGTTTCCGAATTATAGTTATCAAACTTTTTTATGATGGTTATTTTTTTTTCTGATGATCTAAAAAAGAGATTTTTTGTATTTTTTAATTGAATGTATAAATGGTACTTGGTAGTCGATAAATACTATATTCTTGGTACTTTAGTATGATATTTATAGGACATTGTTGATTCCAAAAAAAACAATGTAAGATACTAGTGATAATATTCAAAAATATAATTAAATTTTAGCTGTAATGGATTTTTAAGGCTGCAATTTTTGGTTGTTTTCTGCTCAAAGTAAATTGTCAGTTTTGTTATTTTGTTAGCTATAAGATAATTGTTCACTTAAGGTAAAAGGAAAATTACGATGATTAATCATACTAAAAATCAACAAAAAACGGACTCTTTTTATACCCTCTATAGATCATGCCGCGGTTGATATACCCCTAATTTTATCTAATTAGTGCTTACCTTTTCTTCCGAGAGAAATGGGTTTACACATCCAAATAAGTTGTAAGGAACTTTTAATGCGTAAGCTAATATCGATATTTGTTGTTGGAAATTTGGTTCTGGTTTCCGCTTTTTCCTATTCCTATGGGTTAGGAAACTATAAAAATGAGAGGGGGCTATTTATTGCTGGTGTTCAAGAAGTGGTTCAGGAAATTGAAACCTATGCCAGCCAGACACCTGATTGTAAAACTGACTACAATGAATGGGATTACAATGCTGACCGGTGTGGTGTTCAAACATATATGGTTAGTAAGGAAATTTCTTCCAGAAAGAAACCTTATGAAAAAATGGTTTCAGAGAGTGAGGGTCAGCGAATTCTCATTATTGACACAGGTATGGCTGACTCGGCAATAAGGTATCCAAACAGAATATTAGGGATGTATCAATGGGGAGAGCTGAACTGGTCAGATAATCAGGCTGAATTGAGTTATGTCGAATCAGTGGCGACAGTTACCATGCGTAAGGGGTTGTTTCATATCAAACGTAATATTCTGGGTGAAAGCGAAAACTTTGTGCCTTCGACAGAATTATCCAGGCAGTTAGACTTCAGTCAGCTGGAACGGTTCACCGGAGGGTCGGATGCTAGTGATGTTCACGGTGACATCAGTTTAAATGTGCTGGCTGACTATAATCCTGATGCACAATTTGTGTTGTTGGATACGATCAAGTTTAACGATACAGAGATGCTCTGTTCCGAAGAAAAAGTGAATGCGTATGCTGATGCTGTGATAGAAAATATCTCCAGCCTTATTGACGAGTTTGGCATTAGTTATGTTCATCTTTCTTCTGGAATCACTCGCTCGTTTTTTGCGCGCAAGGTCGACTCTAAATGTAACGATCTTGGCTGGTATGATCGTTATATCTTAGCAACAAAGCTCCATAAGTCTTATGCAAGAATTCTGGAGCAGGTTGCATCAAAGGCCATGTTGTTTCAGGCATCAGTCGGTTCGCCAGACTATTCTTTAATGGCTGATGATGGAGAGCACAGCGAATACTACTCGGATTGTAAAACCATACCTTATCGCTTGAGGAGTGGCTTTCTGACGAAAAATGATATCCATATCAACCCACGGATTTCTGCTTCTGGAACAAGCTATGAAACTGCCAGAAACTATCTCTCTACTGGTCAAAAAAGAAATAAAAACTGTAACGACATCTATTTGAATGTTGGATGGGAAGAGAGCTTTGTTGATTTCCCGTCATTTGGTTATGCCCCGGTACTTTTTAGTGCAGATGCGATCGGAGCGGCACCAATGAATTTTATGTCCACCTCGTTCATAAATCCGGTTGCTCTCAGTTTCGTAAACTCTAAAGCAAACGGACAGGCCTATTTTGCCCGTAATGTTGTTTTGGAACAGATTCGTCAGCAGGCAATGAGCAACTCCCCCTCCCTGGTATCACCAATGTTGTATGGCGATTTTATGGTTTGTAAGGATTTTCCAGCCGCCTGTATCGGTTGGGATCAATTCAGATATGGTCAGTAAACGAGGGAATATATGAAATATAAAATAGCTATACCATTAGTCGTGATGACAACTGTGGGCTTATCCGTTTTCTTCTGGATGAATAAAAGCTCATTGTCCGATAGGCATCAAATTGAGAGAGAAGTACATGACTTATCATTATCTGAGTCAAAGTCAGCGGATGTTCAGAGTGCTGTTGCCGATCAGGTAGAGATGGCCGTATCACCGGAGACAAAAGGGAGTAATACATCTTCTGAAGACTACCAAGGCCGAAGGTTGTCCATACAGAAAAAAGTATCAGGACTGATTGAGGAGTATTTTCTGCTCAGTAATAAGCCATTTAAAAAAGATGATCGTGAGGAAATTATCAATTCATTGGCGACTGATTCAGATGTGATTGAATTTTTTGAGACGGTCTATAGCTCCGGAATCACCGAAGATAGCATGTTGGTTGATCAGCAGGCAGAAATTCGGGTTCTGGGTGTCATGGTGCTGGAGCAGGTGCAAAAAAACGGTGATGAAGAACCTATATTGAGAGCTATTCGCGGCGTTAACAACAGACTACTGAATCAGGATGAAACTAAAGGCATCAGCCTGGATCTTCGCGATCTTGTCAGTGCATGGTCATCAAACCGTTATGACAATATTCTGCAAAATCCTGCTGACGAAATAGCCAAGTTAGGCTCTAAGACCGGAAATCTAGATGAGTTGGCGAATGGATTTCTGGCTGGAATGACATCGCATGTACCAAAAGAAACATTATGGCCATTTTTACGGGATCACGTGATTTCCGTTTACTCAGACAATCAGAATGAAACCTGATAAAGGAGGTGTTAATGCAATAAACCTGAAATTTTAGTGTAGAAAACAATATGTCGTTTTTATCGGTTACGTGTAATAACTAATGGTATATGGACGTGTTATGTCGATTGGCCAGATTTTTTGTATTAAAAATGTTATTTGAAGTCACAAAATTGATATGGCCATATTAAGAAACTGTCTCAGCGGAATAAATTTACCTTCTAAAGTGTTTCTGCTGACGACGGCTTTAAGCGGTGTCTTCATTCTCCTTTTCCTAGTCTCAAATATGACAGGCCAAAATCAAATCTGTCAAAGGAAGCTTGAGTTTCGAAACGTGGCGGCTTAAAGAGCACATAGATCAGCAGGATTGATTTTATCTTGTTGTTTATCCAATTATCCGGTTGATCATGATATTTGAAATTTGATGATGCATTTGTTTAAAAAGGAAATAACAATGAAAAACATTCTAATATTCGCAACTCTGGTACTACTGGGCCAGTATGCACTGGCAGTAGATTACAGCAACCCAAATGATTCTATTTATACTCCGACTGAAAGTACCAATCGGTGTGATGAATTTCTCGCAAATTCTAAGGCAGAATGTCAGGAATATAACCGCCAAGCAGCTGAAGCAGGCTGTATTGGTCTGACTGAAGAGGCTTTGGCAATTCTGAAGGATAAAAAACTGGTTGCAGGATGTATCTTTAAAGACTTCAAACTGCAATTTACATTTACTTGTAAGTGCGGTTGTTTTCATCCATCAACAGATATTCTGACGTCCACAGGACAAACCTCAGTTGATAAGATTGTGGCAGCACCGGACATGTATGAAGTGCATGCTTTCACTGCGGAAGGCCAATACTCCAACCTCTTCAATGATGTTTACGATGTCACCCGTGGCGATAATCTGGAGCCATTGGTGGCGATCAGTGCCGGTGGTCGCGATGTGAAAGTGACAGCCTCCCACCCCGTATTAGTTTTGGCACAAGGTGACAGTGATATTACTGTAGTAAAAGCCAAAGATCTTGATCCTGCTTTGCATCAGTTGGTTCTGGCTGGTGGCGATGCGGTTGTAATTGATTCTCTGGACAAAAACGTTCCTTACTATGGTCGCGTTTACAACTTCTCTACCGGTACTGAAGAAAGTGACATGGCGGATCACATTGTATCGGCCAATGGTCTACTGATGGGTGACCTGTATCTTCAGAATACACTCGGAAAAGAAGCTGCCGCTATCCAGGCTCGCCAATAATTTCCTCAGGCTTTAAACCATCTTAAAACAATGCCGACAGTGTTTTCTGTTGGCATTAGTTTCCTATATTCAAAGATAAGTCGACAACAGTCGATGAGGTGAGCGATATGTCTTTAAAAAAAATAGTTGGTAGTTCTTGTCTGCTACTGGCGTCTTATGGTGTCGCGGAAAAAATAGTGATTCTCGATACCATGGCGGATATTGAAGTTCAGTATACGGATTTCCAGGGTGGCGACTTTGACGTTAAGGCGGGTCGTTATGTAAGGGATGCTAACTGGGCAATTGATACCTATGGAATAGTTGCTGGTTGTCCGTTGGTGACTAAAAGTTTCGAGTTTTTTGGCGCGGATCAAACTCAGAATGGTGTTATCCGTCCTAAGCTAAAATTTGTAAACTTGAGTTGGGCAGGTTACTGGCAGAACTACCTGGATGTGCCGATGATGATTGTTCGAGTGCAGTATGATAATCAGGTTGGGGATACCATTCAGATGTTTCACTGGATTCCCATCAAACAATATATGCCTTATCTCCGTACTGAGGGTGATACCTGGTATGCTGATGCTGAACCTAATCTGTTGTTGGAATTACCTGAGACCCATTTTACCGGGGGGATTTCCAATATCTCTGTGGGTGTTTGTAATTTGATTGGTGGACTCTCCATGACTCTCGATGATGTTCGTCTCGGCTTAAAAGATGGAAATTAGTCTGTTGTTATCCAATTACAATAAAGGAAACAAATCATGAAAAAACAATTATTCATGTTGTCCGTTCTGGTGTTGTTCTGCTCTGGGAAAACAGTCGCTCAGGAGATGATCAATTGCACGAGTGTCGCAAATGTCAAAACCCGCTGTGTTGTAGATCAGCAGGCGGAGTTGGGCTACGAAATTACTTCTATGATTGGGGGTAGAGAAATAACTGAGTCCACTGAATTTTCGGTTGATTATCGACTCGACTGTCGTAACTCACCTATCTATCTGTCTCTGGTTTCAGGTACGGGCAGTGCCACTTTGATCAATGATGGTTCTGTACATACTGCTGTTGTATATGGCAAGGGTACACTGAAAGTGGTGGATACTAACCCATCAGATACTTATCGTCGTTACTACCAACAGGTATGCAGCCTTGATGTTCAGGATGTTCGGGTTCTCCCTTCACAGGATGCCATTGACCAATGGACCTATGATGCTATCGATCAGGCAGACGACATTGAAAAGAGTCTGACTTTATATGAGTTGGCTGCTGAGTATGTACATTATCGCGATTGGAGTGTCAATAAAACAGAATTATTACTGACAGAAGTAAACCGGAAAGTAACCTACTTCGAGAACCGCTGTAATCGTGGTGATGCCACCGCCTGCAGTGCCAAAGCACATTTTCAGGTTGTGGCCAATTCACTTCAGGCCCGTCTGGACAGTGATCCATCAACCTTGCCCCCAGTTGGTGCTGAGAGTGACGTATTGCTGAATTATTATAAAGAAGATCTGATCGCGGAAGTGGCTATCGGTCGGGAAATGCTTGAGCGATTTGAAGAGTGGGAAATTGCCGTCAACGAGGAACTGGATGATATTTTACTGCAGATTCCAGCTGAGATAGGAGGCTAAGCAATGAGTAAGAAAATATTGTTGGCTTTGTTGGGAATCTTAATATCTGATGCGGCACTTGCGGACATGTTGGATACCCGCGAAAAAGCGGTTGTTGCCAAGAAGGTGGAAATTAACCAGGTTAATGCCGCTTTGGGTCAGTATGTCAACGTCAAGGACCAGTACTTTTATGGTGATCAAGGGCTTATCAAACGCAATCAGGCCTTCTTCACTCAAGTGGCTGCCTGGATCAATAACTGGAAGCAAGGTATGGAGCTTGCTGATGTAGGTAGTTCCGGGCAGATTCCCGGGGCAATGGTTGAAATTGAAACCCTGATCCGAAATCAGCGTATCGCACTGGACAGTCTGATTGCCCAAAGCCGCCAGATTCAGAATATTGGTGCGGATTCCATTTCTCAAGCTGAGGTTGTTACCATGTTACCCATTAATCTGCTGGCGGAATATCCGGGTATTGCCGAAGGCGTTGCACAGTACGGTCAGGCATTGAATAACAGTGTGGTGGATATTCGTAATCTTGCCGCTGATTCCATTGCCGAACTCGAACAGATTTATCATTACAGCCCGCGGGCATTACGGGCGAAGATGAAATCCAATCTGACTGCTCGTGGTATACCCGTTGCGGATGCTCTGGCTAAATTCGACGATCTGATTTTGTATGAAGCGGAAATTGAGCCCCTGTTGCTGGAACTGGAGTCCGTTGAAAACGCCATTGATGCTTATGCACTGGAGTTTGCCTGGTTCCAGGCGACCAGCGAATTGGAGCGTGGGCAGTTATTGTGTTCGCAGGTACAGGCCAAAATAAACTCCTCGTCGGTATCTTCTGCCAGAGCGCAAAAAGCAACACAACGACAGTCCAGTCTCTGCAATACCATGGTCTCGCTGGTCGATGGACTCTCCAATACCGGATTGAGTAAGGCGGAAATGGCCTACGAATACGGTCAGATGAATAACTTTATGTATGCAGAACAGTGTCGTGAAGTGGAGTCATCTGTCGACTGTGAAAAACTGGCGGTGTTGCGTGGGATTTCCTATGACTCGGTGATGTCAATGAGTGACGACGAACTCAGGTTTTATGAGTTGGGTTGGTCAAGTCTGCAGAAAGCGAACTAAGGGGCATCATTATGAAACACGGAATTAAAAAAACACTTGTTGCCTTGGCGGTTGCCGCAGGAACGATGTTGCCGGCTTTTTCATGGGCGGCCTCAAATTGCAGCGATGACGATATTATCGAAAATCGTTTGCCTGCCATTACCTTTGTACCGTTTTCCAGAACCAACCCGGAAACCAATCTGCCATATGACTACAACGATACCATCGAAATAACGCTTGAAGATGGATCAACCAAAACCGTCAATGCGCTGGAATATCTGGATGAGCTGGACGACACGGAGTCTTCCCTTAATGCCTGGGGATATTCGTTGCGCGAGGACGGCACACCGACTATTTCGCAATTGAATTATTGTTTTGAGTCGTTACAGGATCAGGCTGGATTGATAGATGAGCAGATCCGGGAGGAGCATCCGGGCAATATGATGGATGATCTCAGCTGGAAGGAAAAATGGGATCTCATTAAAAAGGCATATGAGCAACAGGCACCTTCCTGGGATGATCTCTATGCCATGGCCGATAATGAAGACTATGAAGTGTATTTGCCGGAGGTGCCTAAATACACCGCGCCAACGGTAACCTTTGAGCCCAGGCCCATTGAGTTCAGTAAGGAAAAAACTCACACATTCTATACCGGGTCCATGAAGGGTTTTTCAGTAGGTATATTTCCATACTATAAGTTTGGTGCCAGCAAAGTTGAGGCCGTAGCCGAAGCCGGTGTGAAAGTGGATGGTAGTCTGGCAGGACAGTGGACCGGCAATATTGCCACTGTAAAACTGCATGGACGTTCACCGGGTAGCGGTCCTATGAAGGTGGATTTTACCGCCAGTGCTTTGGATGGAAAAATTACCTGGAATAAACCACTGGTTGAATACGGTTCGTTACGTTACGAGGATTCGATCAAAGATGGTATCACCAAGTCCGTCAAATACCGCTTCGCGGTCGGACCGATTCCCATGAGTGCGGAGTTGGGAATGTCCGGTGAGGTTGGATATCGTTGGGGCTTTGAACTGTATGCGCTACAGGTGGGTGCCTGGACCGGTCCATGGGCAGCACTGGATGCCTGGGCTCAGGTAGGTGTTGATGTCTGGATCGGTGGTGCCGGCGTGGGTGGTCAGTTAACGATTGCGCACTACAGCCTTACGTTACAGGGTAGCGGTCAGTTTGAGTGGGTAGAGGAACCGCAGATTCGCTTCCAGATAGCCGCATTATCAGATTTGAACCTGTTGAGTGGTGATATCTACGCATTTGCCTGGATTAAGTACCCGAGCCCAACCTGGAAAAACCCGTTCAGGCTCAAGAAAAAGGAATGGCGTCATTCATTCTTCAGCTGGACCGGATATCACAACCAGGGAACATTGTTTGACTATTCGGCTGTTTACAACCGTTATGGGCTGGTCGCTCAGGGAGATCTTTCCATTGAGGATATTGCAGAGGTGGACCTCGTCAATCGAGAGGCGGCTATCGAGCAGGCTGAGATGGATGTCGCTCAGGAAGCTCACTACCTGGCGCAGTCGGTTTACAACATGTTGAATCAGAATGACTCTCGAAATATTCCTCAGGTCGCCGGCCAAATTGTTTCCGCCTCGGAGACGACCCGTGCAAATATTGACGAATACTGGCAGTTAATGAGCGAATGGATTGAGCTATGAAAAAGACGCTGGTTACAGCAACAGTCTTGATTGCTGCTGTTACCGGCGCTTTCCTGTACCTCTTCTCTGTGGAGGAGAGGGATTCAGGAGCGTCGGTCGCGATGATTCATCCGGATAACGCACAATCACACGATCAGTCATCGGTTTCTGAAAACGAACAAATGCCAATGGATCTGACACTGTGTCAGAGTGATCCGGTAACCTATGATTATCAGTATTCCAGTCATGGTCAGTATTTTGATCAGATGCAGGATGCCCAGTCGAATGAACTGGTTCTGGAAGCGTCGGGTCGTGTGACCGTTAGTTGTGAACCCTATCATTCCGGGTATCAGCAGACCTGGTATTTTTCCCCCGCACAATTTTCTCAGAATGGTCAGGGGATGTTTGCCAGGGTTGCCCGGCCTGAAGTCCTGATGCAGGATGGTTTGGCTGTACTGGTTTCTTTGACAGAGGCCTTTCAGATAGAAGAGTTCACCACCGGCGATTATGACACCATGAGTCTGCACCTGGTAAAGGATATTCTGAATTGGAGTCGGTTTACCAAAGGTAAAGGAATGACCTGGCAAGCTGAGGAAATGGATATCAATGGCGTGTCTGATGTCCGGTATCAGGTCAGCGCCACCCGGCCGGATGTCATTGTCCGTAAATATCGGCGTTATCCGGAAAAGGCACCATCAATGCTCTATCACGACGATCAACCTTTTGTAACGGTGTCTGATGACAGCGTGACGGAATACGTTTTTCATCAGCAATACCTGCAGTCAGTCAACAGTCGCTATACCTTTATTTTTAAAGACCAGACTAAAACACTGTCGACGACTCAAACCATATTTGAGCTGAATAAATCAAATCAATTGCTGGCAATACCGGACGGCGCTTTGGCATTTGGCAAGGTTTATACCGACAACCTTTCCTCGGATATCTCCATCGAACGAAGCGATCGTCTTACTCAACAAAAAGCTCTGGGTACGGATAATTGGAATACCTTGCAGGACCGCCTTGCCTATATGTCTCAAGACCAGGTGGCGGATATGTTTTTAAAACTTCGGGCACTGTTTCGTTTACAGCCGGAAACCATTGGTGTTGCGGGTCAGTGGTTGCTGCAACATCAGCCCGATGATGTTTCGTTTGCACCAGTGGCCATGGCTTTGGCCCAGAGCGGAAACAGCCTGGCGGTTGAAGCGCTGGCGAACAGTGCGACAAAGCACGATCAGCTAAATGCCAGACGCTATCTGCTGGGTCAGGTAGGACTATCGATTGATTCTACGGTTGCTGTGGATGAAATACTCTATCGATTAATCGATCAGAACACGGGAGAGATTCCTCAACTTGCCAAGCTTGCATTGGCGAATATGTCGGCGACCACAAAGGCACAGCAGCCGGAACGTTATCAGAATAACTACGAATATGCGGTTGCGGATCTTCAAAAGGCCAAGTCTGAACGGGAAATCATAAATGCTCTGCATGTCATTTCTAATTTTGCAGCAGAACATAATCTGGACTTGGTTCGGCCGTATCTTGAGAGTGACCGCCCTGCACTTAAAATGGCTGCCTATCTGGCATTGCGCCAGGTACCGGGTACGGCAGTTGAAGAGATTTATATGAGTTCGCTCAATACCTCACACAATGAAACTGAGCAGCTGGCCGTAGCGATTGAGCTGGGTTTTAGAGAAGTGAGTGAAACCTCATTAAAATCGCAGTCAGAAATACTGAAAACCAGCCATTCGGAAGAACTGAGGTCGGTCCTGCTGGGAAATCTGGCACTCGCGAAGGAAAAATATGGATGGATCAAACCACTGCTCGCCAGTGTCGCGGAGCAGGATCCGGCAGAGGCTGTCAGGTTAAAAGCCAAGAGCTTGTTGTAATCTGAATCAAAAAACATATGTATGAGATGGAAGCAAGTATGAAACGATTATTTTTAGGGTTGGCCATAACACTGCTATTGCATGGTTGCGATAACAGTTCTGATGATGGCGATGTCGTTGTCATTCCTCCCCCAGATGATAACCCAACCAAACCTGCGTTGGATTATTCCAACACAGGTGATAAATACCTGCCGGGTGTTCGGGCCGTGGTTGCGCAGATTCATGATTTTCTGGATACGCTGCCTGACTGTAACGATAATCCGGCCGGTATGGAAAATGCCGATCTTTGTGATACCGGGGAGTACTCCATTCAGGAGGTTTTGTTCCCAGATGCGCAGAAGGTCGGAGAAGTAAGGTGGTGGTCGTCACAAAAAATGGTTAATGACGTAACAATCTCCCGTCAGGCAAATTCCGGGGCTGAATTATCCAACCCAAAAGTATTACTGATAGATTCTGGTGTAGCGTCAGCCGCTCTGCGTTACCCTCAGCGTATGCTTGCGATGTATGACTGGGTGTTTGAGACGGAGGACAATACCCTGCGGGTCGGTTATCAGCATACGACGGCTACCGTTCAGACCTCGAAGGCACGTTATCAAATCCGAGCGGAAATTCTGGGGAAAACCGATGCCTTTGTGCCCTCCACAGAATTAACGCGTGAGTTGGACAGGACCCGGTTTGCAAAATTGCCGACTGATTATAACGGTGATACACACGGCAGCCTGACCTTGAATCTGCTGGCAGATTATATTCCGGCAGCTGAGTTCGTTACGCTTGATTCATTTGGGAAAATTGTATTTCCCGATCAAGTGTTGTGTAGTCTTAGTGATACCGTCGTGGATAGTTATGTAGATTACACGATAAGCGTGTTAACCGATATCATCGAGCGTCATCATATTGATTACGTCAATTTATCTGCTGGTTTAATCAAGCAGGACTTTAAGGATAAGCTACTTGGTGTTTGTCGGTTGCAAAGCTATGAATCCAAGGATGTTCTCCGGTTACAACAAGCATACACCCGCATTCTGGTCGGCATTGCGAATCAGACTGTTCTGGTTCAGGCCGGGCCAAATGGTGCAGCCTACCGGATGACCACTTCAGAAGACGGACAGGATCCCGCATCCGAATATTATGCTGACTGTATGGATATCGATAACCGTTTCCGGACTGGCTATCTCATTCAGAGTTATCTGAATGATGGCAGCTTGCCGGTATTGCCGTCTGAAGGTGTCAGTTATAGCAATGGTTATGATGATCTGGTCAAACCATCTCAGTTGGAAATCAAAGGTTGTGTGGATGGTTACTTTAATACTGGCTGGCGTGAAAATTATGCTGATCTGCCTTCGTTTGGGCATTATCCCATTCTGTATGGTGAGGATGGCACCAATGCGGGTCCGATGTCGTCGATGAAAACATCTTTTATCAGTGGTGTCGGTATTGCCTATATAGAATACATCGCCCGCACCAGGGATATCAGTCGCTCAGATGCACTTAAGTCTCTGAAGGAGCGTAAAGTCGATGCAGATACACCCTGGCTTATGGATCCCATGCGTCATGCAGAGTTGCCGGTGTGTGTTGATTTTCCTGATGCCTGTGAAAACTGGGATAGTTTTTCACTGTAATAAGCCACGGCTCCCGTTAATAGCTGCCCGGCATTTGCCGGGTGGCTGTCAGTCAGGAGGTCCGAGTCTGGTCAACTCGTGTTTCGGTATTTTCGCCCGTCAATCCGCAAAAAGAATATTCTTTAATTCTCCGGTTTTTATAAATCTTTAACCATCCAGATGTCACAACCATTGTGAATGCTGCCAGCCAAAGGTGCGTCCAGGCGTTCAAAGCCCATTTTTTGATAAAGTGCGATTGCGGCGGTCATGTTGGACAAGGTATCAAGATAACAACGTTGGTAGCCGGTGTGTCTGGCGTAGTCCAGACAGTGTTCGACAATTGCTTTGCCAAGACCTAAACCACGGCCCCGCGGCAGGATAAACAGTTTTTTGAGTTCGCAGACTTCAGTGCTGTGGTTAAGTGCTGCTATGCCTCCACCGCCAATGATGGTCTGATCCAGCCGGGCGACAAAATAACGGCTGCGATCCTGCTCCCGGTAGTGATGGCTCATGGCGGCCACCTCTTCATCAGAGGGGCCAAAACCTTCACCAATGGCACCGAATTCCTGTCCGACCTGGCGGATAATGGCGGCGATGGCAGCGTCATCGGCAGTTGATATGGTGGTAATCGAATGTTTGGTGGTCATGTATTGCCTATCGCTTTTTCCACGGCCTGCAGTGCGTGGATGTGAGTGGTATCAAACAACCGGGCACGGGTATCACTTGGCCGGATGAGCATGCCGATCTCTGTACAGCCGAGAATCACGCCTTCTGCTCCCTGGGCGGTGAGATCATCGATGATGCGTAAATATTGTTGCCTTGATGCCAGACTGATCTCACCGAGGCATAACTCCTGGTAGATGATGTCATGCACGATCTGACGATCCGGTGGACTGGGAGTTATGACTTCTATGCCGTAACGGTCCGTCAGACGCTGGCGGTAAAACGCCTGTTCCATAGTAAATGCCGTGCCCAGCAGGCCGACCCGTTGGATGTTTTCGGTACGCAACGCTGCACCAGTGGCGTCGGCAATATGCAGCAGGGGGATCTGAATGTTCTGTTCGATCTGCTCAGCCACCTTATGCATGGTATTGGTGGCGATGATCAGAAAGTCCGCACCGGCAGCTTCTATGCTTTGTGCGGCAGAAGACAGGAGTTCTCCAGCCTGCTGCCAGTTGCCTGCCTGTTGAAGTGTTTCAATCACAGCAAAATCCACACTGTTGAGGATAATCGCCGCGGAATGTAATCCACCCAGGCGATGACGCACGGCTTCGTTAATGGTGCGGTAATAGGTAGCGGTACTTTCCCAGCTCATACCGCCCAGAATGCCAATGGTTTGCATGATTACAGTGGTCCGATGTCGGTTAAGGTTTCACTGAGAGCCGAGGCAATCGCCGACAAGGTTGCCTGTTCCTCTGAGGTAAACGGGTGAATCAGGATTTTCTCAATCCCGTTGCGGTTAACCACCGCCGGCAAACTCAATACCACGTCATTCAGACCATATTCTCCCTGTGGCATGACCCCGACTGGTAATACTGAATGTTCATTGATCTCAATGGCCTGAATAATTCGAAACACGCTCGCAGCAATGCCGTGACTGGTGTTTTGCTTGAGGCGAAAGATTTCATAACCAACCTGACGGACTTCTTCCAACAGCTGATCGGGCTGGATTTTCTCTATGCCATTCTGCTGGCAGAAATAATCGATGGGCTGACCCGCCACGCTGACCAGACTCCAGGGCATAAAACAGTGACTGCCGTGCTCGCCGAGGATGTAGCCAAATACGTTTTTCGGGTCGACGCCCACCCGATCACTGACCAGCTTCATCAGTCGGGCCGTATCGATGATACAACCGCTGCTGATCACCTGATGCGGCTGAAAAGGCGTATTGGCAATGATGGAATATGCGGCGATGTCGCAGGGGTTAGTCACCACGATCAGAATAGCATTGGGTGAGTACTGATAAATCTGACGGGCAATGTCGACACAGATCCGCGAGTTAACTTCCGCCAGTTCCAGGCGTGATTGTCCTGGTTTGATTTGTTGTCCGGCGGTGATGACCACCACTTCGGCATCCGCGAGCAGTGCATAATCGCTGCCGGATTTCAGGGCGGTGTTTTTACTGAATGTCAGCGCATTAGTGTGGCCAAAGTCCATCAGCTCACCGCGTGCCCGGTCCTCGTTGCGGTCGAGCAGTACCAGCTCCCGGCAGCTGCCCAGGGTGAGTACGTAGTCGCAGATACTGGTACCGACCATACCTGCGCCGATAATGCCAATCTTCATAATCGCTGTCCCCTGATGAGATGAGAGTGCGCAGTATTCAACGGTTGCCGGCAGGACTCAACCACTGTTGTTGTTTTGAAGGTGAAGGTGGTAGTGTGAAAACTTGTGAATGAACTGGAAACTGACATGATGAATCCATGGATTGAATGGGTAAAACAGTTGCAGGCTGTGAGTCAGGCGGGAAAAGCGTATTCCAAAGACCCGTATGACCTGGAGCGTTTTGACAGCATTGCCGACATCGCCTATCAGATGTTTTCACATCTGAGCGGAGCGCCGGTGGAGCAGATTCAGAACCTGTTTATGCCGGAAACCGGCTATCCAACACCCAAGATCGACTTGCGCGCCGGTGTGATTGAGGATAATAAAATTCTGCTGGTCAGAGAACGTGAGGATAACTGCTGGACTCTGCCTGGCGGCTGGGCAGACGTGAGTGAGACGCCTTCCCATGGGGTGGTGCGTGAAGTCCTGGAGGAATCGGGTTATGTGGTCGGGCAGCCGCGCTTGGTCGCCATCAGAGACCGGGCGGTTCATCCCTATGAGCCGGTATTTCCATTTCATATTTACAAACTGTTTTTCATCTGTCAGCTGGTTTCCGGGAAGCCGGTCATTAACACCGAAATCTCAGAAATCGGCTTTTTCGAGGCTGATCAGTTGCCTCCGTTATCGCGTAGTCGGGTGTTGCCGGAAGACATCCACATGATCTTTGCTCATGCGCGTGAATCTCTGCCGGTTATCGTTGATTAAGGAGCTACCATGTCGATTGAATTCCGCCCGTTGATCCGGAGTGATCAGGAGCAACTTTGGAACTGGCTGCACATTGCCTTATGGGATCCACCGCCTGCAGCACTGCGCCCGCGTTCGGTGTTGCAGGATCCCGGTGTCCGCATATATGCCGAATACTGGGGGATGCCCGGAGATGTTGGTGTGGTTGCTGTTGTGTCCGGTCAGGAAGCAGGTGCCTGTTGGATGCGGCTGTTACCCGAAGGAACAGGATTGGCATATGTTGACCAACAGACACCGCAACTGGGTATCGCTCTGGAATCGCCCTTTCAACACCAGGGACTGGGCCGGCCTATGATGATGGCGGCGTTAGAGGCCGCCTGGCAACATGGGTATCAACAGGTATCGCTGACCGTACATCCACAAAATCCGGCAATCGCTCTTTACCGTAAGTGTGGATTTCAATTTCGGGAAACACGTCGAGATTATTGGTTGATGGTGGCACAAGCGGAAGGTCAGGTGTCAGGTCTCTAAGCAGTGGATTGTTGTACCGACAAAGGAAACCGTTCTTATGTTAATCGTGTGATGCCGGGACGCACCGAGTTGTCGGACCACATCATTGGCTATAGCCTATACCGGCTCTTGGAAATTAAGCGGTCCGACGATTCGGTGTTTTGCGTAACACCGCCAGACTTTCTGGAGTGACAATTAATAATGCACTTCCTAAAAAAAGAAATAGCCAGCCGGGTTCTTGTTGAAGTTGATCAATGTGCCTCAGTATCCAATATTCACCCGTTTTTTCGTCATAACTGCCGATGATCAATGCATAGATAAATAAACAAGACACGAGAATAAACAGAACAATGGATACGGTCAGTGCAGATTTAGTGGCTTTGATGTTATTTAATCCAAATACCAACACGTATGGGCTCAGATAGATTGGTAATCCCAACCAGCTAAACGCGTTAAAAAAGCTGTTCGAAGATGAGTGCCCGGAATCAACGGGAATAAAATATCCCATTAACCAGATGATTATTCCGGCTGCTGGCAGGATAGTTTTGGTTGTCATCACCAGCGCTGTTTTGTTTGATTTGGATGACGCGATTATGCTGATTTACTCCTCAAGGTCTTCGTTAATATTGATCAGTCATCGAATATCAGCTGTGAGATGTCGTTTACCCTACTGGCTGAGTATGTCAGTGAAGTTTGAAGCCTTCGCCCAAAACGGCGATGGTAGATAGCAGTACCAGTGTTTCATCCTGAATAGTCTCCGCCCGTTGCCATTTGTGTTTATCGGAATAACCACTTCCAAATATTCCTGAAAAAAATGAGGACTGAGCCTAGTATGACGAACAAAGCTATTCCAGCAAAGATCGATAAACAGGTGATCATTTTCCATAGTATTGATGTGAAGAGTATCAACAGCTTAATCACACCCATGATCAGAATATGCAAGGTGTACACTAAGATCATAGTCAGGCCGGCAACAGGAATAAACGTGCAAAAAGATCAGCAACGGATCATAGGGTTTTACTGTTATGATGTGGCCAAGATGATGCAACTTCCCTCCATTGCTATATAGGTTCCATAAGAACCAGCCCATAGGAGCTGTCACCATAAAAAGAACCAAATATGACACAAAGAATATAGATGGCTGCCGATATAGCGCTTGCAAAGATCCCCACAGAGATCTTTGGAACCTCTGAAAAATGGCCTGTTTTCGCGCAGGACTTTGTCAGCCCCATTCTCACATCCTCATTTACTTCAGTAAACTGCGGTGTTGCGAGTGGTGCTTCCTCGCCTGCATCAAAACTATTCCTGTTTTTCAGAGGCCCCTTTTTCAGCGATGGTCTCGGCATGAGCTACATCCGGATTCTGAACGCTATTGATGTTATTCGGTATGTGTTCAGTTTGTGATTCCATTTATGAACGTATTAACTGGTCCAGTGGCTCAAGTGTGCCTGCCAGTCTCATAAGATTGCGAATAAAGCTGCCTGTAAACCACAATATCAGGGGGATTACGGGAATTAACAGGAGCAAAAAAATGTCACGCATCGGTTGTTGAATGGCGTGGGTCAGTGTTTGGGTAAACAATAGAAATGCTAGTACCGGAATTAAAATACATTGCCAGATGTGAGCCCGGTACAGGCGATCAGCAAATAACATGACAGGTTCGCTGTGACTGCTCAAGCCCCGTTGCAGAGTGCTTATCCATTGCGAAAGATATATTGGCAGGGAAAACAGGTTCACTATTGGAAATGCCGTCAGCCCGGCAATCAATACCGGAGGTGCCGCGCGACTGTGAGAAGGGATAATTTTCCACTGTCCATAACTGAGCAGAACGATTGCTAACCAGAATGACAGGCCGGTTAAGGTCATACTCCATTGCGCGACCGGCCATGCAACCTCACGAATAGAGCGACCTTCGGTCAGTACCAAAAACGTGGCAAACAGACTCACCACCATTGCGATCAACGCCATTACCGTTAGCGTGACAATCCATTGAGCAATCGCTTTCACTTTAGAGTTCCTGTGCAGATAACTGACTATTGGTTGCTTTGGTTTGTAAGCTGGCAAACCATGACATGATTGCTTCTTTGGCATGGGTTTTGTCATGACTTGAGAGCAGACCGGTCGCGATAATGACCGTGGTCTGGTTTGACAGTTTCACTTCAACACCGCGTTTGTGTCTGGTTATATCAACCATGTCTGAGGCCGGAATAAAATTCGGGCTGTGTATTGGGCCGGTGCTATAGGTGATTCCATTGGCAGCAATGTGAATCACCGGTTCGCCCTTGCTGCCCATTAAAAACCGGCCACCGGCCAATACCCCTAATAAACAGGGTGTCGCTGACCAGAATGATATTCCGGCAAGCAAAATGCCAATGCCTGCCAGCAGAGAGACGGCCGCGAGACAGGCATATGCGACTCTCCAGGGCAGGGCAAGGTAGTAGTTTTGTTCGATGGTCATGTTTTCTCCTTAAGTAAGTAATATTCCAGGTTATTAATAAAAAATCTGTTTCAGGGGCTGTCGAAGTGCCACGGTGGCGTTTCGCAGGGTTTTAGGTGGTTACATGCCAAAGAGCCTTCATAACCTTCTGTTTTTAACATGTCTTTAATATGCTGTGGGTATGACTCCGGATGCTCATAATGTGAGTCATCAGGTAAACCAAGTGCGGAAATATTCTGTATAAACGGAATTTCGTTGAGATCTCTAATCTTGCTCTGGTATAGGTTTAAGTCATTAAGGTTAATCAGAGTCGATAATGGCTTTGCAGTTGTTAAGGGTGTTCTGGCTAAGTTTAGTGACATCAACTGAGTAAGTTTTGCAATGACCTTTAAGTCATCGTTGGTAATAGATGTGCCACCAATTCGCAAGTGTCTCAACTTTGTCAGTCCACCCAGCAGAGGCCATTGTGTAAAAGTACTGTCGTCCAATACCAGCGCCGTTAAATTAACCGCCCCAGCGATAAAACCATAGTCCTGCAATTTTGCTCCGCGCAGGTTCAGGTATTGCAGACTTTTGGGCAGTTTGAG
Source organism: Gynuella sunshinyii YC6258 (assembly GCF_000940805.1). Lineage (GTDB taxonomy): Bacteria > Pseudomonadota > Gammaproteobacteria > Pseudomonadales > Natronospirillaceae > Gynuella > Gynuella sunshinyii. The sequence goes on along the minus strand of NZ_CP007142.1, from coordinate 6,422,084 downwards.
TTTGCTGATATCGTCATCGGTGACATTCTCCAGGTACAGCTGTAACAGCCCTTCCGGTAGTTGAATGCTGTCAACATCAGACGGAATATCCGCACCGGATAAGGTCAGGCTTTGCAGCTTGGGCAGACTGCTGCCATCAATGTGCAACTGTTTAAAACGACTGTCACCGAGGTACAGGTAAACCAGTTCTGGCAGATCCTGGATGGTCAGAGCATCGATATCTGCACTTGCCATAACCAGATCGACCATCTGCTTGACACAGCCTTTTAACTCGATATCACCCATGACTCTGGCCGCATTGATTTCAAGATATTGCAGAGCCTGATAATCACAAAGGCGCTGAGGATGAGAGAGTTTGGTGCGATAGAAGGTGGCGGTCCATAAGGGTAGATCAGCAGACAAAAGGTTTAAGTCGAGGTGGTCGGCCTCGGCGTATCCTTCCAGGTGTATAGAGCGAACTTCTTTCAGACGACTGATCAGTGCGAGGTCATTCGGTGTGACCGGGTAGTTTTTTACATTGATCAAATGGCCATTTTGATCCCAGGTTGGGAAGCTAAACAGTTTCATCCGACGATGTCGTTGGGAAGTTTGGTTGCGATTGGTTACAGTGACGTCGGTCAGTAGTACTCCGGGATCATTCACGGTTATCAGGCCGCGTTCGAGTTCATAAGGCTGATAGCTCTGTAAAAAAGCAGTGGCATAGTGAACACTTTTTTTCGATTCACCGTGGTTAATGCTCAACCCATATAACACTTCAAGATCAACCGGATCGGCAAAGGCTTCCATTTGTTCAACGGAAAATGGTGGTTCCGGTAATGGTTTGGCCTGGCAGGCCGTAGCGGTCAGGGCCAGTAGTACCGCACAAAGTTGGCCGGGGTGTATCACGGTTTGTCCTCCTGTTGCAATTCGTCAGCGTCTGGTGACGGTGGTTGTGGGTAACGACTGCTGGTTTTTGGTATCAGTGCGCTACGGCTTTCCCAGAGTTTAAGCATCTTGTGAAAATGCGAGTTTGCCACATAACGCCCTGTCTCTTTACCGGCATCCATCTGGATCTCCAGTAATTCAAAAGGTGCATTCTCCGTGGCTTCTGCCAATTGTAAGCGCATGTAAGGGCGTGGAAACTTGCCGCCATTGACCAGGGGTTGCCAGATCAATCGTGCGAACGGGCTGTCAGGTGCGGCGCTGGCCCGGTTGTAACAGGCGAGCAGCAAGCGCTTGAGTGCTGGTTTGAGGGTGTTGTCTTTAAAGTCATCCCGGTCAAGATCTGCCGGGAGCGTCGTACGATTGTTCTTATAGTCGTTCCAATCCACTTGAGGAATATCCCGATCAAAACAATACAGCCACAGGCACTCTTCCTTGTTCAGATCAATATAGATGAGTTTTTTATCCATCTGTTCCGGTGTGACCGGCAGTTGGTGCATCATCAACGCCGGCAGACCACACCAGGACAGTTCATTCCAGGCGACATCACCGCTGTCCTGTTCTATCTTTTTAGGGTGTGGCAGGTTTAATATTGAGGCAGCAGCCCGGGCGCCGGCGGTTTGGCTGTTAACGTATGCAATACTCACGTACCTGAATACGTCTACCGCAGTATTGCTGCGTTGATCCTCAATCTGTTTGATCAGGCCTGCCAGTTTGGGTGAGGCTCCGAGCGACTGCTTGCGGTACTCCTGAGCATGGGTGCTGTCGGTAAAGCCTTCCCACTGGTCGTCAAATACGACGTAGGTATTGGAATACCATTGAGCCCTTCCCCAGTTTCTCCAGTAAATCTGCCAGGCTTCAATGGCCAGAGACAGTACGACGCCGCCAATAAACAGTGCGTTCCCTAACCCGGGGATGGCATTCAAACCGATCAATGGTGCTGCAAAGCCAAGTACCGTGGCACCATTGGCCACCATTTTGGCAACATTCAACATAATTTCGCCTTCGTCTCCCAACCCGGCACTGTGGTTGACATCGGCGATGTTTTTAATCAGCGCGATGCAGCTGCTGGCCACGCACAGACGGTTGGCCCAGACAGCTGCCAATCCTGCCGTGGTGGCGAGTTTTCCCGCAGTGGCGCCGGTCAGCCAGCGGCCCAGACGATAACCCTGGCGGCCAAATGCAATACCGGATGCCATCTGCACGCCAACACCGATCTCCCGGCCCAGGAACCGGGCCATCGCACCCTCAGTCGCGCCTAATTTTTGTGTCCAGAACCGTAACATACTGGGTACCGTCAGCAATCCTGAGGCCCGAGTCAGCTGAGTTTCGGCACTGGTGGCCAGTTTATAAGCAGCGCTGCGGAAGGCTTCTGGTGAAGGGTCATCCCAGTCCTTTTCATTCATCTCCTGCATAAACGCAACGATGCCGATCACGCTGTCAATAAAGAACGCAGCGGTTTTCAGGTAGCCTTCAAAGCGCACCAGCCGTGACGATGGGTCACCCCAGGTGCTGCCCCCGTATACCCGCTCGGACAGTTGTTCCGCGCTCATCAGCCGCCGGAACTGTACCGGATTCTTGCCAGCGAGGGTCCGGTAGATAAACCGGCCCATGCGGTTCAGTTCTGCACTCCTGGATGTCTGTACCAGGGTCTGTCTGGAAATCCGCAGCATGGTTACCATGTGCAGGCTATACAACCGGATACTGAGCTGGGTTTGTACTTTGACATTGAGACTGTAACGCACCTTGACCAGTTGCCCGGCCAGATCAATGATCGCCTCTGCCAGTGCCGGGGCTCCGGGACCACGCAGAAATGTGGATTTAACGGTGTTGTAGCTCTGGCCCGCAACTGCGCCGAGAATGCTTGGAGGAGGGGAAGGTTTGAAATTATCTCTGGTAATCTCGTCGACCGCCGCTACCAGGAACTCACTTTGATCCTGATGACCACATTTTTCTATTTCCTCCATCAACGTATTCAGCCACTCCTGGTTCACCGCAAAGCTGAGTGCTGGCATAAGAACATCATCCAGCAGATCGGTTTCCTCAGGATTCATTTTTTCACCATCAGCATTCAGTTCCGGTGAGCGATAACAGACGGACATTTGAGTCAACAGGCCGCTAAAGGCTTCGTAAATCAGCGCAGTGTATGGCTCGCACAGATTCTCAATCAGATCTTTGGGGGGTTGCCAAGTGCATTGAGGGATGGATTCTGTATACCTTAATGCCGATCTATCTCTATCCAAGAAATCTGAGGCTTCATCCACCCACTGCACAGTCGCCAGCTGCTCCTGTTCATCGGCATCGTTTTGAATGTTGTGCCACTGCTCGATCTGATCGTGCAGACTTTGGTTGTTCAGGTAATCCAGCGCCTTGTCCCAGGCCTGCTGATAGGCATCGGCGGCCTGTTTGCATCGCAATTGATAACTGAACAGGCGCTGCTCCTCGGTATCACCGTGTGCGAGGGAAGGCACATAAGCCGGCCGGTAAATACAGCGGTCAATTTCAACCTGCAGGTCCTGCAACAAATCCGCGAGCTTTTGTTTTTCCTGCATATTGTGGTCACTTGGGCTGAACGGGCTGTCAATCGTGTGTTGAACCCAGCGTTGCAGCTCGCCGATCTGGAAAATGTCCTCGCGCTTTTTGACACTGACTTCGAGTAAGCGATCGTAACTATGTTTGATCGCTTCACGGCATTGGGTCAGTTCATGGGTGTACTGGCGCAGATTGCGGGGAATACGCAGGGACGTAGTGTGTTCAGAAATCCAGGCACGGGTGCAACAGGTGTCTGGCTGCTCTGGAAAGGCAGGGTATGAATGGCTTTGATGGCCATTGAGCCATAGCCTAGTGGCAGCATCATAAACCCGTAATAGTAACCTTCGGTCAGTTCGAAGAAGCTGGCCAGGTCCACTTCACCGCAGTCATGATTAAAAAAAGTGTCTGCATCCAGCCCTAGATTTGCCAACGCTTCGGTTTTCCAGGTCTCCTGAGTTGGCGTCCGTTGACTGACCAGGCCAACTGCCTGTTTCATAAATGCCAGATGATCCGCTTCGTCATAGCTGTACCAGGTGGCAACCATTGGATCCTGTTCCACCGGCTGCTGTGGTCGTTTTGCCTGGGTGCGTTCCAGCAATAGCACATTGCCAGTGACCGGATCGACCTGGAGGCATTGATCATGATCGCCTTTTTGCAGGAAATCGGGCTTTTGCAGGGTTGGATAACCATTGTCATCGGTGTACATCAGGGCAACGGTAAACAAACCGAACAAGGCCCCATCCAAGGCCATATTACCAAGCTCTTTTTCTTTCTCCGGATGATAGCGCCAGCACAGAATCTGGGTATTGCGGTACGGTTCGCCGTTTTCATTCTGAAACTGCGGTCGTACAGCTTTGGGAGGGTGTGCCAGTTGGTTGACATTGCCAGGGGTGTCAGGGCGAGGATCAACCCCGATGCGGGCGAGGTTGGCCGTGAGGGAATTGACGGCCAGCTGGCGGTTCAGTTCTGCTTCAGCGTCCAGGCTTTGGTATCGTTGTGGATACTGATCAAACTCCAGGGCATGTTGCTTCACATATTCCCATAATGCTTTACCGGCAGGCTGATAAAAACGGTGATCAATCAATCGTCTGAGTCGTTGTTGCGGCCAGCTTTGTGCGCCGGGACTGTCTTCGGGTAACAATCGCTCCCGTTCTTTGGCCACCCAGGCATCGACCACACTGTCGTGCTCGAACAGTGCCAGACAATCCTGGTTCACATGGGGTGGCTGGCCACTGGCATAGTCAGCTGCCCAGCTCATTTGTTCCATGGTGTAGTCTACCAAGGGTTGGCGGCCATGATTGGCTTTCAGGTACTGTTCCAGCCGGAACAGAAACAGTTCCGGTAACCATTGGCTGAACGGATTACGCCAGCTCAGCAGGGTCTGGCTTTCTGCCAACGGTTGCAGCTGAGTGATCCAGCGGTCCATGTTACCCAGTAGAGCTTCACCACGGCTGCGCAGGCGAGAACGCGCATCATTGGCTTCGGCATAACCAACCTTGGCGATGAGCTCGCTGAGCTGGTCGGTAGTGAATAATTGTTCCAGTGGCTGGTTGCGTGTATAGCGATGCCATACAAATCTATGATGCTGGCTGGCGGAGTCAGGATCATGCTCATCCATGACCCGGTGATAAGCCGTAAACTGCTGACCCGTTCGTTTCATCGATTGTTCAATGGCTTTTAACTCGCTCAGCAATCTGGTAATCCGTTGTTGAACCGGTAACTGCTCGGCAGGATCGGAGAGCTGCTCCAGTTGGCGGTAATCGGCGAGTAACTGTTCTATCAGGCGATGGCGGTAATCCAGAATATCCATGATGTCGAATCCTTGTATAAAGCGTTTTCTGACTGGCGGTGTTGGGCGCGTTTGCGCCCGAAAGACTCAGGGGCTGTCAAAATTCCAGGGTGGTTGTTCGCAGGGTTTCAGGTGGTTGCAGCTATAAGCTCCGCCATCTTTTCCAAATGTGGAAAACATTTTTTTAATATGAGATGGATAATCCTTCGGGTGCTTATAGTGTTGTTCCAGTGGAAGCCCAAGATCTGAGATATTTTCAATATAAGGAATGCTATTCAGATCTGGCATCGGTGTTTGAAACAGGTACAGGAAGTTAAGCTCTTGCAAGTTCTCAATCGCGTTGGCGTTTGTAATATTTGTAGCACTGAGATCCAGTGTCTGGAGCTTTGTCAATTGACTGATAACCGGCAGACCCGCATCCGTTAATGAGGTTCCTCCCGCTTTTAAATGACGTAGTTGCGAAAACCGCTTAAGTATTGGCCATTGCTTAAAGTTACTGTCCTCCAGTACCAGCGCCGTTAAATTAACCGCCCCAGCGATAAAACCATAGTCCTGCAATTTTGCTCCGCGCAGGTTCAGGTATTGCAGACTTTTGGGCAGTTTGAGTTTACTGATATCGTCATCGGTGACATTTTCCAGGTAAAGCTGTAACAGCCCTTCCGGTAGTTGAATGCTGTCAACATCAGACGGAATATCCGCACCGGATAAGGTCAGGCTTTGCAGCTTGGGCAGACTGCTGCCATCAATGTGCAATTGTTTAAAACGACTGTCTCCGAGGTACAGGTAAACCAGTTCTGGCAGATCCTGGATGGTCAGTGCATCGATATCTGCACTTGCCATAAAGATATCGACGGCTTGTTTGATACAGCCCTTGAAGGTGATATCGCCGATGACTCTGGCCGCGTTGATTTCAAGGTGTTGCAGGGCCTGATAATCACAGAGGCGCTGGGGATGAGAGAGTTTGGTGCGATAGAAGGTGGCCGCCTGCAGTGGCAGTTCTGGTGATAACTGATTCAGATCGAGATGATCGGTGTCTGTATAACCTTCAAGGAACAGGGAGCGTACTTCTTTGAGGCGACTGATCAGGGAGAGGTCATCAGGTGTGACAGACTGAGCAATCAGATTGATTAAATGGCCTTCCCGGTCCCAGGTGGGGAAGGAGAAGTGTTTCATTCGAACAACAGTCCGCTCAGTTTCAGAACGATTTACTTCATTGACATCGTTGATGATGACGCCGGGCTCATAGCGGGTAACCAGACCGCGTTTTATCGGATAAGGCTCGTAGCCTTCCAAAAATGCGGTGCCATAATGAATACTTTCTTTGCCATGAACACGATCCTGGTTGTAGTGCAGTCCATATAACACTTCAAGATCAACCGGGTCGGCAAAGGCTTCCATTTGTTCAACGGAAAATGGCGGTTCCGGTAATGGTTTGGCCTGGCAGGCCGTAGCGGCCAGAGTGAGGCTAAAATAGCAAAGAGTACGAAGAATCATTCAGTAGTCTCCAAAGGCTCATGCTTGTCCGGTGAGTTGTTGTTCAAGTTGATCAGGGCTCTGCCCGGCTTCATCGGCCCATGCGGTTATGAACTGATCGCTGTAGTGACCAAGGCTGCCGGTCAGATTCGTCAATCTCTGGTCCATACCGGTTGTCAGTTCTTCCGGTAACAGGGTGCCGACATCAAATCCGCGTATCCATTGGCGCTGTTGGTACTCCCAGGCCAAAATGCCTTTGTCGCACAAGTTGGGCAAGGTCAGCCGAACGATGCCCTGGCCGTTGGTGATACCGCTGATATAACGTTTACAATTTGGCCAGGTGCAACGTACTTCCAGATTTTTGATCGGGTTTAGAGTGTTGTCCAACAGAGTCAGCTGCAACAGATACTGGTTATCAGCGATGACCAGTACGGTAAGGTCGTTAATGGCAATATCTTTCCCCTGACTGGCCTGATTGGGAATGACTAACTGGTCTCCAGGAGCCAGGCAGCCACTGTGGCGTCGTTTGTTGCTCAGATCCTGATTGTCGGGCAGATTCCATATTTCTTCAGGAGTCAGGCCAAATTCGGCCGCAATTGTTGTCAGACACTCGCCTTGCCGGACCATATGTACTTTCATGTGCTTACTCCACTGTATAACCTAATACCCTGGCTTTAGCCCCTTCCATGTCGCTGCGGCGTAAATGCAAGCGGCCGCTGCTGTCAGTCTGGGTCAGTAATTCACGACCATCAGCCCGGGTAATAATGACTTTACGATGAGCCTGCAGTTCACCATCCTGGTTCTTGATTTCAATTTCAATCCAGTCTTCGCTGTTGTCACTGCGGGCAATTTCCCGTTCATAACTGTGTGGTGATCCTTCAATGGGCTCTCCACCGTCAAGACACAGTTCCAGCGTCTCCACTATTGCCGGAATCTCCACCGCCGCCACACTCTCCGGCTCATTCCCGCTACCGGTTTCATAGCTGATGTCGCCATTCAGCTGGGTGCCGCTCTGGCCGTTAAGGGTGATTTTTTTGCCCCAGAGTTTGAGGTTGCCGGCGGCGTCGAGTTGTATGCCGCCGGTGCCGTCGGTGATGATGATGTTGCCGCCCTGGCTGCTCAGGTCGATGGTGCCATTGATCTGGTGGGTGGCGTTGGCGGCGACTTTGACCTGCATGTCGCCGCCGCTGACTTCGGTGTTGAAGCCGTCGCCGACGGTGATCTGGATATCGCCATCGGCGGCCTGGAGGCTGTAGTCACCCTCGCTGTTGTGGTAGATGTTCTGTTGTGCGCTGAGGTTTATTTCGGTCGCAGCCTGATGACGAATGGCGCCTTGTTCGGTGCGCAGTTCGCTGTTTTGTGTGACCTGTATAGCGCGGTGCTGGCCGATGCGTTCGTTGAGGTGTTCACCTGTGTTGATCAGTAACCGGGTGCCGGCGGTCAGGCGCAGGCTGCCGTATTGGCTGAGGATGCCGGCGAAGGCGGCTTCGTTCTGGGCGCACAGTTCGCACTGGTTTTGACCGTCGAAGGTGAACAGGGCGATGCGGTTGACATAGGGATCATCGTCGAACAGCAGTTCGTTCTGACTCGGCGTGACAATCCGGGACTGGCTGGCGTTGTCGCTGGTCACTGGTCCGATCTGCCGCCGGTTGGGGATGAAGCCTAAAATGGCCATGCGGGCGGGATCGTTGTTCAGGCAGCTGACCAGCACGGTACTTGATCCAGTAAAGGAAAATGCCAGCCGGCCGAAGGTGCGTCATCGGTCTCCGGGCTGGCGTAAATACTGACACGCTCCAGCAGCGGGCTGGCCTGGGCGATGGGTTTGCCGCTCTGATCAAAAGCCGGACGCAGGTAGTAACGACCGTCGGCACTGAGTTCGGCGTAGTCATGGTGACTCTCGATCCGGGCCGGAAACAGCAACGGTTTGTCGGCCTGTTCCGCCAGGGTCAGGCGGACCGGTGTGGTCCGGCGAATGACCCAGGCTTCGTTGTGATAGCGCAGGCCATAACCGCTACCAGCGGTACGGGCATGGTGACGGACCTTATGAAGACGGAATTCCCCACTTTCGGCGACGGGCAGTTGCGAGGCATCGAGTACCAGGGTATAGCCAACGGCGAGCAGGGGTTGAAAGCTGTGCAGTTCCAGTTGCCAGTCGAACTGTTCGTCGGCCTGTTGTTGGAACAAGGCCCGTTGTTCGGCTTCGGAACGTGACAGGGGCGGTTCGAAACCCTGTACGTTGGCGTCATCCCGGCTCAGTGAGCGAGTGTCGCCTTTGACCGCATGGCCATAACGACGACGGCGTCCGGTCACCCGGCGCATGGCTTTGGTGATGCGGTTGAGCTGGGCATCGGGTGCCAGTCCGGACACCACCTGCGCCCACTGGACCTGTTCGAGATAAGGGCTGATGCCAGGGTTGTTACGGATGACCAGAGTTTCATGGTTGCGCTCGGGATGGTGTTCGAGCCAGTAAATGCCGCCGACTTCGGCGAGCAGGCGGTGGAAGCATTGCAGGTTATCTTCCTGGGCTTGCAGGTATGGCCCTTTGGGTGCAGGTACCGGGTCGAGGGCCAGTTCCACTTCGAAGTCCTGATAACCGCATTCGCGCAACAGTTGCCGTAATACCTGTTCGCGGTTGAGGTCCATAAATAAGCGGGTGCGTTGCAGACGGGTACCCCAGAGCAATTTGGAGCAGAGGTAGAATTGCCAGTACTCGCCGGCACCTTCGCTGTGGTATTGAATACGGTCGATGACCAGCTGCCAGACGCGCTGGTGATCGCCGGCCTGCATGGAGACTGTGACGGCCTGGCCGAGCAATGCATCGGTATCCTCATACAGATCGGTGATCGGACAGTTAATTTCTAGCCGGGTCGGCTGGTTCAGATCTTCCCAGCCTTCCATGTATTGCACCGGTAATTGGGTGCCACTGGCGAGGGTGAGGGTGATTTCGGTGAATGTCATCGTGGCGATCATGATTGATTTTCGATGCCACACGCCAGACCTTGTTTGAGCCAGGTGCTGACATTAATGCGACTGTCCATGTGATATTCCTTTCCTTAACGTAATGTGCCGAGGCCGAGTACTCTTAAATGGCTCACGATAAATAAACTTCGCAGTTTATGCAGTGTATGAGAAATACACGCGCTAATCCGCGAAATAAGTCATCATTTTAAAGCCTGTGTTTTTGGTAGCATAGGTGCCTCTGTGTATACCAAGGATTGTTCTCTGATATGAAATCACCTTTGTTCTTCCTATTGGCACTGCTCTCTCTGACCCTGCCCGCCTGTGGCGATGAGTCACCTTATTCCCCGGAGGTGAAAGCCCTGGTCAAACAGATCCTGAAGCATATGGTGTATGTGGAAGGTTGGAATTGATCAAAGACCATGGTAAGTGTTACTTCATATTGCTTATAAATTAGCCGCCAGGTCTGTTTGGCTTTCCCGTTTTTCAGCATCAATCTTGTTTAATATCCGCTGCAGTTGTTCATCAAAATCAGCAGGTTTTGGATGCTCACGAAAGTAAATGCCCCGATGTTTTTGCCAGTCTTTTGCCAATAAAACATCCCGCCCTTGCTCCATAAACTTGACGATGGAGATCAGTACGGGCTCTGTGAGTACGTTATCGAGATAAAAGGGATTGCCACCGGGCTGGATCACGTATTTACACCACCAGAGAGCACCACTCTCGTGCCCTACCCGTAGTTGAAAATTCAGTGCCTGCAGGGTTTTGTAATAATCAAAGTACTCATAGCGCTGTGCGTGGACCTTACCATTGCGCCAGGTATACACAAGGCGGCGGTCACGATCAAAAAACAGGGAAACGGGTCTGCGAAACCGGATGATGCTGACAGTCAGTATGGAAATAACTGTTAGCCAGACAATGCCAAAACCAGTATCGACATAAAGGGTTCGGGTGCCGTTAGCGGTTTCGGTGTAGTGGTATTTGAGGTATCTGGATAGAGAGATTTTTCCTTTCTCATCCAGCATGTTGTACATACTAAGCGCAGCTTGATCTTTTGTCTTTTTAAAGTAATTTTTCCCATATGTCGTTTGTTTGAACTGGACAAAATCTAATACTACTTCTTCTCTACTTTTCCACGCAGAATATACGTCTTCTACATACAAAAATAGCACGCCTAATAAACCAAAAAACCATGGCAACAAAAAGATATTCCGAATCGTACCCAGGTTATTCAATACTGAAAGATTCTTATGGTTAATCCCATTGATAGGATCTACCAGCCCATCGACCTGCGGCAATTCTTTCTCTAACAAGTCATCTGTATTGTCTGACAGATTGATGATGGTGACATCCAATTGTTTTTGGCCGATGATTTTCATAACGGGTCCTCATTGATGATGTCGGTCATGCTGGCCCGGGCAGTTTATATTTCGTGTCCAAATGTCACTGCTCAAGTTACAGATAGCCCCATTCCTTAGCCAGACTTTCTGCCTGTTCGTTAACGTGTTTGTCTTTTATGAACATCAGCACGGATTGTAACTGTTCGTCAAAGTCTTTTGGTTTTTTGTCTTCCCGTAAGTACCAGCCTTGCCGACCCCTCCAGTTGCTGCGGGAAACAGATTCACGGCCATTCAGCATAAACCTGGTCACATACGCCATGAGCGTGTGATAAGCATTTTCGCTATTCAGGTAAGCGTTGCCTGAAGGCGTTACCGCAAAACTATTAAATGCCAGGCCTTTATCGTGGTCATAGCTGTAGAGCGCAATGCCCATTCCGTGTTTACTGGAATAGAATATTAATTCATCAAAATACTGTGCCCACACGGTACCTTTTTGCCAGGTATAGACCAGTTGCTTTTCCCGATCAAAATAGATGGGTGCACGACGGCGAAATCTCAGTAAAGCAATGATTAGTGCAGGTATGGATATGGCATAAAAAATGGCTAGGATTGTATCGCCCTTTCTAAAACGCTCTGCGGCCGCTGTTTCATAGTAGTGATAGTGGAAGTAGGTTTTAAGCGGCATTCTTCCGTTTTCAATTCTATAGTATTTAGAAAGAGCATATTTGTTCAGTTCGTCTCCTAAGTTATTATATATATCATCATTTGGTGTTAAATCTGGATAACGTTCAGCTAATTTTTCAAAATAGTCACTTCCATAAGTTTCCTTTCTATGCTTGATGTAATCAATGTGCAACTTTTCCGCATTTTTCCAGCCTTCATATAAATCATCAATCTGCCAATATAATGTCAGGCACAATCCTAATAACCATGGAAGTAGAAATAACGTTCTTATATTGCCAATATAGGTCAAAACGCCAATCCGACTCTGATTAACTTCACCAATTGGACGTGGAGGGCTGTCATCAAGAAAAATTTTCTCTTTCAGGTATGTATCCCGGTTAAATGCCAGTTTAGTTAACTTGGCCTTGGTTCGTTTATTGGGTCTGATTAATATGCTGTCTGTCATTTTGCACTTTCATTGACTATGTCCATCACCGACTTTGTGTCAGGAAGATACCAGCGCGACATTACAACATCGCAGATGTGAGCTGGAGACGACGTCAATGATGTCTTCGTGCTTATTAGAACGCACTATTGGATGAACCAGTTTTCAAATACCCCCACTCCTTTGCCAAAGCCTCAGCTTGTTCATTAATTTTTTCGTTTTTGAGGTATTGCAACACAGTCTGTAATTGTTCATCAAAATCATTCGGTTTTCTGTCGTCAAATAAATACCAGCCTTTACGGCCTTCCCAGTCCTTTTCAGCAACGGCATTGCGCCCAGATGACATGAATTGAACCACATAGTGGAGGATTTTCTGGTATTGAGCAGAGCTGTTAAAGAAAGGATTGCCTGAAGGGGTAATCACAAAAGGGTTCAGTTTGAATGTATTATGTTTATCGAAACCATACAGGATCATGTCCAATGAAATGGTGCTCGTGTAATAGATCAGTTCGTCATAGTATTGTGCCCAGACTTTACCTTTTCGCCATGTATAAATCAGACGGTTTTGGTGATCAAAAAATAACGGCGCACGTCGACGAAAGCTAAGGATAGAGATCATTAACGCAGGGATTATAATGGTGTAAATAGTCCCCAAGACAATATCTGTTTTGCGGGTACGGTCAGCAGCGTATGCCTCGTAATAGTGATACTGTACATATGATTGAAATGGCATTTTGCCATTGTCTATTCGGTAATAATCTCTCAGGTCAGCTTTCTCGATTTCTCTTTGAAGATTATCATAAATATTCTCATTGGGAGTAAGGTCTGTGTATCTATTCTTTAATCTTTCAAAATAGTCCTCACCGTATTTCTCTTTACTTTTCTCTATGAGTCTTACGATAGTTCTTTCCTTAAGCTTCCAACCTTCATAGAAATCATTTACCTGCCAATATAATGTTAAACAGATTCCCACTAACCAAGGTAATAAAAACATAAACCTCAGGTTGCCAAAAGAAGTTCGTATTCCCAATCTGTTGCTATTGACCTTTCCAACCGGATACGGCGGTTTTGTCTGCGTCTGTATATCCTTGGTTTGCAGTTCTGTTTGCTGGTATTTCAGTTTGAATAACTGGACATTTAGTTGTGGCTTGATGAGTAGTTTAATCATTATCTGGCATCCTCATCGATCATACCGATAATCGGGATGCTAACCAGGCCGTTTTCTGTCAAATACCGTCTGGGTGTCACAATGCCTGGCTGGGGTTGATAGGACCACTGTATCTGAACTCGCTTGGTTGCGGTGAATTCCAGTTCAATATTTGTCGAGTTCTCTTGCTCTCTGAATACGGCGGTTCGTATGGCTTGCTGAAGTGCTTCTGTTAATTCTGGATTACTCATCCATTTCCATTGAATGCCACCTCCCCAGTAGGAAGCAGTTCCACTAATCTCCATTTCATAGGTATAGATCTGATAATTGATGTCAGAGACCCCTGATACGAAACCAGGGAGTTTAAAGGTGTAGTGATAGGTACGCGGTTCTCCTTTGCCAGTCCGGATGCCGGCATCATCACTCATTTCCATTTGTGGTTGATAGAAGTAATTCATAAATTCCTGGAGTTCTAGTTGATAACTCGTTTGAACTTTCTGATCAGTAGGCATTTTTGAGGCAGTTTGTATTCTCCGAATTATATTTGGACGATCTTCCTCATCAACCCAAAACAAATATTTTTGTCCACTGCCCCAGAAGCAATTTTCCAGAAGAAGCTCAAAATCGCTTTTTCCAAAGATAAAGACAGTAATAGCTCCTGCAATTAACAGTAATAGTGCGACCACGGTACCAATGACTAACCCGATACCCAATGTTTCCACTGCTGCAGCTCCTCCGACAGCCATCGAATAGGCGGAGAGCCCGAACAATACGGCGGATGCTGTGCCGATCATAATATGACCGGTCATTTCGCCATAATTCCCTTGTCTAAAACTGATAGTCGCGTTCCAAAAAGCATCGACAGCAGCAGCCAAGTTAGCGACTGCCACGAGACCTGAAATCAATTTGGGTGCTAACAATAGTCCCAAACGTTCAGAAAGCGACACTAATTTAGGTGCCAACTTTTGTGCCAGATAAGGAAGCGCTTTATTGGGAACAGACTTAACTGCAATATTAGCCACCGTCCCCGAAATCGTAATGGCATCCGTTGTTAAAGAAGCCAGAGCACTAGTGAATTGGGTTAGATCGTGAAAACTACTGCCGCTTTTGAGTGGGTTGCTGCGGGAGTAGGTACCTTGATGCGATAAATCATGCATTGTTTTAACGTTAAAAAAAGCAGATAAGCCAGCAAAACTGCTATCAATCAATACACCAATCAATTCTGTCGTACTTTGTGCTACAGCAAATTGATAGCGTCCGGTACTGGCGCGTCTTACTTCCACTTTCGAAAGTTCCCAGTGCTTGGGGACACTCTCTTTCATGGTACGTTGTCCCCAGTCAAACAGCTTCTGACCAATTTTTTGTTTTGCCTCTGCATTCTTAATGCTTGAGAGTGTTTGCTTGCCTTGATTCTGAATGCTTTTTGCTATCGCTTTGGCCAGTACTTTACCCAGTTCTTCACTGGTCAGAATGACTTTCTTATCAGTAGAAACCGTCAGTCCAAATACATCAAACATTTTAGGTATGAATTTTTCAACAATCCATGTATCGACTAATGCTATGCTTTTATGAGAGTTTCGTTGCGCTAACTTAGTCTCATATTCCGCCCACGAATACGCTTCACCCCACCAAGTACCCAATTTCCCTAGAGATACATCCAATGCTTTGCTTGTTGTCACAGCCCAATTAACACCCGTTTGTGGTGTTGTGGTTAGTTTAATAAATGCAATTTTAAAGATAGCCCACCAAGAGTTCTGATCATTTTCAAAATCATGGTGCAGCGTTCTTATGACACCTCTGCCTTGCTCACTGGCCAGTACTCCATTAAATATACCATCAACCAGAGAGCAGAACTTTTGCAGTTCCTCATTAGCCTGATGGCTGCTCTGTGGTTCGCAAAACGCATGCTTAAAATAGGTATCAAGGGATCCTATATGTCCGGTCAAAACAGGGTCATTCATAAAAGTCTGATATACCTGTGCAAATTGGCTCTTGCGCTCTTCAAATAACTTGTGCTTGTTCTCCAGATTGTTCCAGTATCGCTCGTGCTCCTGCAGATCAATGTTGTCTTCAACGAGGTCTTTTATTTTTGAGTTATCACTTTCTTTCAGTTGCTGAACGATCGAGCCAATGGTATATGGATATAGGTTACTGGATGAATAATATTTTTCCCACAATGTCAGTTTGGTTAGAATTTCAGCAATATCCTTCTGTATCCCCACTGGGTCATATAACCCGACAATTCGTGCCACTTCACCATATTGGGTTTTGCGTTGTAACTCTTGCGCAATCTGGTTGGCGTCCATTTCATAACTGGACTGTGTCGTCAGGATATCCAGGCCAAGTTTATCAAGTTCTTCAATATCCGGATTGTCGTCTTGTTCATGAATTCTCAATAGCCGGTTCTGTTGTTCGCGATAGTCTTCCACCAAGGCCTTTAGATTTTCAACTGTGGCTTCGACGGTTACCTCGTCGTTACTTTGCAACTTAACCCGCTGCATAAACGCTTTGCGCTTTTGAGCATGACCATTAAGGTCGTCTATCACCTGATCGCTTAGGGGTTCTTCGCAGTAAACGATGCTGATTTCGGATACGTCTTTGCGAACAAACGCGAATGGATAGCTACGAATTTGGCCACCGGATTTTTCCGGCGTCAGACCCCCACGAGCATTGGTTAGGTTGCTGAACAGATACTTGTGAAACTGTTCCTGTATGGTTCCATCCGGCTTGATGAGGTGTTTGTAGCGGAAAATGTGGAAGTTGCTACCGCCTGTCTCTTCTTTGATATAAATCCAGCCTGGACGTAGTAACCGGGCGACGTAGCCTTGAGTGGCACGAAGGTCTGTTTGACCCATCAGTGTCGATAATGCTGGTGGGCGGGCCGGATCGAGCAGTTCTTCTTCAAAAAAATTGGCGTAGGCATAACGAACGGGGTAGATCGGCCGAACAATTGTATCGATGACCAGGGTGTTTTTCTGGTTCAGGGCGATGGGAGTGGGCTTGGGTGTAGGTATGGTAGTTCCACTGGTCATGGTGAGATAATTTCCTTTTTAGTTTCTTAGTGTGGCCCGAAAGTACTTACTATTATTTAGTTGATTGTGAGCATCAGCCATTTGAGTTTTTGGTGATTGTTTCGAGATTGATTCTGTTTCACAGTAACAATTAATAGTGCGCTTCCTAAAAAAAGAAATAGCCAGCCGGTTTCTTGTTGGAGTTGATAAATATGTCTCAGTATCCAATATTCACCCGCTTTTTCGTCATCGCAGCCGATGATCAATGCACAGATAAATAAACAAGATACGAGAATAAACAGAGTTATGGATACGGTAAGTGCAGATGTGGTAGCTTTGATGTTATTTAATCCAGATACCAAAACATATGGACTCAGATCGATTAGTAATCCTAACCCGCAAAATGCGTTCAAAACATTGTCTGTAGATGTGTGCCCGGAATCAGCTGGAATACAATATCCCATCAACCAGAAGATTATTCCGACCGCTGCCAGGATCGTTTTGGTTGTCATCAACTTGTACTACTCCTTAGCTCATAGTTAATTAAATTTTTTTGGAATATTCGTACCCATTGCATTCTTTTTGGCGCCAAAAGCGATAGCAAAACTGCCAAGCACAATCGAATACCAACCTATAGCACAATATAGTTTTCTTAAATCTCTAAACTCAAAAAAATTCCCTGTTTTGTCTTCATATCCGAGAAACAGAACTGCCGATAGAACTGCGAGAAATAGCGTGGCATAAGATATCATCAGAGGGATTCTTTTTGCCTTCAAAACAATAAGAATCAGCGTTAGTAAAGGAAAAAACATAAACCAGAGCAGACCTTTAAAGCCAAATACAGAATATAAACTGAAGTTATCTGTACCTGACACGTCGGTAGTTAAAAAGTATCCTGAACACCAAAGTAAAGTTCCAAATAATACAGGGATAATTATTCTGAATTTTTTAGCTAACATATTATTTCTTAGTAAATTTATGTGGTGAATTAGAAAGGCCGTGAGGTGTATTGCCACCAACAACGCCTCTTTTTGCGCCTTGTTTGTTCCACAGAACTAAATCATCCTTATCGTCTTCTTCAGAAAAAGGAATCAAATCCTTTAGCTCCCTTTTCCACCCTCCATCCGTGCCTGGATGAGGGATATCAATAAATGTTTTTCGATATGATTGGTCACCCTGGTCATCCCAGATATATTCATATAACGTTCGAGTTAACCATGCGTAAACGGGTCGATCAGTTTGATTGGCCATTGCTTGTGCCAGACTTTTTTCTATGTCTGCACTGTCATCAGCTGTTGTTCCTGGATAAGTGAACTCTTGTGAAACCTCATTCCAAAGACCTTTGGCTCCATTACCAGTTCTGCAGGCATAAGACCATATCACAGCATCTGCACAGAAAATGGTTTTATCAATCTTAGAAATATGCTGCATTGACAAACTGCATTTTTCTTCACTGTCACTGTGATAGTTAAAACTGATTTCAAGTGGTATTCCGTGAGCATAAATATTTAATCGTTGGATTTTACAAACCGGACTTTTTTGATTCAGTTCAGTTAACATCTCGTCAATATTAGTGACTGCCACCATAGTAACATCAATATCTTTCAGACTGGTCTGGACCTGTTTGATTTCCTCGTTGTTATAACCATGGTTAAAGTAGATCAACCGAAAGTGATCGTACTCATCTCTGGCTCTGCGTATATCTCTCACCGCAGGAGCGAAAAACATCATTTTCAGTGCGTAAGAGTTGTAATAATTTTCAGCGCCAACCAGGAGACACAGTTCTCTGGCGCTAACAGTGATGGTAGTTCTGACACCGGCTTTGACTTTGAGGCCTTCTTCAAGCTCGGCAGGTGTGGTATTGATGTCTACCATACGATTTAACCTCCATATACTTTATGCAATTTTTTCTTGGTCAGCGGACCGGGTTCTCCATCTTCCGTTAATCCGTAAGTTGCCTGAAACGCTTTGATGGCGGCCTGGGTTTTGTTGTTCAGTTCCCCGTTTATTTCGCCACAATCAAAACCCAGGTTATTGCAACGGGCTTGTATGCCAGAGATAGAATCGATGCTGTCTAACCGTTGTAGCTGCAGTTGGAAAGAATGGGATGGTTTCTCACTGTCTGTGTCTAGAAAAACATCCAGTTGGCCTTCTTCAGTGCTCGGATTGTTTAAACTCATCCGCAATCGGCCATCAGCCTCTGTAAAAGTTTCCAGAGTGTCTTCACCGACGGTCAAAGACACGCGAACATTCGCCATTGCCTGGCCGTCAGAATCTCTCAATAACAGATTGATAACAGCTGTAACTGGCGGTTTGGTAGATTGACCGGACGAAAGACGTGACGGTATTGGTAAGGTAGGAAACGATATGTGATAGCCCGATAGATGACTTAAACCCTCAATGCGAGCAATACCGTTACTATCGGTACAGCCACGGTATTCGGTACCATCAGGTGCTGTGATCAGATATTCAGAGTTGGCTATTGCTTCTTGCTGATCGTTGATCAGTACTACTTCGAGCCATAATGATTGATTGGCCATAAAGGGCAATAAATCAAGTTCTTCTGTATCCGGGATATCTAGTTGCTCCACCGCCGCCACACTCTCCGGCTCATTCCCGCCACCGGTTTCATAGCTGATGTCGCCATTCAGCTGGGTGCCGCTCTGGCCGTTGAGGGTGATTTTTTTGCCCCAGAGTTTGGGTTGCCGGCGGCGTCGAGTTGTATGCCGCCGGTGCCGTCGGTGATGATGATGTTGCCGCCCTGGCTGCTCAGGTCGATGGTGCCATTGATCTGATGGGTGGCGTTGGCGGCGACTTTAACCTGCATGTCGCCGCCGCTGACTTCGGTGTTGAAGCCGTCGCCGACGGTGATCTGGATATCGCCATCGGCGGCCTGGAGGCTGTAGTCACCCTCGCTGTTGTGGTAGATGTTCTGTTGTGCGCTGAGGTTTATTTCGGTCGCAGCCTGATGACGAATGGCGCCTTGTTCGGTGCGCAGTTCGCTGTTTTGTGTGACCTGTATAGCGCGGTGCTGGCCGATGCGTTCGTTGAGGTGTTCACCTGTGTTGATCAGTAACCGGGTGCCGGCGGTCAGGCGCAGGCTGCCGTATTGGCTGAGGATGCCGGCGAAGGCGGCTTCGTTCTGGGCGCACAGTTCGCACTGGTTTTGACCGTCGAAGGTGAACAGGGCGATGCGGTTGACATAGGGATCATCGTCGAACAGCAGTTCGTTCTGACTCGGCGTGACAATCCGGGACTGGCTGGCGTTGTCGCTGGTCACTGGTCCGATCTGCCGCCGGTTGGGGATGAAGCCTAAAATGGCCATGCGGGCGGGATCGTTGTTCAGGCAGCTGACCAGCACGGTACTTGATCCAGTAAAGGAAAATGCCAGCCGGCCGAAGGTGCGTCATCGGTCTCCGGGCTGGCGTAAATACTGACACGCTCCAGCAGCGGGCTGGCCTGGGCGATGGGTTTGCCGCTCTGATCAAAAGCCGGACGCAGGTAGTAACGACCGTCGGCACTGAGTTCGGCGTAGTCATGGTGACTCTCGATCCGGGCCGGAAACAGCAACGGTTTGTCGGCCTGTTCCGCCAGGGTCAGGCGGACCGGTGTGGTCCGGCGAATGACCCAGGCTTCGTTGTGATAGCGCAGGCCATAACCGCTACCAGCGGTACGGGCATGGTGACGGACCTTATGAAGACGGAATTCCCCACTTTCGGCGACGGGCAGTTGCGAGGCATCGAGTACCAGGGTATAGCCAACGGCGAGCAGGGGTTGAAAGCTGTGCAGTTCCAGTTGCCAGTCGAACTGTTCGTCGGCCTGTTGTTGGAACAAGGCCCGTTGTTCGGCTTCGGAACGTGACAGGGGCGGTTCGAAACCCTGTACGTTGGCGTCATCCCGGCTCAGTGAGCGAGTGTCGCCTTTGACCGCATGGCCATAACGACGACGGCGTCCGGTCACCCGGCGCATGGCTTTGGTGATGCGGTTGAGCTGGGCATCGGGTGCCAGTCCGGACACCACCTGCGCCCATTGGACCTGTTCGAGATAAGGGCTGATGCCAGGGTTGTTACGGATGACCAGAGTTTCATGGTTGCGCTCGGGATGGTGTTCGAGCCAGTAAATGCCGCCCACTTCGGCGAGCAGGCGGTGGAAACATTGCAGGTTATCTTCCTGGGCTTGCAGGTATGGCCCTTTGGGTGCAGGTACCGGGTCGAGGGCCAGTTCCACTTCGAAGTCCTGATAACCGCATTCGCGCAACAATTGCCGTAATACCTGTTCGCGGTTGAGGTCCATAAATAAGCGGGTGCGTTGCAGGCGTCTGCCCCAGAGCAGTTTGGAGCAGAGGTAGAATTGCCAGTACTCGCCGGCACCGTCGCTGTGGTATTGAATACGGTCGATGACCAGCTGCCAGACACGCTGGTGATCGCCGGCCTGCATGGAGACTGTGACGGCCTGGCCGAGCAATGCATCGGTATCCTCATACAGCTCGGTGATCGGACAGTTAATTTCCAGTCGGGTTGGCTGGTTCAGATCTTCCCAGCCTTCCATGTATTGCACCGGTAATTGGGTGCCGCTGGCGAGGGTGAGGGTGATTTCGGTAAATGTCATTGTGGCGATCATGATTGATTTTCGATGCCACACGCCAGACCTTGTTTGAGCCAGGTGCTGACATTAATGCGACTGTCCATGTGATATTCCTTTCCTTAACATAATGTGCCGAGGCAGAGTACTGGTAAACCAGTTCCACTTCGAAGTCCTGATAACCGCATTCGCGCAACAATTGCCGTAATACCTGTTCGCGGTTGAGGTCCATAAATAAGCGGGTGCGTTGCAGGCGTCTGCCCCAGAGCAGTTTGGAGCAGAGGTAGAATTGCCAGTACTCGCCGGCACCGTCGCTGTGGTATTGAATACGGTCGATGACCAGCTGCCAGACACGCTGGTGATCGCCGGCCTGCATGGAGACTGTGACGGCCTGGCCGAGCAATGCATCGGTATCCTCATACAGCTCGGTGATCGGACAGTTAATTTCCAGTCGGGTTGGCTGGTTCAGATCTTCCCAGCCTTCCATGTATTGCACCGGTAATTGGGTGCCGCTGGCGAGGGTGAGGGTGATTTCGGTAAATGTCATTGTGGCGATCATGATTGATTTTCGATGCCACACGCCAGACCTTGTTTGAGCCAGGTGCTGACATTAATGCGACTGTCCATGTGATATTCCTTTCCTTAACATAATGTGCCGAGGCAGAGTACTGGTAAACGGCTCACGATAAATAAACTTCGCAGTTTATGCAGTGTATGAGAAATACACGCGCTAATCCGCGAAATAAGTCATCATTTTAAAGCCTGTGTTTTTGGTAGCATAGGTGCCTCTGTGTATACCAAGGATTGTTCTCTGATATGAAATCACCTTTGTTCTTCCTATTGGCACTGCTCTCCCTGACCCTGCCCGCCTGTGGCGATGAGTCACCTTATTCCCCGGAGGTGAAAGCCCTGATCAAACAGACCTTGAAGCATATGGTGTATGTGGAAGGCGGCAGTTTTGTGATGGGGGATGTGGGGTATGAAGTCCCTGAAACCAATCCACAGGGTGAGTGGGTGCCGATGGCCGATGGCAGCATGAGTTATCGAATGCCTTTTGGGTGTGATATGGATTGCATCGAACGGCATAAGGTCACCTTAAGTGGTTTTTATCTCAACCAATATGAAACGACGTATGCTGAGTATGATACCTATACCGAAGCGAATGGATTGCCATTGGTTCGGGAGGATCTAAGAGGTCGTTCGAGATTTATTGAAAAAGAATATCCAGTGAACCTGGGGGTAAATTGGTACGACGCTCAGGCTTATTGCCAATGGCTGGGCAAGATTACAGGTTTACCCTTTGATTTACCCACGGAGGCCCAGTGGGAATATGCTGCCCGCAGTCGGGGCATGGCGGTCCGGTATGCCACAGATAACGGTGAGTTGGAGCCGGGCCGTAATTATCGACCCCACCATCATGGCATTCAGCCAGATCCTCCAGGGACGTACCCGCCCAATCCTCTGGGGTTATACGATATGACCGGTAATGTGAATGAGTGGGTAAGGGATTGGTATATACCTAACTACTATTTGCACTCACCAGAAAAAAATCCAATAGGACCAAGTGAAGAACGATCTGGAGTCAAAGTCTCAAGAGGCTTTGGTACCGCGAATTCCGACTGGACTGCCAATACAGTATTTCGGCGGATTTCCAGGCCTCCAGAATTTACCGGAGGCAATGGCTTTCGCTGTGCCATCCACAGTGAAGAGCCATTACCCCGTTGGTCTGCATTACCGGTGGAAGGGGTTGAGTCCACTCTGAAGTGATGAGCAGCTGCACTGTCCGGGATCGGGCAGTGTGTCCCACCATTGGGTCAGGGCCGCGCGATCTTCCTTGTCATTCATAAAGTTCAACAGAGTCTCTTGTACCTGACTGGCATGGCGGCATTTTTCGGCTTCGCTGCGGCCGGCGATTGAGCGGCCAAGTGTATGTTCCAGTACTTCCTGATACTCACGTTTGCTGACAACGCCTTCGGTTAACAGAAATTGCACGGCCTCTTCCCGTTCCCGATCATAGTCAGTCAACCCCCAGCGATGCCACCAGGTTTCCTCGGTTTCGAGCAGCCGGTACAATACCCGGCCTTTCACCTCAGGTGGTGCATATCGGGCGGCACTGGCATGGTGCTTCAGGTAGTCGATCAATTGCTCCAGAGAATCGGATTCGTTTTCGCTGGTTGCAAAAGATTCATAGATATTACTACCTACATCCAGAAGCTGTACCGCTTGATTGGCCACTTCAATACCGCCCCGCATAGCCATGCCCTGAAACAGATATCCTTGTTTCATCAATTCATAAGACCATGCTACAAAACGGTCATAAATTTCATCCTGAAAGAAGTCGATGACACTGAAATCAGCCTTGCGCAATTGGTTGTATACCAGATCAATAAACGCCCAGACCTGTTTGGCATCCACAGTAAAATCCACTTTACCACCGGCACCGGCACCAATGCATAAACTGGCCTGAGCCCGGATGACAAAACGTTGAATCTGGGTGTCATAGCCAATCTGAAAGCTGCCCTGCAGTGCCGCCCCCAGATAGCCGTTGACGATGTAACCCAGGGAGCCAAGGGTGTTCCAGTCGGGCATCGCTTGCTTGTGTTCCTGCGGCTTACGCCAGTCCAGCGCGGCTTTCAGGCCGGCTTCGACTTTGGCACCCGCAAAGGCCGCAAACTTCCCTTCAGCCATCGCCGGGCTTTCTTTACGGGAACTCTCTGCCTGGGTGCCCTGAAACTCCATGCTTCCCTGCCTGGCATTGATGCTGATCGCTGCAGAGACACTGGCATTGACGCCGACATATCCTCCGACATGGCCTTCAAATTTTAAACGCAGATGCCCGAAGCTGACGTTTTCCTGTGCTTCGGTTGCTGTTTCCCCGACCAGTTCATACAACACAAATTCAACCCTGCGGTTCAATCGCTCTTCCTGCGGGGTATCAATCATAAGTTCGGTTTCGCCCAGAGGCAGAATGTAGTTACGGGCAAACTCCTGCTGGACCAGTGTTGGCAGTTTTAAATCGCCCAGCTGATAATAGTTGTGGCAGACCTTGAAATACGCACTGATCAGTTGCCGATCAGTCTGCTGCTGATCTGACTGAGGCATCAGTTTTTGAATCGCCGTGCGCATATAGATTCGCTCCACGTCGCCCCAATGCTGATCAATAAACATGATTTCCCAGATTCGGGGGTTATTGCTCAATAACCCATAGACGACCTGGGCACGGCGCTGGCTGAGACGACGGTTATACTCTCTTGTACCAGGGGCGCTGGTATGGCCGATAATGGTGAGTTGGTATTTGTTCTGACCGATGGTTTTTTTCAACAGTTCCCAGTGACGCAGGCTTTCAAAAATATCTGTGACTGCCCACAAGTTGATAAATTCCGAATCCACATCAAAATGCACCTGATTCGGCACAGCGCGATCAAAGACTTGCCAATCCCCTTTTTTGGTTTTCACCGTCATGGTGACTTTGGCTTCATGGCCGCTGGTGTCCGGATAGTACAGGGCTCCCTGCAGTTTACCCTCTGCCAGGGCAATATCCATTTCCGCTTTTGCTTCGGCACAGATCACCCCTTTGGTCAGATCCA
Source organism: Gynuella sunshinyii YC6258 (assembly GCF_000940805.1). Classification (GTDB taxonomy): domain Bacteria; phylum Pseudomonadota; class Gammaproteobacteria; order Pseudomonadales; family Natronospirillaceae; genus Gynuella; species Gynuella sunshinyii. Next base: position 6,397,637 of record NZ_CP007142.1, on the reverse strand, counting down.
TGGCCAGACCGGTGCTGGCTCCCATGCTGTAACGCATCAGGTTGGCTTCGGCACTGGCATCCCAGCGGGCGGTTGGCAGGGGAATCTGTTCAACAGTGTGGATCAAATCCTGACGAGCTGAATTGTATTTTTGACCCTTTATTTGTGGTGCCTTTCGTAGGAGATCGAATGTGTAACCTGCGATAGGATTCTCTTTATCCCATGTTTCCTGCGCTAATCGATTGGCTTTACTGTAATCTTCCAGCGTCAAAGGCTCTGCCTGTAAATGCTCCAGGATAACCTTGCGGCGTTTATCGGAGGCGCTGCTCTGCCATTTGAGGGTTTCGTTAATGCCGGCAATCCAGTTATCCAGCGCAGTCAGTTCATCGTCCAGCAACCAGGCGGCCAGACCGGGCATAATGGTTTTGACAGAGACCTGACCGGACTTGATGTTCCATTCGGCTTTGATTTCAGCGGTGGCTTGTTTGAAGGCATCTTTGAATTTCTCCGGATCGATATCACCGGTTGGGGTTTTGAGTGACCCAAAGGCATTGTTGATATCGCCGGGCTGGCCTTCAAGTGGATAAAAACGCCGGATCTTGAGATGTTTGTGATAGGCCAGAAATTCACCCGGCATCAGGTAGATTTTGCGCTTCTTGTTGAGTGAATGCAGCTCGTACCACTGCACATCGCCGATACCTCCGCCTTTTACAAGGGCATCGAGCTTCTGGCTTACGGCTGCTTTTGCCTGCTGTTTTTGGGCATCTGTGCCGTTTTGCTGTGCTTTGAGCAACTGCTCAACGGGCTGATTGTATTGTTGGGCATAGTCGTTGAGGATATCCAGATCCGTTGCGGATAACGTGACCAGACTATGCTGCTCCGGGCAATACAGTACCTCGGCCAGTGCCTGTTCATTTTCAAGTGCCGTCGGTTTAATGACCAGCGGTTCACTGCTGGGGGGTAAGTTATGGTGTAACGTGCTGGTATGAGAATCCGTCATTCAGGCCTCCCTGTGTGTGTTGACAGCGCCCAGTACCCGCAGGCTGCAGCCGCCACTGGCGACATTGTTAAACCAGACAGTTTGATGGCGTATCTCGCCTTCATGATGCTGTTGATCAGCTGTGACTAACTGGATCAAGGTTCCATCCTCGTACTGTTGACCGGCCATTTCGGTCATGTCGACTTTAAGGTTGATATTGATTTGCAGGTTATCCGACCACTCGAATAGTGCGCTGCCGCATTCTGCTTTGGCTCGGTAGTAATAAGGTTTCAGGCCTTCAGAGGCATGGCGGTTTTCAGGCTCAGCGGTATGCTGAGGTGTTTGCCAGGATAGCGCAATGATGCCATTGGCTTCTGTTACTGTGTGGCTGAGAGTGTCGACGACCTGAGTCGAACCATCGGGGTTGACTTGCTCGATGGTGACGTTCAGGGTCGAGTCTTTCATTAAATGGGTGACGGCAATATGAAGCTCTGCCGGTTGACCAATCAGAACTGTGCGGGCCTGCCAGTTGATATCATCAATACGCGGTGCCAGTTCATCCACCAGTTCCAGCGTCTCCGGTATGTCCGGAATCTCCACCGCCGCCACACTCTCCGGCTCATTCCCGCCACCGGTTTCATAGCTGATGTCGCCATTCAGCTGGGTGCCGCTCTGGCCGTTGAGGGTGATTTTTTTGCCCCAGAGTTTGAGGTTGCCGGCGGCGTCGAGTTGTATGCCGCCGGTGCCGTCGGTGATGATGATGTTGCCGCCCTGGCTGCTCAGGTGGATGGTGCCATTGATCTGGTGGGTGGCGTTGGCGGCGACTTTAACCTGCATGTCGCCGCCGCTGACTTCGGTGTTGAAGCCGTCGCCGACGGTGATCTGGATATCGCCATCGGCGGCCTGGAGGCTGTAGTCACCCTCGCTGTTGTGGTAGATGTTCTGTTGTGCGCTGAGGTTTATTTCGGTCGCAGCCTGATGACGAATGGCGCCTTGTTCGGTGCGCAGTTCGCTGTTTTGTGTGACCTGTATAGCGCGGTGCTGGCCGATGCGTTCGTTGAGGTGTTCACCTGTGTTGATCAGTAACCGGGTGCCGGCGGTCAGGCGCAGGCTGCCGTATTGGCTGAGGATGCCGGCGAAGGCGGCTTCGTTCTGGGCGCACAGTTCGCACTGGTTTTGACCGTCGAAGGTGAACAGGGCGATGCGGTTGACATAGGGATCATCGTCGAACAGCAGTTCGTTCTGACTCGGCGTGACAATCCGGGACTGGCTGGCGTTGTCGCTGGTCACTGGTCCGATCTGCCGCCGGTTGGGGATGAAGCCTAAAATGGCCATGCGGGCGGGATCGTTGTTCAGGCAGCTGACCAGCACGGTACTTTGATCCAGTAAAGGAAAATGCCAGCCGGCCGAAGGTGCGTCATCGGTCTCCGGGCTGGCGTAAATACTGACACGCTCCAGCAGCGGGCTGGCCTGGGCGATGGGTTTGCCGCTCTGATCAAAAGCCGGACGCAGGTAGTAACGACCGTCGGCACTGAGTTCGGCGTAGTCATGGTGACTCTCGATCCGGGCCGGAAACAGCAACGGTTTGTCGGCCTGTTCCGCCAGGGTCAGGCGGACCGGTGTGGTCCGGCGAATGACCCAGGCTTCGTTGTGATAGCGCAGGCCATAACCGCTACCAGCGGTACGGGCATGGTGACGGACCTTATGAAGACGGAATTCCCCACTTTCGGCGACGGGCAGTTGCGAGGCATCGAGTACCAGGGTATAGCCAACGGCGAGCAGGGGTTGAAAGCTGTGCAGTTCCAGTTGCCAGTCGAACTGTTCGTCGGCCTGTTGTTGGAACAAGGCCCGTTGTTCGGCTTCGGAACGTGACAGGGGCGGTTCGAAACCCTGTACGTTGGCGTCATCCCGGCTCAGTGAGCGAGTGTCGCCTTTGACCGCATGGCCATAACGACGACGGCGTCCGGTCACCCGGCGCATGGCTTTGGTGATGCGGTTGAGCTGGGCATCGGGTGCCAGTCCGGACACCACCTGCGCCCATTGGACCTGTTCGAGATAAGGGCTGATGCCAGGGTTGTTACGGATGACCAGAGTTTCATGGTTGCGCTCGGGATGGTGTTCGAGCCAGTAAATGCCGCCCACTTCGGCGAGCAGGCGGTGGAAACATTGCAGGTTGTCTTCCTGGGCTTGCAGGTATGGCCCTTTGGGTGCAGGTACCGGGTCGAGGGCCAATTCCACCTCGAAGTCCTGATAACCGCATTCGCGCAACAGTTGCCGTAATACCTGTTCGCGGTTGAGGTCCATAAATAAGCGGGTGCGTTGCAGGCGTCTGCCCCAAAGCAGCTTGGAGCAGAGGTAGAATTGCCAGTACTCGCCGGCACCGTCGCTGTGGTATTGAATACGGTCGATGACCAGCTGCCAGACACGCTGGTGATCGCCAGCCTGCATGGAGACTGTGACGGCCTGGCCGAGCAATGCATCGGTATCCTCATACAGCTCGGTGATCGGACAGTTAATTTCCAGCCGGGTCGGCTGGTTCAGATCTTCCCAGCCTTCCATGTACTGCACCGGTAATTGGGTGCCGCTGGCGAGGGTGAGGGTGATTTCGGTAAATGTCATCGTGGCCGCCCTCAGTTGTCGCCGATGCTGCCGCCTTTGATGGCGATGCTGTCTGCGGTCAGTTCAATGCTGTTGGCCTGTAGAGTCAGGTTGCCGGAGCCATCCAACTGCACGGTGGCGTCGCCCTGAGTGATGGTGATGCTGTTGCCCTGGCTGTTGAATACCTGATCGGCACCGGTTTCCAGACTGTAACTGCCATCACTGACAAGAATGTCGCAGTTGCCGCTGTCAACCTGCTGCCAGAAGTTGTTTCCGGCCTGGAACTGCATGGCTTTGGTGGCGCGCAGTTCAATATTCTGTTCGCGGTTGTGCATCCGTATGGCCTTGCCGGCGGTCCATTCCATATCCGTCGAGGCGGCTACGGTGATTTGTCCTTCCTCGGTTTGCAGGCTGTAGTCCTGTTGTACGTGAATGCTGTGATTGGCTCCGACGGTGACCTGCTGGTCCTCGCCACTTTCAAAGGTGGCGGATTTGCCGGCGCGTAAACGAACCTCGCCCTGCTCAGAAACCAGTTCTGCAAAATGACCTTCGCTGGCGGCGCTGAGGGTCAGGTGGTTCTGATCTTCCGGTGTGGTCAGGTGAATGTGTTCCTGGTCCGGGGTGTCATCGAACAGCAGTCGGTGGTCACCCCGGGTGCGGATCAGGTTCTGTCTGGCGTTGGCGTCGGTGACCGGGTTTTCGGCCTGTCCGTTATACAGCGCGCCCTGGATGTAAGGGCGGTCAAGGTCGCCGTTTTCCCATAACACCGAGACTTCGGTGCCTTTAGCCAGCGGGAAGTGCATGCCGTGGTCACTGCCACCCAGGGGTTGCATCAAGCGGATCGGTGGACTGGCAGGGCCTTCGCTGTTGGCGCGGCGGTCGAATGGCAGCCGCACACGGTAACAACCGTTGTCGTCGATTTCTTCGGTGATCACGGCACTCATGGCGGCATAGTGCGGTTGTCTTGGTGCATAGGGTGGACACCAGGGCAGGTCTGCTGGCAATACGATCAAATCACAGCTCCAACCTTTATCATTGCTGCCACCGCTGGCCGCGCGCTGGGAACCGGAGTATTCAACGTCGATGACCCGGTAGTCGCCACTGAAACGGGGATGATCTGTCAATTGCAACAACATGCCTGGCGAGAACTCGCGGCTGGTGGTGCGAATGGTCAGGGTCTGGCGCTGCCAGTCATGGACCTGGGCCATCCGGGTGGCCAGTTGCCGGCCACTGTCAGAGGAATCATAGTTTAATCCCCAGTGCTCGCTGGTGCCGATTCCCTGAGCGGTGCCGAGGCTGGCGTCGGTCATCAGACTGGCAGAGACCCAGGGCTGATAGTCATTCAGGACAACCTGAGACAAATGGTGTTGCTGGTTCTGAATGACGGCGGAAACATGGGTGTCGTCTTTGGCCGCGCCGGCGTTGGTGGCAAAGCGCTGGTTGATGGTGATTTCGTGCTCGGGTAATTGAGTCAGGTCGTCGCTCAGTTGTACGATTGTTCGGGTATCGTCCTGGTGCAGATTCAGAAACACGCCCTCTTTGGCCAGAATACGACGAATAAAATCGTAGTCGGATTCGTGGTATTGCACCGTCATTGGCAACACCGGTGAGGTTTGGCAGAGCACATCGACACCCGCCAGATCGCCAAGGCTGTTTTGCAGCAGTTCTTCAGCAATGTCGGTCGCTGAACGATCTACAAAGACCCGGTTATGCTGTTGATGACGAAGCGGATTCAAGACCGACGAGATGGTGAGTTGTAGTCCCCGATAATCGCCATTGCCGTCTGCATCGGTCCATTCGGTGATCAATCCGTGCAGTGGTTTCAGGGAGCCGCCGGTTTGCAGCTGGAAGGTCGTTGCCGCATGCAGCAGGGTGGTATCGTCGATATCCTTAAGGGCCAGGACTTTCAGCTTCAGAGTAAAGTCCTGATGAAAACGCCAGTGTTGTAATTTCACACTCTCAACCAGAAAACTGTCACCAGACAGATCGCCGACTTTGAGAAAGAACTGGCTGCTGTCTGCGCCTAGAATCTGGCGGGCAGCATGAACGATGGGGGCGGTGGATTGGGTCATCTCGAAAGTTCCTTATCGAAAACAGAAATTCAATAACCTGAATGAGCAACAGGCAAAACGGGGGAATGAAGGGAAAATCACTGGCCGGTCCTCAGGCATGACTTTAATAATCAGGTGCTGAGTGTGATATTCACTGGGAAAACAGAAAATAACTGCATCATGAGAAAAGGCATCGAAAGCTCCTTATCGATTAATTCATTCCTGAGACAGAGATGGTCGAAGACTGGCTGACCATTAATGTGAAGGTGACTTATAGTACTTCAGGTAATGGTTAGCAAGCAGATTAGTCGGGGTTTGTGAGAAGTGTCTCATATCATATGGGCAGGCCTGTAGATGCAATGGTCTACTGCATTTTCGTGATACGGCCACAATTCATCAGGGCGAACATTTGTTTGAGGCTCCAGCCGATTGCTGGAGCCGGAAGGTTGTTATTGCAACAGGTTATAGATAAAGACGATCAGCACCAATATCGGAGCAATAAAGCGTACCAATACCAGCCAGAACTGATGAGCGAGCGGTGAGACTGACATTTCTTCCCGGCTGATCCGGGACTTGACCACCCAGCCGGCAAACAACGCAATGAACAGACCACCTAATGGCAGCATGATGTTGGCAGTCACGTAGTCCAGCATGTCGAAGAAGTTTTTGCCGAAGAACAGAATGTCACTGCCTTTGTTGAAGGACAATAATGCGCCAATCCCCAGTATCCAGCCAAGCCCTCCAAGGATGAGACAGGCCTGCAGGCGGTTCAGTTTGAATTTTTCCACCACAAACGCAACCGACGGTTCCATCAATGAAATGGAGGAAGTCCAGGCAGCAATGCCGACCAGAATAAAGAACAGGGTGCCGAACAGCTGACCCAGGGCGATATTGCCGAACGCAACCGGCAGTGTCACCAGCATCAGGCCAGGCCCCTGACCGGGGTCCATTTGGTTGGCAAAGACAATGGGGAAGATGGCCAGACCGGCAATCAATGCCACCGCGGTATCCAGAAACACCACAAGTAAGGCGGTGCTGCCGATGGAGGCTTTCTGGGTCATATAAGAGCCGTAGGCGATCATGGTGCCCATGCCCAGACTGAGGGTGAAGAAAGCATGCCCGAGGGCTGAGAGAACGGCCTTTGCGGTCAGTTTTGAGGGCTCGAAATCAAACATGAAATGCCAGGCATCGATAAAATGACCGCTGCTGACACCGTAACCGAATGCTACGATTAACAGGACAAACAGGATCGGCATGAGAATTCTGACGCCGCGTTCGAGTCCTTCATTGACACCTTTAACCACAATTGCCATGGTCAGTACGGTAAAGACGGTATGCCAGATCAGCATTTTGCCCGGGTCAGCCAGCAGTGCGTTGAATATATTGCCGACCTGCTCCATATTGCTGCCATTGAATGTACCGCTGCCCATTTCGACGGCATATTCCAGAATCCAGCCGGCAACAACAGAGTAGAAGCCGAAAATCAATAAACCCGCAACAGCCCCGACCCAACCGATTAATTGCCACAAGGTCGATCCGTTCGATTCGGAGGCAACATCGATCAATGAGTTGACCGGACTTTGGCGTCCCCGGCGTCCGACCATGATCTCTGCCATCAGAATTGGTAGCCCGATCAGTGCAACGCAGATCAGATATACCAGGACAAATGCCCCGCCACCGTTGACGCCGGTAATATACGGAAATTTCCAGATATTACCCAAACCAACAGCGGAACCCGTTGCCGCCATAATAAAGACCCAGCGACTGGCCCAAATACCGTGTATGGATTTTTTGTCTGACATTACAACTTTTTCTTTTTGTATGAATAGTGGAACCCGGGATTCTTCCGAAAGCTGCCCGTAGATGCAAGGTGATATGTCAAGAAACCGGAAACAAGATGTGGTAAGTCACTCAAAAGACATCTTTGGAAGCGTCGTGAATGGAAAATTGTAAACCAGCATACATACCTGTCTGTTCAAGAATTGCGCGACCCTCAAAGGGTTAGCTGATCCAGATCCACAATATGTGTCAGTGCAATATGCTGAGGCTCAATATGAGAGGCGATCATCACAATATGTTGATCCCGAATCGCTTCGAGATTATTTGTCAAAGCATCGCGGGTTTGCTGGTCGAGCCCTTCAAACGGTTCATCCAGCAACCAGACCGGCGCGTTGCTGAGCCAGGCGCGGGCCAGTCCGAGGCGTTTTTTCTCGCCCCCGGAGAGATCCCGGCCCAGTTCTCCAAGCCATTGATCCAGACCCTCCTGTAACAGTGTTTCGAGCCGGGCAAACTGTAAGGCCTGAGCTAACCGGGTGTCATCGGCGTCGGGTGCAGCCAACAGCAGATTGTTGCGCAGGCTGTCTGACAGAATATAGGGGAACTGCTCAATATACAGCAGCGAGGCGGGCCGCCAGTGAGAGCAGGTCTGACCATTCAACCGTAATATTCCGTAAAACGGCAACAAAGCCCCCAGTGCCATCAGCAAAGAACTTTTACCGCTGCCGGAGCTGCCTTTGATCCACAGAATATTGCCGCGCTGAAGTTGCAGATTGAGTGGCTGACCCACCTGTTCGTTCCGTTGCCAGCCAAAGCCTTGCAACTGTAGATGATGAATGTTCACCGGTGCAGAACTGCTTTCCGCCGGAAGTTTCTCAGGTATGGAATCTGTTGCGATCGCCAGACGGGCCTGACGGGCGTCGATTCCGGCACTGATGGCACGGACACCGTTACCGAGCCAATCTGGCATGGCGATATAAACCAGAAATACCAGCAGTGCGTAAGGAGATCCGGTAAGAGTGTCCGGGGTGGTGTAAATGGCCATGACCAGAGCCATCGACGATAACAGCAACAGTGACCACTCACTCTGATGCTGACGTGTCTGTAGTGTCAGTACATGGTTAAGCCACTGCTGTTCCTGTTGGTTCAAGGCCTGGTGAGTCAGCTGATAATTCCACAGCGGGGCAGAACGCAGATAATGTTCCAGTTCGAAGCGATAGACTGACTGTTGTTCGTTAAGACGCTGTTTGATGTCGCGCAGGCGCTGGTATTGCAGAATGATCAGGCCAATGACCAGCAACATCGTGGCGATGAACAGGCTCAGTTGACCCGGTGCCAGTATGATTAAGGTGATTCCCACTGCGGTGGCGAGGGTCAGCGCGGAGAGGTTCGGGTGCAGATAACTCAGACTGGCATTGGCCAGCGATTCTACATGCAGGGTCAGTTTTTCCAATTCTCCGGCCCGTGGTGCCGTCTGTGAGGACTGCATGACCTGGGAAAACAGTTTCAGTCTCAACGTGCCGAGTATGTCGAACAGCGAGGCATGACCGATATATTTTTCTCCATAGCCACTGATAATCCGTATAAACGCCAGCAACCGGATCAGCGTGGACGGCACCACGTAGTTGAAGTTCAGGGCCAGAGGACTCAGACCGGCCACCGCAGCGGCGGCAATAAACCAGCCTGATAGCAACAGGAGTGTCAAACCGGCAGCGGCATTGATGACTGCCAGTAACAGCGCGCTGATCCTAATCATGACGCTCGATCTCCTGCTGAATGAACACGCGCTGTCCGGCATCAAGGGTCCAACGGTGGGTGAAAAAATCCTGGTCCAGCGGACGATGGGAAATCCAGATCACGGTTTTTTCCCGCAGTAATTGCTGCAACAGTTCGGTCAGACGCTGTTGCTGTTCTGAGGCCAGATGAGCTGTGGGCTCATCGAGAAAAATAACCGGCTGATCAAATAACAATATTCTGGCCAGTGCCAGCCTTTGCTGCTGGCCACCGGATAAGGGTGGATGTTCTCCCAGTGGCGTATCGAGTTGTTGGCTGCTCTGGGTGACCCAATCGTCCAGCTCGACCCGTTGCAGCACTTGCCAGAGTTGTTCATCGCTGCGCGGATGACCCAGGGTCAGATTGTCGCGGACACTGCCGGGCAGTAGTACGGCGTGTTGTCCAAGCCAGGAAATCTGCTGCCATTGCAGAACTTCCAGCGGCTGGTCGCTGTGCAGGGTGCGCTGCCCCATCAAGGCTTCAAGCAAAGTCGATTTACCCGCCCCGGAAGGGCCTTGCAGCAGTATTTTATTGCCGGGGTGGAAATCAAGCTGATGAATCTGAATCAATGGCTGGCCGCCATCGTGAAGGATGCTGACATCCCGCCAGTGCAGTTCATAATTGCTGGAGCGGTGGTGTGGAACATCGACCGGGCGGGCAATGATTTGCTGTAAATCCTGTGCGGCACCGAGGGCTTCGGCTTTGCTGTGGTAAAACCGGCCGAGGGTTTTGAGTTCAGCAAAAAACAGTGGCGCCAGTAACAACACAAACAGGCCTTTTTGCAGGTCCATTGGTTGTCCCCAACTGCCAAATGGAATGTCTCCAAGCAGGGAAAACCCGATGATCACGGCGACCAGCGCCATGGCAATCGTGGCGAAAAAGTCGAGTACAGAGGAGGACAGAAACGCCAGGCTGACGACTTTCAATGTACGTTGTTTCAATTGCTCGGAGGCCTGTTGAAACAATTGTTTTTCCGCTTCAGTACGGTCAAACACCTTTAACAGCTGTCGCGCTTTCAGGCGATCCAGAAAAATGCCACTCAACCGCTCGATGGCCAGAAAATGTTGCCGATGGGCATTGGCGGCTCCAACACCAACGATCCACATAAACAAGGGCACCAGCGGGGCTGACAGCAGCAACAGAAGGCCAGCCAGCCAGCTCAACGGCATAACCGCAGCCAGCACGATCACGGGGATGATGCTGGCGATGCGTTGCTGACTCAGGTAATCGCAATAATACCCTTGCAAGGCAGGGATTCGTTTCAGAAAGAAGGCCTGCCAGCTGGCATTGGTGTGGCTGCGCGACAAGGCCAGGCTGTATTGCTGCAAACGCTGGTGCAGGGCCTGCTGGAAATGCTGCGTGATCTGACGGCGCAGCAGCGTTTGCTGATGGGCTTTGAGCTGATTGAACAACAATTGCCCCGCCAGGCACAGTATCAGCCCGCCAACTATTGAGGCAGAGGGACGCTGCTGCTGAATAATCAGCGTCTGGGCAATGATGGCGATGAGATACAGTGATGCCAGCTGCACCATGAACTGCAGTACGGCGGCCAGTATCACTTTCCGGGTAGCGGACTGAAACGGCCGACCCTGCTGTCTGAGCCATTGCATCAGTTGTGGGTCATTGCTGGGTTTCATAGCGTAAAAAGGGGACCGGCCGGCTGACAGCCGGTGTCCCCTTTACACCGGCAATGGCTATTTGTCGCTGTCTATGTCGCGGTCCAGGTTTTCGGTGCTCTCAAGCCACATAGCATTAATGATACCGAAGGAGCAGGCCAGCAGGACGCCGAGTATCCAGGTAAAGTACCACATCTTGATTCTCCTAACAGACAGTTAATACAGGGAGTGGCTGTTGGCCACAATGTGTTCTTCTTTCAGGCGACCACGCATGACCCAGAAGCAATAGGCCGTGTAAGCCAGCACTATCGGCACAAAAATCATCGCCACCCAGAACATGATGTCGAGGGTTTTATGGCTGGAAGTGGCATCCCAGATCGTCAGTGAGGCATTCAACATGGTATTGCTGGGCATCAGGAACGGGAACATGGAGAACCCGGCAGTCAGAATAACCCCGGCAATCGTTAAAGAACTGAACACAAATGCCCAACCGGCCTTACCGGCTTTGGACATCAGCGCGGTTACGATCGATGCCAGCACACCCAGTACCGGTGCCGCGATCATCCAGGGATACAGTGTGTAATTGTGCATCCAGCCACCGCTGACCGTTTCAACGGTTTTATGCAGTGGATTGGAGGCGGCGGCACCGTTCACGACAGAAGTGATGGTGTAGCCATCCACTCCGAAGGCGACCCAGATACCGGCCAGAATGAACAGCATGCAGGTGGTCAGCGATAGTGCAAATGCCACGCCCTCCGCGCGTTTTCTGAGTGTTCCGGTGGTTTTCATCTGCAACCAGGTGGCACCGTGGGACAGCAGCATCGCCACGCTGACCAGACCGGTGACCAGCGCAAACGGTCTGAGCAGGCCGAAGAAGGAACCGCTGTAAGTGGCTTTCAGATTGGCATCCATGGAGAACGGTACTCCGAGCAACAGGTTGCCAAACGCAACGCCAAAGATCAGCGCCGGAACGAGACCACCGGCAAACAAAGCCCAGTCCCAGAATTCACGCCATTTTCGACCTGGCAGCTTGCTGCGGTAGTCAAAACCCAGAGGACGCATCCACAGGGCGGCCAGGGTCAGGCCGAGAGCCAGATAAAACCCGGAAAATGCGGTTGCATAGATCAATGGCCAGGCGGCAAAAATGGCACCGCCGGCGGTGATAAACCAGACCTGGTTGCCATCCCAATGCGGGCCAATGGTATTGATCATGACCCGGCGTTCGTTGTCGCTTCTGCCCACCAGGGTCAACAGTGCACCGACCCCGAGATCAAAACCGTCGGTGATGGAAAAGCCGATCAGCAGAACTCCGACCAGTACCCACCAGATGATGCGTAACATTTCATAATCAATCATGCTTCAACTCCTCTCAGACGGCTGTGATCAGGAATGGGGGTGTTGCCGTGGGACTCCGGTCCTTTGCGGGCGAACTTGACCATGACGAACATCGCCACCGCAAACATGCAGGAGTAGAACAGCCCGACACCCAGCAGAGATATGACGATGTCAGTGATGGTCAGATTGGAAACCGCAGTATGTATTGGCAGCACCTCGGCGATTGCCCAGGGCTGGCGGCCATACTCCGCCACGAACCAGCCGGCTTCGCAGGCGATCCAGGGCAGAGGCAGGCTGAACAATGCCATTTTTAGAAACCATCTGGGCTTGCCGATGTGATGCCGGGTGCTGTACCAGAACGCCAGTGCGAACACCAGCAACATAAAGAAACCGGCCGCCACCATAATGCGGAAGCTCCAGAACATCGGCCAGATTTTGGGAATGCTGTAGTCGACCGCGGCATCCACTTCGGCCGGAGTCGGGTTATTCATGTCTTGGGCGAAAGGCTCCAGCAACAGACCATAGCCCAGATCCTTGACGGTGGCATCGAAACGGGACTGCTCTGTCGGAGTCAAACTTTGTTGCTGCATTTTTTGCAGCAGACTGTGGGCTTCGGCACCGTTAATGATTTTTTCCCGGTTGATGTCTTTGAGATCCTTGATACCCAGTACCGGTTCATCGATTGAACGGGTGGCGATCAGGCCCATGACCCATGGAATCTTGACGGCGAAGTCGGTGTGTTCAGTATCACCATTGGGTAATCCAAACAGGGTAAACGAAGCCGGTGGTGTCTGGGTTTCCCATTCCGCTTCCACCGCAGCCAGTTTGACTTTCTGGACATCGCCAAGTTCATAGCCGCTTTCGTCCCCGAGCACGATCACTGACAGCGCCGAAGCAAGACCAAAACTGGCGGCGATGGCAAAAGAACGACGGGCAAATGCAACGTGCTTGTTGCGCAGCAGGTAGTAAGAAGAGATGGCCAGAATAAACATGGCTCCGGTGACATAACCGGCCGAGACGGTATGAACAAATTTTACCTGCGCCACCGGATTGAAAATCAGGTCGGAAAAGCTGGTCATTTCCATCCGCATGGTCTCTGGATTGAACACGGAACCTTGAGGGTTTTGCATCCAGCCGTTGGCAACGAGAATCCACAGGGCGGAAAAGTTACTCCCCAGCGCCACCAGCCAGGTCACCATCAGGTGTTTGACCTTGCTGAGCCGGTCCCAGCCGAAGAAGAACAGACCGACAAATGTTGACTCCAGGAAGAACGCCATCAGTCCTTCAATTGCCAGAGGGGCTCCAAAAATATCACCGACATAATGGGAGTAATATGACCAGTTCATACCGAACTGAAACTCCATAGTGATTCCGGTTGCGACCCCAATGGCAAAATTGATACCAAACAGCTTTCCCCAGAACTTGGTCATGTCACGGTAAATTTCTTTACCCGTCATCACATAGACAGACTCAATGACTGCCAATAAAAACGTTAATCCAAGGGTTAGCGGTACAAAAATAAAGTGATACATCGCGGTGAATGCAAATTGCAACCGCGATAGCTCGATGAGAGTTTCGTTCATGGGTGATCCTCTTAATGCTGAGTGTCCCTGGGCATTTTGCCGGTATCTGCCTTGGTGTTAGCCACCATTGTTCAGTCTCTCCTAATATAGTGACCTGACTTATCCCGCACAGTGATGTATATCAGTAAAACCTAAAATAAATAAAGTAAACGCGACAAAAAGGTTGCTATACCGCGAAGATTTTGATCTATTAATAGATCTACAGAATAAGCACGTCCTGTTGTTATAATTCAGAATCACTAATCCCCATTCGGCAAATACGATATTGCCAATGTTTTTGGTTGGCGCGGTTATGCGTGTCCCCTTCCCGGCGTTTTCGAATGCTTTCTCAATATTTGCCGGCAAACCATTTTTTGCGATCTTTATCAAGTACCGTCGCCTTGTGAGGTGCTGAGTTCTGGCCATAACCGACGGATCAGTGATCGTCAAAAAAGCTGTCGGTATAAGACCCCAGGTTTCCATTGCTTCAACATTCGCTACACGTTTACCTTAATAACCCGCACAGACTGAGGTCATACTTGCAGAGCATAAACTGCTTACTTTCTATAATGGAGTGGTGGACGGAAGTATGGCGGACTGTTTTATGGATAAGTCAGTTGTTCGATAACTGAAAAAAATTTCACGACAGGGAGTATGAGCCGGTAATGATGGGTGAGTATTTTCTGTGTATCTAAAAGCCGGTTGGCCCGTTAATTATTTCAGCAGATTTTTCTCATCTTATTTTTTTTTGACTATAGTTTTAGTGTTGACTTGTCTTTTCTTTGAACAGAATTGATAGCAAAAAGTAACGCAGGCTTTGTCGGCGGACTGTTGTGTTCGGATTATCTCTCAGTTTTTTGTTAAGTACTTGTTTTGCAATGATTTTCTGTTTTTTGGAATTTGGATGAGCCTAAAGAGGTGTCTGTCTCGATGGTTTTGATTTGAAGAATGGATCGATCGATATCCAACTGAGTAATGCGTTACTGTAGTGAAATGCCAAATACTCTTAATAAGAAGGTTCAATCAAGGTTGTTATATGAGCATGTCTGTCAAGGTTCGTTTAGTTTTCTTAGGGATTTTTCCCGTATTGTTTCTCTCAATAGTTATGCTATTAACTTTGTACTTGATGGATGAAAAAACTGTCCGCACACAGGTTCAGAGTGCATCTGAAGGTATGGTTGCGCTTAAGCGCGCCGAGTTAAAGCAATACATCGATCTGGCCTACTCTTCCATTGCGGATATCTATGAATCCGGGGGAAGCCTTGAGCAGGCGGTGCCAAGACTGCAGCAGCTGAAGTTTGGTCAGAACGGGTATGTGTTTGGTTACAACAGCAAGGGTGTCCGGGTCTTTCTGGGAGCTTCGGAAGCCGGTATCGGCGAGAGCTTTTGGAATTTGCAGGACAAGAAAGGCAATTATTTGATCCAAGCATTGATAAATGCCGGTAAGGATAAGACAGGTTACAGCAGTTACTGGTTTCCCAAACCAGGAGAACAGGAACCGTTTGAAAAAGTCGCTTACTCTATCTATCTGCCACGTTGGGATCTGATGATCGGGACCGGATTTTACTTCGATGATATTCAAAGTGTTCTCGAAACTCTGGAGCGTCATGCCAAGGAGGCCTCAGATAGAAGCCTGATGGTCAGTCTGATGATTGCGTTGATCAGTCTGGCCATCGCGGTCGTTCTGGCTGTTTTCTTTGCGACGCCACTGATTCGGGCCATTCAACGCATTTCCAAATCACTTGAAGAACTCAGTCAGGGGCATGGTGATCTGACCTATAAAATGGAGGTGTTGGACCGCCACGAGATTGGCACCTTGTCGCTACATGTGAATAACTTCATTGATAATCTTGCGAATATTGTGCGGCAGATCCGTGGTGCCTCCCACCGGGTGGATGATTCAGCGGAGCGGATTGTCAGCAATTCCACCCAGATCAATGACCTGTTCGACAGCCAGCGCAGTGAGACCGACCAGATTTCCACGGCAGTGACAGAGATGGCCGCATCGGCAGTGGAGATTTCGGAAAATATTTCTATTGTGGCGGATGCCATTACCGATGGTGAGAAGGAGGCCCGTCAGGCGACAGAAACTGTTCAGCACTCGTTAGCCGATATCGAAAAGCTGGTTTCAGAGATCAGCAATGCAGCCGGGCGGGTGAATGTCCTGAGTAATGAAGTCAACGAGATTGTGTCGGTTCTGGATGTCATCAAAAGTATTGCCGAACAGACTAATTTGCTGGCGTTGAATGCCGCAATAGAAGCTGCCCGTGCGGGTGAGCAGGGACGCGGATTTGCGGTGGTGGCTGATGAAGTCAGGAACCTGGCAGGCAAGACGCAGAACAGCACTGAGGAAATTGGTCAGATGATCGAACGCCTGAAACGGGGAGCGACAGAAGCCATTATCGCGATGGAACAATCAGAGAAACGCAGTGAGTCCACTCAGACAACTGCTTTCATTGCAGCGGAATCGTTGAAGAAAATCTCTACGTTGGTGACTTCTGTTAATGGTATGGCCCAGCAGATTGCCACTGCCTCAGAAGAGCAGAGTGGTGTTTGTCGGGATGTCGCTGAACGGATTACCGTCATTGCCGATCAGGCTTCGGATTCAGCTGGTTTTGTGCGTGACAACGATCAAGCTGCCCGTCAGGTAGCCAGTCATGCCAGTGAGCTGATTGGGCTGGTGAGCCGATTTAAAACTGAGTAATCAGATCGGTTGCCCGGATCCGGTGGGTCCAGGCAACCGGAACACTGAGGTCAGGCGCCGACAGCCAGGAAGGAGTCGATCAGGTAGGGAATGGCCTGTTCCTGCATACCAGCGACATTCACGCGGCTGTCTCCGACGATATAAATCCCGAACTCCTCCCGCAGGCGATTAATCTGTTCAGTACTCAGCCCGGTCACTGAAAACATGCCTTTGTGATGTTCAAAGAATGCGAACCGGTCTTCTCCGGTTTTGGCCTGAAACTGAGTGCGCAAGGAAGTGCGCAGGCCTTTGATGCGGGTCAGCATGGTATTTAATTCCTGTAACCACTGCTGTTTAAGTTCTGGAGTTGTCAGAATATGCGCAACGATAGCTGAGCCGTGGTCTGGTGGCATGGTGTAGTTGGCACGAACGATCTCGAACATCCGGCTTCGTGCCTTACTGGCCGTTTGTTTGTCTTTAGCAACCAGTACAGCCGCTCCGGTGCGTTCCCGGTACAGACCAAAGTTTTTAGAGCAGGAGGTGGTAATGAGTACTTCCTCCACCTGATCGACCACATGCTGCAAGCCCTTGAGGTCCTGCTCCAGGCCATCGCCAAAACCCTGATAGGCGATGTCGATGAAGGGCAGAAAGCCTTGCTTCTGACTCATACTCGCGATTTGCTGCCAGTGGCTGAATTCCAGATCAACGCCAGTAGGATTATGGCAGCAACCATGTAATAACAGGATGTCATCAGGACCCAATTGAGCGAACTGCGCCAACATCGCGGCTTCGTTGAGAGTTTTGGTGTTAGGATCGAAATAAGGATAACTTCTAACCTTCAGACCAGCCGCTTCCATAATTGGACGGTGGTTGACGTAACCGGGATCGCTGATCCAGACCGTGGTATCGGGTTTGGTCTGTCTGATCAGATCGGCCAGCATTCTCAGAGCCCCGCTGGCCCCAGGAGTCTGCAGGGCAATGGCCCGATGCTCGGCTTCGGTTCCTGCCAGTAACAGATGGGTGATTGCTTCGTTGAATATCTCATCACCGGCCAGTCCTACGTAGGCTTTGGACGGCTGGTTTTCCAACAGATACTGTTCCGCTGCCTTCACAGCAGCCATGACAGGGGTAATGCCATCATTGTTACGATATACGCCGATGCCCAGGTCAAGTTTGTTTGTTCTTGGATCGTCCTTATAAGCGGCGGATAAGCTTAAAATCGGGTCTTTTCGAGGTTCTGAAAGTAGTTCAAACATGGTGTTTCCAAATAAGAGTCTATGTCTGGTCGGGTCCCGCCAGTGTTTTTGATGTTGCTAGTGTATCCTGAATATCCGGCTTAAGCACTGGTGACTTTGGTATCGCCATCAGCATTGATGAATTGATTTATCTCAAGGGGTGTTACAGACAGGCAACTTTTTTTTACACAAAAACCTGTCAGGGACAAACCTCTGGCTATACTGGAGGATATGACGTCATTTCATACCTTATCCCCCCTTGCAGTCTGAGGTTCCGCTGTTGGTAGCAGTCGCCAGGATGCCCCATGAGGACGGAAAATCAGGGTCTTTGATCTGACAATAAGCATGACAATGTGAAACATAAAGGTAGCCGGCGGTTATGAATATGATTAAACAATTGAACATCGCAATTAAGATTGCGTTATTGTCCTCTATTGCGGTCATTGCCATCTTACTGTTGCAGCTCAGGTCTTCCTTGGTTTTGCGGGAAAACCTGTTTGAAGACCGGAAATTGGAAACCCGGGCAGTCGTGGAGACGGCCTATGATGTGATCGATTTTTTCTATCAGCAGCAGCAATCAGGAGCGATGGACAACTCAGAGGCTCAGCAACAAGCGCTTGCCATCATTCGCTCGCTGAAATACGACAAAAGTCAGTATTTCTTCGTATTGAATGTGAATGGAATTATGCTGGCTCATGGTGCCAATGCCAGTCTTGAAGGAAATGATTCCCGTCAGGTTCAGGATCCCAATGGCGTGATGATTAATCAGGAGTTGATCAAAATGATCAATTCCAAAGGTCAGGGGTTTATCAACTATGTGTGGGACAAAACCGGCGATAAGCACTATGTTTCCAAGATCACCTACGGGCGTGGGCATAAGCCCTGGGGCTGGATAGTGGCGTCAGGTATTTATGTGGATGATGTTGACAGCATATTTTATCAAAATATCTACAAGTCCTTGTTCGCCCTGGCTGTAGTATTGGTGTTGTTATTGGCTGGTTCATGGTTTATTGCCTCTACTATTACCAAACCGGTCGCCAAACTATTAAACGTTATGCGCAGTGTTGCTGACAAAATGGATTTACGGTTACGTGCTGATCTGGAAGGCAAAGATGAAGTCGGACAGATTGCCATTGCGTTGAATACCATGTTAGCCACCGTACAAAAAAGCATGACCTCTGTTTCTGAAACAGTGAACACTGTATCAACCGCTGCCAAAGAGCTGACGGGGATTGCATCCTCATCCCAGCAGGCCATTCGCAAGCAATCCCAGGATATCGAAATGGTGGCCACGGCCATGAATGAGATGTCTTCAACGGTAGAGGAAGTTTCGAAAAATACCGAAAACACGGCCCAGAGTACTCGTGAGGCCCACAGTGAAGCCAATAGCAGTTATCAAACAATGCTGGAGGCAAAAGCGTCCATTAATGAGCTGGCTGAAGGTGTGCAACATGCGTCAGAGGTTATTAACGGTCTGGAAAAAGACAGTGAAAATATCGGTTCGATACTGGATGTGATTCGTGGCATTGCTGAGCAGACCAACCTGCTGGCGCTGAATGCAGCAATAGAGGCGGCACGGGCCGGAGAACAGGGTCGGGGGTTTGCTGTAGTGGCTGATGAAGTGCGTACCCTGGCTAAACGGACTCAGGATTCCATCGCTGAAATTGAAACCATGATCAAACGTTTGCAGGAAGGTTCACGCCGTGCGGTCAATGTCATGCAGGAGAGCAAAGACACTGCCAACCACAGTGTTTCGAAAGTAACCGTAGTGGCTGAATCACTGAATCATATTAATCAGAATGTCGATTCCATCAATCAGATGAGCGTTCAAATTGCCACGTCTTCTGAAGAGCAGGCCGCCGTGGCCAATGAAATCAACCAAAGCATTCTGAGTATTAACGAGAGTGCTGAAGTCAGTAACGAAGAAAGTCAGAAAGTTTCAGAAGCCAGTCATGAACTTTCCAGTATCGCTGAGTCACTGCGTCAGGTTATTTCCCGGTTCAAGATATAGCAAACGTAGCTTCCGTTGTTTTCCGTCATCCGATTCTCCTACCTCTATAGAGGTGGGAAAATTGGTTTCATTTAAGATGTTGTCATTGTCTGAATCATCTTTTTTGTAAAATTAATTATCTGCTTCTCAATGTGGTCAGTATGGAAATACTGACTGAATGTCATACCTTTTATATGGCTATTCCAGAAGTAAGGGAGCCTCTGAAAAATGGCCTATTTTCGCGCAGGACGTTGTCTGCCCCAGTCTCACATCCTCATTTACTTCAGCAAACTGCGGTGTTGCGAGTGGTGCTTCCTAGCCTGCATCAAAACTATTCCTGTTTTTCAGAGGCCCCTAAGTTTTCCATTTGTCTGACATCATCGTGTTTTTTGAATGTTTTCCCATCTTAAAACAATGACAGCCCGATAATCCGGTTATTAATTGTCTTATTTTTTATAGGGTTTAAATCGGATTTTTGCTGTTAATCGATCACATGAAAATGTTTCCAGAAAATCTATTAAAAAATACTTGATTGGCGCTCTGAAATGATCTGCGCTATTTTGAGTGGATAGCATTATATGAAGGTGTTGTATCGGTATTGCACTTATCCTTGATCGTCGTAAGAATGGTTTATCTGGCAGCCATGTTCTGGATGAAGAATTAATTTGCACAACAATGCAGTGTCGGGAAATGGTGTTTCCTTCGTTATGGTCAGGGTGACGAGAGGTGTAAATCCTGACGGCTGTGTGTTCCTGAAACTGTTCAATTGTCAGAGAGCCGGCAATTTTATGCGTTTACCCAGCTATTCAATAAATAAAGCACCGCTGTGGAAAAATAGTTTTCCTGTTGTATATGTGCTCTTGTCTGTTGGCATCGTTTTGTCTCTGTTCATTCCATTTATTCAGGGGATGGGTTCTGCCCTTATGGATGATATATCGGTTTATTCGGTTGTCCATGCCAGGACTGTCTGGGGAACTTCATTTGTCGCAGTTATCTGTCTGTTGGCCTTTTGGGTCTATGTCGACATGACCAGAGAAATATTGGTGATCATTTTCTTTGTATCACTCTTGGCATTGCTGGTTATGGATTTGTACGTTGACGTGAAAGTGGAGTGGTTACTGAGTGGCAGTATGTGGGTTGATGGTCGGTTGTTGTCTGCTGGCGTACAATCACTGGTGTTGTTAGTGGGTTATCTGTTGCTGATAAAAAAAGGTTCCCGCTTTCGCGTCAGCCAATCCATCCTTATGGTCACACTGGCTGTCAGTATAATTTTTCCGCTGGGAGTGGCTGGTGCGTTTTCGAACTATCACCAATATCAGCCGGCAACCATACCAATGGCCATGTTGGTGACGCTCTCGTATTCGGCCTGTTTCTACTTGACGTGGCGATACTTTCAAAAACATCGAGATGAATGTTCGGCAGTTATTCTGCTGACACTTGTTCCCGCATTGATGATTCCCCTCACCGTTTTCTTTATTGGCAGTCGTGGCAGTGTTGCTGATTTTGTGATCCTTTATATCCTCAGAACGTTGATGTTTGTGATTCCCGTACTGTGGATGCTGATCAGTTTCCGGCGCCTTTATCTGCGTAAAAAAAGTGATGAAGAGGAAATGATGGTGCTGAATCAGCGATTGAGCAAATCCGAATTTCGCTATGGTTCCATCAGCCAGCTGATGCCAACCGGAGTCATGCTGATTGATGAGTCAGGCACTATCGTCGAAGCGAACGATCATGTCTGTAAGTTGTTTGATTATTCTCCCGACGAATTTATCGGACTAACTGTAGAACAACTGGTTCCGGAGCATATTCGTGGTGCGCATGTAGGACTAAGGAAGGCTTTCCGGCGTGAGAACAAGATGCGCCAGATGGCCAAAACCAGTAGTGAACTGGTCGGGTTGCGTAAGGATGGCAGCAGCGTACCAGTGGAAATCGGCCTGGCCCCCATTGAACTGGATCGACATCATTACACCTTAACCTCGGTGGTGGATGTCAGTGAGCGACGCCAGATGATGGAAGAATTAAAAGAAAAAAATATCAAGATGGATATGGCCATAGAGCGGTTGTCGCAATCCAATCAGCAATTGGAACGATTTGCCTTTGTTTGTTCTCATGATCTGCAGGAACCGGTCAGAATGGTGTTGAGTTTTTCTCAGTTTCTTGAACGTCGATTGGAAGGTACGCTGGATGAAAAGTCGCAGGAATACCTGAATTACATTACCGATGGTGCCACGAGAGCCAGGGAAATGATCACTGATATTCTTAACTTCTGTCGATTGGATCAGAACACCGACGGCCACAAAGAGGTTGATCTGACAGAGACATGTCGTCAGGTTAAAAATACGCTGCAGGAAGTGTTGTCAGAGCGTCAGGCTGAATTCACCTGGGAAGATAATCTGCCGGTTATCGCTGCGGTACCATCTCAGATATTTCAGCTGATACTGAATCTGGTCAGCAACGGCATTAAGTTTAATGTCAGCGAAGTGCCTGCCGTTCATGTTTCTGTTGTCAGACAAACAGAAAATCTGCAAATCAGGATCCAGGATAATGGCATTGGTATTGATAAAAAATACCAGACCAAGGTGTTCGAAATCTTTCAGCGTCTGAACTCAAAGGCCGAGTTTCCCGGAACCGGTATCGGTCTGGCGATTTGTAAAAAAATTGCTGATCAACACGGGGCTTCTTTATCGATAGATTCCAAAGTCGGAAAGGGTAGCTGTTTTGTCCTTGATTGGCCGGCCGATGGAATTCAAAACGCATAAACCGTACGGAGGTGCTATATGAAACCCATTAATATTTTGCTCATCGAAGATAATCCCGGTGACATTGAATTGGTCAGGGAGGGGTTTCGTCAGGCCAAAGTGACCAATGAGATCAGGGTTATCATGGATGGGCAGATTGCCTGGGATTTCTTTGATCAACTGCAACCGGATAATATCCCCGATATTGTTCTGCTGGATATCAACTTACCCAAAGTCGATGGGATAGAAATATTACAGAAAATTCGTTCCGCGGAAATAAGTCATAACATTCCGGTTATTATGCTTACCTCATCAGAAGCGGATGAGGATGTTACCCGGAGTTATGATGAACGAGTGAACAGCTATGTGACCAAGCCGGTTGATTTTGTAAAGTTTCTGACGGTGATTCAGTCTCTGGAAGATTTCTGGTTGTCAGTCGTAAAGCTGCCAACCAAATGCTGAATATTGACAACCCCGGCTGCTGAGGTATTTCCGGGTAAGACGGAGAGTGCGCAATGATCCCACAGGGCGATGACCGGCGTGATGATGACCTGCAAAAACTGGTGTACGGCATATCTCATGATATGGGGGCATCGTTACGGACCGTTGTACAGTTTTCGAATCTGTTGACCCAATCGTTGGCGGATCGATTGACAGAGAAAGAACTTTACTGGCTGCAATTGATTCAGGACGCCGGTCGACATGGGCAACAGATGATAGAGTCTTTGAAAATATATTCCCGGTTGGTGACACAAGCACAGGAGCCTGCCATGTTTTCGCTACAACAATTGATCGATGAGATTCTGTTAACGCTTCGCCGTACTGTTTCGCAGACTGTCAGAATTGAACGGTCAGAACCGGCACCGGATATTTTGGGTGTTCGTGCACATTGGTTTTTCGCACTGTCTGAAATTCTGAAAAATGCTTTTCAATATCAACCCCGACAGGATGACCATACGCCTGTCGTCAGAATCAGTTGTCGCGTGAATGGAGCAGAATTGTCCGTAACTACAGAAAGTAATGGGTTAGAGGTTGCCGACAACCAGTGGGAAAAACTGACCGTGCCGTTTAAGCGAATGCAGCGGCAGGAGGATTATCCGGGTATCGGTATGGGTTTGGCATATTGTGAACGTATTGCCCGGCTGAACCACGGCTGGTTACATTTTTCCCGTTCTGACCTTGGTGGACTGGCCGTCACTTTTACCTGTCTGCAGAGCGGATATTTGAATAGATCGGAATGAGGGTGCAGCAATGAGTGCAGGTGGGCAGGAGAGAGCAGTGTATCTAAGGCAGCGCGAAGGCCTGAGTGATATTTTTCTGATGGCAGAAGATAACCCGGCAGACGCGGAACTGGTCACTGAAATGCTGAGACAGGCTTTTGATTCCCGTTATACGATCGTCTGTGTAGATTGCTTCTCGAAGGTAATGGAAGCACTGGCTGATGGAACCTTTCAGGCATTGATCCTGGATATGAATCTGCCTGATCAGTCCGGCATCGATAACATTGCGCAACTGGGAGCATATTATCCCAATTTGCCTATTGTCATCCTCACCGGCCAGGATGACCTGAACTCTGCTATCGATGCACTGCAGAGTGGGGCTCAGGATTACCTCAGTAAGAACCATGTTACTCCAGAGATTCTGGCTCGCAGCCTGCGCTATGCACAGGAGCGGAAATACATAGAACAACAGCTCAAGAAGGCATTGGACGATGCCGCCTATCGCAATATTCAGCTGGAAACACAGGCCAAATATGATCCTCTGACCAGGCTGCCGAACCGGACCTATTTTCACGATGCCGCCAATCGTGTTCTGCACCGGGCAATGCGGTTGGTCAAACAGGTTGCGTTGTTATATTTTGATCTCAATGGCTTTAAAAAAGTTAACGATGCCTATGGCCATTTGATCGGTGACAAGTTGTTGCAACAGATTTCCATCCGTTTGACGGACGTTGTGCGTGAGAACGACTTCCTGGCCAGACTGGGTGGTGATGAATTTGTGGTGATTACCGATGTGCTCGATAGCAAACAGGAAATATATCCACTGGTTAAACGCATTCAGGGTCAGTTTGATCATGTGTTCGAGATAGATGCCCATCAGATCGTGATCAGACCAGCCATTGGTGTTGCATTCTTTCCTGAGGCTGACAGCCTGGATCTGCTGATTAAACAGGCCGACAGTGCTATGTACGAAGCCAAGGAGGATGTGATTAATCCCGTCTGTTTCTATACTGACCAGCTGGCGGCACAGTTTGCCCGAACCCAGAAAATAGAGGTTGAACTGGGACGGGCTCTGACACGCGGTGAACTGACGTCCAGGTTTCAGCCGGTGATCGATACTGCTCAGACAGACCGGATTCTGGTGGAGGCGTTGATGCGCTGGTATTCCCCAAAACTCGGCTGGATCAGTCCAAATGAATTTATCCCGGTGGCGGAGTTTACTCCAGCCATCAACGAAATCACCCGTCAGGCGGTTAAAGATGCTGCTGGATTTTATAATGCCTTGATCCATCTTCAGGACAAAATCGATAAGATCGCCATCAATGTCTGTGCCTCGCAGTTGAGCAGTCGTTATTTCTGCAGACTGTTTTTGCAGTGGCTGGAGGAATTTGCGTTGCCCAAGGACAAGATTTGCCTGGAGCTGACTGAGCGCCAGATTGTGGAGAATGCCGATACCTGCCGTGATCAGATCACTCTGCTGCAACAGCATGGTATTCAAATTGCGCTGGATGATTTTGGCAGTGGTTATTCATCCATTACACATTTGCTGGACTTGCCGCTGAACATTCTCAAACTGGATCGCAAACTGCTGGATCGCATTGATCAGAATGAACGTAATCAGGCGCTGACTGCCGGAATCATTGAAATGGCATCGCGGCTGAATATGAAAGTGGTGGCAGAAGGTATCGAGCGTCCGGAAGAATACAAAGTGGCAGTCGAACTGGGCTGTCATTATCTGCAGGGATTTGGTATCGCCAAGCCTCTGAGTATCGATGAAGTGGCGGTGTTTTATCATCGTGCTCAGTCGGATTAACGATACCGGTTAAGGCGTTCGCTCAAGGCTGATAAGCCAGTTTTTGAGCAGCTGGTTTAATTGCTGCTGCTGGTCCTGGGTTAGTTCCGACAGCAGCAGCGCCTGAGTCTGCAGGTGAGCAACCACTGCCTGATTGATCAAAGCCAGCCCTTCGTCTGTCAGGGTTACGGTGACACTGCGGCGGTCTTCATGACTGTGGGTTCGGCTGATCAGGCCTTTCTGTTCCAGTTTATCCAGACGATTGGTCATGGCCCCGGAGCTGAGCATCATCGATTGAAACAGCTCCGAAGGGGTCAGCGTATGTGGCGCACCCGAACGTCGCAGAGTGGCCAGCACATCAAATTCACCGGGTTTGAGATCAAATTCCTGGTGGCATTCTTCAAGTAGCCTTGAGCCTCGCTTATAGATACGTGACATGCGACCGATCAGTTCCATTGGCAATAATTCGAGTTCTGGCCGCTCCGTGGACCATTGTCTTTTGATTTGATCGACTGAATCGGATGCTTGTGTGCTCATTGGCTGGCCTTTTAAAAATATCTCAACATTAAGATACTTTACTCAATGAAATTACCTGGGTATAGTTTTTAAATATTTTGATGTCGAGATACTTAATATGAATATTCTTATTGCCATGATAGTTCCGTTTCTATGGGGCACAACTGCTTCAGCGACTCACCTTGGGTTTATGGATTGGCCACCATTGGCATTGGCGGTATTACGGGCTCTGCCTGCCGGTCTGCTGTTGCTGCTGATTAAACCTGTGTGGCCGAAAGCCGGGCAGTGGCGTTTGTTGTTGATTCATTCGGCTATCAATATTGCCTTGTTTTTTTGGCTGATTTTTCTGGTTGCGCAGAATCTGCCGGCCACTCTGGCTGCTGTCGGTATGGCGGGTTCACCGGTCATCGCCTTGCTGTTCAGTTTTCTGTACAAACGCTCGATACCCAGTATCTATCAAGTACTCGCCTGCGTGGTGCTGGTGCTGGCAACCTGGACGCTGTTTTCGCCCGGCAACCAGCAGGTTAAGTGGCTCGGTATTATCGCTATGGTACTGGTCATGGTGGTTATGGTGGTGGGATCGGTATTCGCCAAGCAGGTCATGACTCGGGTGAACTGGTGGACGATGGTAGTCTGGCAACTGATTCTCGGTGGGCTCATGTTGTTACCGTTCGCTGCCTGGCAATGGCTATCGAATCCACAGGCTTATGTTACTGCGCTGGATCTCAACACTCCGCGGATGTTGTCGGGTATTTGGCTGGTAGTCATCAACACGGCTCTGGCTTATGCGCTCTTTATCTGGGTCTTACAGCGGGTCTCTGTGGTCCAGTTTGCATTTGCAGGTGTTGCCAATCCGATTGGTGGCGTCATCATTGGAACCTGGCTGGTGCAGGAGCACTTCAGCTGGCCACAGTATCTGACTATGATCGTCATGGTTGTCACCTCATTGTTGGCGCAATGGCTGTCACAGAAACCCGCGAGCTCTGTCGCTAAAACCACTCTAACCCCGGATAGGGTTGCTTCCTGAGAGCGGCCAGCCGAGTATCCAAAGACCCCAGATGGAGTTCCAGTTTATGGCCATCGGGGTCAAGAAAGTAGAACGATTCGCCTTCACTGCGATTCTGCTTCCAGACTGTGACACCTGCATTGATCAGCCGGGCTCGCATTTGTGCAAAGGTTGATTCCGAAACACTGAAAGCAACGTGGGTGTAGTCCTGAACGGCTTGAGTATCCGGATCGACGGATAGGCAGAGCCATAATTCACCTGCGCTGAGATACGCACCTGTCTGCCACCTGACATGTGGTGTCAGGCCCAGTTCGACGGTGTAAAACCGAAAGGCGCGATCCAGTTCTGAAACAGCAAGGGTCAGGTGGTTGAGTTGGGTGATCATGATGAATGTCCGTACAATTTGCGGCAGAAGGTATCGCGTTTTTCAGTCGTCGGCCAGATTCTCTGTGCGGCAGTCCATAATCAGGGAAAAAAGACCGGCCGCAAGCGCGACCGGATGGCTGATCAGTTGAAGGGTTGTGGTTGTGGGGTATTGTCGTTGGATGGCGGCAGTATCGGCAGAGTGATCTGTGGCTGCTCACCGGTCAGGGTTTTCAGAAACGCAACTATCTGTGCATTTTCTGTTGCATTGAAGGTTTTACCAAGCTGGATTTCACCCATGGTATTCACCGCTTCACTCAGCGTTTTGATGGCACCATCATGAAAATACGGATACGTCAGCTCAATATTGCGCAAGGTAGGTACTTTGAAGACGTTTTTATCCGCCTCATTGCCAGTAACATCAAAACGACCAAGTGCCGGATTGTTGGTTTGATAAGGCTTGATCAGGCCGACTTTTTGATACATGGATCCACCCACCGCCGGACCATTGTGACAGGCGGTACAACCACTGCTTTTGAATAACTCATAGCCGGCCAGTTCGGTGTCGTTCAGTGCGGTTTTATCGCCTTCCAGCCATTGGTCAAAGCGGGAACCGGGTGTGACCAGGGTTTTTTCGAATTCAGCGATGGCAGTGGTGACCTGATCAATGGTGATCTGATCAGAATTGAACACCTGTTTGAACTCCACCACATATTGCGGGATTGACTTTAGCACCTCAATCGCCAGCGTATGGTTGGAAGCCATTTCCTTGGGATTGGCAATCGGACCACCGGCCTGAGCTTTCAGGTCTTCTGCCCGACCATCCCAGAACTGAGCCAGATTTAAACTGGCGTTTAATACTGTCGGAGCGTTAATAGGACCCTGTTGCCACTGATCACCAATAGAGGAGGTGATATTGTCCGTTCCTCCCATACTCAGGTTATGACAGGAATTACAGGAAATATATCCAGACTTCGATAGTCGGGGGTCGAAGTACAGTTTTTTCCCCAGTTC
This sequence comes from Gynuella sunshinyii YC6258, assembly GCF_000940805.1. Lineage (GTDB taxonomy): Bacteria > Pseudomonadota > Gammaproteobacteria > Pseudomonadales > Natronospirillaceae > Gynuella > Gynuella sunshinyii. The sequence goes on along the minus strand of NZ_CP007142.1, from coordinate 6,369,411 downwards.
AGCCTGACCGGCGTTGATATCGGTCGGCGCCTTGATTGGTTGAATAGGTTCATTTGTGGCCGCTTGGCTCACCACTCCCAAAGACAGCAGACTGATCAGTACTGCAGAGTGTTTATTGGGAAATTTAAAGTGCATGTTTTTATCCTATCAGTTGGTTGTCAGTGTTGAGTTCAGGCAAATATTCCCCGTGACATCATCCTGGAGATGTGTCTTTGCCTGTGTTTTTTTTTTGAATTCCGATTTCAGGGTCTGTTCTCGTCAGGAGTAATGCGGCGTAAGAAAATTCCGACGGGGGCGATAATTACACCTGGCATTATTCTGTGATTGATTGGAATGATTCTAAAGACGTTGGAAGTGATATAGTTCAAATGTTTATGTAAATAAGTATTGTGTGGATAGAGAATATTCAGGTGTGTTCTGGCTATAAATTATCATCCTTCCAAAAACTTAAGCTTGATTTAATATTGAGTAAAAAACGCTATTTTTATAGTGTTATTGTTCACTTAATGTGGCGAAAAATATGGTGTTTTCTATGTTTCAGGCTGTACACGAAGGACGACAAAAATCTCCTTTTCAAAAAACTGAATAAGACTAATTGATGAGGCACTGAAATGCTTTTCTAATGAAAAGGAGCGCTTTATTTTTCTGTCAATTGTTAATGAGAATGAGTTTAAATGATTTCGATGCTAATGGAGTGGTTATGTTGTTATGGCATTTAGGGGTGTTGTAAGTGCCGAGCGACCGGCCTTTTCGCCGGTCGATATAAATGGTCAGTTAAAAGGGGTGGGCTTGGGAGTGTTTTCGTTTGAAGGTGGCAGAATCGGCAATGGGAACGAAGGTTGTTCACCCGTCAGTGTTTTCAGAAAGGCGACGATCTGAGCGTTTTCTGTATCTGAAAATGTTTTGCCCAACTGAATCTGCCCCATAATCTCAACAGCCTCGCCGAGCGTTCCGGCAGCACCATCGTGAAAATAGGGATAAGTGAGTGCGACGTTACGTAAGGTTGGCACCTTAAACTTCATCCGGTCAGCATCTTTTCCCGTTACCGCGCTGAGGCCCTCAGCCGTATTAGTGGTCTGATACGGCGCAACCAATCCCATTTTCTGAAAAGAACGACCACCCACCGCAGCGCCATTGTGACACGCGGTACAGCCACTGTTTTTAAACAGGTTATAACCAGCCAGTTCTTCCTGATTGATGGCGCTGTTATCGCCGAGTAGCCATTTGTCGAATCGTGAATTGGGCGTGACCAGGGTTTTTTCGAATTCGGCGATGGTTTGGGTGACTTCATCGATGGTAATTTTGTCGCTGCCAAACACCTGTTCGAATTCCATGACATACTCAGGAATGGACTGTAAAACGTCTACCGCCAGCGTATGGCTTGAGGCCATTTCCCCTGGATTGGCAATGGGCCCACCTGCCTGAGCCTGAAGGTCAGCTGCGCGACCGTCCCAGAACTGCGCCACATTCATACTTGAGTTTAATACGGTGGGAGCGTTAATCGGTCCCTGTTGCCAATTATGACCGATTGAAGAGGTTAAGTTGTCAGTTCCTCCCATGCTCAGATTGTGGCAGGAGTTACAGGAGATAAAGCCGGACTTGGACAGTCGTGGATCAAAATACAGTTTCTTGCCAAGTTCCACCATTCCCAGATTGATGGACTGAACCGGCTTGATCGGTTCTATGGGTTCTGAGCGGGTGGCGGCGATCAGTTGACCAGAAAGAGTGAACGCCATCATGAACGATAGGCTAGCGGTTACGGTTAATTTCATGGTGCTATTCCTTACATGTGTTTGTGGTATCAGCTCCACACCTTCCCGCTACGAAAACATCGAGTTTTCAAAAGTGTGCATGCTTGTCTGGAAGATTTTCACACTCAAAAAGAGTGACTGACCATTCCGGTATAACCATTTTATGAGTGTGGTTATATTTAGACTTATTCTAAGTACAGATGATGTGATTCAGATCAATTCAGATAAATGATCGGTGGATAAAAACAGAGTGTCAGAACTTGTTGCGAATACGCACGACCAGATCGACCGAATCCAGTCGGGTACCAGCAGGCAGACAATCCTGCAGATAGCTGTGAATCAGGTTTTCATGAATATCCGAAATCTCGCCGCTGTCGGTATTGAAGAAGTGGTGATGGGCTGAGGTGTTGGAATCGTAGAACGTCGTGGAACTGTCCGCATAAATCATTCTGACCAGACCTTTTTGCGCAAACAATCCGAGGGTATTGTAGATCGTTGCTTTGGAAACCTTGTAACCATTGGCTTTGATCTGGTCATGCAATTGTTCTGCGGTGCAGTGTTGAGGTTTGGCAAACAGGGTTTCAGCAATGATCTGCCGTTGGGGAGTTGGCAGCACGTCATGATCAAGCAGCTTTTGCACCACAGAAGTATGCGCAGAAAGATATGTGGTGGTAGCACGGTTCGACATAGACATGACCATTCATCGGGTAAACAATCGCCACCATAGGCAACCCTGCATTTGGTGGCTATGTCCGAGGTCAAATAATCTGTGGATTACCCCTGATTTCCGTTCAGGATGTCAGTTTTATCCAGGTGGCTTTGATTTCACAGTATTTGTCGAAGGCATGCAGTGATTTGTCTCGACCGTTGCCAGACTGTTTATAACCACCAAACGGGGCCGTCATATCTCCGCCGTCATACTGATTGATCCAGATAGAACCTGCCCGCAGAGCCCTGGCCACCCGATGGGCACGACTGAGGTTGCTGGTCCAGAGGGCCGCTGCGAGACCGTAAATGGAATCATTGGCCAACTGTACGGCTTCGGCTTCATCACAAAAGGTGACGACACTCAGTACCGGTCCGAAGATTTCTTCCTGGGCAATGGTCATCTGATTGTCGACCTGCTCAAACAGCGTCGGTTCAACATAAAACCCACCGGAAACAATCTGGCTGCGCTGGCCGCCCAGGCTTAGACGGGCACCTTCTGCCTGACCTTTGTCGATGTAACTTAACACCCTGTTTAACTGCACTTCATCAACGATAGCGCCGATATTGGTGGCCGGATCAAGGGGGTGTCCGGGACGCCAGTTTTGAAAGGCTTTGCGAACCCGGGCTATAAAGTCTTCGGCAATAGATTCCTCGACCAGCAGACGCGACCCGGCCGTACACATTTCGCCCATGTTAAAACAGATCGCCGCTGCGGCGGCCACTGCAGCCTCATCCAGATCCGGAGCATCGGCGAATACTATGTTGGGAGATTTGCCGCCGGCTTCGGTCCAGATTCGTTTCATATTCGATTGCCCGGCATCGACCATTAACTGCTTGGCAACCTGGGTGGAACCGGTGAATACCAGCGTATCGATGTCCATATGTACCGCCAGTGCCTTGCCAACCGTATGTCCAAAACCCGGCAGGACATTGAACACCCCGGCTGGAATGCCAGCCTCCCGGGCCAGCCCGGCCAAACGAATGGCCGTTAACGAAGACTTTTCCGAAGGTTTGAGAATAATGGAGTTCCCCATTGCCAGAGCCGGGCCGATTTTCCAGCTGGCCATGATCATGGGAAAGTTCCAGGGTACGATGGCAGCGACCACACCGACGGGATCACGGGTCACCAGACCCAGCTCGTCCATCCCGGTGGGGGCAATCTCATCGTACAGTTTGTCAATGGCTTCGGCACTCCAGCTGATGGCCCGCACGGTGGCAGGGATATCCACTTCAAGGGCATCAGCAATGGGTTTGCCCATGTCCAGAGTTTCCAGCAGAGCCAGCTCTTCGCGATGAGCGTCAATGAGGCTGGCAAACCTCAGCAGAATCTTTTTTCTCGCTGAAGGTGCCATCTGTGACCAGACTCCGCTGCTGAAAGCTGTTCTCGCAGCGGTCACTGCGTGCAACACGTCGACGGCATCGCAGGCTGCGACGTTGGTCAGTACTTTTCCATCGATCGGGCTGATGCACTCAAACGTTGCCCCGGATGCGGAAGCGGTATATTCACCATCAATAAATGCGCGGTTTTCGAAACTCAGGCCATCGGCCTTGGTTTGCCAATAGTTCAGGTCGTGTAGCTCAGTCATAGTATTCAGTTCTGTCTGGTTAGTAGGGTTGATGTCTGCAAAGGCAAAACCGCCTTGTTTGGACTGAGCGGGCGGATTGCCGGCTCGTCAGAATCATTTGTATCAGTCAGAAATATTCGGGTGAAGAGTTGCCGGAGTGGATTACTCAACCCCTATTCTGCAAAGCTGCTTATCTCGGCATACGGTATATCGGATTTCTACCGGCAGGCAAGTATTGTGGTATTTGTCTTCGTCGCGGTTATTCTAATTTTGCATGGCTTCCGCTAGGCTCTTCATCATAATTGGATAACAGGAATAGCTTTAATGAGCCGAATTTCCCATACCCGTTCTTACTATGCCGCCTCTGCTCACGATAGTCCGGATCGCCCGTGTCTGGCAGGGCCGGTGGATACCGATGTTTGTGTCATCGGAGGTGGTTTTACTGGCTTATCCAGTGCTTTGCATCTGGCTGAGGCGGGCTTTAATGTCGTACTGCTCGAAGCTGCCAGAATCGGTTTTGGCGCCAGTGGTCGCAATGGCGGACAGCTGGTAAACAGTTACAGTCGTGATATTGATGTGATTGAACGCTCTTACGGCAGAGAATTAGCCGGGGTGCTTGGCAGTATGGCCTTCGAAGGTGGAGAAATTATCCGCCAGCGTATTCAACAGTATGATATTGACTGCGGTTACCGTCAGGGCGGCGTATTTGCGGCTTTCAACGCTCGTCAGATGCATGAACTGACCGAGCAGAAAAAACTGTGGGAACGTTACGGGCATGAGCAACTGACGTTGCTGGGGCAGACCGATATCCGCGATGTAGTGAATACAGATGTTTACTGCGGTGGTCTGCTGGATATGAGCGGCGGCCATATTCATCCATTGAATCTGGCCCTCGGCGAAGCGGCTGCGCTGGAGGAACTGGGTGGTCAGATCTATGAAGATTCCAGAGTGGTGGCCGTTGAACGGGGCAATAAAGTGGTGGTAAAAACGGCCGACGGCGGGCTGGTGCGCAGTCAATACGTCATGGTGGCCGGTAATGCTTATCTGGGCAATCTGATTCCGGAACTGGCGGCCAAAACCATGCCCTGTGGCACTCAGGTGGTAGCCACTGAAGTGTTGGGGGAAGAGCGCGCCCGCAGTCTGATTCCAGAACTTTATTGCATCGAAGACTGCAATTATAAGCTGGACTATTACCGTATTACGGAAGATTTCCGGCTTTTATACGGCGGCGGGGTTACCTATGGTGGCGGAGACCCTGTCTCCATAGAGCGTTTTATCCGCAAAAAACTGGAAACCACCTTCCCTCAGCTGCGCGGTGTCAAAATCGAATATGCCTGGGGCGGGGATTTTCTGCTGACCCTCAGCCGGCTGCCTCAGTTTGGTCGTATTGGCAACAATATCTATTATGCTCAGGGCTATAGCGGCCATGGTGTCACGACCACGCATCTGGCCGGCAAACTGATTGCTGAAGCGATTAAAGGCCAGGCAGAACGATTTGATGCCTTCGCCAGCCTGAAACATTTCCCTTTCCCCGGAGGGCGCCTGTTCCGTGCACCTTACACGGCAATCGGTGCTGTTTATTATGGTCTTAGGGACAAACTCGGTATCTGAAATGGTCAGCAGGCAGATTGGGTTGGGAGTGCGCAGTGATTACGTGGTGCACCATTTGCAATGTGAGCAGCAGGAAACCGATGAGTATCTGATTACCCGGACACCGGCGAACCCCTGTTTTTATTTTGGCAATACTTTGGCCTTGAAAGTTCCGCTGGCGTCGAAAACCATGGCCGAGTGGCAGACATTGTTTTGTGAGTGTTTTGCTACAATGCCAGAAGTCCGCCTCCAGACGTTTATCTGGGTACCGAATAATGACACAGATGCGGACCAGGTCCGCTCGTTTCAATAAAATGGTTTTCTGTATGAACAGAACCATGTGCTCAGTGCCGGCATACAAGCCCTGCAGCGTCAGCTGCGATGGATTCAAGCTATGTGATCAGAGCGTTCACTGAGCCTGGAGACTGGCAGCAGTGGTATGACGAACAACTGAAGTCACTGCTGGAGCAGGAGCCTGATGGCAGCCATCATTCGTATCTGCAACAACGCATGTTTGAGTATCAGTTGCTGCAACAGCAGCAGTATGGCTGTCAGTTCGGGGTATTTGCCGGCTCACGATTACTGGCCTACGCCGGGGTATATCATCTGAACGGTCTGGCCCGCTATCAGCATGTATGGGTAATGCCGGAGTATCGAAATCGTGGTTTGGCCAAAAATTTACTGTTTCATATGGCGGAGTGGGTGAGTCAGTTTGCCGGGCAACAGGTTATTGTTGCGGACGCCAATTACCATGCAACCCTGTTATATCAGGGGCTTGGGTTTCAGGTTGTTGAGCACGAGAGTAGTTTGTGCCGTTATCCCCGCCAGGCATTTGTATGTTATGTGATGAGAGGAAATAAAGGGAGCAGGAGGCAGGACGTTTGTATGTGATGCATCGTGGCAACCTTCAGCTCTGATCTGAAGGTTGCCATATGCTGGCAATGTTCCGTTTTCAGGTGGAATATTGCCGTGCTGTCAGTTCATTCCGCCATCTGTCATTTTCCAGTTGTACGAGTCGGTCAGAACATCATGAGCGCTTTGGGCATTGCTGGAGTATTTGCTGTTTCCCGCACTGAAGATAACATCTGACTGCAGTGAACGTGCACTCCATCCGGATAGCAGAGCATCATAGTTGGCGGTTGATAAGGAGACACCGCCAAACATGTCATCCATTTTTTCCACTGCACCAACATCCCATTTTTTCAGCGTCTGATTAAAGGCATAGGCACCGGCAAACATGCTGCTCATGGTTGTCACCGCGCTGACATCCCATTCATTGAGGTCCTGATTAAACGCTCCGGCAGCGGCAAACATACTGCTCATGTTGGTGACCGCTGCTACAGTCCAGTTCAATTTCTGGTTGAACATCGCAGCACCGGCAAACATGGCGTTCATATTGGTGACCGAGCTGACATTCCAGTTGGTCAGGTCCTGGTTAAACGAGCTGGCCCCGGCAAACATGGCACCCATATTTGTGACCTTTGCAACATCCCAGGTACTGATATCCTTATTAAATGACCGGGCCCCGGCAAACATGCCTTCCATGCTGGTAACCGCGCTTACATTCCAGTTGTTGAGAGGGCGATTGAAACTGCTGGCACCGGAGAACATTCCTTTCATGTCCGTCACCGCACTGACATCCCAGTTATTCAGTTCTTGATTGAATGCTTTGGCACCAGAAAACATGCCGTTCATGCTGGTAACCGCACTGACATCCCAATTGCTAAGATCCTGATTAAATGCGTTGGTACCGGCAAACAGATTGTTCATATTGGTGACAGAGCTGACATTCCAGTCATTAATATTCTGATTGAAAGACTCGGCATGATAAAACATCCGGCTCATATCTTTCACTTGTGCCAGATTGGGTGTATCCGAAGCATTGATGACAACGTTGCTGCAGTCTTCAAATGCGCTGTTCATGCTTTTCCATTGTTGATTTCCCCATTGTTCGACACTGCGCAATTGAGCTTTATTGGCAGACAGGTCACAGAAATATGGGTGTGGAAAGTCACCACTGATTTCAACACTATAAGTACCGGCATTTGCATAACTGTGACTGGCGTTACCGGTTATCCCACTATCTTGTTGGCCATCACCCCAATCTACGGTGTAGTGATAACCGGTACCTTTGGTGTAAATGGTGACCTGCCCATTGGCATCATCCACTTTCCAGGTGGTAATCAATGGTGAAGGCGAGGATGTGTCCGGACCATTTTGGTTATCGTCCTGACCGCTATTGTTGTCGTTATTATTCTGACTGTCATTCTGACTGTTGTTGCCATTTCCATTGGTGTTGTCACTGCTTTGACTGTACTGAACATTACATGCAACCAGCAATGTGGATGAAACAGCAAATAACAGCGGTAGATAAGTGGATTTTGTCCTTATCATCAGGGTGCGCCTCCTTCTTATTCCGTCAATGTGATTGTTGGTTTAAAACACCGTATGCCAGGCAGACATAAATGAACCTTTTGTTTCATTAATATGGTTACTTTAATAACCTGCAACGGGTTTCAGAGAATCGATAGGGCAATAGTAGACTCATAAGTGAATGCGCCCAATATATGAAACTGCTTTTTGGGGTTTATTGGTGAAATTTGCGAGGGTGTTCAAAACTTTATTATGGGGTGTCGCAGACAAAAGAGACATGCATCAAGTTTTTACTGTGACCAATAAGACGGTTTTAAATCCAGGCGGCATGTGTTTGTGTAGTCAAGGCGATCCGGCATAAATGCTTACCTGGACAATTATTTATCGAGACTACACCTAAGACCTGATGTGCGTGTTGAAGATATGATAGTTGGGTAACCTGTTGACGTGTGGTGATTGTGATTGCGGGAGACGCGGTTATTGATTGGATACCTAAGGGGCCTCTGAAAAATAGGAATAGTTTTGATGCAGGCGAGGAAGCACCACTCGCAACCCCGCAGTTTACTGACGTAAATAAGGATGTGAGACTGGAGCTGACAACGTCCTGCGCGAAAATAGTCCATTTTCCGAAGGTTCCCTAATGCTGACGGTCCATCCCTGGACCGTTATATGATTATTCTTCCGGATTTGCACTGATATAGTGAATGGACAAATCCGCACCATTGAACTCTTCTTCTTCGCTCAGCCTTAGCCCTATGAAAGCTTTAACCGTACCATAAATGATAAAGCCCCCAAGCAAGGCAATGGCAATGCCGGCCAGGGTTCCCAGCAACTGGGCAATAAAACTGACACCACCCAGACCGCCGAATGCCTGCTGACCGAATACGCCGGCAGCCAGGCCACCCCAGGCACCGCAAAGACCGTGCAACGGCCAGACACCCAGAACATCGTCAAATTTCGGGAAGCGGTTTTGTGCCATGGTAAACACCAGTACGAACAAAATGCCGGCCATTCCTCCCACCAGCAGCGCTGCAATCGGATGCATCAGATCGGACCCGGCGCACACCGCCACCAGACCAGCCAGGGGGCCGTTGTGAATGAATCCCGGATCCTTACGGCCGATCACCATGGCGGTGAGTGTGCCTCCAACCATAGCCATCAGACTGTTGACGGCCACCAGTCCGGAAATACCGGTAACGGTTTGCGCCGACATGACATTGAAACCAAACCAGCCGACCGCCAATACCCAAGCACCCAGGGCCAGAAAAGGAATATTTGAAGGAGCAAACGCCACCACCCGGCCATCACGGTAACGACCTTTACGGGTGCCCAGCAGGACGATGGCACCAAAGGCAATCCAGCCACCAACAGCATGAACGACGACTGATCCGGCAAAGTCATGAAACGCAAAGCCATAGTGCTTGATCAGCCATTGCTGAAAGCCGAAATTATTGTTCCAGACGATGCCTTCAAACAATGGATATACCAGTGCCACGATCAACGCCGAGGCGATCAACATCGGGTAGAAGCGAGCACGTTCGGCGATCCCCCCAGAGACGATGGCAGGAATTGCGGCAGCAAACGTGAGCAGAAAGAAAAACTTCACCAGATGATAACCATGGTTCTGAGCCAGTTCCGCCGCTGGCACAAAAAAGTTCTCGCCATAAGCAATCTGATAACCGATAAAAAAGTAGGCTACGGTGGAAACACCAAAATCGGTGATAATTTTGACCAGCGCATTGACCTGGTTTTTATGGCGCACGGTGCCGACTTCCAGAAAGGCGAATCCCGCATGCATGGCCAGCACCATTGCCGCGCCGAGTAACAGAAACAGAGTATCGGTACTCTGGCTCAGGGTGGTGATGGCAGCGCTGATATTATTAATTGCTGTGCTATCCACAAAATGTCCTCTTACCAGTGTCAATGAGATGCAGCGCCATGATCGTTTGTTGATGAGTCATTTTGGTTCATCAAAATGATCAGAAAATGCCCGGCTCAAGTGCCTGCATCGGCGCTGAAGGTTTGATATGGGTCTTTAATGACAAATCAGGGCGTCGCACGAGCAGGATTCGTACCATGCCGGCGAAGGAATTATCCTGTCCTGTATTTTTTGAGTGCATTTTGTATGTCTGTGCCTGATGATCGGGCATGTTTGCAGGGAAAATTACCATAAACCTGAAAATATTAGCTGTTCATGGTTAAGGGAAGGTTTTTGGCACCAAAACAAAACGATAAGAGCTTTTTGTGAGTTGTTTTGGTGCAAAAAATAAATTAAAGGTAGGGCAATAACAAACTGTATTCGAGTTCAGTGACCTGCCGTTCAAACAGACTGACTTCAGACCACTTGCAGATGCTGTAAATTCTTAAAAACTCTTCTCCGAACCATTCGCTGATCTGTTCGTTGGCTTCCATGGCCCGCAATGCATCCCGCGGATTGTCTGCCAGCTGAGGATGGTCCTGATCATAAGCATTGTTCGTAACCGGTTCAGGCGGTTCAACCTGTTTCATCAAACCTTCACCAATCCCGGCCAGCACTACTGCAACCGCCAGATAAGGGTTGGTATCAGCCCCGCTCATACGATGCTCGATGCGGGTGGCCTCAATCTCGCCAGATGGAATTCGGATCGCGGCGGTGCGATTGTCGTAACCCCAGGTATGACTGGTTGGCGCATATCCTCCAGGTGCAAGCCTGCGGTAACTGTTGATGTTGGGGCATAGCAACGCCTGAACTGAATCGGCCATCTGCAATAAGCCACCGACTGCATAGCGTAGTGGTGGATGCTGCAATGGGTCTTCGGCAGCAAAAATGTTGTCGCCTGCGTCATTAAGTAGACTGACATGGACATGGGTGCCGCTGCCTGATTCATCGATATAGGGTTTGGCCATAAATGTGGCTTCCATATCGTGCCGGCGTGCCACCTGGCGGATAACCCTGCGCAGTAACACGGCATGATCAGCGGCTTCCAGCGGATCGGTCACGTGTGGCAGATTGACTTCAAATTGGCCTGGCGCATATTCCGCCACCACAGCGTCAGCCGGAATATTCTGGGCGTGGGCGGTGTCCAGAACCTCGCGGATAAAAAAGTCATAGTCATCCAGGTCGTCCATGGAATAGACCTGTTTGGAGTTCATGCGCCGGCCGCTGACCGGGGAGATGGGAGGCTGTAATTGACCGTTTGCATCACGCTCTCGGTCCACCAGGTAGAATTCCAGTTCGACGGCCACACAGGGGGTGTAATCAAGAGTGCTGAATTTCTCCACCACCCGGGCCAGTACCTGGCGGGGATCAGCCAGAAAAGGAACCTCTCCGTCTGCGTCAAACATACTGACCAGTGCCTGGGCGCGGTCATTACCCTGCCAGGGAACAATGGCCAGGGTGCCGGGAATCGGGAAACATACACGGTCCTGATCACCGGCTTCAACCCCCAGTCCGGTCTCTTCAACGGTGGTACCGGTAGCGTCAAGGGCCATGACTGAACCGGGGAGATAAAATCCTTGAGCGAAGACTTTTTCCAGTAACTCGCGTTCGATTCGTTTGCCCCTGACGACGCCGTTCAGGTCGGTGATCAGAAGTTCTATAGTCTGTACATCGGGATACTCTGTAAGGAAAGCCGAAACTTCATCGTTGGACATTTATGTTTACTCATTAAACCCATTTTTTGGCTGTCCGGGCTCTAAATCACCCTTGTTTTCCTCAGCCGGAGATTTGATTCTCAGTGATTTTACGATACTTGTGAAGGTGTACAGCGAATGTATCAGGGACGGATGAAAAAAAATACCTGATCCCGGGCGGTGCCATATTGTGTTCCTCAAGGTGCTGTGCCAATGTGCGAGATTTCCACGATCAGCCATTCTCTGTCCATGAGATCCATTTCTGGCGATTGTAGGATAAGCATCTCACAGATCAGTCCGGTTGCATTTTATTTTCATGTGTTCTTTAGTAGTGCATTGTTCATATGTGGACCAGAAACTGTGATGGGTCCGGGATTTTACGGGTTGCCAGTTCAATTGAACTGGCAGGCTTTGTGAATATCACCGTAATGATGGATTTGGGGCGGTTATTGTCCGGGGGCCGTCCGAAGACTGGAATATCAATCGGTGTTCCAGGGGGATTTCGATGTTGGCGGTTGCCACGTCGTTGTGCTGTCGAGTGACAGATCCCGGACAAAACAAAACATTATTGAGGCATTGAAGCGAGCATGAACCGTCGTAGCATGGCTCATGTGATAGCTCTCTATGAATAACCATGGAAAAGTTAAGCAAGTGGCTTAAAGATCGTCAAATCACTGAAGTGGAGTGTATTACGCCAGATCAGACCGGTATCGCGCGGGGCAAGATCATGCCCACGAATAAATTCCTCGCTGAGCGCGGAATCCGGTTGCCGGAAAGCGTCCTGTTACAGACGGCAACCGGGGATTATCCGGATGATGAGGCGTATTACAGCCTGTTGGATCCGAAGGACATCGATATGCATCTGCGCCCTGATGAAGATGCGGTGTTTATGGTGCCGTGGGCACTGGAACCCACAGCGGTGGTCATTCACGATTGTTACGACGTGGTGGGTAACATGATCTCGCTGTCGCCGCGGGCGGTATTGAAACGGGTGTTGGAGCTCTACTCCGTGCGGGGCTGGAAACCCATTGTTGCACCTGAAGTGGAATTTTATCTGACCAAGCGCTGCACTGATCCTGATTTACCTCTGGAGCCGCCTATCGGTCGTTCCGGTCGGCAGGAAAGCGGACGTCAGTCATTCAGTATTGACGCTGCCAACGAATATGACCCGATTATTGAAGATATATACGACTGGTGCGAAGCGCAGGAACTGGATATCGACACCTTGATCCACGAAGAAGGAACGGCCCAGATGGAATTCAATTTCCGTCATGGTGATGCGCTTAAGCTGGCTGATCAGGTATTCATGTTCAAACGTACTGTTCGCGAGGCGGCACTGAAACACAACATTGGCGCCACATTCATGGCCAAGCCGATTACCGGAGAGCCGGGCAGTTCGATGCACATTCACCAGTCACTGGTGGATATCAAAACCGGGAAAAACCTGTTTTCCCAGCCCGATGGCACCGCATCGTCGTTGTTTTTAAATTACATTGGTGGTTTGCAGGCAGTGATTCCGCAGATCATGCCGATGTTTGCACCGAACGTGAACAGCTATCGCCGCTATTTGCCAGGAGCAGACGGTAATGCTCCGGTCAACATTGAATGGGGTGAGGAAAATCGGACCGTTGGATTACGGGTTCCAAATTCATCACCACAGGCAAGACGGGTGGAAAACCGACTGGCTGGCGCCGATACCAACCCCTATCTCACCATGGCCGCCAACCTGGCTGCCGGCTATATCGGTATGATCAGAGATCTCAAACCAAGACCCCCTGTGTCCGGCCGGCTAGGCGATGAGGCGGATCCGGATCTTCCGTTCAACCTCGAAGCGGCATTGTTTGCCATGTCGGAGGCTGAAGAGATCCGTGATGTACTCGGTGCCAACTTCGTGGATGGCTTTATCGCCACCCGTTGGGCCGAAAATGAGGGATTTAAAAGAGTGATCAGTTCCTGGGAGCGGGAATATTTGCTGACCACCGTCTGACAGCTGTTAAAAAGGTGAAAAACATGGTTGAACAGAGCACCATCTGGCAGGCAATGGATGCCGCCCATCATCTGCACCCATTTGTCGATAATGGTGCTTTGGCTCGCGAAGGTGCCAGAATGGTGACCCGCGCCGAGGGTGTCTATATCTGGGATGCTGAAGGCCGGCAATACCTTGATGCATTTGCCGGGCTGTGGTGTGTGAATCTCGGCTATGGGCGTCCGGAGCTGGCCGAGGCGGCTGCCCGGCAGATGAACGAACTGCCCTATTACAACCTGTTTTTCAAATCCTCCAATGTGCCGGCTGCCCGGCTGGCACAGACTCTGGCAGAACTTGCACCAGCTCACATCAACCATGTTTTTTTCACTAATTCCGGCAGTGAGGCCAACGACACAGTGTTCCGGATGGTTCGTTATTTCTGGGCATTAAAAGGTCATCCGGATAAGAAAGTGATTATCGGTCGGCAGAACGGCTATCACGGCTCTACCGTGGCCGGAGCCAGCTTGGGAGGCATGAAATCCATGCATCGTCAGGGCGGGTTGCCGGTACCGGGAGTGGAGCATATCCGGCAGCCATACTGGTATGACGAAGGCGGAGATCTGAGCCAGGATGAATTCGGTCTGCTGGCGGCACGGGCGTTGGAAGAGAAGATTCTTGAACTGGGCGCTGACAACGTGGCGGCATTTATTGCTGAGCCCATCCAGGGAGCGGGAGGCATCATTATCCCGCCATCCACGTATTGGCCGGAAATCCAGAGAATTGTTCAGAAGTATGATGTGTTGCTGGTGGCTGACGAAGTGATCTGCGGATTTGGCCGTACCGGAGAGTGGTTTGGTTGTGATTATTTCAATATCCACGCTGACCTGATGCCGATTGCCAAGGGCCTGTCTTCCGGATATTTGCCCATCGGTGGCGTCATGGTGGCTGATCATATTGCCGAGACCCTCAAGCAGGCCGGTGAGGAATTCAGTCATGGGTTCACATATTCCGGTCATCCGGTATGTGCTGCCGTGGCGCTGGAAAACCTGAGGATCTTAAAAGAGGAACGGATCATCGAACAGGTTCGGTCGCAAACGGCCCCTTATTTGCAAATGCAATTGCAGACATTGGCAGATCATCCTTTGGTAGGGCAAATACGTGGAGTCGGCATGCTGGCGGCGATAGAACTGGTGGCGGATAAACACAGTCGCCGGCGCTATGACGGTAATGGCCGTGTTGGTGCTTTGTGTCGTGACCTGGCGCTGAAACAGGGTCTTATTTTACGGGCAACTGGCGATACCATGTTGATATCTCCACCGTTGACCATAACCCGGGATGAAATCAACATCCTGGTGGAAAGGGCTGGACAGGCATTGGATGCCACTCAAGCCGCCCTGGAATCTGAAAGTTAAGAACAAAACAAAAGCCATCTGTTAGGAGACGAAAACATTTATGAAAGACATCCGCAAAACTCTGATTGCCACTGCGCTGGCGACGCTGGTCACCGGTTATGTCATGGCTGAAGACCGGGTGGTAAGGGTCTATAACTGGTCCGACTATATTGCTGAAGACACCATCGCCAATTTTGAGGCCGCTACCGGTATCAAGGTGGTCTATGATGTGTTCGATTCCAATGAAGTGGTTGAAGCCAAGGTGCTCTCTGGCAATACCGGCTACGATATTGTGGTACCGACCACTGATTTTATGGCTCGTCAGATAAAGGCGGGTGCCTATCAAAAGCTGGATAAATCCAAGCTGACTAACTGGAAGAATCTGGATACCGAACTGCTGGCTACACTGCAGAACTATGATCCGGGCAATGAGTATGGTGTTCCTTACGAATGGGGAACCACAGGGGTTGGCTACAACGTTGCCAAAGTCAAAGCGGCACTGGGCGACCAGGCAGATGCGGTGATCGGCAGCTGGGATATGGTGTTCAAGCCCGAAAACCTGAAGAAACTGAGCAGCTGCGGAGTGGCATTTCTGGATGCCGAAAGTGAGCTATTTCCGGCGGCACTGCAATATCTGGGTTTGAATCCAAGCAGTGAGAATGCCAAGGACTACGACAAAGCCACCGAACTGCTGATGAGCCTGCGTGATTCCGTGACCTACTTCCACAGCTCCCGTTATATTTCGGATCTGGCGAATGGCGATATCTGCGTGGCCATTGGCTGGTCAGGCGATATCTTTCAGGCTAAAGCCCGTGCTGAAGAGGCCGGCAACGGCGTTGAAATCAGCTATTACATTCCGAAGGAAGGCGCTGCTTTGTGGTCGGACATGATGATGATTCCGAAAGATGCCCAGCACGTTGCAGAGGCTCATGAATTCATCAACTACATCCTCCAGCCCAAAGTTTCTGCCGATATCACCAACTATGTGATGTATGGCAACCCCAATACTGCCGCGCGTGAGTTTATTGATCCTGAAGTTCTGGCCGATCCCGGCATTTTCCCGGTTGCAGGCACCAAGCTGTTTACCTTCAAGGTGCTGCCACAAAAAATTGACCGTATCCGCACCCGTTCCTGGACCAAAGTCAGAACCGGTAAGTAATCAAGTAAGTGTCAGTGGGAGGTCACCTGATCTCCCTGGTTTCATACAGGAGTCCGAATGACGATTGCCGCAGGTGCCCGGAAAAATTCCAAGGCGAATAATTCAAATGTTGAAACTCTGTTGAGTATTCAGGGTGTCAGCAAGTATTACGATGACACTCTCGCTGTCGATAATGTCCATCTGGAGATTCAAAAGGGCGAGATATTTGCGTTGCTGGGGGCATCAGGCTCAGGCAAATCGACACTGCTGCGTATGTTGGCCGGATTCGAGACGCCGACCGATGGCAGAATTATTCTGGCCGGTAAGGACATTACCCATCTGCCACCCTATGAACGAACCATCAATATGATGTTCCAGTCCTATGCGCTGTTTCCTCATATGAGTGTGGAGCAGAATCTGGCTTTTGGCTTGAAACAGGAACGTTTGCCGCAGGGCGAAATTCATGATCGGGTACAGCGAATGCTGAAGCTGGTGCACATGGAAAAGTATGCCCGCCGCAAGCCCCATCAGCTCTCGGGTGGTCAACGGCAACGGGTGGCCCTGGCCCGCAGTCTGGCCAAACAGCCCAAACTGCTGCTGTTGGACGAACCCATGGGGGCTCTGGATAAAAAACTGCGCACCCGGATGCAACTCGAAGTGGTTGATATCCTTGAGAGCGTCGGAGTTACCTGTGTCATGGTGACCCATGATCAGGAAGAGGCCATGACCATGGCCGATCGCATTGCCATCATGGATGAGGGCTACATTGCCCAGGTGGGAACACCGATGAATATTTATGAGTCACCGACCAGTCGTATGGTGGCTGAGTTCATAGGGTCGGCCAATATTTTTGAAGGCAATATTGTTGAAGACTTTGAAGACCGTATGACGCTGGATTGTGACGATCTCAATGTGCCGGTTTACATTGATCATGGTGTTTCCACCGGTGTTGATGAAAAGACCATGCTGGTGGTATTGCGACCGGAAAAAACATTGCTGACCACCACCCGGCCCGAACAGGAGTACAACTGGGCTGAAGGCGTTATTCACGACATTGCCTATCTTGGTGGGCATACCGTTTATTATGTCAAACTCGGCAGCGGCAAAATCGTACAGTGTTTTCTGGCCAATGTTGATCGCTGGGCGGAACGTCCCACCTGGGATGACAAAGCTTATATCCATTGGTCTTCAGACAGCTGCGTGGTGCTGCGGTCATGAAGCGTTTCGATATTTCCCGGCTACTTCCGGGAGGGCGATGGTGGATTATTGGTGTGCCGTATTTCTGGCTACTGGTTTTCTTCATGCTGCCCTTTATCTTTGTGCTGAAGATTGCTTTTTCCGAAGCGGATGTTGCCATTCCACCTTATACCTCGATGTTTGAATGGGTTGAAGACACGCTCAGTATTCATATCAGCTTCAGTAACTTCGTCTGGCTGGGCAGTGATCAGCTGTATCTGATTGCATACTGGAATTCCATCAAAATGGCATTTTTTTCGACCATTTTCTGTCTGTTGCTGGGCTATCCGATGGCCTATGCCATTGCCCGTGCCCCGGCGCGGACTCAGGCAACCTGGCTGTTGCTGGTATTGTTGCCGAGCTGGACTTCGTTTCTGATCCGGGTGTATGCGTGGATGGGGTTGCTGAAAAGTAATGGTCTGATCAATAACTTTTTGCTGTGGACCGGCATCATCCAGGAACCGCTGCAGATGATGAACACTAACTTTGCCGTGTATATCGGCATCGTGTACTCCTATCTGCCGTTCATGGTGCTGCCGTTATATGCCAACCTGGTCAAGCACGATCATACTCTGCTGGAGGCGGCCAGCGATCTGGGGGCGAAAGCCTGGGTCAGTTTCTGGCGTATCACATTGCCATTGTCAAAAAACGGTGTAGTGGCCGGATCGATGCTGGTGTTTATTCCAGTGGTGGGTGAGTTTGTCATTCCAGAGTTATTGGGGGGAGCCGACAGCCTGATGATCGGACGAATTTTATGGCAGGAGTTTTTCAATAACCGTGACTGGCCAGTGGCTTCAGCACTCGCGGTTATCATGTTGCTTATTTTGTTGGCGCCGATAGCGCTGTTTCATCGTTATCAGAATAAGGAGAGCGCTGATGAGTTCAGTTGAGCGGCGTTTTACCTTTGTAAATATCATGTTCTGGATCGGCATTGCATTCTTGTATCTGCCGATGGTGGTGCTGGTGGTGTATTCCTTCAACGAATCCCGGCTGGTGACTGTCTGGAGTGGGTGGTCCATCAAATGGTATGGGGAGTTGTTTCGCGACCGGCAGTTGATGAGTGCCGTGCTGCGCTCACTTGAGGTAGCGTTTTATTCGTCTACAGCAGCCGTGTTTATGGCCTTGTTCGCCTCCGTGGTGATGGTTCGGATTCGCCGTTTCCGCAGCCGGGTATTGTTTTCCGGTATGATTACCGCGCCACTGGTGATGCCGGATGTGATCATCGGTTTATCGTTGTTGTTGCTGTTTGTTGCCATGGGGCAGATCGTTGGCTGGCCTCAGAACCGTGGTTTGGTCACTGTCTGGATTGCCCATAGTACATTTTGCCTGGCCTATTCAACGGTCGTCATCAGTTCACGTTTGCGGGAAATGGACCGCAGTCTCGAAGAAGCTGCGCTTGATCTCGGTGCCACCCCGATCCGGGCGTTTATATTGATTACCCTGCCGATCATCGCTCCTGCAATTATGTCGGCGTGGCTGCTGTCTTTTACCCTCTCGCTGGACGATGTGGTCATTGCCAGTTTCGTTACCGGTCCAGGTGCCACCACACTGCCCATTGAAGTATTTTCATCCGTCCGCCGTGGCGTGACTCCCAAGATCAATGCATTAGCGACCATTATTATCGGTCTGGTCTCATTGACTGCCCTGGTGAGCTGGTACGTAACCCGCAGGATCGATCAACGCCGCCGCGCTGAAATGAGTGTGCATTAATGACGGCCTGACAGTGGTTGATAATGCTGTCAGGTATTTCATATCAGTGTTAGGGGGGGGCTCTGCGAAATTTCCTGTTTTCGCTCAGGACGTTGTCAGCTTCGCCCGCAGGTGGCACCCTCTCAAATCCTCATTGACTGCTGTAAATTTCGGTTTTGCGAACGGTGTTTTCCAATACCATGGTTGTTTTTCAGAGGTTGCTTAATTGTTGTGTAGCCGTAGCCAATGGCAGTTTTGTTGTTATAGAATTGCCTCCGGCTTTTCAGGTTGATTGTTGTTGCGATAACCAATTGTGAACATCATCACAATTTCGCTGAATCATACCAGGCCAGTCTGTTTGGATGTTGATGTTTTTCGTTGCCTGATCGGCAAAAAGGCATCTATATTTAACACATCTATACAATGTTTCTTGTGAGTGTTTTTCTGAGAAACAGATTTTTGGAGATTTCATTTAAAGGACTGATTTATGACTGACATATACAAAACCCCCTCATCCAGCGTCAACATCCCAGACTTCATTGAAGATCTTAACGCCTTCAAACGTGTCAGTGTCTGGAGGATGGTTTTTTTAACCATCGTGACATTGGGCGTTTACCCCATTTATTGGATGTACACTCGTACCCAGATACTGAACTCTATCACCAGTCAGGGTATTTCCAGTTCAGTGATTCGAATCGCGCTGGTTTCAGGCGGGGTCTATCTCTTGTCGCCCATCCTCGGTCAATATTTGGTGGGGCACCAGTTCGCAGCAGCAATGAAGCTGTTTGCTGTTGCTTCTTATATTGTTTTCACACTGATCTGGTTGTTTGGTTTAAGAGCTGAAATTACCCGAATCGCCCGCAACCAGGGGCAGTCAGATTTTCACGCCAATGGTGTTCTGACTTATTTTTTCCAGATGCTTTATCTGCAATACAAGATCAACCAGTTCTTTGACAGACAGGAAAATCACGACCGGTAATTCTGATCACGTTACCCATTGAACCCTTTTCATCCGTGGGTAGTGACTTGCAGGACCATCGCACCGGACTGACTTCAAGGTTTATGAATGATTGCCTGACGGTGTTCGATAATGCTGTCAGGTGTTTCATGTCAATGTTGGTTGCTATATAACCCCGTAGCCAGTGACGGTTTTATTGTTATAGAATCACCTCCGGCTTTATCGGGTGTGATCGTTATTGCGATAATCACATGTGGTCAGTGAGCACAATGTTGTTTAATGATATAAGGCCTCGGTGTTCGAATATTGAGATTTCTGATTGTCCATTCGGCAAAAAGGCGTCTTTATATAACATCTTCAAGTAGTGTTTTTTAATGTTTTTCTGAAAAAAAGATTTTTCGGAGATTTAATTTAAAGGATTGATATATGACTGACGTATACAAAGCTCCCTCCTCTAACCTCGAAATGCAAGCATCCGGTGAAGATCTTCAGGCGTTTGAACGCTTCAGTGCCTGGGGAGTGTTCTTTCTGTCGATTGTGACATTGGGTATTTACTCGATGTACTGGATGTTCTCCCGGACCAAAGTCCTCAACCGCATTTCTGATCAAGGCATTTCCAGCCCAGTGATATGGATCACGTTGGTTGCTTATATCATCATTATGGTGTTGTCCTACGGCGGAGCTTTTTTGCTACCTGCTGAGATTGCCGTAGCGGTACAGCTGTTTGCTGTTGTGGCATATTTCATTTTTATGCTGATCTGGATATTCGGTTTTAGAGCAGCGATCGTGAGTATTGCCCGTAGCCATGGTCAACCGGATTTTCGCGCCAATGGTGTTCTGACGTTCTTCTTTCAGGCATTGTACATGCAATATAAGATCAACCAGTTCATCGACAGAAAGTAAAATCACGAGCTGCAATCCGGAATCTTGCGGTTTCGGATTCGCAACCTTCCGGTCAGTCATCGTAAGTCATGGCTGACCCATTCTTTGCACATCTTAAATGCCTTCCCCCGAAAATATCCTTCGATGGGTATCATCCTTACGGATTGTTTTGCAATTCCTAAGATGACGGTTTTTTGATCACTTACACAGGTAAATATGACAACCGTATTGGTGGTGTGTATGGGGCTATCCATATCTCCATGATATTACCGATATCTGACATATCCGTGCTTATTTGATGTGCTAGGCTTTGTGCCCTTTGAAGCAAGGTCGTTCGAATTACTAGGACTGGTTTAAACACATGAAAAAAGCTTGGCTGATATCTTCAGTAGTCGTGATTGCGGCATTGGCAGGGGGGTACTGGAAAATAACGAGCGGTCAGCAGATTGATCACCGTCTACCGGTCATAAACGCGGCTATTGGAACCATTGAGAAACAGGCACTGGCTGTCGGGCAGATTGTCCCGGTGCATTCCGTGGCGATCAAGTCTCAGATCGAAGGAATCGTTGGCCGGATTTATCATCAGGAAGGTGAACAGGTGACCGCTGGCACCGAACTGATCAAAATCACTCCAAATCCGACCCCTCAGGCGTTGACCGATGCCAGCACTGCATTAATGCAGAGCGAAGCCAGTCTGGAGTCGGCGCGCCAGACTCTGGCAAATCTCCAGAGTCTGGTTGACCAAAAAATTATCCCACCCAACTACAGTGAGTATGTTGATGCCCGCAGCACCGTTAAGTCCCGTCTGGCAGATGTGCGGCAGAAGCAGCAGAACCTTGATCTGATCAAAAGTGGTGAGGCATCGGTGGGGGATTCTCGTCTGACGTCGACAATCGTTGCCCCGGTGGATGGCACGATTCTGAATCTGAAGGTCGATGTTGGTGAACCGATCATCTCCACGGCGTCCAGTCAGGCCGCAACGGAAATGATGACCATTGCCAATATGAAGTCGATGATCTTTAAAGGTACCGTCAGCGAACATGATGCAGCCCGCTTGAAGCCAGGTATGGCAGTCACCCTGACACTGGCACCTTTTCCAGAGCAAATAGTAACCGGGGTATTGAGCAAGGTGGCCGTTCAATCCGCCAAGCTCAACGGTACAGCTACCGACAGTCGATTTGATAACGGTTTTGAAGTCGAAGTCGATCAAATTCACTTTCCAGCTGATATCAGTCTGCGCTCCGGCTTTTCCGCGACGGCCCGAATTATCCTGGAAAAAGCTGACCAGGTGGTGACGATTCCGGAACGGGCATTGTCTTTCTCGGGTGATCAACCGCAGGTGCTGATCCCCAATGCAGACGGAATAACCTCCACTCCCCGTGATGTCACCCTTGGGTTATCTGATGGTATCCAGGTTGAGGTGGTTTCGGGTCTGGCCGAAGGCGAAAGCGTGGTGGATAACAGTCAAATGGGGGGTATCGATGTCCCTTAGGATAGCCACCAGTCAGCGAATGGCTGTTGTCGTTCTGCTGATCACTCTGTCCGGTCTGGCGCAGGCACTGGCTCTTCCCGAAGCCTGGGAGGCAGCTAAAGCTAATGACCCCACGTTCAAACAGGCCGGTATTCAAGCCCGGATCAGTGAGCTGGAGGTTAAAGATGCCAGACACTCCTGGTTGCCGGGACTGGAAGCCGGTGCCAGATCTCAGTGGGATGACCGGGGCAATCACAGTAACAGCTACAGCATTTCACTCAATCAGACGCTCTGGGATAGTCGCCAATGGGCCCAGCTGAATCAGGCTCAGGCCAATCAGCTGACTGAGCAGCTGAATATTCAGGTGGCTTATAACGATTTGGCCGGCCGGTTGCTGAATGCCTACCTTGATCTGGCCAGTGCTTCCGACGATGTATTACTGGCACAACAGAAGCTGGATGATGGTGAGAAGCTACTGGGCATCACTGAACAACGTTATAAGGCCGGCAAACTTCAGCTCACCACGGTTGAGGATGTCCGCGCCAATCATGTGGATGAGCAGGCTGGACTATTGTCTGCCCAGGCAGCGTTTGCCGACCGGCAGCTGGCCTTGGCGGTGCTGATCAATCGGCCGGTGGATCAGGTCAGTCATATTCAGATCGACATGTCAGAGGCTCCCCGGTTGCCAGTGAGCAGCACCGCCGAATGGTTGCAGCTGGCTCAGGATCACAGTCCTGATCTGCTCGCTGCAAAACAGCAGTTGCAGGCTGCCCATGCCGGGCGGAACGTGGCGCAGGCCGGTTATTTTCCAACCGTGTCGGGCACTCTGTCCTATGGTGGTAGTGATAAGGGCGACGACGGCACACTCAGTGCCAGTGTTGGTGTGACCGTTCCAATCGACCTGAATGGCAAAACCCGAATCGGTGTTGCCAGCAGTGAACTCAGAATCACCAGCGCCGAGCAGGATGTGCGCAAAGTTGAAATTGCCCTGAAACAAAATATTGAAACCCGTTTTCAGCAGTTACAACTACAGTGGCAACGAATCGGCATTGCCCACCAGCAGGTCGAGTCGAGGCAGCGGGCGCTGGCGCTTAAACAGGCCGTGTATGATGCTGGTCTGGTAGAGGCATCTGAGCTGATCGATGCGCACAATGCTTTGTTTGCCAGTCGCCATGAGTTGCAGGGACGGTTATACCAGTACTGGCAACAACGGGTGGAGCTGATGAAAGCCGCCGGAATGCTCAACGATGAAAGCATCGCTGATATTGCCCGGGTGTTTGTGCCGTGATGAACCTGATCCATCAGACCCTGGTGACTTTATATGCTCATCGATTACGCAGTCTGCTGGCGTTGATCGCCATCATTCTGGGTATTGTTTCGGTGTTGATTCTGGTGGCATTGGGAGAAGGTTTTTATCGCGTGAACACGCGTTCGTTCGAATTGCTGATCGATAACAGCCAGACGGCCTATCCGGGCTGGACCAGCAAGCCCTGGCAAGGGCTGCCGGCACGGCGGGTCATCAGCTTTACCGATGTGGACTGGCAGACGCTGCGCCGGCATCCAGCCGTGGCAAGCCTGTCAGTGGTCTATGATCAGTCCGATGTCTCGTTGAGTAATGCTGCCGGTCGCCGATTACAGGGGTATGTGACCGGGGCCGACAACGACTATCTGGATTTGAATCAGATTCGCCTGAATCGTGGCAGTCGGCCATTCAACCAGAGAGATCAGCAGCTTCATCAGCGAGTAGCATTGATTGGCTGGCAACTGGCACAGACGGGTAATCTATCAGTTGGCCAGCCGTTGTTGATTAACAGCGTTGCCTTCACGGTTGTCGGGATAATACGCAAGAGCGAAGGCGGAGTGTCATTCGGGAATAATGGATCCCAGGTGCTGATTCCGGTAACGGCCTTTCGGGATCTTTGGGATCAGTCACCGGATTCTGTCGTGGTGAAAGCTGCGGACGGAGTCCCGGCTGCACTGCTGCGACAGCAATTACTGGATTTTTTTGCCAGAGTTAAGAATTTTGATCCGACCGACCAGGAAGCTATCAACCTGCCGGATCTCAGCAGCGGTGCCCGGTTTTTCAAAACCTTGTTGCGGGGCATTCAGATGTTTTTGGGTGCCAGTGGGGCCATGACTCTGGCAGTTGGATCCCTTGGAGTCGCCAATATCATGTTTTTGTCGGTTACCGAGCGTACCCGTGAAATCGGCGTACGCCTGGCCATCGGTGCCACATCCGGCAATATCCTCGGTCAATTTCTGCTGGAGGGCATGATTCTGGTCATGCTGGGCACACTCTCAGGTGTGGCGGTGGCCTTTGTCGTTGTCTCGTTGCTAAACGCGGTTGGTTTGCCGGACTGGCTCGGACAACCGCTGATCACCTCGGCATCGGTCTGGATAGTACTGTTTATCACTGCACTGCTGGCTTTGCTGGCGGTTTATTTTCCGGCCCGCAGAGCTGCGGCCATGACGCCTGTGCGGGCCCTGAGTGCGAGGGCATAAATAATGATGGTTTTGCCGTTGAAACAGGTTTTTCAGGAAATGGCTGCCGAAAAGCTGAGCCTGCTGCTGACGATCCTGGCAGTTGCATGGTCGGCTTTGAGTATTGCCACGGTTCTGGCGATTGGTGAGGGATTGCGGCAGGGCATCATTCGCACTTCCAGCAGTGGTAACGGTAATCTGATTTATTTGAGCGGCGGCTATGCCCAGCACAGTCACGGTGCGGTGATTGAGGGAACCCGGCTCAAGCTTCAGCCCGAGGATGTGGAATTGATACGCGCGTTGCCCGATGTGGACCATGCCGAGGTGACTGCCGTTTGGAACAAGCGGGTCAGATACGAAGATCGTCGTGCCTGGCAGACCCCCATTGCCGTCAGTCCCGGCTATCAACGCCTCACCGGTCTTAAAGTGTTACCCGGTGGTCGCTGGTTTAATCCACTGGATCAGGCTGAGCGACGGAAGGTCATCATTCTGGGTTACTCGGCAGCAGTCGGGCTGTTTAATGCCACCCGGCGTTGGAGTTGGGTCGATGCCGCGAAACTGGAAATCGATCCGGTCGGTTTGCAGGTGAAAGTAGGGGAAGAGGATTTCACCGTGATTGGTGTGTTGAGTAAAAGCAGCGCCCTGTTGGAACAGGGTGTCCCGGCGGACTATTCGGTATTTATGCCGTTCGCCACCTGGCAGCAGTTTAACCCCGGTGAGCCGGTATCAGCCGTTGATATTCTGCCGGCCACAGGTGCCAGTCGTGAGCGCGTGGCCAGTACTGCCCGGCAGGTGATCGGCCGCAAATACGGTGCAGCGGTGGATGACCCGCAGTTTGTACAGATCAAGGACATCCTGCTGGAGCAAAAGACCATGCGTCGTTTTCTGCTTGGGCTGCAGGCGTTTCTGGGAATTATCGGGTTGATTACGTTAACGGTGGCCGGTATCGGTATCGCCAATGTTATGTTTGCCGCAGTCCGGCGCTCCACCCGTGATATCGGCGTGCGGATGGCGGTTGGGGCTACGCCGACTGCCATCCGGATACATTATTTTGTGCAGGCACTGTTGACCATGGCCATTGGCGGAGGTCTTGGATTATTGCTGACCATGACGGTCATTGCTGGTATTCGTCATCTGCCATTAGACGGAAATATGCTGTTCAATGAACTGGGTCAACCCATGCCAGAGCTGTCGTGGCCTATCGTTTCGCTGGTGATTCTGGCATTGGCGCTGGTGGGCATGGCGGCAGCATGGTTTCCAGCCAGCAAGGCGGCCGGTGTCATGCCGCTGGCTGCATTACAGAGTGAGTAGTCTGGATGTCTGACCTTAAGATTGAGCAAGCTGTGAAACAAGCGTTAGTGCAGTTGCAGGATGTTGATAAGATTTACCCGAGTGATGCCGAACCGGTACGGGCTTTGGATAAAGTATCTCTGGAAATTCACAGCGGTGAGTTTCTGGCTATTCTGGGACCATCCGGTTCCGGTAAATCAACCCTGATGAATGTATTGGGGTGTCTGGATTCGCCTTCCGCCGGTGAATACTGGCTGGATGGTCAGCAGGTGTCATCATTGTCCGGCCATCAGTTGGCTCATATTCGTAATCGCAAGATTGGTTTCGTATTTCAGAGTTTTAACCTGCTGGAATATGCCAGCGCGCTCGATAATGTAGCGTTGCCGCTGATCTACGCCGGTGTTGGCAGTCGACAGGGGCGGCGACAGGCCGCAGCATTGCTGGAGCGTGTCGGGCTGGGAGATCGTCTGCATCACAAACCCAACCAGCTTTCCGGTGGGCAGAAACAACGCGTGGCAGTGGCCCGGGCCCTGGTAAACAACCCCGATATCATTCTTGCAGACGAACCTACCGGCGCCCTGGATTCAAAATCCGGTAATGATATTGAAGCATTGTTCCGTGAACTGCATCAGGAAGGCCGTACTCTGATAGTGGTGACCCATGATGTCGAACTGGCATATCGCACCCATCGAATCATCACCATCAGAGACGGTCGTATCGAGTCGGATGAAGCCATGACAGGCGGTAAATAACCGGTTCTCAGGAAAAATCCTGTAATAGCGGCAATTCATGATGAGCGTCATGTCATCAAGTGACTCTGCTCACCAGACATCGTTGGTCTATCTTTGTATATTGGTATCATCTTAACCGGGAGCCTTTATATGAAGCACATCAAGAATATCGCCATCATGGTCGCCGGTCTGGTTATCGGAGTCCTGGTACTGGTTGTAATGGGAGCCAGTCGTTCTCCAGTAGGCCAGGCCGTTGAAGCTGACAACGGCACCGCCGCCTACTATATCAATCTCCAGCCGCTGAATATTCGTCCCTATGTCGTGGCATATGGCACCGTACAGCCCACAACCGAACTTGAGATCAGTGCTGAAACCGGTGGCACCGTGTCGTATGTTCATCCTAACCTGAAAAAAGGTCAGGTACTGCCAGCTGGTACCGTAGTATTAACTATTGACCCGACCGATATCCGACTGAGTCTGGTTCAGGCTCAGGCCAATCTCAAAGCCAAGCAGATCAGTCGCCAGCAAACCGAGCTGGAAAAAGAGAACCTGCAATCCACTCTGAATGCCGCCAAACAGACCTTGGCACTCCAGCAGGTAGAGCTCAAACGGTTGGAAAATCTGGCCAAAAACGGCAATGTTTCCGGTTCGACTCTGGACAGCCAGAGACAAGTCATTTTGAGTACCCGGACTGAAGTCAGCAATGCTGAACTACAACTGGCGCTGCTACCCTCCAATCTGGAAATGATTGATGCAGAGATCGATAACCTGAAATCTGTAGTCGAGCAGAAACAGCTTGATCTCGAACGCACGGAAATCACCCTGCAGGCTGATCGCCGTATTGGCGAGGTCAGTGTTTCAGCGGGTAGTTATGTTGCCGTTGGTTCGAATCTGTTTTCTGTCAGCAGTCCTTACGATTATGAAGTCGAAGCAAAATTGTCAGGTACTCAGTTCGTTCAGAACCTTGGCCGGGACACTGAGTTTGGTGATATGACCGCGACCGTCAAACCTTCTGAAACGTCGGCCAAAAATACCGTGCCGGCGCAGCCCTTACGCTTGAGCGAAGGTTTTGACACCACCACCCGGATGTTGGGGATCGTGGTCGGTTTTAATATAGAAGTACCTGTGTCACTGAAAGGACTATATACCGCCGTTACGATCAGAGCACCGCAGCGGAATTATTGGGTGGTTCCCCGTAGTGCTATTCATCAAAGTCAGGTTTATCTGGTAGCAGATGATGACACTCTGTTGATCGAACCCGTCGAGATTCTGTTTTACCAGGGCGATTACGCCGTACTGGCTCAATCACCCAGCCTTCATAAAGTGATTGTGTCCTCGCTGGCTCCAGCAGTGGCTGGCATGAAAATCGCCGGCACCGAGCAACATTCAGTCTTTCAGGCCATGTCTGATACGCTGACACAGCCATAAAGGGGACTATCATGCTTAGATATTTGATTCAGCACCCTACCGTTCCCAACCTGCTGATGTTACTGGCACTGGGATTGGGTGCATTTTGTTTGCCGCAATTGCAACGGGAAACATTTCCGTCCATAGACAGTCGTACTATTCGGGTAAGCGTCAGTTATAGCGGTGCCACGCCTGAAGAGATTGAATCCGGCATTTGCGAGCCATTGGAAGAAGCAACCAATGGTATCAATAATATGAAAGAGAAAACCTGTATCTCCGTTGAGGGAGCTGCTTCACTCAAGCTTGAGATGGAAGAGGGGGCTGATTTTGCCCAGTTTAAGGATGATGTACAGCGTCAGGTTGATGCGGTCACTACCTTGCCGGATGATGCGGACGACCCGGTTATTTCGGTGTCTGGTTTTACTGATGTGGTGGCCTCGGTGGCGATCAGCGGTGATGTTTCCACGCTGGATCTGTTCCAACTGAGTCAGGATATGGAACAGGACCTTTTGCGCCTTGATGGTGTGGCCGATGTGGATATGACTGGTTTTATTGACAAGGAAATTCAGATTGAAGTCAGTCCGGAAAAACTCCGTAGTCTCAATCTGAATATTTCGGATTTGGCCAGTATCATTGGCGCCCAGAGTAAAAACCTGCCCTTGGGTACGCTGGAAACCAATGACCGGCAATATTCCCTGCGGGTAGCCGACCGGCGACTGACCGCTGCTGATTATGAAAACATTATCGTGCTCGGTACATCCGAAGGTGGAGAAGTACATCTTGGTGATATCGCCACCATACGCGACGGATTCAGTGACAGCGATAATGAAGTGATCTTTAACGGCAGGCCCGCCATCATCATGACGATCAACAAAGCGGTATCCGATGATGGCCTGAAAGTGTTTGAGGAATTTCAGACCTACCTCGACAGTCAACAGGCTGTGTTGCCCGAGGGCATTCATCTTGATGTTACGCTTAATTTTGCCTCTATCGTTTCCGACCGTATTCGTTTGGTGGTGCAAAATGGTATTCAGGGGCTGGTGTTGGTGCTGTTAGTGGTGTGGCTGTTCTTTTCTTTCCGTTATGCATTCTGGGTCGCGATTGGTCTGCCGATATCGTTTGCCGCAGGATTGTTTGTGATGTGGATGTTCGGCATCAGCCTGAACATGATCTCGTTGGTCGCACTGCTGATTTCCCTTGGCATTCTGATGGATGATGCGATTGTAATTGCCGAAAGTATCGCCACCACGATTACCGAAACCAAAGCAAAACTGGGACATGACCTGACCCATAATGAGCTGTTCGATGCTGTTTATGAAGGGGTAACCCGGGTTGGACGCGGAGTGTTGTCGTCGTTTGCCACCACCGCACTGATTTTTGGCGGGACGCTGACGATTCAGGGGGATATTGGACAAATCCTCAAGTTCCTGCCAATCGTCCTGTTGATCGTGCTCAGTATCAGTTTGATCGAAGCCTTTTTGATTCTGCCGAACCATCTGGCGCATGGCAGTACCCATGTTGGAACCCAGAATACAGGTTTCAAAGGCTGGTTTAACAGTCAGTTTGCGGCATTGACTGTGAAAGTCGGCAGGGTTGCAGATTTTTCCGTAAGGCGGCCTTATCTTGTGATTGCCATGACCTTTGTGATGTTTTTTGCCAGTCTTGGATTGTTCACTAGCGGGCTTGTGAAGTTCCAGGGATTTCCATCAGCCGCAGGCAACAATGTCGATGCCCGGGTGTTGTTACCGGCTGACAGCCCGTTGTCCCGGACTCACGACGTGGTCACGGAAATTCTGGCTGCGCTGGATCAGACTATTGTAGACATTAAGCAAAAAAATAATGAAAACCCGGTTAAAAACATCATGGTTCGTTATGGTGTCAACAGTGACTCCTCCATCAGTGGCGATAACATGGCAACGGTTTCGGTGGACCTGGTGGACTCGGAAAAACGGAAAACTTCTACCAACGAGTTTATGGTGTACTGGCGTAAAAATTCTCCGGTGATTGCAGATGCCTCAGCATTTAACATCAAGGAACCCAGTTTTGGCCCGGCCGGCCAGGCCATCTCTGTTGAGCTGGCCGGGAACAATCTGGATGATTTGACTCTGGTGGCACAGAAGATCAAACATGCACTGGCCGGCTATGAGGGTACCATCAATATCCAGGACGACATGACGCTTGGTAAAAGCGAGTTGAAGTTTTCCCTGAAACCCGGTGCCTATTCCATGGGGTTGACCTCTTCAGATATTGCCAGCCAGCTCAGGACAGCATTTATTGGTCAGACGATTGATCAGATACAAAGTGATGGGGTGAGCACCGATGTGGTGTTGAAATACAGCGAGGATGCTCGCAACAGTCTGGCCGATATCGACAGTCTGGTGCTGTTGACCAAATCCGAGGCAGTGCCCATTGATCAGGTGATGGAATACAGCTGGGAACAGAACTGGGCCATTATTACCCGTGTTAACAATCGTAGGGTGGTCACCGTCGGTAGCGACATCAACCTCGGTCTGACGTCTACCAATGATATTACCAGCAAGCTGAAAACAGAGTTGTTCCCCGAACTTCGGCAGCAGTACCCAAACCTGGAACTGAAACTGCGCGGGGAATCGGAAAGTGTCAACGAGAGTATGAGCACTCTTCTGATGGGATTTGGTATTGCTCTGTTTGGTGTTTATTTTCTACTCAGCATGCAGTTTAAAAATTACTTTGAGCCGCTTATGGTCATGGGGGTGATTCCAATCGCATTGTCCGGTTCTTTGATCGGACACTGGATCATGGATCAGCCATTTTCCATGCCGAGTATGATGGGGTATATCGCCCTCGGTGGTATTGTCGTCAATAACTCCATTCTGCTGAGCGAATTTGTCCGCCTGCGGTTAAAAGAGGGTATGACGCTCAAAGAAGCCGCCATCCAGTCAGCCATGGATCGTTTCCGTGCTATCATAATGACCTCTTCCACCACTCTGGTTGGCATGGCACCAATGATGCTGGAAACCAGTCGGCAGGCCGTGTCGCTAATACCGCTGGTCACCAGTATGCTGTTCGGACTGCTGGCAGCCAGTATTCTGGTACTGTTTATGATGCCGGCACTGTACAGCATCATCGCCGATTTCCGGCCGCAACTGACTCAACTGGAAAAGGACTGAGAGAGCCCCTATGCAACCACGAAAACCGGATATCGTCAGCCAATGGGACCATGACGTTTTTCCTGTGCTGAAAAAGAGCCTGACTATCTGGTTTTTGATTCAGTTTGTGGTGTCCGTCATTATGGCAATCATTCTTGGGCGGTTAGAGGACTTGTATACCTACCGGATATTTTTTCCCATCTCGTTACTGGCGCTGATCTTTTTTCTGAGCGCGCCAGTATTCCAAAGATGGTTCGGCAGTTATTACCCATTGGTCTTCATCGCCATATTGCTGTTGATTCCAGCCGTCATGATCAATACCCGGTTCTGGCTCGAACCACAGACCTATCAGCGCGATGTCTTTATTGATTTCTACCATCAGATTCCGTTCCTGTTTGTTGCCATGATTTTTACCGCCTGGTTCTACCGGCATAAAGGCGTCCTGCTGTTTTCGGTTCTGATCACTCTGATTGACCTGCCATTGTTCTGGTTCAGACTTGATCCCATCTCCGAAAACCACGAAGTCTGGTACCTGCTCTGCTTCCGGCTCATCATCATATTGTTTATTGGCCACGTTATGGCTGGAATGGTCAAATACGCCCATGAACAGGGTAACCGGCTGGCACAGTCCAACACTCATTTATTGAACTACCATGAAACGCTTGAGCAATTGGCAGCCAATCGTGAACGGGCATCCATGGCCAGAGAGCTTCACGATACCCTGGCGCACTCTCTGACCGCACTGACTGTGCAGTTGGAAGTGACCAAGGCACTGATTGAAGCTGATCCGCAGCAGGCCAAAACCGCCGTGCAGACAGCCCTGGACACGGCCCGCGATGGCCTGAAAGAAACCCGTTTTGCGTTGCAGAATCTGCGCTCCGGCCGCATCGAACAAATGGGGTTGGTGACTGGACTGAATAAGCTGCTGACGGAGTTGGGTGATAGCATTGACGTAGACGTTTCACTGCCCGATGAAACTGACATCAATAAGCTCGATCAGCACTTGCAGAATACGTTGTATCGCATCGCCCAGGAGGCAATACATAATGTCAAAAAGCACGCCAACGCCAGCCATTTGAGTCTGCGAATGGAGTGTGATTTCAACCGTATCTATCTGGAAATCAGGGACGATGGCAGAGGATTCAATCTGACCGATCACGATCGCGACTGCTTCGGTATCAAAGGAATGAAAGAGCGGGCAATGCTGGCACGGGGTGAACTGGCGGTTATCTCCCGGCCGGAAAAAGGAACCCGGGTAGTGGCAACATTTGCAATTGAATAAAGGTATCTTATTTGCCTTTAATAAAACCTGTTTGAGGAACATCGAGTGATTCGTATATTGGTTGCTGATGACCAGGCCATTGTCAGAGATGGATTAAAACTGATCCTGTCGCTGGAAGCCGATTTTGAAGTGGTGGCCACGGCAGAAGATGGCCTCAGAGCTGTCGAACTCGCCGGCCTGCACCGTCCGGATTTGATCCTGATGGACATTCACATGCCCAGACTCGATGGTATTGCTGCCACTGCCAGAATTCTCGAAAACCATGCAGATCTCCGCGTTCTCATGCTAACCACCTATGACACCGACGAGTGGCTGAGCCAGGCTCTCGCTGCCGGTGCCAGTGGCTACCTGCTGAAAGACACGACCCGTGAGGAACTGGTCAAAGCCATTCGCGGAACCCTGGAGGGCAAACACTATCTTGATCCCCAGATAGCCGGATTACTCTTTAAAAACGACACTGGTTGCCAACCACCGGCACCCTCGTGGTTGTCAGAACTGAACGAACGTGAACTGGCCGTACTGAAACTGATCGGACAAGGACTCAGTAATCCACGTATTGCCACCCGGCTGCACCTGTCAGAAGGAACGGTGCGCAACTACGTTTCCACCGTATTGAACAAACTTGAAGTTACCGACCGGACACAGGCAGCCATCCTTGCTGTTAAACATGGTTTGGATCGTTGATTGGGTTGTGTGATGACCGTGATTGTTTTGGCCGGTTTTATGTTCTGGTTGGTTTTAGATTGATAAGAAGCAGGGAAGCCGATTCTCTAAACCACATAATAAAGTATCGGAAAATTTCCATACTTTAGTATGAATCACTTCGGTTTGTGAAAGCCATCACTCCTATCTATTTATTAAAAATCCAAACTTTATCCGCCCTTATCTCGGGTGCTCTTATTTGAAACGTAATATCAATGTCTGATGTTGAGAAGTATGCTGGTTCCATCGCTGTAGCCTGATCGTTTCTGTTCAATAAACAAGGATATATGGACTTGAGTTTATGAAACGAACGAACATTTTTCTTTCCACAATACTATGCCTGTCGGCACTTTCCATTACCATTCCTGCTCATGCCACTCATGCGCCTGGCGAGATCATTAAGCTGCCTGAGGCCAATAAACCATTGGTATCGGATGAACTTGTTCCACCCGCAACAGAGGTGTATTCAAGCCAGTCAATACCGGCTCGCAAGGCAGTAACGACACTCAGAACGTTATCGGGCATACCGGATATCAGCGACATAGATACCCTTGATATTCCGTATTATGACCGCCTGGGTTTTGATGGTGCAGCCACCTTGAACGGCTCGGCATTTGACTACACCATCAGCCATCACAACGGCCAACTGGTGATTTCACAGACCGATGTGTCGTTGTCAGGCAATGGCTTACCCATCGTGGTCAATCGCAACTACCGCTCCCGCACCAACGTCACCGCCGATTTGCGCTGGTCACCCCTTGGATTTGGCTGGGATCTGCATTTTGGGCGGTTGAAGTTTCAGGCGTATCGATTGCAGGATGGCGGATTATGTCATCAACCGTCCGATGAAATCCGCTATAACCCGCTGATTGAAATGCCGGATTACAGCGTCGAACAGTTTTATGGTGTCACGGGTGAAGGTGAGCATGTTTTTCGCACCGTCTCAGGCATCATTGGTCGTTGTAATGATGAGGGGGATTTTGTCGCCACCACACCGGGAGGCATCGACTACACCTTTGACCTCTCGTCGGGTTATCTGGGCGGTGATAGTACCGACAGCTTACGCTGGCTGCCTGTTACCCACATTGAAGATTTGCATGGCAACCAGTTGAACATCCGTTATGAAACCGATGTCTACAACGGCGTATACCCGACCAGAATTGAAGATCCCGCCGATGATCGTTATGTGCAGTTTAATTACGATACCAGTGAAGACTACAAACAGCTGGTCTCGCTGACGTATCCAGGCCCCAATGGCACCAACACCATCCGCTACACTCATACGCCCGTTAACGTCGCCACACAGTCTGGTGGAGTCAACGGTGGTATGACCCTGGACGAAGTCATTCTGCCGGAAGATGAGCGCTATCGTTATACCTACCACTCATTCAGCGGGGATATCAGCAACGCCAACAATCCCGATGGTTTTCACCTGAAATCAGTGACCCTGCCAGTGGGCAATTCACTGACATTTGATTATCAGGCGACGATTTACAATGCGGGAGAAAATACCCAGCAGATCATCCCGAACGTGCGGTCAGTGCATCACGAAAATATCGGTCGGGATGATTTCTATACCTGTTATAACTACTCCCAGAATCTGGAACGCGACTACGCGCCGGGTTACACCCACTATGATGTCACAACCGTAACCGGGCCCTATCGTGACGCGTGTGCAACCCCCATCCCGGACAGCTATACCCAGACCGATTACTTTGTGGCCGGGCAGCCGTTTTTGGAAAACAGCATCAGCGTGGTGGATAACGGTGATGGCACCAGTACCCTGGGCAGCCAGTTTCATATGCTTGGGATGACCGTTCTCACCGCAACTGTTGCTCATAACGGCAATCTGGCGTCTTACCAGACCAACGGTTTTACCTTCAAAACCATCGGCAACCAAAAAAGCGTCCTGACCCATAACGGCATCGTTTATCGTGGACCTCCGGCGTTCCCGGTGCTCAATAGCTCGAAGACCTTCAACCAGGGCATTC
The DNA here is from genome assembly GCF_000940805.1 of Gynuella sunshinyii YC6258. Taxonomy (GTDB): domain Bacteria; phylum Pseudomonadota; class Gammaproteobacteria; order Pseudomonadales; family Natronospirillaceae; genus Gynuella; species Gynuella sunshinyii. Next base: position 6,334,069 of record NZ_CP007142.1, on the reverse strand, counting down.
CGAAACAAATCGTTCACAACTCCCTGGATCAGTTCGGCAATCCACTGCATTCCACCTTTGTCAGCAGCAACGCTTATGAAGAATACCAGTATACTTATCTGACACCCACCACCACGGCCTGGCATCCCTCGCTGGTGACGTCTGAAACCCTGCTCGGTGCCTCCAATTCCCATGGCAGTAGCAATATTGCCGGTGACGATTCAGTCACCACCAACGTATATGACGCACAGCTTCAGCTGACCGATAAGACCATCAACGGCATCACCCACCATTACCGTTACAACCGCTATGGACTGTTGGAGCAGGTTTCGCTGGAAGGGGATATTCTCGAACAGCACAGTGATTATCACTATGGCGTGGCTCGACACACCACCCTGGGCAATGACGAACAGAGTTATGATCGAACCGTGGCCACAGGGGGGTATGTCACCTCAGAGACCGATGCCCGTGGGTCAGCCAAAACCTATACCTACGATGATCTCGGCAGAGTTTCCCGGATCGGTTTTAGCCTGGGCAACCCTGTTGATGTCAGCTACCAGCGCAATGTGATTCACATGACGCGAGGGCCTTTACAGCAAACCCTGACGTATACCGACAACGGTCAACTGCTGTGTCATGAAATGACCGGCGAAAACGAAACCCTCTATCAAAGCTACCAATATCTGCTGAACGGTCAGGTCAGTCAGGTCTGGTATCCCAACAGCGCCGGCTGTCAGACAGGGCCTGCCGTCGCCTATGACTGGCTATATGATCTGCGTCTGGAACGGGTGACCTATCCAGATGGCAACACCCGGAACTATAGCTACAACGGTACGGTGACCTCGGTACAGGACGAAAATGGCAACGTCTGGCAGCATACCCGGCGGTACGGCAGTCAGAGCACCTATGAGGTCCGTACTCAAAGCCCTATCGGCACGTTAACCGCCTATGCCTTTAACCGGATTGGGCAACGCACCAGAATCATTCAGGGCACCCCGGTACCCGGCGATGAAGGCCAAATATACACCAAGGCCCTGCATGACTTTGAATACAATGATCACTTTCAGCTGACCAGCCAGACTTCCTATGAGGAAGGTACCCGGACCTACACTTATCATCGTAATGGACTGCTGGCCTCCATGCAGCAGAACGACCTGCCGGCTGAGCATTATGCCTATGATGGCCTGCAACGACTGATCGCCACCACCTACAGCGATGCCACTCTGGACGTTGAGTATCGCTATGACGGCAGCGGCAACCTGGTTGAAATCCGCAACGGCATTGCCAGCCGCGTCTATGACTATGATCTGAACAACAACCTGATCTCGTTGAGTTCGGTATTGGCCAGCCCGCTGTCAGATACCCAGACGGTTTCCTATGAGTATGACCAGAACGATCAGTTAAGCCGTCTGACTTATCCGGGTGGACTGGCGGTTGACTATGCGCCCGATGCATTTGGTCGACCGACCCAGGTAGGCAGCTACATTCGTCATATTCGATACCATCCCAGTGGTGCCATCACCCAACTCACCTATGGCAATGGCCAGGTACAGCAATTCAGTCTGGACCCCGAACGGCTCTGGAGTACCGGTACCGAACTGGCCGGCAAGTTCAGTAAAACCGCACAACGGGATGCCATGGGCAACCTGACGGCCATTCAGGACTCACTGCACAGTGAGGCAGATAAACTCTACCGCTACGATCGTGACAACCGCCTGCTCAGCAGTACCGGTTACTGGGGCAACCAGGAATTCGGGCTCGACAGCAACTCCAACATTACCGGCGTGACACTGGCCTCAGACCATCAGATCAGTTACTACATCTCCAACCGTAATATTCCCAGGGCCATACAGGAAATCAACGGTGGCGTTACAACCCTTCAAAGCATCACGGCCGATGCCCAGGGACGAATTGAACAACTGGGCGACTGGCGCTACCAGTGGAACCAACGCCACAACCTGGTATCAGCGCAAAGCCCATCAGGAAAGACTGCTCAATTTCACTACGATGGACACAACGGACTCGTTGCCAGACAGAATGACAACCGCACCGAACGCTACCTGCGTGATGATCAGCACAAAGTCCTTGCCTCACACAGTACCGATGGTGAATACAGCCTTCACATCTATCTGAACGGCCAGACCGTTGCCAACCTCACAGGCAGCGATACCCAGACAGAAACCGTTGAATACATCCACAGCGACCTCGCCATGAATCCCATCATGGCCACCGACGCCAGCGGCCAGATGGTTTGGAGTAAAGACTACGACCCCTACGGCAACGAAGGCAGAGTGACAGGAGACGGGGACACCCGCGAACTGACATTCCACCATCACCAACGCATCGCCGATGCCGGACTCGTGTACGTCGGAGCAAGGTGGTACAGTCCCAGACTAAGGCGGTTCATATCCCCAGACCCGGTCGGAGTGCCCGATGCAGCTGTGACCGGTGTGAATCGGTTCCATTATGGATTGGATAATCCGTTGGCGTATACGGATCCGGATGGGGAGTTTGTCAACCTGATCGTGGGAGCGCTGGCAGGTGCTGCAATTGATGCAGCGATGCAAGGGGTTTTTATCGCCACAGGTGTGCAGGATGAGTTCAAATGGGGACAGGTTGCCGGAGCTGCAGCCATGGGAGTGGTGGGAGGCGGAGTCTTCTCAAAAGGTGTGCAACTGGCCAAGGCGTTGAAGAGCGGAAAAAAGGTTGCCGATAAAGCTGAAGACTTGGTAACCGTAAGGCATCATACATCTCCAAATGGTTTGAAAGGTATAAAGGCCAATAATTCAATAAATCCGGCTCGGCCGGCGGGCATGGATCGCACTGTAGGGGTGCATGTTGAAGTAGCCCCGTTTGGTTCAGCGGAAACAGCCTCTGCTGAAATGGGAGCATATGGTAGAGGTGCGTTTGTAGAACTCCAGGTACCTAAAGCATCGGTCCGACAAACGTTCATTGGTTCATCCCGCAATACAGGAATCATCCCCTCTAACAGTGCTGTTTCATTAGAGGGGACAAATGCTAAATTTGTGAATTCATCCTGGTGGAAACTTTGGGAGTAATTGTGGCTAGCTTTCCATTTGACCGTAGATTTTTAGTGGGTCTTTACTTACTTCTACGACAGTTACAGTTATCTATTGATCGGTCCTATGGAAGTACATGGGAGAGTCTTGTGAATTACTTTGCTGAGCGAACGCCTATCCAGAATGTTTTGAATAGGCTCAAAAATGCAAATGTTGTCGATATGGATCAGTATTCAGATGAAGCTGTAGAGCAACCAAAATTTGATACAAGGCTGTTTTCTAGACTGATGAAACAGAAGGGCTGCTTATCAGAAAAAGAGCTGCTGTTTGTCTACAGGAAATTAAAAGTTGTTTATCTACTATTTGGTGATAAGGATCCACCGGACCATGAGCATCTTGTTCGATTGAGACTCGATTTGGCACATGCTGAAGATCTCATAAGAAATAGACTTGATAAAAAATTGATCAAAAATAAGTGCTGTGTCGAGCATTTCAACCAAAATGAGATATTAGATTGTAAAAGTCTCGATGAGTTAGTTGGTAATGGATGGTTATGATTGCACTTAATGATGATAAAAAAGGACATCCATAAACTTGAAGTTAGCAGTTAATGGGACACCCACTCTAATAATAGATCGGCCCCGGTAAAACCGGGGCTGTTCTCTCTGAACGAATAGAGTAGGACACCCATAAATTTGTTGCCAGACAGAATGACAACCGCACCGAACGCTACCTGCGTGACGATCAGCACAAAGTCCTTGCCTCACACAGCACCGATGGTGAATACAGCCTTCACATCTATCTGAACGGCCAGACCGTTGCCAACCTCACAGGCAGCGATACCCAGACAGAAACCGTTGAAGGAGACGGGGACACCCGCGAACTGACATTCCACCATCACCAACGCATCGCCGATGCCGGACTCGTGTACGTCGGAGCAAGATGGTACAGTCCCAGACTAAGGCGGTTTATATCCCCTGATCCGGTTGGAGTGCCTGACGCAGCCGTGACCGGTGTGAATCGGTTCCATTATGGATTGGATAATCCGTTGGCGTATACGGATCCGGATGGAGAGTTTGTCAACCTGATCGTGGGAGCGCTGGCAGGTGCTGCAATTGATGCAGCGATGCAAGGGGTTTTTATCGCCACAGGTGTGCAGGATGAATTCAAATGGGGACAGGTTGCCGGAGCTGCAGCCATGGGAGTGGTGGGAGGCGGAGTCTTCTCAAAAGGTGTGCAACTGGTTAAGGCTTTGAAGCGTGGGAAGACTGTTACAAACAGTGGAGCCAAATGGAACAACGGTTGGCGTACAGCTGATGGAAAATTCGCAAGCCCTAATGGCCCAGGTACAGCAGGAGCCGCCGCAGAACAAAAGGTTTGGGATGCGGTTAAACAAAAGCCCGGCTGGAGTGTAATTGAAGGCCGCGTGTCTGTTCGAAATGCAGACGGTCAATTACGAGTATACGATGGTGCTGCTGTTAGCCCACGAGGTAGAACTATCGGCTTAGAAGTTAAGTCTGGATCTGCTACAAAGACAGCAGCACAGAGAAATTTTGATAGCGGTGTGAACACTTATAATCCTGCGGTAGGTGTCGGCAATAGCAGTGGTGTTAGCGTTGGCCGTTCGCTTGAAATTCGAGTTCCGTAAATAACCATATGAATGACATTAAATCAGCAAAAGCTAACTTGCTTGAAATGTTGGATGGGCCTGTTGACCAGGCCCTTTCAAAGTACAATTTTAAGCGGCGCAAAGGATCACTTGTTTATAAAAGGAAGCTTGCGGAGTCGATTCAGGAAATTGATTTTGTCACAGACTTTTTTCCAAGGTATGAGCAAGATGCCGAAGCGCACATTCATCCATTCTTTGTCTGGAAAATACCTTCTGTCTCCGAGGAGGCTTTGAGGTTAGTCAATGGCAACAAGATGCTACTTGCTAATGCTCCTGATATTTTACTCAAGCAACCTATTGAGATTAGTGCGCCAAAAGAAAATCATGAGCGTTGGTTTACTAAAAGTGCAGGCGATTATTCGCAGATAGGTGTAGCGATCTGTTCTTTCATGGAGCAGTGGCTCGTTGATTTGCTTGAGAGCTTACAGAGTATTGATGATTTGCTGGAAGCATACGAATCTTCAGATGATCGCTTGCTTAAACAGCAGCATTGGTATGTGTATGTGACCGCAGCGTACTTGCTTAAGGGAGAGCAAGAGAAGGCGCGATCAGCGATGGAAAGCCATTTAGGTAATCCAGGTCTTAAGAAAAGATATTCTGCTGTTTACGAGAATCTTTGACCTTTACTTAACCCCTTCAATTAAAGCAATGTCTTTTTTCAGCAGGTCATTGACCAGGGCGTTTAATTCAACGCCTTTGGCTTTGGCCTTCTCTGCAAAATAGTCCAGTACTTCCGCTTCCAAGTAAACCGGTAGATTTTTTTTAGCGTTGGGGTTAAAGAATTTGCCGCGTTCGCCTTTTGAAAAATCGTACTCATCACGCATTAGATCACCCTTCGTATTGCCGAATCTCATGTTTGGTGGCCGGTCGCGCTGAGATTAGGCGGATGGTCACCGTGTCTTCACTGGAGTTAATGTGACACCCACTCTAATAATAGATCGGCCCCGGTAAAACCGGGGTTGATCTCTCTGCTGAAAAAAGGAAATAAAAAGGACATATATGGACGCCCCCGGACTGTCAAACAAAATCTACCCCATCCCTCAATATTGAGAGACTTTCAATATGTCTGGTCCTGACCCTTCCTGCCACATGATCTCTTGATGAAATGAAGCAGTTAATGGGACACCCACTCTAATAATAGAACAGCCCCGGTAAAACCGGGGCTGTTCTCTAGTAGGACACCCATAAATTTGTTGCCAGACAGAATGACAACCGCACCGAACGCTACCTGCGTGATGATCAGCACAAAGTCCTTGCCTCACACAGTACCGATGGTGAATACAGCCTTCACATCTATCTGAACGGCCAGACCGTTGCCAACCTCACAGGCAGCGATACCCAGACAGAAACCGTTGAATACATCCACAGCGACCTCGCCATGAATCCCATCATGGCCACCGACGCCAGCGGCCAGATGGTCTGGAGTAAAGACTACGACCCCTACGGCAACGAAGGCAGAGTGACAGGAGACGGGGACACCCGCGAACTGACATTCCACCACCACCAACGCATCGCCGATGCTGGACTCGTGTACGTCGGAGCGAGATGGTACAGTCCCAGACTAAGGCGGTTTATATCCCCAGACCCGGTCGGAGTGCCCGATGCAGCTGTGACCGGTGTGAATCGGTTCCATTATGGATTGGATAATCCGTTGGCGTATACGGATCCGGAGAGTCCTCTGGCCATTCTTGGCGGAGGACTGGTTTTATATGGTGCATGGGAGGCAGGTTGGGCATTTGGTGAAGCGATTAACAATATCCTGAACGACCCGAGCACGGTTTTGCAGGAGTTGCGCAAGGCCGCCGGTACCGCTTCGTTGGGATTGGTAACACGTAAACTTGAGAAGTTTATTCCAAAAGGTTTTTGGGGTAGGGTTACAAAGGGAATAGAGATTGCTCCCGGCAAGTTTGACTACCTGTTTGGACGGGTTTCCAGCAATGCGCATAACGCAGCTCGCTCGAATCAGTTGGCCCTTGAAATGAAAAGACTCGGTGTTCCAGATACGGCGGCAGGTCGCCAAATGTTGACAGAGCACCTTAGTGCTGCAGCTCAAGCTGAAGGAAACATCGCACGGACATTCTCGAATCAGTACGGAAATTTTGAAGTGCGGGAATCGCTGTTCATGGGGCCGTCCGGCAAGGCTGCCACATTTGAGAGTACGTTCCAAGTTCTCGAAGATGGCTCGCGCCGACTAAGCACTGTGATTCCCTTTCACTGAGGAAGTTGATATGAATTTTCCGAGTACTGATGATTTCTTGGAAGCATTTGGCATTGAGCCAGTCGAAGAAGACCCCTGCATGGCCTATTGCCGTTACGTAAAGACGGCAGCCAGCGGGGAACTACAAATTGATATCTCATTCAGCGCGGTTACCGAATCATTCCAGGTTGTACTGCGTTGCAGTGGGCGCGAAGTGGCAACAATTTCTTCGGAAAAGGTGAAATCCATTGAGCTTTGGCGTGATGGTTCTGGTTCTGGTGTTTATGTTGTGTTTGATATTGGTGGTGTGACTTCAGAAGCCTGGGTTAAGTTGGAGCCTGAATTAAATTGCCGTTGGTGGACGTTGCGTAGCGAATAGAAAAACCGTTCAAAGCCTGCTTTGGCGGGCTTTGCTTAAACAACTTCCCAAGGCTTGCTTTCCATTCTGGTCAGATCCCGACTGCCATGAACCACGGCGACGATATAGAGGTAATCGGGCTTCACCAGATAAATAATGCGGTAGTTCTGAAAACGAATAGAGTAGGACACCCATAAATTTGTTGCCAGACAGAATGACAACCGCACCGAACGCTACCTGCGTGACGATCAGCACAAAGTCCTTGCCTCACACAGCACCGATGGTGAATACAGCCTTCACATCTATCTGAACGGCCAGACCGTTGCCAACCTCACAGGCAGCGATACCCAGACAGAAACCGTTGAAGGAGACGGGGACACCCGCGAACTGACATTCCACCACCACCAACGCATCGCCGATGCCGGACTCGTGTACGTCGGAGCAAGGTGGTACAGTCCCAGGCTAAGGCGGTTTATATCCCCTGATCCGGTCGGAGTGCCTGACGCAGCTGTGACCGGTGTGAATCGGTTCCATTATGGATTGGATAATCCGTTGGCGTATACGGATCCGGAGAGTCCTCTGGCCATTCTTGGCGGAGGACTGGTTTTATATGGTGCATGGGAGGCAGGTTGGGCATTTGGTGAAGCGATTAACAATATCCTGAACGACCCGAGCACGGTTTTGCAGGAGTTGGGCAAGGCAGCCGGTACCGCTTCGTTGGGATTGGTAACACGTAAACTTGAGAAGTTTATTCCAAAAGGTTTTTGGGGTAGGGGTACAAAGAAAGCAAAACCGGGCTCTTATACACCTGACAGGCAATTACCAACAGATGGCAGAGACTATATTCCAGACTCAGACCTACCTCACACACAATTAGGACGATCAAAACCTAAATATGGATCTGAGCCTCAAGCACGGACATGGGGTTACGATGACAGTGGTAACTTGATTCCAAAAAAGGACATAGATTTTACAGACCATGGATTCCCGGACCAACATTATTGGGTGCCTCATCAACATCGATTAGTACCCAATAATCCTAAGACTGCTCCAAGAGGCGGATTTAAAAGATTAGACGGTGAGCCTTTAGATTATGACTAGATATTGGATTTACGACAAAGATAACTCTAAAACAGGATTCCCATTGGGAATCCTGATAGGACTTTTAATTACATTGTTTAAAAGCAATGTCGTTAAAGTAACTATTCATCGAGCTGTAGGTTATGGTGAGCAGGTTTCATCTTGGGATGACCTGCTTTTCGAACCTCAAGACCAGATTGAAACTTCTTTAGACGAGGTGATTAACGTAGTTAGTAATAATGAAGAAATATTCTATTGGTTGGATATTGAGTTTAAGCTTGAAAATGGTACGTGTATAAAATGCGGCTTACACGATAGTAGTTCTATGTATGTTGAGTCTGATTGTGATATAGAAGAGCAACTAAACAGTAAATTTTCTAGCGTGAGTATTGGCTAAACTTAAGCTTAAATTTTAATGTTACAAAGAACGGTGGAGGTAATCGGCTTCCAGAAGAGTATTTGCCGGGACCCGGTCAGTTAATGGGACACCCACTCTAATAATAGATCGGCCCCGGTAAAACCGGTGCTGTTCTCTCTGAACGAATAGAGTAGAACGAATAGTAGCAATAGAGTAGGACACCCATAAATTTGTTGCCAGACAGAATGACAACCGCACCGAACGCTACCTGCGTGATGATCAGCACAAAGTCCTTGCCTCACACAGTACCGATGGTGAATACAGCCTTCACATCTATCTGAACGGCCAGACCGTTGCCAACCTCACAGGCAGCGATACCCAGACAGAAACCGTTGAATACATCCACAGCGACCTCGCCATGAATCCCGTCATGGTCACCGACGCCAGCGGCCAGATGGTCTGGAGTAAAGACTACGACCCCTACGGCAACGAAGGCAGAGTGACAGGAGATGGTGACACCCGCGAACTGACATTCCACCATCACCAACGCATCGCCGATGCCGGACTCGTGTACGTCGGAGCAACAGTTAATGGGACACCCACTCTAATAATAGATCGGCCCCGGTAAAACCGGGGCTGTTCTCTCTGAAAGAAAATAAAAAGGACACCCATAAACTTGCTAGGACACGAAAAATGGTTACGATCAATCTCAACCTATTGATGTAGTCGAGGTGAATGGTCGTAAGATCATAATTGATGGCCACCATAGAGCCAGAGCGGCTGGTGGTGTCAAACTTGATCAAGTCCCGATTCGTATTCACGAGGTTGACCCAGCAACGGCTGCAAAATATGAGCAGCAAGCAGCTGAGGCTGCACATGCACTAGGTCTTTCCAATAGGTGGTAAATAATGGATGTTTTCATCAATCATGTAAAAGCCTTTATATATTTGCAGACTGGGTTGTGGTCAGCCCTTCTCTGTGGGGTGTCTGGTCAAGTTGATTCTCTACTGCTCAATGTCCCGGGCTCTGGAGTGGTCGAGTTTGACGATGCTCAATGGTCGTTTAAGAAGCACGGGCTCGGTGTACTGTTTGAGGAAGTGAATGGTAAGCGGAAGGTGGATTTCCATGATGTACAAGCGGGAGTGACCTGTTTTGATGCGTGGGGGCTTTCTACATATTTTGGAGCTCTTGGTGGCGAGGGACGAAAAGCTCTGAAATCTGTAGGCATTGTTTCGGGAGCACTCGAAGATAACCTGAAAGATTTGCTAAAAAAACTTGAAGAGAAAAAGTTGGTTTCCGTTAGCGATGGATTTTACAAAATACTATAGCTACGGTGTTGTTGGTTGAGCTAATGAAGGGAATGGATATCCATTGCTGGCGACAGAACGCCGCCATGGACTGTCCACTGACCAACCATTGATGGATCAGATCAGACCAGTGTTGTTGTCTGGGTGGCGCGAAAATGGGCAAACTCAACGCTGGACAACAGGCGGAAATTAGTCAGGAAATTACTATGAACTATCGCTTTGATGCTACTCACATATTTATCCAAGAGGATGGTTATATTGTGGTAACGGAAATGGGCTTCCTTTTAATCAATAAATGTGTTTAAGGAGAATAGAGAATAAAAAGGACACCCATAAACTTGATCAATTCAGTCAGAATTTCCCTTAAGATTTAGAGGAATGAGTTTATCGGAAATTAGATCTTTGTGTGACAAGTCTAGGTGATTACTATGATGGAATCTCTATATATAGCTAGTTTTAATTTAAAAGAGTTAGAACAGCTTTTTAATTGCAAAATAGATGATGACGATTTTTATGATGTCATCGCATACCAGATATCTCAGCAGGCTCCGGAGTACTTAATTCAAAATATCCAAAATTTTAGTGGTAGTCAGCTACGTGGGGCGATATTTGGATTAGGTTTTACTGTTGTTGGGAGTGATGAGCTGCTTCTACCTTTTTTAACTCATGGCGATCCGTTGGTAATTAGCAGCGCTTTAGATTCCTTAGTACGACTAAATATTCAGCTGAAATTAGATGACCTAGTCTTCTTACAAAATCATAAGTCTCCATATGTTAGAGGAGCTGCATTACGCTATTTAAAGGTTATTCTTCCCATTGATGAAATTTATCGACGACTTCTTGAAGCATCCAAAGACGATGATGCCATTGTACGCCAAAATGTTGCAGATGAATTGTCAGAATTAGGGTTAAAAGAGGCTATTCCGCTCTAGAAATACTTGCAAATGATGAAGATGAGGGCGTTTGTGAAGCAGCTAAATCAGCTATAAATAACTTAAATTCATAACAAATTCTTGCATGGTTTTCCGAATTCCCTGGACACCTACCCCCAAGCGGCCCCGAACCGGGGTTGTTCTGTTTAGCGGCCCAACCCGCTACCGCCAGAGCCTGACCGCCCCGACCTCCCCATACACCTGATTCAGTAAAACCTTCCATAGTGGTGATATCCAGTCCTACCAGCATCTCGGTTGAGACTACCCAGCTGTACGTTCGGTTGATGCATATGACGGATTTTTAAAACAGGGTATCCTGTTTGGATCACTCAACAGCCCGGTAAGGAGAACATGTGAAACTGATTGAATTACAACACGATGAGTTCTCGGATGCGGCTATCCAGGAGTTTTGGGATAGGGTCAGTGACATTAATGAGAAAGGTGTATCGCTGGAATTTAACAGTGAAACTGCAACGGTTGTTGCTCATAAAGTTAACTGGCTATCAGAAGGATTGGCTCCAGCGGGAGTAAGTCTGAACGCGTATGAAGTCATGCTGAAATGGGATCGTTTGTCTGAAAATCCAAAGATATCTGATGATGAATACGAAAAGTTGATTCAACAAGAAGTTAGCATGATTATCCAAAGTATAAAATCTTTGAAACCATCTGGCATTGAGGTCATCGGAGCAGCAGGCATAAATTAAACTCCTACCGCTCGCCATTTGATTTTCCGTAGATACCAGTTAAAGTCCTTTCAGGTATCCCGGCTTTGAATGGACGCATTTATGCCGATAACAATCAGCCAGTGGCTGTTTAAGCTAACCGCATCCAGTTTCGCTGAATACTCACTACGCCAATTGCAGGGTCTGTAATAACGCCAGGCCCAGTGTAATTGCAAACGGGCATAGTGCTGTTGTCAGGGCAACTGATTCAGCTGCCAGAGCGCCGTAGGGGGTCATGGCGCGGGCCATGATGTAGGAGGCCGAGGCGCTGGGTGTGGCCATCATCATAAACAGGATTCCCAGATCCGTTCCCCGAAAACCCATCAACAGTGCAATCGGGACGGTGACCATGGGAATGATCATCAGTTTGAATGCGGTGATCCAGAGTACGTCCCGCTGGTTGGATCTGGCTGAGTGCCAGTTCAGTGTTCCACCGATGGCCAGCAAGGCCAGTGGAATGGTGAGGTGGGCAAAGTATTCTGCGCTGCGGCTGATCAGAAAGGGGACTTGTATGCCGCTCAAGCTCCAGAGGATTCCCAGCACCGCGCCGATAATCAGTGGGTTTTTCAGAATGCTCCGTAGCTGTGAGCGAACATCTCCGGCGTTCAGCAGTACCACTGACAGGATGTTGTACAAAATAACCATAAACGAAACATACACGCTGGCGCTGACGAGACCGGCATCGCCATAGGCATTGATGCATAACGCCAGACCGATAATGCCCATGTTGCCGCGAAATGCACACTGGGCAAAAACGCCACGTTTGTTTTTGTCTGTGATCAGCGGGGCAATCAGCCACAGTGCCGCGACGATGATCAGGGTCATAACGGCCCCAAATATCACCAGCTTGGGGTTGAGGGAATCTGTCAGCGATTTATTGGCGATGGAAATGAACAGCAGGCTGGGCAGTGAAATATTGAAAACCAGACGATTGGCCACGATCACGAACTGGTCATTGACGAAATTGGAGTGTTTAAACCAGATCCCCAACGCTAAGATGAGCAGAATGGGGCCGGTCACATTGATGGCCGAAAAAAGCGCGTGAATTAACGACATAACGATCCTGAAGTGATGAGGTGTAGCCAATGAAGATTCTGATCAGTGCCTGTCTGTTGGGAGAGCCCGTTCGGTATGATGGCAAAGGCAAACCCGTCACCAGTCCGATACTCCATCAATGGCAGCAGGCGGGTCAGCTGCTGCCGTTCTGTCCTGAACTGGCAGGCGGTCTCAGTGTGCCGCGGGAGCCTGCAGAAATTCAACCTGATCACCGTATTGTCACACACTCGCAGTTAGATGTAACCGGGGCCTTTGAACTGGGTGCCCGGCAGGCGCAAAAGCTGGTGAAAGACTATGATATAAACATGGCAATCATGACTGATCTCAGTCCTTCCTGTGGTTCCTCACATATTTACGATGGCAGCTTTAGTGGTCAAATCCGGGAAGGGGAGGGACGCACGGTTCAATATCTACGGCAGGCCGGCGTGCGAGTATTCAGTCAGCATCAGATTGATCAGGCCTGGAAATACTGGCAAACACAGGTAACGGACTGTGATAAGGGTTCAGGATGAAATAAAATTTCATTTTCAAGTCCGGGGCCGCAGGTCTTTTTTTCATTATTTTCAGCTGCCGAAACGTTTTGAGAGGCCTGGGTTTTTGTGCTGGCGACAGGCTGGCAAGCCGGTCTTGCGGCGATTAAGTCACTAAAATTCTGAATTGTCTGAGATTACGGTTGAACTCTGATTGCGTTGTGGAGCGACGCCGGGGAAACTGAGCAACATCAATAGATACTGAAAATATCAGGATTCTGATTGCTGAATGATGGATGATTTTGTAATTTTATTACCAAATTCACTTGAGTGGGGGTTCCAAAATGGGAGCGGTTAAGAAAATAGGTGTGTTAACGAGTGGTGGTGATTCTCCAGGGATGAATGCAGCTGTCAGGGCCGTTGTCAGAGCCGGTATTGATCAGGGTTTGCAGGTATATGGTGTGTACGACGGGTATCTGGGGTTGTACGAGAATCATATTGAAGAGCTTACCCGGCGGTCTGTGTCCAACATCATTAACCGGGGTGGTACGGTGCTTGGCTCTGCCCGATTCCCTCAGTTTAAAGAGCTGAGTGTGCGCGAAAAAGCGGTGGAAAATCTGAAGGCTGCCAATATCGATGCACTGGTAGTGATTGGGGGCGATGGTAGTTATATGGGTGCCAAGGCTCTGACTGAAATGGGATATCCCTGCATTGGTTTGCCGGGCACTATTGATAATGATATCAATGGTACCGATTACACAATTGGTTTCTTCACCGCTCTGAACACTGTGCTGGAAGCGATCGATCGTCTGCGTGATACCAGTACTTCGCACCATCGGATCTCCATTGTTGAAATTATGGGACGTCACTGCGGTGATTTAACGGTCTCTGCTGCCATTGGCGGTGGGGCCGAGTTCTGTATTGTCCCTGAGCGTGGGCTCGACGAAGCGGATCTGATTGCCAAGCTCAAGGCTCAGGTCGGTCGTGGTAAGAAACATGCGATTGTGGCATTGACGGAAAAAGTCACCGATGCCAATGCCCTGGCTCAGAAAATTGAGGCAGAAACCGGTCTGGAGACCCGTGCCACTATCCTGGGTCATATTCAGCGTGGTGGCAATCCGACGGCATTTGATCGCTTGCTGGCGAGCCGGATGGGCAGCTATGCTGTGGATCTGCTGGTACAGGGCGAGGGGGGGCGTTGTGTGGGTATTCATAATGACCAGTTGGTGCATCACGATATCATTGATGCCATGGAAAACATGCGTCGGCCATTCAATGACAAGCTCTTTGATCTGAGTATCAAACTGGCCTGATCCGGATCGAAATCATCTCACGGGTGACTGGTTAACGCCGTCACCCGCATGGCTTTCCCTGACCCCGTTACTAATCCACCTTCTTCCATCTGCCTGCCTGCTTACCCCAGCAGTGCATCAAACCATTGTACTTTGACTAAATCCCCAGTCCTTACCGGCTCGGTTTGCGGTGCCAGAATGACGTAGCCGTTGGCACGGGTCAGCGAGGTCAACATATGTGAGCCCTGAGCGCCGGTGCTGCGAACCGCCAGTCGGCCCTGATCGTCATGGAACAAGATGCCGCGTTGAAAGTCGGTTCTACCGGGTGATGTTTTAAAATCAGATGCGGCAATGGCGGTCTGGGTCGGGTAGTGAATCTGTTCGTGCCCCTGCATTTTTTTCAGGGCCGGTACCGCCAACTGGTGAAAGGTCACCAGTGCCGAAACCGGATTGCCGGGCAGACCGAAAAACACCGCCGGACCAATACGGCCAAACGCCACCGGCTTGCCGGGTTTAATGGCCAGCTTCCAGAAGTTGACTTCGCCGATTTCGGTCAGAATATCTTTGGTGTAATCGGCTTCGCCCACTGACACGCCACCGGTGGTAATGATGGCATCGCAGTCTTCTGCGGCACTGAGAAAGGCACTTTTCAGTTGTTCTTTATCGTCAGCGATAATGCCGAAATCCCGCACTTCAATGCCCATTCTGGTCAGCATGGCATGAATGGCCGGACGGTTGGATTCGTACAGCTCTCCCGGATTCAGAGTGGTGCCTGGAAGTTTCAGTTCATCGCCTGATGCCAGCAGTGCCACTTTCAGTTGCCGTTTGACCGACACGCTGGCGATACCCAGTGCCGCGAACACGGCGATGTCGGCGGTGTTGATACAGTGGCCCGCGTCATAGACGGTCGCGCCAGCGCTGATGTCCTCACCGGCATGGCGGATATTCCGGTCGAGCACCAGACCGTCACTGAAGGCCACGGTTTCATCATCGAGAAGAGTGGCATTTTCCTGCATGACCACACAATTGGCACCGGGTGGCAGTTGTGCCCCGGTCATGATGCGTACACATTCTCCCGGAGCGACGGTCTGTTCGAATGGATGTCCGGCCAGGCAGCGACCGATCAATCGATAACTGGCAGCGGCCGGTTCGGTCAGGTGAATGGCGTAACCGTCCATGGCGGAATTGGTGTAGGGGGGAACGTTGACGCGGCTGATCACGGGTTCAGCAAGCACCCGGCCAATACTTTGCCCCAGTTCGACCGTTTGTTGTGTTGCTATTGGATGTATCTCTGCCAACAGGCGGGAAAGCGCCGTTTCAAATGGTAATAGCCCTGCGGGCGTGTCACAGCAACTCATGGTGGCTCCTAATCAGGTTGTTGAGTGCTTTTCAGCACGCAAAAAATAAGATGGCGTAATGTTTGGTGATCAGAGCAGCCACTGATTCTCCACTACCCAGACGGCTGCCTCCACGCGGGACCGCATGCCCAGTTTGCTGAGCAGTCGCTTGACGTGGACCTTGACGGTCCCTTCCGCGATATCCAGGTCGCGGGCAATCATTTTGTTGGACTGGCCATCGGCAATCAGTTTCAACACCTGCCGCTCCCGATCTGTCAGATCGGCCGGACTGGGGCCATTGATGATCTTGCGGTCACGCAGGGCTTTGGAAATCACATCCATCAGTTCGGGGCTGAAAATCTGCTGCCCGCCAGCACAGTTCAGGATGCTCTTGATGAGATCTTCGGGCTCCATGTCCTTTAGCAGATAACCGTCGGCACCCGCGCGCAGAGCCCTAAATACATCTGCGTGATCATTGGACACGGTGAAAACGATAATTTTTGAGTGGACTTCGGCATTGCGAATCTGCCGGATGGTCTCAATGCCATCCATGACCGGCATGTTGAGGTCCATCAGGATCAAATCGGGTTCATCCTGAATGGCCATTTTAATTGCCTGTTCGCCACTGCAGGCCTGACCGACCGGATTCAGTCTGGGTTCCATTTCCAGCAACTGCGTCAGACCCCGACGCATCATCGGGTGGTCATCGACAATGAGTACATCTGCAATAGTTTCGATGGCGGAATGGTCAGACATGGATATCTCTCCTGCTCTGGCGCTTGTTATAGGTAGTCGCATGAATGCTGTGTCTGAAGCATTCGAGTTTAACATGGAAAATGTCTCTCCTGGATTGCTGTTGGACAAGTTCTGAGTCCGTTTGTAATGCATTACCCGGCAGCAGCAGGCGTGGTTTGTGGCGTGAACGTCAGAATCACTGTCGTGCCTTGCGTCGGTGTGGCAAAGCTAATGTCGCCGCGCAGCCGTTGTGCCCGCTCCTGCAGAATATTCAGACCATAATGTCCGGGCTTGCGGGCATCCTGTCCCAGGCCGACGCCGTCGTCTGCGATGGTCACTTCCACCTGGTCCTGCTGATTCTGCAGCAATACACGGCAGTGGCTTGCTTTGGCATGTTTAATCACGTTGGACATGCATTCACGAATGATATGGAGCACATGGACTTCTTCATTGGGAGCGAGCTGGTTCTTAAGGTCATAGTACAGCTGGAAATCCGTCGAACTGTATTGATTGAACTCCTCGATGGTGGTCTGCAATGCCTGATGCAATTCCTGGGCTTCGGTTTTGAGCCGGAAAGTGGTAATCAGCTCCCTGAGTTGTTTATAGCTGCTGTTCAGAGCATCGCTGAACTCCTGCAATAACGCCTCTACATCCTGAGCATCATAGGGCTCCCGTAACCGCAGTCTCAGCCGGGTGAGCTGAATCTTCAGATAGGAGAGATTCTGGGCAATGGAGTCGTGCAGTTCCCGGGCAATGATGGCGCGCTCGCTGGCGAGCGCTACCCGGGCCTCATTGGCGGCATGATCAGCCAGCAGGATTGCATTGGCGATAATGTCTGTCATCGTGTTAATGACCTGTATCTGCCAGTCCTCAAAATGTATCGGGTTTGAGCAGGCTACCAGCCCCAGCAGGTGTTCTTTAAAGCGTACCGGGAACAGACTCTGATCGTTGTCCATGACATCAACCGGGCCCTTGGCATTGACACCGGCTCGTTCCAGCGCCGAGAGATAATAACGGACGGAAGGTATATCGTCCTTAAGATCATCCTGACTGAAAAAACGGATTTTGCGTACCCTGGTGGCATCGGCCAGTTGTTGCAGAATACTTGGAACCAGCACCAGTACCTGATCGGGATGCCGGCTGAATGTGCGGCTGGCGTTATACAGCAGTTCCAGCGTTCGGTTGGTACGCTGAATTTCTTTGGTTTTATCCATCACCTTGGTTTCAAGGTCGCCATACAGTTCAGACAGGTCCTGTGCCATGTTATCAAACGTTTCGCTTAACAGGCCCAGTTCATCCTTGGAGTGATAACCCACCTGAGTGGAAAAGTTTCCCAGGCGTAATTGTTCGGCGGCGACGGTCAATTGTTTTAGCGGCATTACGATATTCTGGCGCAGCACGTAGATTAACAAGACGCTGATGATGATGGTCAGACTGATGACAATGGCCTGAACCTGACGCAAGCGTTGAATTTTAATTTCGGAATTGTGTTGAAACTCCCGCACCAGCACATCAATGTGATTCACAAATTCATCTACTTCGTTGAGAAATTGTTTTGGTTGCTGCCCCAGTATCATCGGTTTCAGACGAATCCAGGTATCCAGTACCAGATGATATTGCCGGTAGGTAGAGTGTTTTGAGTTGTCGGGCACAACGTCCGCAAGAGTCTTGGAATAGAGGCTGTTTTCAAATTCGATTGCCAGAGCCGGTAATTGAGATCGCAACTGCGGCTGCTGCAGTCTTGAGGCCATTCTGTGAGATTGCATGCGCAGTGACCCGCTGACGTTAATGGCGGCGGCATCACCTTCGGTAATCTGGGTAACCAGAAGTGAGTAACCCATGCTGACCAGTGCCAGTATCGTGATCAGGGTAAACAGACTGCTTAGCTTAACGACTAAAGAAAGTTTTGGTAACACGATAATCGACACTCTAACCTGAAAATTAGTGATATTGTCAGCCCATACAACACAGAACCTCTGGCTGGCAATACAAAAAGTACGACATCTGATTAATTTTGTAACAGATTGCCTTTTTAGATGCCACCGGCCTAGGTATGATTCAGCATTTGTTAAGGATAGTCCGAAAAGTGTCTGAGGTGGATTTTGTTCTCGGGCTTTCCGGTTCTGGAAGAGCAAAGGTTTGTGCCGTTGCGAAAAAATTACAACAGGAGTATTCACATGGGACAGGAAATTGAGTTGAAACTGGTGTTGTCGAAAGACGACATTCCGCAGTTCCGGCAGCATGAGGTCTTTTCCCGCTATAGTTCCGGATCCAGCACATGGTCATTATCCAATCGTTATTTTGATACCGTTGATCAGGCCTTAACTCAAGCTGGAACGGCACTGCGCATTCGTTGTCAGGGCAATAAATTTATCCAGACAGTCAAAGCGGGGGGAAGTAACATCGCCGGGCTACACCAGCGAACCGAGCATGAATGGCTGCTTGAACACGATGCCCTGGATCTGTCGATGATTCCGTCCGGTTTGATACCGGAGCATGTCAACCCGGCTGAAATTCGCCAGCAATTTGCCACCGATTTCGAGCGGGAGTGCTGGTTGTTGCAACTGGAAGATGGCACTGAAGTGGAAGTGGTGCTTGACCAGGGTGAAGTCAAAGCCGGCCACCAGCGTGATCCTATCTGTGAAGTGGAGTTGGAACTCAAACGTGGTCAGGTTTCTGCGCTGTTTGAGCTGGCCCGTCAGCTTGGTGGCGATATTCCGCTGGTACCGAGTGACATCAGTAAAGCTGAGCGCGGCTATCGGCTGATCAACAACGTAACTGGAGCCTGTGCCAAAGTGCCGGTAGTGAACGCGGACGATACAGTAGAAGCCGCATTTGCCGCCCTGCTTGGTTTTGAGCTGGAAAGTCTTCAGCGTCAATGGGAGGCCTTCCATTTCAGTCAGAACTGGACACACCTGTACAGTTTTCGCAGTACGCTCGGCAATATTCGGACTCATTTCCTGTTGTTCAAAGACATTCTGCCCAGGCCCTGTCTGGAAATACCGTTGGCAACTTTGGGTTGGCTGGAAGACAAGTTCAATCCGATGTTGAACTGGTGGCCAGCCTGTTATGCTCTCAGCCGTCAGGCCAACGACCCGCCACGTACCGCCAGTGAAGCCTTGCAACAGACCAAGGCGCGACATGCTCTTGAACAGTTGCAGGCGCTTGAACAGCAACCTGAATTTGGTTCACGTCTGTTATCCCTGAGTGTCTGGCTGCATGGTCAGCAATGGCGTGATCACTACGACGATGATATGCATCAACGGGCCAGAATCGCCATCAGTGAGTCTATTCTGGAACCCTTACGTCATCAGTGCGCAGCGTTGCACTTGTCTGAATGTGGGGGAAATGCCAGTTACTGGCTGGAGCGTCAGCCTATGGTGCAGGGGTTAAATCACCTTTGTCGTACCCTGGAAGGGATGCTGGGCTGTGAGCTGACCCATATGCGCAATGAACTCAATCATATCGAGGATAATCTGGTGGAACTCAATGCCATGGATGTTGTCTCGCGTCTGGGTGACTGGTTACAGCGGCTGAGCTTTGAAGAAAAGCAGTCCGTCAACAGTTGGGCCCGCACTCAGCCTGTGGTGATGCGTAATCTGAATGTATTGGCGCAGAAGCTGGCAAATGGTATTTAAGTCGTCATGTCCTGGGTAGTCGTCCGGGGCGGAATTGCTGACGATAGCTTTTCGATTTGATTGGCATCAAAACCGCTGCCATTTTTCGCGGGCTCATCAACATGATTGTGTAAAAACGGGGAAACTTCCCCGTTTCTTGCTCTGGCCACTGGCCAATCAACGTGGTTTGGTCCAGCATGTTTTCTTCTTCATTCATCCATGACAGTAACGTTTCTTCTCTATGGTGGTACGACAAAGATCCCTGATCCCGAAAACGGGAAAACTACAACTCCGTTCTCTTATCGATGCGCTGGTCAGCGATGGTATGATTTTCCGCGACGCCGCAGAAAACGCGCTGATCCAGCCGCGAGGCGCTGACTTTTCAGCACAACATCCGATGATCCAGATTGCTGCATTTGACCTCGAATGGAAGAAACGACCGGGTAAAAAACTGTCGCCTGGTGTGCTGGCAGAGTGGCTGAGTGAGCAGACAGGGTTCCCTTACTATCACATTGACCCACTGAAGATCGATGCCAGGGCAGTAACTCAGGTGATGTCATTTGAGTTTGCCAAACGCCAGGGGGTGCTGCCGGTCGAAGTCAACGAACACGAAGTCATCATCGCCACGTGCGAACCGTTTATTCGAGGCTGGGAAGAAACGGTTGAACAGGTTACCCGCAAGAGCGTACGAAAAGTGATTTCATCTGTGGATGATATCCAGCGCTACAGTGTGGAGTTTTTCACACTGGCGAAATCGGTCTCCGGCGCTACCAAAAGTGGCGAGCGGGTCGGTGCCGGGATTGGCAATTTTGAACAGTTGCTGGAACTCGGCAACCTGAAATCCCCTGATGCCAACGATGAAGGCATCATCAATATTGTCGACTGGATTCTCCAGTATGCATTTGATCAGCGGGCCAGTGATATCCATATCGAACCACGTCGCGAACAGGCATTTGTGCGTTTTCGTATCGATGGGGTGTTGCACCTGGCCTATAACATGCCTATACAGGTCGGTATGGCGGTCACCAGCAGGATCAAAATTCTGGGCCGCATGAATGTTGCCGAAAAACGCAAGCCTCAGGACGGGCGTCTGAAGACCAAGAGCCAGGAAGGTGATGAGATCGAATTGCGGCTGTCGACACTGCCAACGGCGTTTGGCGAAAAACTGGTGATGCGGATTTTCGACCCCGAGGTGTTGTTACGACCGTTTGAGCAGCTGGGTTTTCGCGAGGAGGAGCTGGTCCGCTGGCATAAGATGACTGCTCAGCCAAACGGTATCATTTTTGTCACCGGGCCCACGGGCTCCGGTAAAACCACTACGCTCTATTCTACGCTAAAGCAGCTGGCCACCAGCGAAGTAAACGTCTGTACCATTGAAGACCCTATTGAGATGGTGGAGCCGGCATTCAATCAGATGCAGGTACAGCACAATATCGAACTCGACTTTGCCGATGGTGTTAAGGCATTGCTTCGGCAGGACCCTGACATCATCATGATCGGTGAGATTCGTGATCTCGAAACGGCACAAATGGCCATTCAGGCAGCGTTGACCGGTCACCTGGTATTGAGCACCCTGCACACCAACGATGCTCCCACCGCGATCACCCGGTTGCTCGATCTGGGGGTGCCCGGATATCTGATTAAATCGACGGTGCTGGGGGTTATGGCGCAACGGTTGGTACGAACTCTCTGTCCCCATTGCAAGCAAGAAAGTGTGATCAGCAAAGAAGACTGGCAGCAGCTGACCCATCCCTGGAATGCGCCGCCACCGTCCAGAATTTATCGACCGGCTGGTTGCCTGGAATGTCGCAACACCGGCTACCTGGGTCGTAGCGGGTTATATGAAATTTTTCTGCTGACTGAAACGCTGGGCGAATTCATTGCCAATGATGTGGACCTTGTGAAGTTCCGTAATCAGGCTATTAAAGAGGGTATGCACACTCTGCGCTTAAGCGGAGCCAAGAAAGTTGCTGCTGGCCTGACCACACCGGAAGAGGTCATGCGTGTCACTCCCGAATCAAGAATGAAGTAGGTCACAGAAGCGCCAATCACATTTCACCACATTCTGTCTGTTATTAATAGAATGTGTCTGTTGATCATGTTTCTGAATGACACTCTACCCCATCGGGGTGAGTGTTATTCATTCATAAAACGCTGCTCACTGAATAAAACGCATGAAACAGGGAATATTCGTTTTTGCTTCCAGGCGATACCAGATGAGCACAGGACTTAAGAGTTGTTTGCTGTTATTTTTTTTCGTTAGTATGAGTACCAAGACATTATTATAAATGTGTTGGACTTCTAGGAATTCTGATTTCCCCATAGACAGCCAAAACATAGCCGATAACATTGTTAACAAATACAATTAAAATGTTAAAGGAATCCTATGGCGGTAGATCATGTTCGAATCAAAAACACACACACCGGTCAGAATGCTCTAACGTTTATCGGTAAGTATATTCACTTTTTAATGCTCACCACGTTCTTGTTGCTTGTCGGTTTTCAGTCTAATGCCGAACACCAGGAAGTCAGTGATCATGAACTGCTAATCAGATACCAGAGTGAAAGTTTTTGCATCATTCACTATCAGATTAATGATGGTATTCAGCAAAACGTTCAGATGATAAATAAAGGAAACGGAAGTTTCGAATATGTCCTTTCAAATTTATCGTCGGGTGACAGAGTCAGCTACTCTGTTACGTATCAGAAAAATGGTCTGGCCTACGACAGTCAGGGAGAATCGCACGTATTTTCGGGTGGCATCAGTGATGCTGCCGCTGAACCCTATCTCGGGTTTCCTTTCAGTGTTCCTGGTATCGTCGCTGCTGAAAACTATGATAAAGGCGGCGAAGGCGCTTCATATCATGATACCACCAGCGGCAATACCGGTAATGAATACCGTACAGACGATGTCGATATTCAAACATCCTCATTGGGTGGCTTCAACGTTGGCTGGATAAGCCCGGGTGAATGGCTGCAGTACACAGTGAACGTCAAATCCGCCGGCACGTTTGATGTTTCAGCCAATATCGCTACCACTGGAAGTGGTGGCCGTTTTCACTATGAGATATCCGGTGCCACGACCTTAAAATCCGATACGATCAGCTTTTCAGGAACCGGTGACTGGCAGAACTGGAAAGAAACCGCAGCTGTCAGTATCAAACTTAACGCCGGCCTGCATACCATTCGAGTGGTATTTGAGACTGGGGAGTTTAATTTCCATTCTTTTGACATCCGCTCAAGTGCGTATGAGGTGATTGAGGCCGAAGCATACGATGATATGCAGGGAATAGAACGAAACAATGCCGGCATTGGCTATTTTGATGCCGGTGACTGGATCAAATACCAGGCAGTCAATTTTGGCAACCAGGCACGCAGTATTTCCCTGACGGTCGCAAGTGAGTACAGCGATGGGGTTGTGCAACTCAGACTTGATAATCCAACAGGCCCGATGATCGCTCAGTATACGATGACCTCAACAGGTAACTGGGGCAACTATCAATCGCGAAGCTTCAATATTCAACCAACCTCGGGTGTTCACGATCTGTATCTGGTGGGCAAATCAGGCTCCGGCATATTCGATCTGGATAAGTTTAAATTGTCTTCGACGGTGATCGACGACAGCCATCACGACACCACGATAAAAGCCATGTCATTGAATGTGTATGGCTGGGCCACCATGCCTCAGTCTGCTGGTACTTATGCTAACTTGATTCGCTCCCGTGATGTCGATGTGGTTGGTATTCAGGAAGGTGTGCAGGATTGGAGGATTGGCTCCGGCATGCCGACTGACTACAGTAAAGCCGATGCACTGGGAGCGGCACTGGGTTCATGCTGGCAGCAACAATACCAAATATTTATCAATACCTGTAAAGGTAACCGATTGCTGGAGAGCCGGCGCTTTGACATGACGGATGGTCCTAATGCGACTCGTACCGGTGAGTCGGTCAAACTCATTAAAGATGGGTTGGAATATGTGATGTTAACGGTTCATTGGGATCATGAAAGTGCCTCATCCAGAAGGGCCAATGCTTATGAAACTGCAGCAGAAGTCAGACGGTATAGCGCATACCCATCCATTGTGGTTGGTGATTTCAATAGTGATTGCCGTGGTTCGGACGTCAGTACCTTAGCTCTCGAAGCTGGAATGAACCTCATTGGTAATGCCGGCATCGACTGTATTCTGGCAAAAGGATTCGGTGGTAGTTCACAACAGTTTTCTGCTGCCCCTTCTGATCATCCAGGGCTGGATGCTGTTTTAACTGTACAGTGATCATCAGGTTAATCCAGGGACTAATCTGGCCGGGTTACAGATATATCAACAATCACGCCCGGCTCATGCAGCGCTTTGAGCATTAATGATTTCACGAACCTCATCATCTGTTGAAGAAAGGTATTCAAAATGATCAGGATGACTTATTTGAATGCCTGGATTTGGTGAGTCGGGAATCTTAAAGAACGATGCGTGGTTCGTTCAGCCTAAAAGTAAGTCAGATAAGTAAATATAGATGTAGAAATGATCATGCCGGCTATAGGTTTTTAGTTTTTGGACGGCAAACCTGCACACAAAGGAGAAAAAAATGACGATACTCAGCTGGTGTTCTGCCTCAGCAAAGAAAATTATGAAACGGGTTGTACCGGGTGCATTATTGATTCCTGCCATGTTGCTTTCGGCGCATAGTCTGGCAGTTGCACCCTTGTCCGTACAGGGTAACAAAGTACTGGTAGGTGGCTCGGCTCGCAGCCTTGCCGGAAACAGCCTGTTCTGGAGTAATACCGGATGGGGTGGAGATAAATTTTATAATGCCGAAAACGTCAGACGCATGAAACAGGAGTTTGGCGCCACGATAGTACGTGCGGCAATAGGACAAGGCGAAGGTACCGGCGGTCTGGACCAGGACTGGTGGGGAAATATGTCCCGGCTGGATGCCGTTATTCAGGCTGCCATTGATAACGACATGTATGTCATCGTCGATTATCACAGCCACAGAGCGCATGAAAACTGGGATCTGCCACGATCGTTTTTCCAGACAGTTGCCGGAAAATGGGGTGGCTACAACAACGTTATTTATGAACTTTATAATGAACCCAAAGCCGTTTCCTGGGACAACATACTGAAGCCTTACGCCGAAAGTCTCATCGACAGTATTCGCGCAATTGACCCGGACAATCTGATTATCATGGGAACTCCCAACTGGTCTCAGGATGTCGATATCGCTTCTTATAATCGCATCAATCGTCCCAACGTTGCGTACACGTTGCATTTTTACGCTGGTGACCATCAACAATGGCTGCGCGATAAAGCGCAAACTGCACTGAATAACGGTATCGCGCTGTTCGTGACAGAATGGGGTTCTATTAATGCCAATGGCGACGGTGGCGTACACTATGACGAAACATATGCCTGGATGAATTTCCTGAAAGCCAACCACATCAGTCATGCCAACTGGGCGTGGAATGATAAAGCGGAAGGTGCATCTGTTTTCAACAGCAATGGCAGTCTTACCGCCTCCGGCCAACTGACCAAAGATATTGTCAGTAAATGGGGGGATGGTAATGAAGGAAATACCATTAAAGTCGAAGCCGAAAATTTCAGCTACCAGTCGGGTACTGATGTAGAAACAACCACCGACCAGAATGGTGGCCAGAATGTCGGTTGGATCGACACTGGCGACTGGCTGTCTTACCTCAATATTAACGTTCCGAAATCGGGTACCTACCGGGTGTCATTTCGGGTAGCGGCGGCCTCCAGCCAGGGGAGACTTCAACTGGAGCGCGCCGGCGGAGGACACGTCTATGGCAGTGTCCAGATTCCTGTTACCGGAGGCTGGCAGTCCTGGACAACCGTGACAATGGACGTTTACTTATCGGCCGGGATGCAGGACTTCGGTATCGCCGTTCCACAAGGGGGCTGGAATCTGAATTGGTTCAGCCTGACGCCTTTATAAACGGCAATTGATTTGCTTGATAAGTAGTTGCGTGAAGCCCCGATTTCGGGGCTTTTTCCCTCTGATCATCTGTCAGTCATTACCATGAAAACCTGATCAGACAGCCGAAGCCTTTTTGGATTTCAAACAAAGCGATCTTATCGATAAAATGAAGGGTAAGTCGCTGAGTAATATCGGCGAAAAATCCAGAGACTTACACCCAAGGTCGCGTGTGTTTTAATAAATCCCGGCTATATCAGCGATTTGACACTTTTGATAAACAGATCGTTGTTGGCGGCATCCTGATTAATATTCCAGATCATTGCCCCGCCAAACTGAGGGTCCGATTTAATCGCTTCATATTGAGCGGCTATTTTCTGGTAGATATCCGCTGAAGGATCACTTTCGGTAAATATGCTGAAACCGGCACTGATTTTTGCTGCCGGTTCACCGATGACGATCAGTGTTTCATCCGGAACAGACAGTTTCAGATTTCTAAAGCTCGTGGAAATGAATTCGACATTACTCTCTCCCAACATCTTGAGTTCCGGTGATGGGTTGTTATAGGCCTGTACTAACAGATAATCGAATCGTTTGTTATTGATGGCCAGCTGATAATCCTGATAATGCGCCGTAGTCACCAGATAAAGATTGGTCTCGGGAGTTGCCTGATTGATCTGCGGTGCACCGGTGATGATTATATCCGGTGCCTGAGACCGGATAGCTGCGCATAAATTATCAAGATAACTATCGCTGGTATTGATCTCAAGATCAAAGTCGATACCGGTAAATCCATATTGCTTCAGGAACAGAATAATATTAGCCGCCAGCTCATCAACTGCCGCGTTATCGGGTAGATAAGTATTGTTACCTCCACCGAAGGAACAGATGATCTGTCGGGCACCGGCCGCTTTGGCGCCGGCGATGTCTTGGGCAATCTGGTTACCAGAAGGTACGAACTGATTGTCATAGATGGAAACCTGACTGCCATTGATAGTGCCGAATGCCATGACGATAGCGTTATAGCCGTTGCGGGCGGCTTGAGTAAAGGTTATGCCGGGATTGGCCCAGCTTTCGAGATATCCAAATATTAAGGGTTCTTTCATTGTTTTGCTCCCGTATCGATCAGTCAGACTGAACCGAGTGGTGTTGATAATATGTATCATTGCAGAAGCAAATAAAACGCCAGACTCACATTTGTTCCACATACCGCATCGACTCAGCAAGCATAGAACAAGTTGGTGATATTTAAAGTATTCACACCATTCACACGAACGACCTGTTTGCCAAACTGAAAGATGTCATTCTGTCAGCCGGCTGTATCACACCAGAGAAAATCAATGTGATGGCCGATTGCGACCTTCGATTATAAAAACAGCCTGAAATTCTGCCGTTGTGCAGTGGCACAGGCGTTGCTCGATGGGGAAAGTCAGCAAACAATCCAGGAGTGGTCGTGTCATCCTCATCTTCTATAACACCCAGACAACAGGCAATAATGCGCCAGGCACCGGATGAGGTACTGGGTAAGCTGTTTCAGTTGCAACAGCCTGAAGTATCGACGGATGAACGGTTTATATTGATGCAAACCATCCGCAAATGGGCTGGCAGATATCAGCTGACTGAAGCACAGATAACAAAAACAGTTGCGCTGGCCAGATACCTCGGTGACTGGCCCTTGCTTCTCGGGTGGTACCAACAAGGGCTTTGGCAGGCGTCAGCAGTTGAAATCAGTTTGATAGAAGCACAGATGGGATTTTATACACGGGCGCTGAAGCGGCTGGATGGTGATCAGCGGCAAGATGCCCAGGCTGCTCGCAACAGTATTCAACAATGCCTGGATACCTTGCCAATGGCGCAGAGGGAGCTTCGTTGTGATGAGATCAGTCTGACTCCGTTGGCCTATCATCATGTCAGCGATTTTGGCTGGCAGTATGCAGACCCGCAGATTGCCCGCTTATGTAATCTGCCGGCTTTTCAGTCTGCGCAGCATTGGATTGGATGGTTGCACGGCTGCCAGCAGGAAGTGGAGCGCAGGTTATTTGCAGTCATACATGATGAGTATGGATTTGTCGGTTCGGTCAGCATCCTGGTTTATGAGGGGATCGGTTTTTTCTACTACTGGATTGGTAAAGACTTTCAATGCAGAGGGTATGGACCCAAAGCCGTGAGAATACTTATGCGAGTTGCCAGGCAATACCTGAATATGAATTGTTGCTACGCTAAAGTATTCAGTTTTAATGTGTCATCCAATAAAGCAATACGAAAGTTGAATTTTAGAGCGTTGCATTTTCGTGCTTTGCCACCTTCAGAACAAGAAGTTTTCTACTACAGTGGGCCGGTCAAAAGTGAAATCATGCTCTACCATGATCTTGTTAGTCTACTTGATAAAATGAATTCGGGAATTTTGCTTGAACCATTTTCTCCAAAATAGCGGTGTTGATTCAGCCACTGTTTTTACGCGTTGTAGCATTACCGAATTGGCTGAATCTATCCAATATTGCTCACCCGGATGGACGCATTGGGTAAACAGGAAAATCAGTATTTTCCAGGAAAAAATATTTTGTGACAGAATCAAAAAAAATAAGGACGATTTCAAAAGTATTAATAGGGGCTAACCATAAAAATGTGAGTTCATTTACTGAATGAGGAGATCAGATGTGAATTCAAGGTCAGATTTTACAGAGGTCTTCCCTGAGATATTGCCGGGAATAGTCAGTCAAAATCCCATAATGATAAAGTTGGCTGGCTATCTTAAAAAAATATCCGCCAGTGATGGGGCTGTATTTCTTAATGGCGAAACAGGTACCGGCAAAGAGTTATTTGCCAGCGCCATTCATCAACTAAGCGGCCGACTCGGAAAAATTGTCTGTGTGAACTGTGGTGCGATTCCGGAGAGTTTGTTCGAATCATTATTTTTTGGGCATGAAAAGGGATCGTTTACCGGAGCGGACCGGAAACAGCACGGATTTTTTTATCAGGCTAATGAAGGAACATTGTTTCTGGATGAAATAGCCGAGTTGCCTCTGATGCATCAGGCAAAATTGCTACGAGTACTCGAAAGCCGGAAGTTTTCCCGAATAGGCGGCAGTGAAGTGCTTGATTTTACCGGGCGTATTGTCAGTGCATCGCACCAGAGTCTGGAACAATTGGTTGAAGGAAAAGAATTTCGTGAGGATCTGTGGTATCGATTAAACCTGTTTGAAGTGGCGATTCCTTCGTTACATCAACGTCGGGATGATATTCCATTATTGGCGCGATGTTTTGCCATGTCGTCAGGAAGGATTACTTTGGCTCCCTGTGCGCTGCAGTTACTGCAATCATCGGAGTGGCCGGGAAATATTCGTCAGCTAAAGAACACTATCGACAAGCTGGCGGTATTGGCAGATAACCAGTATGTATCTGCGGATACCATTAGACAGCTCGCCATGGTAGCGGAACCGGTTGACTGTGCAACCAGAGTGGCCAAAGAAATTATTGATATGCCGATCACCAACAAACTCAAAACCATTTACGATGCGCTGATTGAGCAGGCCGTTGAGATCAGTCACGGTAATAAGTCAGAAGCAGCCAGGCTGCTGGGAGTTCACCGTAAGGTTATTGAACGGAGAATGGCGCAGATACACATCGTGAGGTAGCAGAATGTCTGAAGATAACAATACCGGGTTCATTCCACAAATTGTGGATGCCGTTCAGTCAGGCCAGACTGACAGTCGGCAACAAGGCATGCAACAGATCAATCAATTGCGCGAGGAAGCCGACGATCTGTTGTTACAGATTATGCTGCAACAACAGGAAAAACTGAGCCTTATGGTACAGCAGTTGCAGAGTCAGAAACGAAAACAACAGCATTCTTCATCCCAGCCGGACACATCTGTACCACCGCAAAAGGATGAAGCAGATGAACGTGATAATGTGTTGGAAGATGTTACAGATCTTCAGACAACAAATCTGGTTCACCTGGATGTTGTGATCGAACGAATCAATCAAACGATGCAAAACAGTCTGAAAATGCCTTTGGCAGATCAGCATAATCATCCGGAGGAAAACGACCATGACTCGACCGGCACTGATGTTTGATGCATATAAAGATGAGCGGGGTAATTACACTTGTGATTCCGTCAGCGAAATTCCGGAAACTGAAACGGAGATACCCGGCAATCGTTACGCCGCAGTTGAATCTCCAGTCATTGAGCCACCACAATGGCTGCTCGATGCCGATCAACTTTTTCGGCAAAGTCTGCAAAGTAATTATAGCGGAGATTATTCGGAATACTTCGTTCAAATGCAGGATCAGTTTGCCAGAATGCACGAGCTGCTGCAGCAGCAAATGGCCCAATATACCGGGAATCATTGACTCGGGAGGACCACTGGATGAGTGTTTCAATCAGTCAGATCGTAGCGGATGCCAATCAGTTTGAGCAACAGCAGCAGGCTTCGTTCAAGCAGTTTATTGAAGTGAGCAAACAACTGAAAGGGGCGGTTGTTACTGCGGCCGATGAGGCTCAAAAACAATGGGACGAAAACTGCGTCCTGGTGCAAAGCGTGGCGGACAGTTCTGCAACAGGTCAATCATCGGTACTGGAGATACTTGAATCTGATTCCGCTTATGTGAAGGGACTGCAAGCGGTCAGCTTATTGATCACGGGGTTTAATAAACCTGAAAAAACAGACGCTTATATGTCCGGGTTTCAAAAGAATGTCGATCAATTGCTGACTGAAGCACAGGCAGGCTTCGAATGAGTGATACAAGTGGTCAGGATGCCAGCAGTGATGATGGCAATTCAGCCCAGGAGCTGATTCAACCTCATGTGAATCAGTCTGTTGCCCTGGCAGTTCAAAGTGCTGCGGACCTGCTCAAAAATATCAATACCATAGAAACCACTGTGATTGGTGTTGCGTCTGCCAGCTGGCTGGCTAATCCGGCGATGGTGGAATATAAGGAAATTATCGAAAGTGCAACCAAGACGATTACGTTTGTTTCTGAAAATCTGATTAAAGTGGGGGAGGCGGGAGCCTCTGTTCTCAAAGATCTGAAACCCTGAAACCACTGATCGTATGGATGATAAATGCCATGAGCGATTTTAACCCGGCTGTTTTCGACCGGTTTAAATTAACCTGACTCCACATGATCAGGTTAACAGTGATTTACTCTGTTAGGAGAAAAATATGAACAACATTTCTTCCGCCGTTGCGCAAAGTATATCGATGGTGAATGCATTGACTGTGGGAATGTCACCCGCCATGGCAATGGGCAGCCAGTATCAAAGTATTGCCTACAACATTGGAATGGCGGCCATGAACCAGGTATTTGCCCAGCAGCAGGCGAATATCAGTTATCAGGCATCCGTCGTAGTCGGTCTGAAGTATGCGTTTGATAGATTCTGATTTTTATCCGCCAATCACTACAACTGCATGGAGATGACAATGAAAGCACAAAATCCCTTGGAGAAGGCCTCCACACAGCAGGCACAGAAAATGGTAAAACAGGGTGATGAACTGTTACAGCACTCGCTATCACTGTTTGCTATCGAGCCATTTCAGCCGGTAAAAATGGCATTCCCAAATGTTATCGGTCAGCCGGAAAAAGCCGTTTCAGCCATTAATGCGCAAAAAATATATGAACAGCAACAAAAGTTATTTAATAGCAGCGAGCCACTGATTAATGATGATCCGGATCCGCAACAGCCGGTTCAGGTAGACGCTAATATTCTGTCAATGTACAAATAACGGGATAACAATAATCAGTGATGAGTGTTTTCTCGCTGCCATATTCCTTATTGCCGGTTGATCGTCTGGAACAACAGTTGGGGGTGAGCATGCGTAATCAGGTGGAGTGCGATTTTCATACCCTTCAGAAACAGCGGCCGCGTATCTATCAGGATCTGCTGAGCTACTGTCTGGCATCCCGACTCCACAGAGTCCGGGAATTTGTGACACAGAGGGATGCCACTTTGTTCTGGCAAACTCTGAAATTAACCAAACAACAAACCTGCTCCGAACTGGTGATTATGACCTGGAAGCGAAGATTGTATATTGGTTATCTTGGTATTCTTCCGGATACGTACGGTTTGTTTGCTCCTCTGGATCCGAAACAAGCCATGATATTTGTGGAGTCGCTGATCCATCAAACACTCGATAATATTCTCGGACTGGCGTTATCTGAAGGTTGTATCGCTTTGGTGACGACACTGATTAATCCAAATCTCGCGCTGATATTCAGACGTTACGGCTTCATTATGGAAAAGTCCGATATAACCGGACTGCCATTGCCGGCAAGATTTCACTATCCCATATCGCTTTGACGATACTGTTTTTTTAGCTTTCCAGGCTGACTCTCAATCGTTTATCCACGTCTACAACATACTACCGGGAAAGAAATAATGAATGCTCTCGTTTCGGGTATTTTCATTCGTATCTTTATTTCCGTTAAAAGCTGGACGGATATCACCCGGCATTTCCAGGTAATGGATGAACCAGGCCAACTCATTTTTGAGCGAACATCTGCCATCAAAATGGCCGCGCTGAAAACCCTATGTTTATCAGTAGCTTAGCCGTACCGATAAAATTTTTAATGTTGGCATGTTATGTGAAAAAGACTATTCAGATCCCGCAAAACGGGGTTTGTTTTTAATACTTCATTTGATAACAGAGGAGGTCTGTTATGTCCGATTCGGTGAATGGCGCGGTAGTCGACTCGATTACGATTGCGAATACCAAAGTTGTTGCCGAAGCGCCAGCGATGGCGATGGGAAGTTTGTATCAAACCATTGGTAATTCGGTGGCAATGGCTGCAGCTAATGCAGTGTATGCGCAGCAACAGGCTAATGTTGCTTATCAAGCGGCGACCACGTTGGGAGTTATGAAGCTGTTTTCTCAAAACGGTTAGTACCCGGTAACCGCAGTCAAATTTCGGGAGAAACATGATGACGCAACCAAGTTCACTCAATGGTGCCGTGGTTGATTCTGTCGCAGCAACAAACGCACAGGTCAATGCAGTCGCTCCGGCGATGGCGATGGGTAGTCTGTATCAGACTATTGGAAATTCTGTAGCGATGGGCGCTGCCAATGCAGTGTATGCGCAGCAGCAGGGATGGATGACTTATCAGTCTACAGGAGTTTTAGGAGTAACAAAGCTGTTTAGTGACAATAAGAGTTAATGTACTAAATTAACAATGATCGAAAAAAACATTTTCAGGAGAAAATACTATGGCTAATGCAACTCAATCCACTCAGCCAACTGAAGTCAACGGTGCCGTTGTAGATGCGGTTACTATCGCCAATACCAAAGTACTGGCAGAAGCGCCGGCGATGGCGATGGGCAGTTTGTATCAAACTATCGGTAACTCTGTTGCCATGGCGGCTGCCAACGCAGTGTATGCACAGCAGCAGGCGAATGTTGGTTATCAGGCTTCCAGCACGCTGGGTGTGACCAAATTGTTTGAGCAAAATAAATAACCCCTGAGTGAGATCAAATTTGGTTTTGACGGGAGGATACCATGAGTGAAGCAACTCAACCGACAGCGGTAAATGGCGCAGTTGTAGATGCGGTTACTATAGCCAATACCAAAGTGCTGGCAGAAGCACCGGCGATGGCAATGGGTAGTTTGTACCAGACTATTGGTAACTCTGTTGCAATGGCTGCAGCGAATGCGGTGTATGCTCAGCAACAGGCCAATGTCAGCTATCAGGCTGCCACTACCCTCGGTGTGACTAAATTGTTTTCACAGAACAAGTAACACCAGGCGACCGATGTGGAAAAACGTCCCTCGGGACGTTTCTCCATAATTATCAGACAGATTTTAATCAAATCTTAACCGTATCGGAGTGATGGTTATGGCAGATAAAGATTACATTAGTGATTCGTCGCAGATAAACGATGAACTTCAGACTCAAAGCAACAAAACGCTGCAAGTGTTGTCCATGGGAGGGTTGGTCAATGCACTGACATTATCGATGCTGAATAATACCTCCAATCAATATGCTTCTCAGACGTTGGCGAATTCTGCAATGGTACAGACGTGTAATAAAATTCTGGGTTCATAATCTGGAATTGAATATATTGACAGAGTATTTACCCTAAACATGTATGGAGAGATATCATGACAACCAATAAGACGCAGGATATTTCCAACTGTCTCAGCGCTCCATTTAATGATATGGATGGAAGATCGCCGGGAAAATGGTCGTTATGTTACAACCAGAATCAAAACCAGTTGAGCATGTCCATCAATCTGGCTCCGCCGATCACTTCGATTGAATCTACAACGTTGCAGTCCACCATTGATACCGATGGTCTGAAGGATATGATTCAATTTCTATATCAGGTGAACATGGCCATGCAACAGAAAAAAGATAAGCAGAGTTCATGAATCGCGATTGGAATTTACCAGGGTAATTGAATCATGGAGCATGCAGCGAGGGGGCGATGATGTCCGAAACAGACAAAAAACCGGAAGACCGGGAAACGAACACTGCTGATGAAGAAAACCATTTTGAGGGTGTCAGTCCACTGGAGGCAGCGGCGGCAGCCGTGGCACAGTCCATTGCATTCTCCGCTCAGAATGAGGTGGATGGTTTCAAAAGCCAGAGTACAATCGATATGGTGGTAATAGGGAGTGCTTACGCCAAGTGGTTGCAGAATCCGGGTATGGGCGAAGAGTTCAATAAAATTATCGGCAGCGTTCGAACGGACGAATGGACTGTTCCAAATGATCGCCAAAACAAAATTATAGAAGGCAGCACACTTGTGAGTGCCAAGTTGGGACGGCAAATATTCAATCAATATTTTGATCTGAAAAAGTAGGCCGTTCAGTGAGCATTGCAACGATGTATTTCAAATCGTGACCATGTCGTTGTTCGTGGCTGTTCTCTGCCATATGCTGATGAAGACGGATAGCGACTCTACAGTTCCGCCTTCATCCGGTTTTCATGTTTACTACCTGCCGTGAATACATTCCTACAGACTCGAACGCAGCAGTCACTCAACACAAATTGTGCGCATTCAAAGATTTTATAATAACCCGGCGAGTATTTTTGTCGGATTAATCGTATCCCTGGATATTATGGGTTCTCATCTGACGTCTTATCCGTCCTGGATGCTACCGCTGAGTGTTGTGTGAATGAGTCAACCAGTTGTTTTTGTTGTTCGACTCTGTCTTGCAAGGTTTTTTCCAGCTCGTCGAGATCAACTGCGTTTCCGGTGGCCTTGCGGACATCTGCTGGAGACATTTCTGTCAACCATTGTTCTGGCTGCCAGTACCAGCCAAAACGATCAAATCGGGTTGTGGTGTCAAACGTGCGATGTGACATGGTGACTATAAAAACATGATGGGATGTGAGTCAGTATCAGAGTTGTCCTCGTCAGGCGTTTCGCGATCACGAACCGGCCACGGAATTGGCAGTACCGGTACCTGATGCAGCAGATGCCGATAAAACCGTTCACTCCAGTTCATGACCCGTTCGAGGTTCAGTAATTGGTCCTGTCGTGCGTGATATTCCTGCTGATAGTCAAACCAGTGTTTAGCCGCTTCCGGGTCCGGGGCGGCGATAAACAGGTTCGTCGCGCCACTGGTCACGATCGGATAAAGCGCCGCAGCCTGTTGTAGCGTGGTTTTGAGTTTTACCGGCAACGATACTTTTAGTCGTTCCGCCAGCAGACACAGTTTCTTTATGGCATTCGACCAATGATCGATGAATGCATCATCTGGAAGAGGATCCTGGTAGCTGTTTTGCCTGGCAAAGGTCACGATGTCGTCGATGTAACGGTTGAGGGTGAGGAAGCCGGGATCATCGTGCCTGCCTTCACTGATATTATCATCGGACGCGTCACGATGACCGCTGCAGAGATCTGTTGGATCAGAATCCGGCAACCAGTTTTCCCAGTTCTGCTGGATTTCCAGAGCTGACAACCCTTCGCCTTGCCGGCTCAGCCAGCAATAGTAGCGGTTGAATATCTGCATCAGCTCATCGCAGGGAGGCTGGTTGCCTGGCGTCTGGTTTAATCGCGCCGTTATCTCCAGAACCTGGCTGAACTGGTGGCTCAGCTGATCGATCACCACTGCGGCAATAGCCAGACCGTGTGCCTGTAATTGAGCGAGTGCGGCCGTTTTCGACCATGCTGTCAGGTTGTGACGGTCGCGCAGAGCCGGATCGTTGTCATGGCACTGTTTTATGACCGTCAGAGTATGCAGGTAATCAAACGTCATATTGTCCTCTTTTTTGGCCCGCGGTACTGGCAGAAATGCGCCATCGTTGGCGGTAAACCTGGTTCGCCACCGCGGGTAATCGGATTTACAAAAACCACGCGATAAACATGCCATCATTCATCATGCTGATCCTGTTTGCGCAGTTGCAGAGGGCTGTGATGATAAAAAGCCTTAAACGTGGTCGAGAAATTGGCCTGATCTGAATATCCGACCTGATTGGAGATTTCCTGAATATTCATATCTGTGGTCAGTAGCAACTCTCTGGCTTTTTCCATGCGTTTCTTTCGCAGCCAACTGGAGACGCCCATGTTCAGTTGTTGTTTGAAGGCGAGTGACAGTGTGTTTTTATTGGTGTGCATGACTTTGCAAATGGACGATAACGTATGTGTCTTATCCAGATTTCTGAACAGGTAGTCGCAGGTACTTTGAATTAACTGCTGCTGTTTGATGATGCTGGCGGTGGATAGTGAGGGGGCGGCATGAATGGCATCCAGCGGAAAGGGAGA
The DNA here is from genome assembly GCF_000940805.1 of Gynuella sunshinyii YC6258. Taxonomy (GTDB): domain Bacteria; phylum Pseudomonadota; class Gammaproteobacteria; order Pseudomonadales; family Natronospirillaceae; genus Gynuella; species Gynuella sunshinyii. Next base: position 6,297,302 of record NZ_CP007142.1, on the reverse strand, counting down.
TGAGCAGATCGCTAACGACATTAAAATGTGCTGGCAGATCATCACCAGCGGATCAACTTGTTCGCCTGACAGTTCACCAACGATTCTGATGGTGGTTGTGAGCAGGTTGACGATCAGTGAGGTGTGATGTTGTTGTTCCAGCGTGTGTTGCCCAGTGTGGAAATCTTCCTCACAACCGACGATCAGTGCTGAAGTTTTTTTGTGCCTCTCATTAAGAAATCAGACATGGAATCATAGACTTCATGATGAAAAACATTACCGATATGACGCCATACTTTATCGACCAGGGGTGATCCGGAAATGATAAAGGTGACCAGTGACGTGTGCCTGTACATAGATATTCTCCAGTAATGGTTGTCGTGAAAATAATGGATTCAATAAAACGGTTTTTATGATTTTTATGGTATTCGTCGTTTTTGATGAATAGCCGGTTGTTATTGTTTTGTCTGGAAATTCATTCATGGATTGACCGCTTCTGATTGTTGCAGAAATGTCCGCTGAAGATGGAAAAATACCTGCATTTGGTAATTATCATACTTCAATGACGTATTCTGTCTGTCATGGGGTGTCTGACAGTAAGATTGCAACCAGAACAATTCACCTGTGACAGCTATAGTAAGCAAGCTGACAGGTCAATACAGAATTAGTACAGGAGGCTGATTTGCCGTGTTCGATAAACCAACAAACAGCCGTTGTGATACTCAAGAAATCATGTACCTGCTGATTTCGGATAAGCTACGAAAACAGGGTCATCAAGTGTCTGACGGTTGTCTCAGGTGATGGGCTTGCGGTGATGGCTGAAATCATTGCCACGCCATCGGCACCTGCCTGATGGGCGGCTTTGATGCGGTCACCCTGAATGCCACCGATGGCCACTAACGGTTGCGGAATCAGTTTGCGCCAATAACTCAGGCCCTCGATACCCTGCGGCTGCCAGGGCATGATTTTGGACGTGGTCGGATAGATTGGACCGCTGGCAATGTAGGAAGGCTTCAGACTTCTGGCCCGGGCCACTTCATAATGACAATGACTGCTGATGCCAAGACGCAGCCCGGCGGCCCTGATCTGAGCAAGGTTGGCATCGCTCAGGTCCTCCTGGCCCAGGTGCACACCGTAGGCTTTATGTTCTATGGCCAGTTGCCAGTAGTCATTGATGAACAGCCGACAATCGCTGTTACGGCAGAGTGCGATTGCCTGACGGATCTGTGGCTCTACCAGTGCGAGCGGTTGATCCTTGATACGTAACTGAATGGTCCGGATTCCAAGGGGCAGCAGTCGTTCAATCCAGCGGACATCATCGACTACCGGGTACAGGCCAAGATCGCGACCACATTCCGGAAATGGACTGACCGTAGCTTCGGAATAGTGGTCGAACAGTTCCGGCAGATCCTGCGGATGATCGGGAAAATGATCGATCCGGACCGGACCGGCCTGCTGTGTCAGACCATAACTCTGACGCAGACCCTGACTGATGGCCATCCTGCCGATCACCACAGCATCCGCAAGGGAGTACCCGAGGGCCAGGGCCGAGGCAATAGCGGTTGATAGCAGGCAACCGGTAGCACGTTGATTGCTGGCGTTGGATCGGGTTGTCCGCAACCAGAAAGCGCGTTGCTGATCGACATAATAGTCGCAACAGAACGGACCATTCATGTGCCCTCCTTTGAGCAGGACGGCCTGAATGCCGAATTCCAGGAGCTGTTTTGCCGCAGTGACCATGTCGTCCGGTGTCAGAATCCGGCTATCGCATAAGCGTTCGGCTTCCGGAATGTTTGGCGTGATCAGGGTGACCTGAGGTAACAACGTTTGACGCAGCCCGGCCAGTACTTGTGCATCGTAGAAATCTCCGCCCAGAGTGGCCGTCAATACCGGATCGAGAACCACCGGCCGTTGCTGTTGGGCCAGCCAGTCAGCGGTTAGCGAGAGCTGACGGACATGGCCAGGGACACCGATTTTAATGGCCTGTATTGGTGCCCCGTCGTGGCTGTGCAGCTGGCTGATAAAGCTGTCGTCCGGAACCGGATTGAGGTCCAGCAGGCCATGGTGATTCTGACTGCTGGTTGCGGTCACCACCGTGCGGGCGTGAACGTTCAGCGCGCTGGCACAGCGGATATCCATATTCAGGCCGGCGATGCCGCTGCTGTCGGTGGCGGCCAGACATAATATCTGCGGTTGCATTTAAGGCTCCTGATGCCAGAAGGGACGGTCTATGGCCGGTGTTGAGGGATGGGCAACGTCCTGTTCGGCCATCGGTCCGGCGGTTCTCGCCAGCCGACCGGCTTCAATGCCGTGGGCAAAGGCATTGGCCATGGTGATCGGGTCATGACTCTGGGCCACGGCGGTATTGAGCAGAATGCCGTCATAGCCCAGTTCCATGGCCTGAGCTGCATGGGATGGCACGCCAATACCGGCATCGACAATCAACGTGATGTCCGCAAAGCGCTGTCGCAGCATGGTCAGCGCATACGGATTCAGCAATCCTTTGCCAGTACCAATGGGAGCGGCCCAGGGCATCAGAATCCGGCAACCGAGATTCACCAGGCGCTCGGCCAGTGCGAGATCATCAGTGCAATATGGAAACACCTCAAAGCCCTGAGCAATGAGTTCTTTGGCCGCTTCCACCAGCGCAAATGGATCCGGATTGAGCTGATACTCGCTGCCCAGCACTTCCAGTTTGATCCAGTGGGTGTCGAACAACTCTCTGGCGATCATGGCCGTCTCGATGGCCTCGCGGGCAGAATAACAGTGAGCGGTATTGGGCAGCAGGTGCAGTTTCAGCTGCGACAACAGCTGCCAGAACTGATCGCCGCCGCGTTCACGAGGATTCTGCCGTTTGATGGAAATGGTCGCCACTTGTGCACCGCTGGCGCGAATGGCGTCGATCATGATCTCCGGTGACGGGTAGCGGGCTGTGCCAATGAGTAAGTGACTGTCCAGGGTTTTATCTGCCAGTTGCCACATATCAGCCTCCCTGCATCGGAACGATGATGTCCACCTGGTCCTGATCCGCAAACCGGGTATTGGCGTACTCGCTGCGGGTGACCAGCTGTCGGTTCAGCATGACTGCAAAACCGCTGCTCAGGCCCTGACGCTCAAGCAGTTGCTGCAGATTTTCATGCTCTGTTATCTGTTCTTGTTTGCCGTTGACGATAATGTTCATAGATAACCTTGCTGTTGAAGCTGTTGCAGAGCCTGCGTGGTGATGGCCGGTGCCAGCATGAAACCATGGCGAAACAGCCCGTTGATGCGCATCAGTCCGGATTGCAGACTCAAAAGTGGTTGGTTATCCGGCATGGCCGGACGCAGGTTGGTTTTGAATGCCTCTATGCGGGCTTCGGCAAATCCCTTGTGCAGGCTGTACACCGCCGACAGCAGCTCCAGCGCCGAACGCACGGTGACTGGTCCGCGATCCTCGCTTTCGATCTGGGTGGCACCAATCAGATAACGCTGGTTCGCACGCGGCACGATGTAGAGACAGTAGCGCGGGTGCATCAGCCGGATCAAATGCGTCAGTCTGACGTCCGGAGCATGGAAACGCGCCACCTCACCACGCACGCCGCGCAGCCCCGGCAGGTCTTCCCGGGCACCCATACCACGACAGTCGATCACCAGATCGAAGCGGTGGCTGTCCAACCCACAGATGACAGTATGAGGCTCGATGGCCGTGACTTCGCAGCCACTGTGCCAGTGTTCGCAAAGTGGCAGAATGCGCTCTGCCAGCGCTGGCATCAGCCGGGCCGGATCGACCCAGCTTTCACCCGGTAAAAACACCGCCTGCTGGAAACCCGGCAGCAGTTCCGGTTCCTGCTGACTCAGTTGGCTGGCGTTGAGCCAGGAGTATTCTGCCGCAGCCGGATCGGTGTGTTGCTGTAACTGCCTCAGATAACGCTGATGCGCAGCGGCATCCTGAGGATGGCTGACGATCAGCGAGCCGTGATTGTGGTAATCCACCTCCTGACCCAGTGAATCCACCAACGCCGGCCATAGTTGCAGAGACTGTCTGGCCAGTTGCAGTAATGCCGGTTCCAGTACTTCAATCTCCGATAACGGCGAGATCATCCCGCCGGCGGTATATGCGGCAGCCTCGTCGCCGTCGATCCGATCCCGGTCAAACAGAGTCACCCGCTGACCGGCCTGGAGTAACTGCCAGGCCATGACCCGGCCAATCAGGCCGGCACCCACGATGGCAATGTGATTCATGATGATGCTTCCCCGGCAACGTCCTTAAGGTAAATCTCACTGCCACCATCGAGGAACTCGCGGGATTTTTCCTGCATGCCCTGTTGTGCGAAATCGCGGACGTCCTGGGTGATCTTCATGGAACAGAATTTAGGGCCGCACATGGAGCAGAAGTGCGCGGTTTTGGCCGATTGCTTGGGCAGGGTGGCATCGTGATACTGTCGGGCTCTGAGCGGATCAAGACCAAGGTTGAACTGATCCTCCCAGCGAAACTCGAAGCGGGCCTTGGACAGCATGTCATCGCGGTAGCGGGCACCGGGGTGACCCTTGGCCACATCCGCCGCATGGGCGGCTATTTTGTACGTGATCAGGCCTTCTTTGACATCGTTCCGGTCGGGCAGTCCCAGATGTTCTTTGGGGGTGACATAACACAGCATGGCACAACCAAACCAACCGATCATCGCCGCGCCGATACCACTGGTGAAATGATCGTAACCGGGTGCAATATCGGTTGTCAGTGGCCCCAGCGTATAAAACGGCGCTTCATGGCAATGCTTCAGTTGCATGTCCATGTTTTCCTGAATCAGATGCATGGGCACATGACCAGGCCCTTCGATCATCACCTGCACATCATGTTTCCAGGCGACTTTGGTCAGCTCACCCAGAGTAATCAGTTCACTGAACTGGGCCTCATCGTTCGCATCGGCCAGGGAACCCGGGCGCAGCCCGTCACCGAGGGAAAAGCTGACATCGTAGCGTTTCATGATCTCGCAGATGTCTTCAAAGTGGGTGTACAGAAAGCTCTCCTGATGATGGGCAATACACCACTTGGCCATAATTGATCCGCCGCGTGAGACGATACCGGTGACCCGATCCACGGTTTTGGGGATATCCGCCAGGCGGATGCCGGCGTGAATGGTAAAGTAATCAACCCCTTGTTCTGCCTGTTCGATCAGGGTGTCACGAAAGACTTCCCAATTGAGATCCTCCGCCACACCGTTGACCTTTTCCAGCGCCTGATAGAGCGGCACAGTACCGATAGGGACTGGAGAATTACGGATGATGTATTCGCGGGTTTCATGAATGTCCTGTCCGGTGGAAAGATCCATAACCGTATCCGCGCCCCAGTGAGTGGCCCAGACCATCTTTTCCACTTCTTCGGCAATATTGGAATTCAGAGCTGAGTTCCCGATATTGGCATTCACTTTTACCAGGAAATTCCGTCCTATGATCATCGGTTCCAGTTCCGGATGATTGATATTGGCTGGAATGATGGCGCGACCGGCGGCAATTTCTGCGCGCACGAATTCGGGAGTTATGGGTTGCAGTCGGGCTCCAAATGATTGTCCGGCCAGACGCTGCCGGCGTTCATCGGTGTCGAACTGACTGCGTAACTGCTCGCGGTTCTGATTTTCCCGTACCGCGACATACTCCATTTCGGCAGTAATGATACCGCGCCGGGCATAGTGCAATTGGCTGACATTAGCGCCCTCCCGTGCCTGTCGGACGATGCGGGGGTGGGCAAAGATCGGAAACTTTTCCGTGTCGCGATCACCGGCAGTCACCGTGTGAGCCTCATCATCGCCGCGCTGATCCAGCCATTCCGCTCTTACCGCCGGCAGACCGCGATGGATATCAATTGCCTGTTGGGGATCGGTGTAAGGCCCGGAGCTGTCATAGACGGTGACGGTGGAATGATCGCTCAGATCAATGGCCCGCATCGGGACGGAAACACCATGATCGTAAGGACTGGGTACGTGGATTTTACGACTGCCGGGTAATGAATCGCGGCTGACGGTGGTGGGAAAACTACGGGTATCTTGGTTCATATTGCCTCCTCTGGTTTGTTAATACCTGAGGATCGGCCTATGAAACCTGATATGAAGTGCATGAGTTTCACGGACTGACTCTTCCCTACGCTGGTATTAACCGGATCAGGTTCAACGGGTCCGCTTGCGCGTCTCAGCCATGTCATGGGACAAGGCTCCCCGAGAGTTGTGGGCAAGTCTACGAGTGTGGACTTACAGAAGTCAATTGCTTGGCCGATAAATGGGTAATGGGCCAACAAAGGCTGTCGTGAGCATCTATACTGAAAAGATCGTTTTGGGCCAGAACAACAATTAACATTCGGGTATAAAAATGAGAATCACAGTTGTAAACCGAACGACCGCCGGCTTCGCCATTGTTATTGCATTGTTATTGTTTTTGGCCTGGCAGGCACTCAATGCTTTGAGTTCGATGAACAATAATATTGATCATATTAACGACACTGTCATTCCGGTGCTGGATCAGAACAAGCAACTGTCTATGGCTATGGCGGGTATGAATCGTCTTGTTTCGGAGCACTATGCTGAATATCGACCCGATCAGCTCAGTCAGTATGAGAACGAATTTCAAACGCTTTATCAGGAATATCAGCAGCGGGTTACCGAGCTGCGTGATTTCAGTTTGTTGTCAGAGGGCTTTAGCGGAGCACTGGACGCACTCGATGTCATCGTACAAAACATGGTCCGGATTGCTGAAGCGCAGATGCGTGATCGCCAGTCGCTGTTACAGAGCCGGCAGCAATATGCGTTGGCGGCCGAAGAATACAGCAAGGTCTGGCTGAACTTTTCCATGGACATGAAAGTGGTCGACCGGGTCATCGAAGTACTGGCCCGCAAAGGCTATCAGGAGCTGACCGCGGAAGAAAAAACCGTACCGGGTAATCAGAAATACATCGCCGATAAGATCAACCTGCTGCGTAATGAGTTGGCCCGACTGGATCAGATCAACGACGTCTCAGCCATGCAGGAAACCATCGAGAGTGCCAGCTCGACGATAATGCTCATTCAGAACCGTTATAAGACCATTGAGCAGGGGTCCGCCATCATATTTGAGAAATACGCGCCGTATGTTTCCATGTTGACTAAAACGGTTAATGACCCGCAGGGCCTGATGGCTCAACGGCTGTCGGTATTACAACTGCAACAGCGCAATATCGAAAACATGATCCAGCTGGCGCAGATTGCCAATCAGATCGTCAGCGCCAGTGCACAGGTGGATATCGTAGTAAACGCTGATCTTCGGCAAAATCGGGCAGATTCGAAGCAGCTGTACAGTCATTCCAAAAATATTATCGTCATAACTGTGCTGGCATCGGTGATATTTTCAGTGATCCTGACTGTCTGGCTGATCAGAAAAATCCGTCAACCCATGAACAGTATTTTGGGGTTCCTGGCCCTGACCAGCCAGGGCGATCTGAGTCATCGGCTGAAACTCTCATCACAGGATGAACTGGGTGATATTGGTCAGGGCATCGATGAGCTGGTTGCCAATCTGAGTCAACTGTTACGGGCGCTGATCGATAAATCCAGAAATATCGGTGAGCTGGTTAAAGACAGTCTGACCCGGGATGAGGGGCTGAAGATTCGCCTGGACGCCCAGCATCAGAGTGCAGAAAACATCGCTGCTTCCTCCGGTCAGATGGAACAGGCCACCCAGGCGGTGTGTGAATCCTCGGGACTGGCTCTGGCAGAAATCAAACAGTTATTCAGCGAAACCGAAGACAGTATCAACAGTATTCTTAACACCAATGAACTGATTAACCGCTTTCGCGGTAATATCGGTTCTGCCCAGCAGATGTCGGCTGGCCTTCAGCAACACTCCGGGCAAATCGAAAAAGCGGTCACCATGATTGCCAAGATTGCCGAGCAGACTAACCTGTTGGCTTTGAATGCCGCGATTGAATCCGCCCGGGCCGGCGAACAGGGCAGAGGATTTGCCGTAGTGGCTGATGAAGTGCGGGCATTGGCAATTAAAACCCAGGAGTCGACTCTGGAAATCAACAATGTTGTCAATCAGTTACAAACGCTGGCGAATCAGCTGGTTGAACACATGGATCAGAATGTAGGACGCATTGACGAGATGGTGGAAAAAGCCAAAGCGACCGATGGTTCTCTCAAAACCATCAGTGAAAAATTATCAGCAGTGCAGGACATGGTGTTATCGATGAACCAGGCGGCGGAATCGCAGCAGCAGATTTCCACCGATGTGGCCAGTCATATCAATGATATTTTTGCCAATGCCGAAGAGGTGGCCAGGCGTGCCAGTGACAATCTCGAACATATTAATGCGCTGGGCCGGCTGGCGAGTGAACAGGAAGAAAATACACGGTTGTTCCGGCTGGAATAAATGAACCTGAAAATTTTCACGATTTTCGGGTTTTAGTTTTAAACGAAATACAGTTTAATTGCGTCCTTCGTTGATATCGGTGCCGTACTGCGACGGTAAGCATGCCGTACATTTTCAGTCAGACAAAAATGTGACTGAAGTCTCACAATATCAGCGATATCGATAGCCTGTCAGTGTGAAATGGCCCGTAGTCAGATTCACCATGCAGTTGGCCGAAGGGATACAATCATTATCAGGAGATAAAGGTGTTCGCTATTTTTCTCAGCAGCAAAATGGATCCTTTTTATCAGAACATAGGATCTTTCCCGACCGTTATTTTTACCTTCTTTCTTGGGGTGAGCCTGTGTTTCTGGCTGATTGCGGTATTGGGGCTGATCGATCTGGATGTTGTGGATATTGATGTCGACCTTCCCGACGGCAACGGCTCAGCAGATGGTGCTGATGCCAACATGTCGCTGGCAGGTATCCTGTCCAGATTTGGTCTTCATGGTGTTCCGCTGACCATTGTCATCTCATTGTTATCATGGTTCGGCTGGATCATCAGCTATCTGGCGGTTCATTACATTCTCAACCCGATTGCCAGTCAGGGGCTTGTGCATTACCTGCTGGGTCTGATCATTTTTCTGTGTTCCCTTTATCTTGCTTCTATTCCCTCTGCAATGATTATTCGTCCACTGCGCAAAATATTCAGCGATCCCTACCAGGATATGGCCAAACATCTGACCGGCCAGATCGCTGTGGTGCGAACCAGTCGCGTGGACGCAACATTTGGAGAGGCCTTTTTCAACGATGGTGGTGCCGGTTTGATCCTCAAAGTCAGGTCTATGAATGACGAGACGTTTGTCAAAGGCGATCGAGTGGTGCTGTTGGAATATGTCGAAGCTCAGAATATTTTCCGGGTGATCTCGGAACAGGAATTTAACGGCGTGTTGAAACAATCAGCACATCATTAATACGGTAACGTTTTCCACAAACAAGGAGTAAATCTAATGGGGTTTTTCGCCGATTTATCGGGTATGGGCTTTGTAATGGCGGCCATAGGCATCGCCATTATAGTCGTGTTGTGCATCGGCCTGCTGATCAAAGCCTTTTATCACAAGGTTGACCAGGGTACTGCGCTGATCATCAACGATCTGAGTTCCAAGCCCAAGGTCAAGTTTACCGGTGGTCTGGTCCTGCCCGTCATTCACAAAAAGGAATTGATGAAAATTTCATTGATTACCCTGGAAGTGGATCGTCGTGGTAAGGAAGGTCTGATCTGTAAAGACAACATGCGGGCCGATATCACCGTCGCCTTCTATTTGCGTGTTAATGAAACCGCTGAAGATGTGCTGCGGGTGGCCAAGACCGTCGGTGCTCAGCGAGCATCAGACCGCGATGCCGTATACGAACTGTTTGCCGCCAAATTTTCAGAAGCACTGAAGACCGTCGGTAAGCAGATTGACTTTGTGCAGTTGTTCGAAAATCGCATCGAATTCCGTGAAAAAATCATTCAGGTCATTGGTGATGACCTCAGTGGTTATGTGCTCGAAGACGTTGCCATCGACTACCTGGAACAGACTCCCAAAGGTGCGCTGGATCCAAGCAATATCCTTGACTCCGAAGGTATCAAGAAAATCACCGAACTGACCGCCGCGCAGAACGTTCGTACCAACGTACTGGAGCGTGATGAAGAACTGGCGATCAAGAAAAAGAATGTGGAAACCACCGAGGCAATGCTGGAGCTGGAACGTCAGCAGGCAGATGCCGAAGCCCGGCAGGAACGCGAAATCGCCACCATTCGTGCACGCGAAACCGCAGAAACCAAACGGGTACAGGAAGAGGAACGGAAAAAAGCCGAGTCTGCCAATATCTCTGTTGAACAGGATCTGGCTGTGCAGCGCGAGAACCAGCAGCGCGAAATCGAAGTGGCGACACAGAACCGTCTGCGGGCGATTGCCATTGAAGAGGAAAAAGTCACCCGCGCCCGTGATCTCGAAATCGTTGCCCGTGAGCGGGAAGTGGAATTGCAGCGTATCGAAGCTGAGAAAGCAGTTGAAGTTGAAAGGAAAGAAATTGCCAATGTTATTCGCGAGCGTATCGCGGTAGACAAAACCGTGGCAGTGGAAGAAGAGCGCATCAAAGAGGTTCGTGAGGTCTCTGAAGCAGATCGTCGCAAACAGGTGCAGGTACTGGCTGCAGAAGCCAAGGCCGAAGAAGAGAAAGTCAAACAGGTGAAAGCGGCGGAAGCCGACGAACAGGCCGCCAAATTCCGGGCTCAGGAAGTCACCACCATGGCTCAGGCCGAGCTGGAAAAAGCCGCCAAAGAAGCCGATGGCAAGAAGAAAATGGCCGAAGGTGTACAGGCTGAAGAAGCCGCTCATGGTCTGGCCGAAGCCAAGGTGCGCGAAGCCAAAGCCGATGCTTCCGAAAAAGAAGGACTGGCAGCAGCCAAAGTTGTGGCCGCCAAAGGCGAAGCCGAAGCCAGAGCGCAGCGTGAAGTGGGTCTGGTGGATGCTGAAGTCATTGCCGCCAAAGGTGATGCCAAAGCCAAAGCCGAGCGCGATGCCGGTATGGCCGAAGCTGAAATCATTGCCGCCAAAGGTGATGCGGAAGCCAAAGCCCGTCGTGAAGCGGGTATGGCCGAAGCCGAAATCATCGCCGCCAAAGGTGATGCAGAAGCCAGTGCCCAGCGTGGTACCGGTATGGCCCAAGCAGAAGTTATTGCTGCCAAAGGTCGTTCAGAAGCCAGTGCTCAGAAAGAAATCGGTCTGGCCGAAGCCGAAGTTATCCGTGAGAAATTCAAAGGTGAAGCCGAAGGTCTGGTTGAGAAATTCAGTGCCATGGGCAGCATGAGTGACCAGGCCCGTGAACATGAAGAATTCCGTATGTCGCTGGAAACGGCGCTCCAGGAAGCCATGGCCAGTATTGACGCGAGCAAGGAAATTGCCCGTGATAATGCCGATGTTCTGGCCAAAGCCCTTGAGAAAGCCAATATTGATATCGTTGGTGGTGAAGAACACTTCTTTGATAACTTCGCCAAATCCTTGTCTCTTGGTAAAGCCGTCGATGGACTGGCATCAAAAAGCACCGTAGTGGCCACACTCATGGAGAAACTGATGCAAAGCAGAGTGTTTGCTGAGAAACCCAAAGATGAGAAGTTGAACTAAAACCTCCTCTCTTACAGGTTTTCGCAGGAAAACCGCTTGATTGTTCCAGGTCTGTGGCTCTTTGGAGCCGTTTCCGGAGTCTTGCTCCGGATCTTTCCTCCGGGCCTGGAACTGCGGGGTCGGACGTTTGTCCGCCCTGGCAACTTTTCAGTCAAAACAAGGAATTTGGAATCACACCATGGCTCAACAACCAGAAACCGATCAGACCGAAACCCATCTGACAGAATCAGCGGTCGCAGAAGGTGGGGCATATGAAGTCATTCGCAAACGTTTACTGGATCAGGGGCGTCAGCTCGAACAGCTTACCCGACAGTTAAATGACAACCGACTGCAGGAGTTCGGCTCCTCAGAAATGTCAGTGGCTGCCCGTGTCCGGGTCAGAACGGAAAATAACTGTATTCCGCGCGACATGGTTCAGGTTGGTGAGTGGATGTTATTTGGCTATAACGTTTACATCGGCCTGAAAAAAGAAACCCGCGTCGATGACGTTTTTGCATTATTCAAGTTGCAGGGCCAGGGTAGTGAACAGGATGTTGAAGCTGTTTCTGCAGAAGGCACATTTTTGGCCGACCGCAGCTTTGTCAACGATTTTGATGAACTCTATCGTTACTATAAACATGCACGGCTGCTGGAACTGACGGTTAAAGACGGAAAATTACTGGCCGGTTTTCAAATTGGCGAACGACTTGAGGATATTCGGGTTTTTCGCTGGGCTGTTTCCGCTGATGGCCGTGAGGTCAAATACATCGATAATCGTGGTGAGCGTGATATCCAACTGCCTTCAGCCTTCGATTTCGAATGGCATGAAACCACTCGCGACGATGCCGTTCAAGGCCGGCACCCACATATCAATATTGCCGATAAAGTGTTTGTGGAAACCATCAATGGTGATCTGACCATCAAGGTGGAAAACAATACTGATAATGGCCTGGGTATTTATCGTGAACCGGTGGAGGTGGGTACCCAATCCATCGACGATGCCAAAATCTTTTACGCCGTTGTTGGCGATCTGGTACTGCTGAAGATTCTGCCGTATCAGGAAGAAAAATGGCGCTACCTGGTGTTTAACACCCTGACCGAAAAGGTGCTGCGCATCGATGCGATTGGTCAGTCATGTATCCAGTTGCCTGAAGACCACGGCATCATTTTTCCCGGCGGCTATTATCTACAGAACGGTGAATACAAAACCTTCGATGAAGAAATTCAGGGGCTTAAGTTCAAACGCCAGATTCGTTCTCCCAATGGTGAGGATGTGTTGTATGCCTTCTATGAGCCAGTGAACGGGCAGGTCTGTCTGTTGGGTTACAACCTCATTGACAAGGCCATTCAGAATCCAATTCTGGGGCACGGTTATGCCCTCAGTGAAGACGGCACTCTGGTGATTTTTTCCGCCGATGGCGAGCCCACCCGGGTGCATCCGATGCAGATCTGGACGACTCCGTTTGTCAGTGAAGAGTTCGCCAGTCAGACGCCACCCTCCAACAGTTTTTATGGCCGTATCGGCAATTCCGAGCTGGTGCGGGGTATTTCCGATCTGTACAGCCTGGTCAGAATGATCCGGAACCAGAGCATATCGGCCCGGCTTTATGAAGAACTCAGTGTCAGCAGCAAGAAGTTTTTCGATCATCACTATTGGATCGAACAGGCAGATGTATCTGACATCGCCAGCCTGCTGAAAGAAGTCTCCACGACCGCTGAACTGGTCATCGATGAATTTGAAAAAGTCGAATCCATTCGCCGTCAGTCCGCCAAAACCATGGCAGAGGCAGAAACAAAACAGCAGGAGATCCTGCGTGCCGCACGTCCCGATAACTGGTTGTCAGCAGAACAATATGTGATTGCCCTGGATCAGTTGCGCCGTCAGCGTGGTCACCTGACCACCATCCGTGAGCTGCGTTATATCGATACCAAACGTATCGCTGAGCTTGATAATCAGTTGGTCAAAGCCCAGAACGAGTTGAGTGAGCGTACCGTTGAGTTTCTCCAGGGAGAAGCGGCATTCGCACCGTATCTGGAAAAAATTGACCAGATCAATGCAGATATCGACACTGCAGAAACACTGGTCGTGCTTGAACCGTTGATTGAAACCATTACCGGTATGACATCCGGGCTGGATCTGCTCTCTGAACTGATGGCCACCTTGAAAGTGGCCGATGCCAATGTTCGTACCCGCATCATCGATACCATTTCTGATGTCTATGCGCGTCTCAATCAGTCCGGTGCACGGGCAGCCAATAAACGGAAAAATGTCGGTTCTGCAGAAGCCGTGGCGCAGTTTGGCGCGCAATTCAAATTATTCTCCCAAAGTATTACCAATGCGCTGGGGCAGGCCACTACGCCAGAACGCTGTGACGAACAACTGTCACGGCTGCTGGTGCAGCTGGAGGAACTGGAAAGCCAGTTCAGTGACTATGATCAGTTTCTCGCCGACATCATGGAGAAACGTGAAGAAGTTTATGAGTCGTTTGAAAGTCATAAACAACAGTTGCTGGACGAACGGCAACGACGGGCGCAAACCATTGTCGATGGTGCCGGTCGTATTCTCGCCAGTATCGAACGGCGGGCGCTCAAGTTTACCGATGCGGAAGAACTGAACACCTTTTTCGCTGCCGATGTACTGGTGCAGAAAGCCAAAGAATCCATAGAGCGGCTGCGTGAACTGGAGAGCAGTGTTAACGCAGACGACATCGAATCGCGCCTGAAAGGCATCAGCGAACAGGCGCTGCGATCACTGCGGGACAAATCCGATATCTATGAAGATGGCGGTAATGTCATCAAACTGGGGCCACGCCATCGCTTCAGCGTGAATACTCAGGAACTGGATCTGACCATGCTGCCCCGTGACGGCCGGCTTTGTTTTCACCTGGCCGGAACCCAGTATTTTGAAACCGTCGAAAATCCGGAGCTTGAGGCACTCAAGCCCTACTGGGACATGTCACTGATCTCCGAATCGAAACAGGTTTACCGGTCGGAATATCTGGCCTTGCTGGTGCTTCAGGCTGCCGAGGAAGGTGTTGAATTTGACCGTGAAGCGCTCGCCCAGGCGCTGCTCGATGAGGACCGGCTGCTGAAGCTGGTGCGTGATTTCGCCACCCCGCGTTACCGGGAAGGTTATCAGAAAGGTGTACACGATGTGGATGCCGCACAAATACTGCGGCAGCTGATTCCGGCGTTGGACAGTGCCGATCTGCTGGTCTTCAATCCACGCTCGCGGGCGCTGGCGCAAATATACTGGGCCAACCTGATCCAGCCACTAGGTACTCAGAAAGTGTTACCCGGGCGGGCCCGTATCGATGAACTCAGCGGACTGGCCGCCACCTGGCAGCAACGTGCCCAATCGGCAGCGCTGTTGCAACAGCTGTATGGTGACCAGGACGCCATTCGCAATCTCGAACAGGAAGTCAGCCAACATCTGGCCGACTTTCTGGAACAGTATCCCATGGCATTTTCCAGCCTCGAACAACAGCAAAGTGCCGCCTATCTGGTGGCCGAACTGGGTCGTGAACGGCTGGAGTTTATCGGCAGCCAGTACGCTCAGCGGTTGATCGACGAATTCCGCCGCTCTCTGGATGAAGCCAGCTGGCGCACCTACCAAAGTGCCCAGGAACAACTGCACGGTGTCATTCATGAACGCTGGAAGCTTGGCGAAGCCTGGCTGACCGCCATGGTAAAACGCAGACAATTGACGCATCTTCAACGCTATGTGCCGGAAGCGGTGGCGCTGTTGAATGCCGGGGAACGTATTGAACGCCGGCCTACACAGACTGATCTGGAACTCGAAGTATCCGGCCTGCTCGGTGATCACCCGACTATGGATCAGCAATGCCTGCGCTTTTCCGTCGATGGCTTTATGTTACGGCTGCGCGCTCACCAGCAGGAGGTGGTGCCTGGTTATCATCGTTACCTGCAGTTGCGGCAGGACATTATTGAAACCGAACGGCGTAAGCTGCGGTTGAATGAATTCAAACCCCGTCCCCTCAGTTCGTTTGTGCGTAACCGCCTGATCAATGAATCCTACCTGCCATTGATTGGTGACAACCTGGCCAAACAAATGGGCACCGTGGGTGAGAACAAGCGGACCGACCTCATGGGTCTGTTGATGATGATTTCGCCGCCCGGCTACGGTAAAACCACCTTGATGGAATATGTGGCCAACCGACTCGGGTTGATCTTCATGAAGATCAACTGTCCATCTCTGGGTCATGATGTATTGTCTCTTGATCCGGCCCAGGCACCCAATGCCACTGCCCGGCAGGAACTGGAAAAACTCAACCTCGGCTTGGAAATGGGCAATAACGTCATACTGTATCTCGACGATATTCAACATACTCACGCCGAATTTCTGCAAAAATTCATTTCCCTGTGTGACGGCACCCGGCGTATTGAAGGGGTTTGGAAAGGCCAGACCAAAACCTACGATATGCGCGGTCGCAAGTTCTGCGTGGTCATGGCTGGTAACCCCTATACCGAATCCGGCGAAGCATTTAAAGTGCCGGACATGCTTGCCAACCGGGCAGATATTTATAACCTCGGTGATATTCTCGGCGGCATGGACGAACAGTTTGCACTGAGTTATATCGAAAACTCCCTGACCTCCAACTCCGTGCTGGCACCATTGGCGACCCGGGAAATGGACGATGTATATAAAATTATTGCCATGGCCGGCGGTGAAGCCATTGCCGCGACGGACCTCAAATATCCTTACAGTGGTGCCGAGTTGAATGAAATGAAAACGGTCTTGCAAAAGCTGTTTGTCATTCAGGATGTGGTGTTGAAAATCAATCAGCAATACATCGCCTCTGCGGCTCAGGATGATCGCT
Source organism: Gynuella sunshinyii YC6258 (assembly GCF_000940805.1). Classification (GTDB taxonomy): domain Bacteria; phylum Pseudomonadota; class Gammaproteobacteria; order Pseudomonadales; family Natronospirillaceae; genus Gynuella; species Gynuella sunshinyii. The sequence continues at coordinate 6,280,981 of NZ_CP007142.1, read as the reverse complement.
ACCGCACCGAACCCTCGTTCAAGTTGCAGGGCAGTTACCGGAACATGAACAAGATGGCCGAAAAAGTGTCTGCGGTCATGAATCATGGTGAACTGATGCAGATGATCGATGATCATTACCTCGGTGAATCGCAGCTGTTGACCTCCGGTGCCGAAGAAAACCTGCTCAAACTCGCAGAATTGCGCAATCACATGACTGACCAGCAGCAGCAACGCTGGCAACAGATCAAAAAAGATTTTCAGCGCAACAAAGCCATGGGCGGTGATGGTGATATCGGTGGTCGGGTCGTGGCGCAACTGGTGGATCTGGTGGAAGGCATGCAGCATCTCAATCAGCACATCAGTCTCGGTCAGGATGCCCAACAGCAGCAACAACAGGCACGTTTGCAGGAAATACAGCAAAATGCCGGCTTCCAGCAAAATCTGCTGGCGTTGTTGAGCCAGTTCAACCAACAGGCACCGGAAGTGAAACTGGAACCGCATTTGAATGTCACCGCACCACCGATGCCCGGACTGGAAAATATTCTCTCAGTACTGGCCGATACCTGGCAAAACAGTCTGTATCCATTGGTACGCAGTATGGATCGTAAAATCGATATTGATTTAAAGACCCAGAAAAAAATACAGGATATTTCTGAACAGCTAAAAGCGCTGGAAACCAGCCTTAAAGATGGAGAAGGGAAAACGGACGCCTGATCCGTTTTCCTTCACAGCATCAGCTGCAATCGTTCGTAGGTGTCATCAATCTGGCCTTTAAGGGCCTTTTCGATATAGGGACGCATGACATCATAACGGCTGATGATGGGCTGAAAATCCGGATAGCGGCTCAGGTGAAGGGCGCTTGATTCCAGAATGTGTTTATCCTGCTTCAAGGTCAAATACAGGAACGGCGCCAGCACCGCCTGCTGCAACCAGCCCGGAATCATCCGGCGGCGAAAATAGTTACGGACAATCAGCTGACAGCACTGCTCGGTTTCTTGTCGCAGATAGATCACCACCGACAGTTCTATGCCATTATCTGAATGGTATTCTATTTCCACAATGCCAGGGTGTCGTATCCGGCCGATGCTATGGCGGATATGTTGCCCGAATAACCGACTGACCAATCCTGACTGCTGTTTTGTTTCCACATATAAAGCCTGATAACCATCCTCCACCTGAGTCACGCTGACATCGCACGCATGCCTTTGGCGGTTCCGGGAGCGGACAATGCCTGGATGAATCAAATGTGTATGCAGAGCATCCAGAAAGTTTTCGGCAACATCGACCAGCTTCGCATTGATCGACGTTGTGACGGTGAAGCAGGTATGTGAATGATGGACTTCCGGCAAAAAGCGCTTTGCGGAATCCGCACCCGGTACCTGTTCGCGCAGCCAGATCAATCCACCCTCTTCCATCGCCTCAAAGGCTTTGACGCTGAAGGCCGGACATTTTCCTGTTGCGGGCACTCCGGGAAAACCAGTCTGATGACCGGAAATATCAAACTGCCAGCCATGATATGGACATTGCAACGAAGTGCCACATATTTTGCCGGTGGACAATTGCGCGCCTCGATGAGGACAGCGGTCAAGCAAAGCCGCGACACGGTCATCAGAGCGGAACAATACGACAGGCTGCTGTTGAAAATGGATCGATAACGGTTTGCGCTTCAGTGTTTTGGCCGCGATGACAGCGGTCCATGGTGGGCCGCTTAAGGTTATGCTCATAACTCATATCTCTGCATGACCGGCACAAACAACCGGTTCAAAATAAACGCCAGCCGATGCCAGATACGTTGTCTGGCGCGGGGCAGGTGGCGGACATACACGGCAGAATATTCAATCATCGGCACTGCCCCTCTCAAGCGTTTAAAACCGGCGGCACCGGAACTGGCATTGAAACACAAACCCTGTTGATGAGCGTGCTGCATGGTTGACATCAGCACCATACGATAAAGGCCGAGTTTTTGGGGTTTGGTCGTGTCATAACCGACAATCGGCAAGGTCGTGGTGTGACTAATGCTGAAGCGCCCGCCCACGGCATCCAGCACCCCATCGGCATTACGGAAGCCTTCCAGCTGAAAGTAAGGGTGTTGACTGATTTGCTCGATGAATCTTGTGGTGAACTGCGGGTTATGGCGGGAATATTTCTGTATATACAACATGTTGTACAGCTCGACGATACGGGCATGGTCGTCCTGATTGATGGCACTACCGCTAACATATTGATAAGACGTTTTGGTCAGCAGGCGTTGATCGATCTGGTAATTATGAGTATTCCAGTAATCCTTCAGGGACGGATCATAAAGATAGACCTGTCGGGTCGGAACGATCAGGCAGCCCGCTTCGCGAAAGCCGGACAGCAATGGCGCATTGGCAAATTCATTTAACGACCTGAAGATTAAGGCGTGATCGTCATACCTGCTGATAAATGGCTGAATCAGTTGATCTGTCTTGTTTTCCAGGCCATCGATATAAAGGTTAGTGGATAATAACCAGTTATTAACGTGCACCACTTTATTGATCTGATGTTTTTTCAGACTTCCGGCCATCAACAATATCAGCCTGCGGATCATGGCCCGTAGCAACGGATTATTCAGCTTCGACAGCTCCTGTAAGCAATACGGTACCAGTGCTGTATAGGGCGAGCAGACATAACTGTTATCATATTCATGATCATTGATTGTGACCGGCAGTGCCAGATCGTGAGCGCCCGACCACACCGAAAAGCCGGCTTCCACGTTTTGTATCATCGGTGGTGAGTCTTCGCTGAATGCCGACAAATAACGATCAACCGGATCGGTGGCATCAGCTTGGGGAGGTCGAATAACAGAAATCATAAAATCGGTTCTCCATCCCACTCAATATCCACAGTTGACGCCTGACGAAGAGGCAATCGCTGTCGCCAGGCTCTGATGATCAGCTCGCCCAGAGACCGTAGCGAGAACAACAGAAATGGTTTGTCCCCTTTTTGCTGTATTGCATCCCTGGCCCGACGAAAGTCTCTGTACCATTGCCGCAGGCGCAGGTCTTTCAGCGCCAGTGGCAGGCCGATCAACAACATCGGCAGGGTGATCATCGCTGGCTGTAGTACCGCTTCGGCTTTCCGGGTACCCGTAAACGCGGCGAACAGATCCATCTCCGCCAGCAGATGAACACCACTGGTACAACGCGGATTGCATTCGAGTAAATACACTTGATCGTCGACAATCATCACATCAAAACCCACCTGTCCGTCAAATTTATAATGACGGCAAAATTCCGCAATAAACTGTGAAATGGCGGGATGAACAACCGGCTCAAAATAAATTCCGGCTGCTGAAGTTAAACGATGAGTCGGGCGATAGATGGCCTCGGCAAATACCTCACCATTGACCACAATGGCATAACTGCAGTACTCGTTGCCGGTGAGTTTCTGTTGCAACAACAGACGCCCATGCAGTTGCTGACGCAGTTGGCATAGCTGTCTGTGGGTGGGGTGTAATAACACGCCCGTGCCAAAACGACAGAACTCCCCTTTGACCACCCGACCGGACAGGGCCTCTGCCGTCACCGTGCTAACATCATCGATGACCTGTGTCGCAGGAATTTGTACGGGTAGTGCACGGCACAGGTTAAGAACTTCAAGTTTGCTGTGCAGACGACTGAGCAGATCAAAATCGCCGCAACAGACGTGACAGTAAGGGCTTAACCGCTCGCGAATAAACGCAATGTAGAAAATCTCTTCGCAGGTGGGAATCAGGTAGTCAATGTGCTCACGATGAATGATCTCCAACAATGCCCGGGTATAAGCAGCTATGCCATCGCGGGGAGACGGAATCTTATAATAAGTGCTGACCGCCCGGCTGTTGGCTGCCAGCGGAAAACGTAACGAATCAGCCGTAAATACCATATGCCCATGCCGATGCAGGTTTCGCGCTATCTCCAACGCCACCGGTGCGCGGGCGCCGGTTATTAACAATCTGGACATTCAATGTCTCCGGGGATTACAGTCTGGCAGTTATGGCCAGTCAACGGATTGTAACGTGATCATCCGGTTGGCGCACAGTTGCCGGAAACTGGCAGACAGGATTTTTTGAACCCATGCAGGATGTTTTTCAACAACCGAACAGAACTTGATACACTCTGCTTTCCTCAATGATGGACGAGCCCCATGACTGAACCGGTGCGAGACGATACGGTTGACGATCCAGATCTGATCGATGATCTTCAGGAGATCCTGCAACAACATTATTATGCCCACGTGCCGGCAGAGGATTTGCAGCAATGGTTGCTGGCCGAAGACCCTGCGGCTCTGAACGACTGGCAATTGTTTGCTGACAGCTGGCATGACCTGAAAGAGGATCCCTACATGGCGGACGGTGGTCATTATCGTCGTCGTCGCCATGCCACCTTCAGCGCTCACCCCGGTGCCGAAACCTGGCGGTCGGAACCGCATCAACCTCATTATCAGAGTTTGAGTTACAACCCCTTGAACGGTGGCATACTGCGTTACTATGAGCCGATGACCGACGTTGTCAAAAGCAGCCGCATATTTGCCGCAGTGATGAACACCGGATGCCGGATCTTTTCCCGTCTGGCGCCCGAATCCAGCTGGCACATTGAGGCTCACCAGTTTCGGATAGAGGCCAGCCATCATCAACGTGGCCTGCCGACCCCCGAAGGCGTGCACAGTGATGGGGTCGATTTCGTCATGATGGTACTGATCAACCGCTACGGTGTCGAAGGCGGCATCAGCCAGATCTTCGATCACCGTCAAAACCTGCTCGACGAATTTACCCTGTGCGAACCTCTGAGCATGGCCATTGTTAATGACCGGGAAATTCTTCACGGCGTCACCGCCATCCAGCAAACCGATCCTGCCGTGGAGGGTTATCGTGATATTCTGGTGGTGACCTTTAAAGACCGTTTGCGGGTTGCCGGGCATTAAAACGGTAGCTGAGATGTGGCATACGCTCTGTCACTGACAGGGTCTCATTTCATGTCGATACCCTATGAAAAAGAATAAAGACTATCCATCTTGCAATACCGCATAAATTAATATTTTGGCCGAAGAGTATTCCACTTTGGCAATGCAGGGATATTCTAAACCACAAGGTACTTCATGGAACCAATAACACTTGAAAAAGAATTATCTGAATTGATGTCTGCTCATGAAATACCGTTTCAAATCAGCAACGAGTGGATTGTTCCCCTGGGCAAACTACCGGCGATCAGAGCGATCTGGTATCCCAGAGAACAAAACGGTTGTCTGGAGGTGGAAGTATTACTTGAGGACCGACGAACCGTTACGGAGAGTTTCGCAGGTATTGGCTCGGGTCGTAGTGCAATCAATGACGCATTACATAATTTCTGTGTTAACTCTTTTCATGTGTTGCTTGCTTCGCTCTGGGGCCAAACCGATCCGGATCAGGTGTTGATCGAACACTGGCATATCGATGGAAAAGAATATACGGCGTTTATCGGCAATATTGGCACCCGTGGCAGTATCGAAACTAATGCCACGATTCCTGATGGATTTTTTCCTGTTATCGCACAGGTCATTAAGAATGAGTCTTTGAATACCAACCCGTCATGGTTTCGCTGTTTTTTTGCAATGTATCTGGCGAGCAAACCTTTGAAGCATTAAACAATAATGAAATATGGGATGCAGGGTTATTGGCATTGAAATCATTGCCATGGATTAAAAAACAAGGTTACTACAGTGTTCGCAATTTTATAATGCTGATAGAAAATAAAATTGCTTAATCTGATGGAATATCATTGCCTCGGAGTACCTGAACCGTTTTATTAATGTCGGTAATTGTTTTGATTCTCAAGTGTTGGAAGGAGAAAAGATTGTGTCATTGAAAATTGATAAAGATGCACTGCTTCAGGAAATGTATCGCGATGATTATTTTCCCAATCATCTGGTAGACAAGCTGAGAGATATTATTCTGGGCGTATGTGCCGATATTGAAACAAGACAACCCGAAAATTTACCGGCACTGTATTGCATCACTTGTCAGGCGACTGAACAGATCAATGAGCTTCAGCAAGCTTTTGAAGACAGTGGCAGTGAAATCGAAACCGCCGCCAGGGATGACATTGCAATGGCATTTCAACTCGTTGCCAAAACCTATGGTTTTGATAATGCAGATTTGGAAGAGATGGTCGCGACGAGAGATTGGTAATTACAAGAAAAGATCCGGACTCTTTGTGTGCTGTATGGGTCAAACGGTATTGTGTGAGCTTATTGAGTGAATAAAGACCATCCTTTCTCTGAGATAAATGGGGCAGCAGTGGAGAAATTATTATGCTTTTCAATTTTAAAATCTTTCGTTTGGCCGTCGCTGTAAGTCTCTCTTTTATAGTCTCGCTGGAATATAACAGGACACCCGCTTTAAAATAAGCTGGTTGAGGGCATCAACTCCACACAGAAACGCCCGACGGACACAGCGGGAAACACAATGATAATAAGGCGTGGCTTCAAGTGAGATTTGCGATTTCCTTGATTGGGTCATGATCATACATCCTTATACTGATAAATATACAGTATCGGATGGTGCCGGTTGTTGGCGTGAATATCAATAGTTAAGATGGATGTCCTGTGTTGTTTTTTTTGGGTGTCCTTTTTACTGTCTTTTACTTTTCCCTATCAAACGTTTTGTCCGGCACATTGATGAGCGCCATAGCTATGGGGATATTATCAATGACATACCAGTCGTGGTTTTTAGTGTTAATCATTATGAGCTGGAAAGAGAACCGCTGCCCCTGACTTATGCTTGTTCTGAGACAGCATAAAGATAACAGCCAGCGGTTCTCCAGAAGTTAGTATATTAAGTAGTTCTCCCTGAACTGGAAGGACTTAACGGTGATGATTATCTCTGTAGTTTTGGATAATCGCTGGAGGTTCCGAAATACCAGATGCTGGGACTCCACCCATGATAGAGTATAGTCATGCAGGTTGGATCGTCCGGCTGTTGCGGGCATTTGAGTTCTGCACTGCTGTAGCCGTCACCGATTGCGCTGTCACTTTGTCTGGTGGTTTCGGTGTCCCAATAGTTTCCATATGTATATACAAATCCATTTGAATACCAGTCGCCGACATCCCTGACATACAGGTTACCAACCAGACCACCAGTATCATTATTGCCTCTTACCGTGCCAGTCGCATAATTATTCCTGAACGTATTCTGCGCGAATTCGCTGGTACCGATATAGCCTATCAGGCCGCCAACAAATTGGTTGCCAAGAACTTTTCCAGTAGCATAAGTGTTCTCCTGTTTTATCGTGTCATTTGCGTACAGGGCGCCAATGAGACCGCCGACATAATCTATGCCTTCCACCATGCCAGAGGCAGAGCTTGTGTTGATATACAGTCTGGTAATATCCTCCTCTCCGGTAATCGAAACTAACCCTATGAGCCCGCCTGCATTATTGCCTTTTGCGATAACCCGGGCATAAGAGTGGGACGTTGTTACGTTGGCAATATTTAAATTAAGGAATGCCTCCAGGTGAACCTCTCCAATCAATCCACCTACATTTTCAACACCGGTTACACGGCCATCGACAAACCCATAGCTGACTGTGGAAGTCGCTCCGAGGTCGGTCGAGTAACGCCCGATCAATCCTCCCACGTCAGTATCTCCATACGTGGCCCCGGATCTGTAATTATCTGAGATGGTGAGGAATGAGTTTTTTGAAAATACAGTTGCATTGCCGATCAGACCGCCAATGCTATTGTCTCCCTGAACCACACCGGTGGCGTTGTTATTTATAATTTGGGTGTTTGAATAGGATGTAAAAATGTTGCCAATGAGGCCGCCAATGGTGTGGCCTCCGGAAACACTCACACTGCTATGGTTGTTTTCAATGATATTCTCGTCACCGTCCTGGACAATGCATCCAATCAGGCTTCCTGCTCTGTTTCCGGCATAGATTTTGGCTAACGGTCCTCTCAGGTTCAGGTTTCGAATGGATACCCCCATCACTGCTCCAAACAAACCGGTACAGACCTCCTCGGTGCGATGAATATATAAATTCTCGATTTTATGACGATTGCCTTCAAAGATAGCCTGGAATGGAAATTGTTCAGTGCCAACCGGCTCCCAGCCACGACGACTGTTCCAGAACGGATCATCAAACAGTTTTCCATTGCCATTGGTATCGAAGTCCAGATCATTCACCAGTTCATAACCTTTGCAACCGGAGGCGGGGCAACCTTCGCTGTTGCTATCGCCATACTCATCGGTAAGGCTGGTACCGAAAAGGTTGTAGCGCATCTGATTGAGTTCTTCTAAGGTTTCGATTTCGATCAGACCGTCATTGTCGAGATCCACATCTCCAGAATTGGCTGCTGAGGCAAACGTGGGTGTGAGAATCAACGACAGTAGTATGCTTGATAGAGGGAGTAGAGCTGTCAGGAGTTGAAGAAACTGCTGAAACACTTTCATGGAAATCTCCTTGGTACGGATACCTTTATTGTTTTCGTGAGTAAGAAAACTTCAAAGACCGCCAAAGAATATGGCAATAGACTGCGAAAACAGGTCCTTTTTCTTGTCAGTTAATGTAGAGCATGTAGAGGTATATGTTAAATGCTAAGTTTGCATATTAACTTGAAGTCGACATGGCGTTTATATCGGAAATATTGGTCAGTCCAGTGGTTATGATAAATGTTTTTAGGTTTTTCGGATTCAGATTGACGAAAATCAAGGAAGTCGCGTATGGGCAAATCTTGTGATTGAGAATACTTCAAAAACTATAAAGGGGTGGCCAAAATTAGTTGACCACTACAGTTCGTAGTTAATCTGGGTGAGGGCATCAACTCCACACAGAAACGCCCGACGGACACAGCGGGAAACACAATGATAATAAGGCGATGCTTCAAGTGAGATTTGCGACTTCCTTGATCGGGTCATGATCATACATCCTTATACTGATAAATATACAGTATCGGATAATGCCGGCTGTTGGCGTGAATATCAATAGTTAAGATGGGTGTCCTGTTATGTTAGGTATCCTGTTATATTGAAAGCGTTTATGGCCAATTTGAAGTGTGTTTACAAGGCTGCCACGATCAACGCAGCCGAAATTGCACTGGACGAGTTGGATGCAAAATGGGGCGATAAATATCCAATGGTCATTCAATTCTGGCGAACGAAATGGCCAACACTCTCGACTTATTTTAAGTACCCGGAATACGTCCGGAAAGCAATTTACACAACCAACGCGGTCGAAGCGGTTCATCGACAGTTCCGCAAACTCACCAAAATCAAAGGTGGCTTTGCAAACGAAAACAGTTTGCTCAAATTACTGTATGCGGGGATACTGAAAGCGTCCGAGCGCTGGACGCATCCTGTACAGAATTGAAACCTCACGCTATCGCAACTGATAATACACTTTGAAGGACGATCGGATGATCACATGGTGCTGTGATTTTTAGCTGACACAGAATTTTGAACACCCTCAAAATATCATTTATTGAGATAATGGGATATGACTTGGCGAGTTTATAATTACTCTCTCAGGACTTCCATACTGTAGGTACTTCAAGCATTCAGGCAAAATAAAATCTTCGTCAATAATTCTTTGCACCTCCGATTCATTTATGCATAGTTCTTTAGCAAAAGATGAAATGATACGAGAATGAAAATCCTCTTGAAGTGGGTCTAAACACATTCCCGCAACGAAGTTTAATTGACTACGCCAATCTTTTTCGATTTTTCCTGCCTTTATCAGGTAGTCTATAAACTCAGTATAAAACGTCCTTCTTATCATGCCTGACATGAAAGATGACCATTGCAAGCTACGTTTTTCTTTGTCAATAACAATGGGGATATATTCCTGTAATCGAACAAATAGTCTAATGATAAATGTTGAGGATTCATGACTCAGAATCGGTAAAGCACTAGCAAGGACCGTTTTTGCACCGCCAGCTAGAAATGCATTGGCTGTTGAATAATGGCTTCTATCAATTGGACTTGTATCGCATGAACTTAAAACGACAATTGGAGGTATTCTGGCGGCTTGTACAATATCAAAAATTGAAATAGCTTCATCCTTAAGTGATATTACACCACCCTCTTTTTCGGAGTGGCCACCATGCATATCAAATACAACGATTGGAGTACTTGATCCATTTAATATAGCGATCAACTCCTCGCGATTAGAAGGCTCTTTTCTATCGATTGTTACTTTGAATCTTTTATCGCTGGTCTTTCTATTGAAAGCCATACCATTAAATACCTCTATTTTGGAAGAAAGATGTTCTTTAATTATGTCATCTTCCCTAAAAGAGCTAATTACAAGGACATTGCTAAAAGAATCCATATCAACATGTATATTTGATGTATCCAATATAACCCTATTTGCAAGCCAACCCGGTGAGATAGGTAAACGACTCACATCATGCCTAACCATAAGTGGTAGCCCATTATGATATGCCCATTCAATTGGGAGGTTCGAAACTATTTTTACCATTGACGAATTTCTTTCGCTGAGGTAATCAAACGCTTCTAGTGTGAATTTATGCAGTATATTCCTAAGCTCAATATATTTCTTTTTTAATCCTTTTTTATTGTACTTTCTGCCATTGATACCAATATCCTTTAAAACACCGTACAGATCTGAGTTAGATAAAGGAATTTTTGCACAGGGCATGATATTTGAAGATAGATAGATGCCTATTAAAACTTCAATAAGGTTTCTCTCAATGTATGCCAGATCTACATACTCAGATCGTTCTGTTTTCTCATCAATGCCGTTCCTTAGCACTAACTTTATCGCTTTTGTGAGCGATATAGGATCGTCAAATCCTTTCCCCTTCAATGCATTTTGTGTGTATTCAAGCTTATTGACTTGAAAGTCTAAGCTCGCTGACATATCTGAAATTACGATGCTATTTGTTCTTACTGCGATATCAGGGCATTTATTTTCAGAAATCTCTTTGCGTATGCGATTTATAACGTTAATTGTCTCTACAATATTCTCCTCCGAGTATTCATAACGATACCTTTCGAAAGAATAGTCTAGTTTGGCAGAACTTAGAGCAATCAGGTTTGCCTCGGTACCTATAGAACGATTGAAAATGTAGTCACAACCTATCATGTGATTAGAAGTATCATTTTCATACAACTCCTCTAGCTCTGAGATATACGATTTTTGCGGCTCTGAGAGTCCACTCAATATTTCATATATATAAGAAACAATTCGTTGACGATTGATTTCATCAAGCTTGCATTTGTATTTCGGGTTGATGTTTATATCTGAATTTCCGACGTATAGAGCTCTTGGCAGCTCCAGGTCAGTATCAAAACCATCCCATACAAAGACGACCTTAATTTCACTTTCAACTTCAAAGATCTCTGAGGCATCTTTAGCAAATACAATCGTGTAGCCGTCAAATACTCCTGAAAGTCTTAGTTGAATCGCTGTTTCCTTTGAACAAAAGACTTCACACAAGTCTTTAGGTAGTTCGGGTATTTTCTTCAGAATATCCAGTTTATTGATCAGTGTGATAGGATATTCATTAAAGATTGTTAGATCATCATCTGCTTCATCTAACATTACGACATAAGAAATTTTTACAAGATGATTTTGATTAAAAGCCAAAGCAGTGACTCCCAATAATGCGGACATATAACAGGACGCCCACTTTAAAATAAAAAAACGAAATAAGGCAACGATGATTCGCTACTGCCTTGCAAAAAAATCGAATGAATCAGGTTTACTACAGAACCAAACTATATACATCTTGCTCCAAAGCAAACAAAAATATAGTTCTGGCTGACCTGGAGGCGTAGCAGGTTACTTGAGGAGCCAAGCTTTTAAACAGGATGCTTGATGGTGTGATATGAAATCAGGTCGTCAACAAAATACAACGGAAATACAACAGGACACCCACTTTAAAATAAAAAAACAAAACAAGGCAACGATGATTCGCTACTACCTTGAGAAAAAAATCGAATAAATCAGGCTTACTACAGAACCAAACTGTATACATCTTGCTCCAAAGCAAAAAAAATATAGTTCTGGCTGACCTGGAGGCGTAGCAGGTTACTTGAGGAGCCAAGCTTTTAAGTAGGATGCTTGATGGCGTGATATGAAATCAAGTCGCCAACAAATTCGGTGGCGTTCGGCTTAACTGAAAATAATCTCTGACTTTCTCAAAAGACGACCTCTGCCCGGCAAAACACCTGAACTGTTTTTCGTGCCGGTTATTGGTGTGAATATCAATAGTTAAGATGGGTGTCCTGTTTACTCTTACGACTTCCTTGATCGGGTCATGATCATACACTCTTGTACTGATAAATATACAGTATCGAATGGTGCCGGTTGTTGGTGTGAATATCAATAGTTAAGGTGGGTGTCCTGTCATGTTTTGTAACTCCGTTGTGAGTTACATGCCAGTAATCTTTGATAACTTTTTGTCGCTTATCGGTTGGCATCTCATAAAAATCATCTACAGCGCTAGGCATGAAAAGTTCATTAACAAAATGACTGTCATCTTCTGGTCGCATTGCATAGGCGCGATGACTGATAATTATCTTCGAGTTTGGATAATTTGACGCCAAAAAAATACAACAGGACACCCACTTTAAAATAAAAAAACAAAAAAATGCAACGATGATTCGCTACTACCTTGAGAGAAAATCGAATGAATCAGGGTGACTACAGAACCAAACTATATACATCTTGTTCCAAAGCAAACAAAAATATAGTTCTGGCTGACCTGGAGGCGTAGCAGGTTACTTGAGGAGCCAAGCTTTTAAACAGGATGCTTGATGGTGTGATATGAAATCAGGTCGCCAACAAATTTGGTGGCGTTCGGCTTAACTGAAAATAATCTCTGACTTTCTCAAACGACGACCTCTGCCCGGCAAAACACCTGAACTGTTTTTCAAATTGCTGTGTTAATTGTTGCCACTGTTTACCGGAAATATTCAGGCGGGTCAGAATGGGAGGAAGTGATTCTGCAATAAATCCACGTTTGTCTTCCCGAATCGCTCTGCCGGTCCAATCCACCAATTCCAGGTAATCGCTTAATTGGAAGGGCAAACCTTCGGGCATGTCTGCTCTGGGATTGCCAACAAAAGGGAGTAAATCACCGGGTTGTTTGGATGCCTTGGCGCAAGTAATACGCATTTGAACGGAGGTGTGGTCAGACGTTTCCGGTGTTTCAGCCATGCTGGCTCGAATGGGATTCAGATCCACATACGCCATACAGGCGGCCAAGGCCTGTTCGTCAAGTAATGCTTGAGACTTAAACCTGCCCTCCCAGAAACGACCGGTACAGCGATCTTCGGCATTGGCACGCCGGGCGATACCTTCATTCAGCACCGCCATAAACCGACTGATGGAGGTCAGGGTTTCCCGCCACTGGGCCACTAAGGCTTCAAACGCCTGCTGTTCTGCCGGTGAGAAGGCATCACCTTTCAGAAACCGGTGACTGAGTGGTGAGCCTTTGTACAGACGATGCCACCGCATCACAACGTCTTCTGCTGGAGCACATTGATATGCAGCACCACATGGACATGGTTAGACATAACGGCATAAGCGCAGATATCGATGGCGAATATCTCACCCAGCCACAACCGTCTATCCTCAACCCACTGGCGGCGATGTTCGTAGCTAATCCGGGTGAGGGCATCAATTCCACACAGAAACGCCCGACGGACACAGCGGGAAACACAATGATAATAAGGCGTGGCTTCAAGTGAGATTTGCGACTTCCTTGATCGGGTCATGATCATACATTCTTATACTGATAAATATACAGTATTGGATAATGCCGGCTGTTGGCGTGAATATCAATAGTTAAGGTGGGTGTCCTGTTATGTTCACGGCATTGGCACGCCGGGCGATACCTTCATTAAGCGCCGCCATAAACCGACTGATGGAGGTCAGGGTTTCCCGCCACTGGGCCACTAAGACTTCAAACGCCTGCTGTTCTGCCGGTGAGAAGGCATCACCTTTCAGAAACCGGTGGCTGAGTGCTGCGCTTTTGTACAGACGATGCCATCGCATCACAACGTCTTCTGCGGACCATTGCCGGCTTTGGAGCACATTGATATGCAGCACCACATGGACATGGTTAGACATGACGGCATAAGCGCAGATATCGATGGCGAATATCTCACCCAGCCACAACAGTCTATCCTCAACCCAGTGGCGGCGATGTTCGTAGCTAATCTGGGTGAGGGCATCAACTCCACACAGAAACGCCCGACGGACACAACGGGAAACACAGTGATAATAAGGCGTGGCTTCAAGTGAGATTTGCGACTTCCTTGATCGGGTCATGATCATACATCCTTATACTGATAAATATACAGTATCGAATAATGCCGGTTGTTGGCGTGAATATCAATAGTTAAGGTGGGTGTCCTGTGTTATTTTTCGGCAAAACACCTGAACTGTTTTTCAAATTGCTGTGAATATAACAGAATATAACAGGACACCCACTTTAAAATACCCATCGGTAGCGCCTTTTATTCCGTGTGATTCTAAAGCTATAGACAAGGCAATATTTGAAGGGCCGAAGCCAACCCCTACAAGTTTGTAGTTATTCATAAAATATCTCTAAAAATGTTATTTATGTAAGTGTCTAGAAGTTTGTAGTTATTCATAAAATATCTCTAAAAATGTTATTTATGTAAGTGTCTAGAAATTGAAATTAGTGATTAAGGTAAGCTAGGACTTCTCTTGCGTTATCAGCTGCGTCTTTGATTGGGGCGAAGACTTTCTCTATTACACCGTCGGAAATGACAAACGTTATTCGCTGATAGAGAACATGGTTTTCTACCGAAAATGTCGGTAGATTTAGCTCTTTCGCAAGAAGCATTTTAGGGTCAGACAGCAACTCAAATGGCACATCGAGCCGGCTCTTCGCCTCTTGTTGGTAGGCCGTATCTTGGGTTGATAGGCCGTAAATATTCGATATTCCTGTGTTTAAAATTGCAGTATAAAAAGAAGCAAAACCACGTGCTTGTATAGAGCAACCTCTAGCCCCAGGAATGACGTCCCAGTTCGGCAAAGGGACACCATCTGCGGGCGTGGTCCTAGGATAAACATAAAGAACTACTCGATTGCCACTTTTACCAATGTTGATCATTTCTTGATTGGTAGATAAAAATGAAACAGGTGGAAAGGTTTTACCTTCCAATTGCTTGAAACTTAACATAATGCTTTGACTACTCTCTATATCAGGACAATATAACAGGACACCCACTTTAAAATAAAAAAACGAAACAAGGCAACGATGATTCGCTACTACCTTGCAAAAAAAAATCGAATGAATCAGGTTTACTACAGAACCAAACTATATACATCTTATTCCAAAGCAAACAAATATAGTTCTGGCTGACCTGAAGGCGTAGCAGGTTACTTGAGGAGCCAGGCTTTTAAGTAGGATGCTTGATGGCGTGATATGAAATCAGGTCGCCAACAAATTCGGTGGCGTTCGGCTTAACTGAAAATAATCTCTGACTTTCTCAAACGACGACCTCTGCCCGGCAAAACACCTGAACTGTTTTTCAAATTGCTGTGTTAATTGTTGCCACTGTTTACCGGAAATATTCAGGCGGGTCAGAATGGGAGGAAGTGATTCTGCAATAAATCCACGTTTGTCTTCCCGAATCGCTCTGCCGGTCCAATCCACCAATTCCAGGTAATCACTTAATTTGAAGGGCAAACCTTCGGGCATGTCTGCTCTGGGATTGCCAACAAAAGGGAGTAAATCACTGGGTTGTTTGGACGCCTTGGCGCACACAATACGCATTTGAACGGAGGTATGGTCGGACGTTTCCGGTGTATCAGCCAGGCTGGCTCGAATGGGATTCAGATCCACATACGCCATACAGGCGGCTAAGGCCTGTTCGTCGAGTAATGCTTGAGACTTAAACCTGCCCTCCCAGAAACGACCGGTACAGCGATCTTCGGCATTGGCACGCCGGGCGATACCTTCATTCAGCACCGCCATAAACCGACTGATGGAGGTCAGGGTTTCCCGCCACTGGGCCACTAAGGCTTCAAACGCTTGCTGTTCTGCCGGTGAGAAGGCATCACCTTTCAGAAACCGGTGGCTGAGTGCTGAGCCTTTGTACAGACGATGCCACCGCATCACAATGTCTTCTGCGGACCATTGCCGGCTTTGGAGTACATTGATATGCAGCACCACATGGACATGGTTAGACATGACGGCATAAGCGCAGATATCGATGGCGAATATCTCACCCAGCCACAACAGTCTATCTTCAACCCACTGGCGGCGATGTTCGTAGTTAATCCGGGTGAGGGCATCAACTCCACACAGAAACGCCCGACGGACACAACGGGAAACACAGTGATAATAAGGCGTGGCTTCAAGTGAGATTTGCGACTTCCTTGATCGGGTCATGATCACACATCCTTATACTGATAAATATACAGTATCGAATAGTGCCGGTTGTTGGCGTGAATATCAATAGTTAAGATGGGTGTCCTGTGTTATTTGCTGTGTTATTTGTCCTGTGTTATTTGTGTTATTTGTGTTATTTGCTCATTATTCCGGATACTATGTCTTCAGACCGAGTATCCAGCGAATATCAGGATACTAAGCCTCAAAGTTAAGGTGGGTGTCCTGTTTTGTTGATGTATCGGCAGGTGATGGAGGTTAATCCTTCCACCTTTCAGCATGCTGGTCATCCGGTGGAGAGTGTTTCGTGGTTGGATGCCATTCAGTTTTGTAATCAACTTTCTAGCCTGTCAGGACTCAAGTGCTACTACCAGGTTGATGGTGAAACGGTTAGCGTGATTCCGGATGCAGATGGCTATCGTTTGCCGACCGATGGCGAATGGGAATACGCCTGCCGCGCCAACTCAAGCGCTGCGCAATACGGCCCTGTCGAGAACATCGCCTGGTATGCCGATAACTCCGATCAGTCCACTCATCCGGTCGGGCAGAAAGCGGCCAATGAGTTTGGTCTGCATGACATGCTCGGTAACGTCTGGGAATGGCGCTGGGATGTGTATGATCCCGAGGTGTATGGTTCTTACCGGATTTTCAGAGGCGGCGGCTGGGCGGATGAGTCCCGGGGCTGTCTGGCGAGTAACCGCAGAAGGAGCCATCCTACCTACACTATTGATGATTTGGGTTTCAGAGTGGCGAGAAACCTCTGAACTTTGCCGGTGGTTTGGGCGTTGGTCAGCGTCCGTTACTTGCTTTGCGCTCATCGTATTGATTCTGTGCGACGACAATGTCTCCAATATTTACCTCGATCCAGTTCACCAGTTCTTCAACTCTGCGCGCCACTTCGACGCCGGTATCGGTGAGTTGATATTCAACATGCGGTGGAATAACCGGATGCGCAATGCGCTTCACGAAACCATCGTTTTCTAATGCCTGTAAGGTTTGTGACAGCATTTTTTCACTGACTCCGGTAATTTTTTTTCGGAGTTCGCTGAAACGATGGGTGCCACCCAGCAGAGCAAACAGAATGAGAACCCCCCAACGGCTGGTCACATCCTGTAACACACCGCGAGAAGGGCATTCTTTGGCAAGCACGTCACCTCGTCTGAATTTTTGGGTTAATGAATCCCCCTGACTTTCTTTACTGCGTCTGCTCATGGCTATTTCTCCGTTTAGCCCGGATTAAAATTTCATACTTACCAAAAAGTACGTACTTACAATTAGTTAGTATAAGTGGCAAGCTATGCAAAATCGAGTTAATTCAGAAAAAACAGGAGAAAACCATGATTGCAATTACTGGTGCGACCGGTCAGTTGGGACAATTGGTCATCAAACATCTACTCCAGAAAACCTCTGCGGATAACATCATTGCGCTGGCCCGTAACCTGGATAAAGCCAAAACTCTGCAGGATTTTGGTGTGGAAGTTCGTCAGGCGGACTACTCACAACCGGATACCTTTGTCACGGCGCTGAAAGGTGTGACCAAGCTATTATTGATTTCATCGAGTGAAGTGGGCCAGCGTATACAGCAGCACAAACATGTGATTGATGCGGCCAAGCAGGCCGGTGTTGAGCTGATTGCCTACACCAGCCTGCTGCATGCAGATAGCTCGCCATTGGCGCTGGCAGAAGAGCACGTCGCCACCGAAACCTATCTGAAAGAAGTCGGCATTCCTCATGTTTTGTTACGTAATGGCTGGTATACCGAAAATTATCTGGTCAGCATTGCGCCGGCTTTGGCAAATGGCGGGTTCATTGGCTGTGCCAAAGATGGAAAAATCAGCTCTGCCGCCCGTGAAGATTATGCGGAAGCCGCCGCAGTGGTGCTGACCCTTGATGCTCCTCAAGCCGGTAAAGTTTACGAACTGTCTGGCGATGAAAGTTATACCCTGACAGAGTTGTGCGCGATTATCAGTGAAGAGTCCGGTAAAAAGATTTCCTACATTGATATGGAAGAAGCTGAATTTGCCAAGGCGCTTGAAGGTGCCGGGCTGCCGGGTCCGTTTGCGGCCCTGCTGGCGAACTCTGATACCGGTGTTTCCAAAGGTGGCCTGTTCGATGAAAGCCATACCATCAGTGCATTGACGGGTCATCCGACAGCTTCCCTGCGTCAGCTGGTCAGAGAATATCTGTAAGCCGGTCGAGGCAAATATCAACAGTGCATTGGGAGTGGTTTCAATTGCACTGTTGTTGTGGCCCCTTATGAATAGCGGGAATGGTTTTCAGGCTACCTGAAAAACAGTGGGTATCGGAAACGCCTCAGGCATGAAATGTTCCGGCAAAGGATTCATCGGGCAGGAATGAACGGGGCGGCAGCGGCGAAAATGTTTTGCGATACTGGCTCGGGCTGACCTGCATTTTTTGCCGGAAATGATGCCTCATGGTCGGCACGGTTCCAAATCCGCTTTTCAGCGCCACTTCTTCCAGACTTATACTCTGATCCGCTTCCAGTAACCGGCAGGCGAGATGCAATCTCTCATGTAAGATCCACACACTTGGAGGCAGGCCGGTCAAGGCTTCAAACCGGCGCTGAAATGTGCGCAGACTCATGCCCGCTTCATCCGCCAGTTCTTTGACCGGCAACTCTTTATGCAGGTTACGCTGCATGACCTCGATGACAGAACCCAGCCGTGATGCTTCATAACCTTTGGGTACCGGTTGTGGTATGAACTGCGATTGCCCGCCTTCGCGATGCGGAGGCATAACGAGACCCCGGGCAATTGAATTGGCAATTTCGACACCATAATCCTGTCGGACAATGTGCAGGCAAAGGTCTATGCCAGCCGCGCTGCCTGCGGCTGTCTGTATGTTTCCCAAATCCACGTAGAGGACATCGGCATCGAAGATCACCGCTGGAAAGCGCTCGGCAATGGTCTCGATAAAACGCCAGTGAGTGGTTGCCCTGCGTCCATCCAATAGTCCGGTATGTGCTAATACCACCACGCCGGAACACAAGGAAACCAGACGGGCTCCACGGTAATAAGCCGCCAAAAGCGCGTCTGTCACAGCGGTCGGAACGGTTGCTTCCATATCCGGCCAGCCAGGTATGATGATCAAATCAGCATCATCCAATGCTTCAAGGCCCTGGCGGATGACGGTCTCAATACCTCCGCTGGTACGAACCACTCCAGGATACAGCGTGCAAACCCCGAACTGATACCAATCAGAACCGAGTTCAGGACGGGGCATTCCAAAAACCTCATAGGCAATCCCAAACTCAAACGCTTGAAGTTCGTCTCCGATGAGACACACGACCTTAGGGCCGGCAGTTTGTTTAATGCTTCGCTCTGGCATGGTGTTGTTCCTGAGGAATCTCGTATCTGAATCCTATCTCAAATTTGCCGTGTGTATCCATATGAAACCGAAAAAACGCGCCCTGTGTGTTGCCATGCTGCATGAACAATTTTTTTATCTCATTCCAATGAATGAGAGTTATTCTTCCGTTACCAGCCTTTCAGGATTTACAGCGGAAATATCGAGGCGTCCAAATTCATCTACAGGTTTCCATTCCTCTTCAAACTTGCGGTTTCCAACTTGGCGTGCCATACCCGGCAGGAAAACTTTCATCTGTCCTCCATGGGGGTTAAGGTTGCCGCCGTACCATCTCTCATCGAGTGGATCACTCTGTAGTTGATAGCGGGTATCTGAAGTTAAACGACAACGGTTGACGGAGGATCGGTTATCCAAAGAAGCATGTACCAAGCGTACATCGAAACATAAAATATCACCGGCTTTGAAGTTTCCTGTAAGCCACCGACCACCAATTGATTTCTGAACTCCGGTTGGGTTTTCGCTAAGCCAGCCAACTTTGTCTTTATCGGCATCTTTGCCCCAGTACGTTGTTAACTTAGGTGATTTGTGGCTCTTTTCCAGCAGTACAATAGGGCCCTCTTCCAGTGCTACATCGCCAATCGGGATCCACGTTGTCCAAACGTTCTGCGTTCCTCCGGTGACGTAGATATTGTCCGAATGGATACCGGTTCCCTCTCCAGGTCGTACAAACCTGGGCCATTTGAATTCGAAAGTACGGACAGGACCGCCGAGAAGTTTTTCATAGACATTCATGATACGAATATCTTCGGTCAAATCTTCGTAGGCTGCTCCTCGGCGGATACTTTCGGTAAATGCGACAAGATTTACGTTACCTATGAAACTTTTTTTCTGCAGAATTGAATCCATTACATCATGGTTGATGCTATCTATTTCGCCAATCGTGGCGTATTTCAACAAAATTTCCCTGCGGGCTTTTAGTACTTTTTCTCGTTCTATCAGACCAGGGAAGAACAGATATCCTTCTTCGTCCATTCGTGCCTTCAATGCATCCGCATCAGAAAGGATATTTGATGAGTCACGCAGCTCGCCGAGATACTCCGGTGATGGATTGAGTTTTACTCCACGACAATAAAGTTCTTGTTCCATTATTAGTCTCCTTTGGTGAGGAAATCGTTTGATCGTCCAAGTTTCTCAGTTTTTTCTCTGCCAGCGATAACCGCATCCATGATGGCCGTTCGAAAACCGGCTGCTTCCAACTTGGCCATACATACAGCGGTTAATCCACCTGGACTGGTAACACGATGTCTAACATCATGGGCTTTTCCGTTGGCTTCGTGGATAAGGCCGCAGCTACCCATGAGCGACTGTAAAACAAGCTGAGTGGATAAATTTCGTTCCAGGCCAATGTAAACTGCTGCATCGACCATAGCTTCGACAAAAAGTCCCATAAAAGCGGGAGCTGCACCACTGATGGGAGATGCAAGTTCGATATTGTGTTCATAGTCAACTTCAATTGAGTCACCTAGCGCACTTAACAGGTCATGCGCATATTTAGTGATGTGTTTTGGTGTACTCTCGTGAGCGAACCATATGGTTACGCCTTTACAGATTTCACTCGCGATATTCGGAATTGACCTTACTAGGTATGAACTTGGAAAAATGTGGTGAAGTGTATTGGACGATACACCTGCCAATGTGCTGATAATGAGCTTTTCCGAGAGATCGATTTCATTTAGTTGTTTGCCTATCGACGGTAAATCTTTCGGCTTGACACATAAGAAAATTATGCTGCATTCCTGTACTAGTTCTATGACAGACGATTGGTGTTTCACTGAATACTGTTGTGCCACATGGGCAGCGCGTTTTGTTCCTTTTCCGATAACAGAAATACAATCTTTTGTTATATGCTTGCTGCGGATCAGACCAGCAAGAATAGATTCTCCCATAGAGCCAATACCTATAAACCCTATCTGTGCTTCTAATGACATGGTTTTAGTCTCCTGAATTTGCACAAATAACAGCTTTGACAACTCGCCGTTCGCGAACATCCGAAAGAGCTTTATTTACTTCATGCAGTGGGTAAATAGTTGTCATGGCATCCTCTATTTTTATACCGCTGGGGGTCAGTTCTTTTCGTGCGAGTAATCCAATAGCTTTATGAAAGTGGATGTATTCCACTCCCCAGGTGCCTAAAATCTCAAGGTGTTTTTTATTGATGTCCAGATGAGGGTTGATGGTTGTACTTCCTGCATCGGAATAGTGCCCCACCACGACATATCTGCCTGCGTCACGTACTAAGCTTATTCCGCTTTGAATTGCGCTGGGCGATCCAGTTGCTTCTATCACAACATCGGCTCTTTGGCCTTGGGTTGCGTACTCCAACAACGACTGCGCATTGTCAGAGGTGGAAAGATCCAGCACCTCAAAACCTAGTGTATGAGCGGCTTCAAGCCTCACGGTTGATTTATCCGCAATCAATACTCTGGCACCAGAATGATATGCAACGATTCCTGTGCACAGACCGACCGGGCCTGCACCTTGTACGACGACGATATCTCCAAGTCCGACCTTTCCTCGTTCAACGGCGTGTACGGCAGTTGGCATGGCGCATCCACCAGCAATGAATCTAAGAGGAGATACGTTTTCAGGAAGGTGTGTTATGGCGACGTCATTTTGGAGTAAAATCATTTCAGACCATCCGCCCAGCAATCCTTCATTCGAGGAATGGGAGACGCCATAGACCTTTCTGGAAGGACATTTTGTTGGTGCTTTGTTTACCTGGCATTGCCAGCAGCGATGACATGTCGCATGAACATCGAGGAATGTGACGATATCTCCCCGGATAATAGGTCGTCCTGAAACAGATTGTACGTCTCCGCCCGTTTCTTCGACTGTCCCCACCGCAAAGTGCCCTGGAATAATGGGATATGGCACTCCTGCGAGTTTACCCTGCTGGATATGGACGTCTGTTCCGCAAACTTCGGAATACATAGTGTGAAGCAAAACTTCACCTCGTTTTACGTTTGGTTTTGCGAAATTATGGAGGGTAATAGGTTCACCTGGACCTGTAAGCACTGCTGCCAAAGGTCCGGAATTATTAGTTACGACCATAAAATCAACTCATCGTTACGAGTTTGTCCAATTGCCGATGTAAATGTCACTCGCTCGCCTTCTGCTGGCTCTACATAGTGAAAGTTACGTGTGTTAAAAATAAAAATATCACCGATAGATGGGCTAAATACGGCTTCTTTCGCATCTCTGAGCACGCGACGGTTATATCCATAGATTCCTTCTTTTTCCGAATTGTCTGAACTTTTCCATTGCCTGTTAAAGATATGCGTTTTCCCACTTTTTTCTTCTGAGATTCGAAGATAAAGGTTCCAAGCTAATTGCCCGGTGATTGTCGCTATTTCCCATTCGGGTTGTTCTCCGGGAGCGTAATCAACATGTAGTAATGTCCCTTCTTCGATGCGGCGAATCAAACCAGCGTAATACGACATCTCCTCCGAATTTTTTGGGATATATACTTTTTTCTTTAGCCGAGACTGTAGTAGGTTCATGAATCTGGTGAGAGGATTGAAAGACGCTTCAAATATTCTATTTTGAATTTGAACCAGCTCCTGGTTCTTTTCGAAGTATTCTTTTCTTGAAATGCTGTTGTATTCGAATACAGTGTTGCCTATACGGTTGATGATCGGTTCAACTCCTCTATATGAGCTAAATCCCTCTTTTACTGCACAGAGAACAAGTTTTTCGCACTCATCCGGAGTCGCAAATTCTTCGAGATGAATGAATGGAATGTCTCCTTCAAATAGTTGAGAAATTGATGTTCGAGAGAGTTCACTACTACCATTATCGATCCAATCAGTACGAGGTATTGTTATCATATTCATTTAATATGTCCTTTTCTGAAACAATATTTTTACCGCGTTGTGTGAAGTGCAATCCGGTTATTCCAGAAGACCAAAATGCCAGGTGCTGCCATACCAAACACCATGGCAGCCACTCCTAACACTTGAATAACCGTAAGGGTTTCTCCTAAAAAATAATATCCGCCTAATGTCGTAATGATGGGAACGCTGGGCATAAACAGCGATGCTCGTTGTGGTCCTAACTGATGAACGATAAAGCTGTAAAGAAAAACAGAAGCGGCACCTGCCAGAACGCCCTGAATAATGGCCTGGCTGATCAATTCTGAGGTTGACGCCTGAAAAATTCCGGTGTCAGTGGTTACCAAAAAATAAAGAGCCGGGATACAGGAGGTGATTGAAACAACGGCGGTTCCCAGGATTGCGTCTACACCCCAGCGTTTTATCAGAACACCATACATTGAGAACATGAAGCCTTGTAAAATAAATAGCATGGTTCCCATCAGGGATATGGTTTCAACCAGAAAAGTATTGAAGACAAACAGCATGATGCCCAAGGTAATCGCCAGAGTGCTGGTCCAGGATATCAAGTCCGGTTTTTCTCTTAGCAGCACGAATGACAGTAACAGCGAAAATAATACGATTGAACCCGGACCTACGGCGGCAACGTAGCCCGCCGAAGTTAATGAAATGCCGGTATTAATGACATAAAGATAGGGAAAGCCGGCGAACACGGTGAGTACCAGAATCCTGAATATCCCCAGCCTCAGAAACTTTGACATTCCGTTTCCAAACACAAGATAGGGAAGATACATCATACCGGCGACCAGAAACCGGATAATGGTTAAACCCGTTGCCGAAATATCTCCCTGAAGGCTGAACCGTGCTGCCACAAACTGAATGCTATAGATGGAAACAAGTGCAATGCCAGCGGTGGTGACGACTTTTCGATGGATTTCCATAGGTGTCCTTTTTATTTGATGATGACGTGTCGGGCTATTGGGTGTTCGATCCTTCGGCTAGTATCAGCAATTGGCTGAATTCCCGCGAGTGGCGTCAATGACACTTTTCGTAAACAATATGCCAATCTCCTGGTTTGATATTTGCTGGCCCAGAGGGAATCTCGCTCTTGTGAATGAGTTTTGATCAAGGTGGCATTGGACGGCCACATTGCCGGGATGCATAGAAACGTGGATTCTGAGAGAAACCCAAAAGATGGCTGAATGGGTTGCAGTCGCTGTTACGCGACAAGACTGCTCGATTGATGCCGGTGGTCATGGCTCCTGACAGTTTCTGTCAGGAGGGAGAGGTATATTCAATCAGTTATTCACCAACAGGTATTAAATGATGAAAATGAATTATTTTGTGGTTGGCACAAACAACATGGATGCCGCGATTGAGTTCTATGACGCACTGTTTGAAACCTCCGGGCTTCACAAAGTGGTACCGACAGAGAGAATGACATATTGGCTGGGTGAGGATTTCGCCTTTGCCGTAGCGATTCCCTTTGATGAGAATCCAGCGACCCATGGGAACGGTACAATGATTGGTTTCAGTGTTGGCAGTACTGAAGATGTCACAAGATTTTATAATAAGGCAATTCAATTGGGTGGCAGCTGTGAAGGTGAACCGGGTCAACGAGGGCCTCGTTTTTCGGCGTATGTCAGAGATTTGGATAACAATAAAATATGCTTCTCTGATTAACGTGATTGATCGTTAAGCATAATATTATTTCTAATGCACCTTTTTACGCTTGGTTGGTGTTGTAACTGAAAAAAATATAAACGGAGAGCATACAGGTATGACCGGAAATTTTTTTAAATTATCAGTTTTTGTTTTGATTTTTATATCAAACCTTGCACTTTCAGATGAAACATACTTGTGTACTTTTGGGCAGCAAGAACGTGTTGTCTCGATTATCTACCAAAATCAAGAAAGTAAATTGCCTTGTGAGGTAAGGTACAAAAAAGAGGGCACAACAGAAACTTTATGGCGCGCGACCAATAAAACTGGGTTTTGTGAAGAAAAGGCCGAAAGCTTCGTCCAGAAGCAAATTGATTGGGGATGGAGATGCAGTAATATGGTATCCAGTAGTACTCCAATTGTCGTAAATCCAGGAACGCCTTCTGATTCTGAGATGGATATATATCAGCTTAAGGTTAATTTTGCACAAGCAATGGCGGCGGTTTCTCCCTTTAGAGTACAAACGCTTATGTATGTTCAGGATATGGGAGAATTTCCAAAAAGACTTGAGGATATCGGTTTTGAGCGCGAACAAATGCGTAACAGTAATAGGATCAGTGATCTAAAGATAGACAACGGAGTCATTAAGATTAAAGGAAATAAAAAATTAGGTGAGAATACAACCATAATACTGACTCCCAGATTTACACTGGGTGGTACCACCATTGAGTGGAGTTGTTCATCAAACTTAAATTTACTTGATCAGGAACTTTGTAATTATGATCAAAATGCCAAGTTTGATTGATATTTTCTACGTTATAAAAATATAGGATGGCGAAATGAGCAAAAAATTCGCAGTAACTGATCATCGAGATTGATACTGTTTGGGGTACGGTATATGAGATTAGTACGATTTTTCAACGAAAGTGATAATAATAAGTTTATCATTTTGTTGAGTACAACTTTTTATAAAATACGTAACTATTCCCGTGAGTAGTAAGATTGTCATGGATAAATTTGATGGATATCTATGATAAGCGGTTTTAGTCGCCGCGAAAGAAACTGTTAGGAAGATGGTTTTCGTTACCTTCCGACCACTCCTAAATCGAGTATTGGAGTTAAATATGAAAAAAATATTTATTGTTTTTATTTTGGGTTTTGCTGGCTGGAGTTTATACAAGGATAAATTTCAGAATTATAGTGAGTTTGATTCTTTTGCAAGCAAGCAGCTGTGGTTTAACGAATCAACTTCTCGGTCTTCCTCTAATTCAAACTATACCTGTGATGGTCGTGTCTATTGTAGTCAGATGAGATCTCGTGCAGAGGCTGTTTTTTTCATAAGAAACTGTCCGAATACAAAAATGGATGGAGATAGGGATGGTATTCCATGTGAAAACGATTCTAGGTTTTAGTAAAAGCTGCTCTAATATTAACTTGGCAACAAAGAATATCTGATACAGCATTCATATGGAAAAGAAAATTGATGCACTTAAATTATCCAGAGACATTCTTGAAGAAAAAACATTGCTTGGTACACCAGTTTCATAAGTGCGGAATGTCCCACACCGAGATTAGAGAACTTGTGGATTTAGAATTGTATATACGTGAAATATTACGCTTATTATCCGAAACCACGAAGAACGTGCCAAAGAAAGCATGGCCACTCAGCAAGATGCCTGAGATAAAGAAATTTCAGTTAATACTTGTACTCTACATAACGCACTTCAAATTGTCGTAGGTTATGTTCTCAAGCAAAAAACTGTAACAGCACTATCATAAAAGGAGGCACCAGAGCTCATTCGCGAGGTGAATGTTGAGGGTTTTTGTGAGTTTATGCAAATGTCTCATCCCTGCAAATAACGGCTCATTGTTTTCTCAAATTCATCGCATAAAACAGGTAGAAAGATGGTAGTACTCAGAGCAATGCGACAAGAAGAATATCCGGCTTATTGTCAGTATTTTATTGATGATTACAGTCAGGAGATGATTGCAAATTACGGGCATTCAAAGGAGCTGGCCATTGAGTTGGCGAAGCAGGATCTGGCGCGTAGTTTTCCAAATGGTCTTGAAGGTAGCGATCATACGTTGCTATGCATCGAAGCTGAGGTTGAGGGAACGCTGACGTTGGTGGGTTATCTGTGGCATGCAGTCAATCGCGATGATCGTTCGACCTTTATCTATGATTTCTTTATCGCCAGTGAGTACAGAAGCCGTGGTTTTGGTCGGCTGGCGATTGCCGCTTTGGAAAAGCAACTGCAAGTATCAGGCATAGATCAAATCAAGTTGAGAGTGGCGTATCACAATCAACGGGCGCTCAAGCTGTATCAGGAAGTGGGTTTTGTCATCACGGGTTTCAATATGTCGAAGACGATATCGTCTTCGTAGTATCAATAATGTCTGCTTCAGCTGTATGGCATTTACCTATGCCGTACAGCTGTTTTGGTGAGGAGCTTTATTCGTCAGCGTTATTGGCCAGTGTCAGGGTAATTTCATCACCGGCGCGAATAATGATGGGTTTGTTGGCATCGTGAGCGGGTTGTTGTGCATTCACGATGGCGTTGTCATCCACTTCGGTGATTTCGTTTTGTTGTGCATCAATGAACTGTACCTGCAGGTCCAGCTGATTTAGATTTTCCCGTGCGGTGGCGGCGCTGAGTCCGGTGAGTTTGGGCAGCAATCTGAGTTCGTCGGTGCCACTCGGTGCCGGAATCGGCACAATTTTGAAAGTGAGTTTGGCGCTGACTTCGGCCTGGTAGTTGTAGCGGTTGGCGTAACCGGCATCCACCGGGGCGGCATAGATTTTGGGCTTGATGCCTGGCAGGTTGAGTCCGGTGCGTGAGAGTAGAGTGTTAACCTTACCCTGGTTGCTGTTGGCCTGGCTGGTCGCACTGGTGTTGCCCAGTGTTAAGGCCACTTTGACCTCGCCAATGGTTTCAGGCAGCGCATAAAAGGTGGGTTGATAACCAATTTCACGCAGTATCCGCAACGCTTCTTCACCATCTTCTGCGTACATTTCCAGGGTTTTGGCGAGAGATCCTTCATCCAGTGCCTGTTGGGCATCGGCGACCCCCCTGCCTACGGCGGCAATGATATCTGCCAGAGGTGAGGCGACCACATCCTTAACCAGCTTACTTATTTCACTCATGTTCTGTTTCTCCAGAGTGTGGCATCGTTCAGGCGATGGCAAATACGACAATAACGGTTTGGTTCAATGCTATTTTGGAGCCCGCTTTCGGCGATTGTGAAATGGCCTGGCCCAGGGTAATCTGGCTGTTGGGGCCGACGGATTTGGTCATGCTTTCAGTTTTCAGGCCGATGGATTTCAGCAGCCGTCGTACTGACGATTCAGTTAACCCGCTGACATCAGGTAACAGCACCTCTGTAGTGGTTGCTGGCTGGGCGGTTTTCACCAGATCCAGCGTCATGACCTGGGCATTGCTGAGCTGGGCTTCGCCATCGGTCAGACGTGCCAGTGCGATGCTCTGGCCGTTGGCGCTGATGGAGCCTTTGAGCTGCAAACTGATGTTTTGAATCTGATAGGGCCGGGTCTCTTGTTGTAGCTTTTTGTTAGCACTGTCGATCTGGGCGCCGATGTTACTGGCAATCTGATCAATCGGGGCCAGGCGTTTTTCTTCATCGGTGAATATGGCATTTTGCTGTTGCAGTTTGACCTCGGCGGTTTGTGCCCGGGTGACTTCCTTTTGCAGTTGGGTGATTTGTTTTTGACTGTTTTCCAGCAATGTTTTTTGTGCTGCCAGATCCTGATCTTTCAGGCTGATGGTGTTTTGCAGGTTGGCCTCAATACTTCGAAATTTGATGAGTTCGGCGTTGTAGGTATCGACGGTAATCGGTATGGAGCTGACATCGAGTGCCAGACTGGCGGCTGCTTTTTCTGCGGTGGTGGCCGTTGGTTTGACCGTGCCGGCAACGGTGCCGACATTAGTGGTGAGTATGCCGCTGCGGTTGATGGCAGACAGGTTGCGCATGAGCACTGCGGCAGACACTTCCGGACGATTCGCCTGACCGCTCAGGGTAATGCTTTGGTTGCTGAACCGGGATTGGGTCGGTGTCAGTGGATAGGCCGTGTCTTCCAGTAATTCAATGTCTCCAAAATCGTAGCTGAGTAACTGGTTTCTGTTGTCATAGTAAATATAGCAGGCGCTGGCGAGGACTTTGGCTTCTCCCTCCGCTTCACTCAGTCTCAGAACAGGTGATTCATTACGAGTAAAGGCGATACGAAAGTTAATGACGCCATTGCTGCGGCTGGCTGATTTTGCCAGTTCGGTCCAGGCATTTTTCTGCAAGTCGAATGTTTCCACTGACACTGCCAGACTATTCACCGGCTGGTCCTGGCTGTTCATGAATCTGGCGTACACTTGAATGGCTTTCATTATTCATTTCCTGCGGCAACGACAATGCGGCTGATACGTTGATCAAACTCGGCAGTGATGACGATACTGGCTTTCGCCGGCAAATTGCTGTCTATAGTCAGTTCAGTAGCCGCCTGCCCCTGTTCATCGGTCACTAATATGGCCTGGGTCAGTCTTGATGTCCCAAGGTTTTTCAGGTTGATGCCCTGGGTTTGGGATAGCTGTTGGGACGTTGCCAGATCGAAATTGATTTCCACCTGGGCGTTTTGCAGTATCTCGCCGGCGCTGTTGCTTAAGGATAAATTAAGCGCATGCTGACGGGCGGCGGTGCGGGTGGAGTTTAGGGTCAGAACCGGTACCGGCAGACCATCACCCGCCGGAATGGAAACCAGCCGGCCGGTGAGACTGCTGCTGATTTTCTGGGTGGTATTCTGGCTGCCACCGATGGGCAGCACTCTGAGTGCGCGCAGGCCGCCGCTGGTTTCAACGGTATTCAGGTCCACCTTCAGATCGAAATCCAGATAGGGCAGGTGGTAGGTTGGCAGTGGCCGGCCGTATGCGTCAAACGGTGGTGCCTCGCTCAGTGCTTCCTGAGCCTCGCGGACGCCGTTGGCGATTGCCACCAGCAGTTCTTCCAGAGATTCTGCGACAAATTGACTGCTGTCACTCATGCCTCATTTTCCTCTTTTTCTTTTTTGCGTTGCAGGGCGCTTCGGCGTCGGGCTTCATCCCGTTGTGCTTCGATGCGTTGTTCGCGTCTGCGGGCCAGTGCCCGTTCCCGGTTCTGCTGCATACGTTCAAACAGGTTTCCGGAACCGCCCGTTTCCACATTGAGACGGCGACGGGAGCGCTCCACATAAGGACCAAAACGGTCCATCGGGCCGCTGATCTGCTGTTCCCGGCGTTGCCAGAAGTTGTCTATTTTGGCCACGGCCTGGCTGGGGGCATCGATGACCTTAGTGACTTTTTGCAGGGTTTTATCAGCCTTGAGCAGTTTGTCCATGCCGGCATCTCGCAATGCCTGGCGGTCATCTTCGAGACCTTCAGCAGCCAGTTTTTTGTCCAGATCGCGCAGCTGTTGACCGGCAGATTGAAACTGTGATCCGAGCTCCCGCAGTGGCTGGGTGGCATCGCGATAGCGACGATTGTATTCACGCAGTTGTTCGCGTTCGCGGTCACGTTGTGACATCCATTGTGATACAGGCTGGCTGAAGTCCCGCAGACCACTGCGCAGATTCTGTTCCAGGTTTTCGTCAACGGGTAGTGGCGTTACGGTGCTTCGGGTCAGGCGTTGCTGTGCCTGTTGCCGTTGTTGTTCGCGTTGATCATCCCATTGTCGTTGCTGGGCCTGACGCTGAGCAAAGGTGGGAATCTGAAAGCGCATGGCCTCACGGGGATCCTGGGTCTCCCCGGAAACCAGGTTGCGCAGATTGTTTTCCAGCTGCTGTCGTTGCTGTATTAACTCCTGCATTTGGGCAGATGAAGTCGCAGCGGCGTTTGCCGGCAGCTGAGTAGCACCAGATCCAGGTGTTACTTGTGGCCGGCTCTCGGCGCGTAGATTTTTCCACGAATTGCCAGGCATGGGTTAATTGTCCGCTGGCGGTGTACTGGATGCTGTAATCATGGCACGAATACGTTCCTCCAATATGGCCGGCGCAGGAATCGGCACCAGTTTGGTTCGCATCAATGAACTGCCTTCGGCGGAGTACTGGTACTTCGACGAATAGCTGGCACTGACCGAAGAAACCCGCATCGAGGCGGAGGCGGAAAAGAATCCGACTTTACCTTTGACGCTGGCATTGACGGTGGTGCTGGAATGCTTGAAGTTGGTTTCCCGGGTCATGGAAATGGACATTTTAAGTTCGATCAGAGTATCGACAAACTGGTAAAACGTCGGTGTAAAACCAAGCTCCAGCAGGCTGTATTGATTACCATCGCCCAGCGGAATCAGCATTGTTCGCTCTGGTGTGGATGGCGGTGCCGGACTGCCGTCTTCCGGTTCCTGATCCGGTTCATACCCTGCCATCAGACGTGCAATTTTCATGGATACCAGATCCAGCTCATATTGCGCTTCGGCGACGCCAACCCCCAGGGTTTTGATCATCTCCGGGAACGGTACATTGAGTAATTCGGTTCCTACAGACATACACCATTCCTCACAGGCTATTCATCGGCTTCCAGTCGCGCGGCTTTGCGTGCAGCTTCATTTTCCATCAGATCCCGGATCCGCTGTTCCAGTACCGGTGGTGGTGGAAGAGGATTCAGTTTGGTACGTAACAAACTGGCACCTTCGGCAGAATAGGAATATTTGGAGGCATAGGTGGCATCCACTTGAGAGGTGTTCACGGTGGAGTTGTGGCCACTGCTGCGGCTGGTGCCCCAGAAACTGCGTTTGCGTCTGTAGGAGCTGGATTTGTCCGTTGATTTTTTCTGGGTGGTACGCGAATACTCGCTGGTACGGGTGATTTTAATGGCGATTTTGACTTCGATGATGGTATCGACAAACTGGTAGAACACCGGAGTGAATCCCAGTTCCATCATCGACATCCGGGTGGGAACCCTGATTTCGTCAGTCGGTTGTTTGCCTTCTGACAGTTTGGTCAGAATATCACTGAGTTTG
This sequence comes from Gynuella sunshinyii YC6258, assembly GCF_000940805.1. GTDB lineage: Bacteria > Pseudomonadota > Gammaproteobacteria > Pseudomonadales > Natronospirillaceae > Gynuella > Gynuella sunshinyii. The sequence goes on along the minus strand of NZ_CP007142.1, from coordinate 6,248,760 downwards.
ATGACATCGGCCGATAGCGAGCCGGTCATCGCATCATCCACCAGCGCGTAGGCCTGCGCTTCCTGGACGGTCATATAGTCGTAGCCGAAGAACACCCTGCTGTCGTCGAAAGTGACATTACCTTCTTCGTCATACACGGTGGTCAGGCCGCCCATCATTTCAGCGACGTTGATGGAATTTTCATCCAATTGGTATTGTGACTCAGCAATGGCAAATGCCATTTGTCGAATCATATCTCCCATCGGGACGTTGAGTAACTCTTGTCCGATTGCTGCCATCCTGACTTCCTCCTGTTATGTGCGGAATTACAGTTATTCGATAGACTGCTCGAAATTGCGTTTTAATATTTGGGTAAATACATCGGGTGCCGGCAGTGAAACCAGCCGTGCGGCGATGGAGCTGGCACCTTCTGTAGAAACTGAAAATTTTCGTGCGTAGCTGACATCCACGGATGCGGCGGCCATGAATACGCCATAACTGACCCCGACGCTGGCACCCACGGATACGGATGTTTCGGTCGACTCGGTCATGGTAAAACTCAGTTTGGCTTCAACCGTTGCTTCGGAAAATGAATAAAAACTGGGCAGAAATCCAAGGCTCAGCAGGTTGTAGGTCTCGTCACCGATATCGACTTCGGTTTCCGCCATGACTTTTGCCAGCTCCACCGAGTTGGTATCCAGGGCGAACTGGGCCTGGGCAATGGCCAGGCCAAGCTTTTCAATAATCTGCGGCAGTGGTGCCGTGACCAGTGCCCGTGTAACGGCGATGGTTTCAGGCATTAATTATTGCTCCCGTCATTCAGGAAATTTTTGATGGTCTCAAGAAATTCCGGTGGTGCCGGAATGGACACCAGGCGGGCGGAAATGGCAGAGTTGCCCGTTACATTCATTTCAAACTGACGCGAATAGCGCACATCAAGCGAGGCACCAAACGCGACCGCCCGGTTACCACTGTTCTGCTGGGTCATATTTGAAGAACTGGAGCGGGAGAACTGTTCCGAAACGGTAATGCCTTCGGTGCTGGACAAGCTGATATTGCGACTGGACTGGGTCACCAGGGTTAACTGGTACGGGTCGCCATCACGGCTGACGGTGGTGACGTTGGCCGTTGCCGATCCCTGCAGGTGAGCTGCGGTGTTGGCGTTGATGTCGTCAGCCAGATTCTTCGCGTAGGCTTCGGGAGCGTGTTCGGCATGGCCGGCCACAGCAGCGCCACGGAAAGGAAAGTCGGTACCGTCGATGGTGACTTTTTTGCCGGCCAGATTCAGCGGCGTGGGTTTGAACAGGTAGATAAAACCGTTCTCGGAACCCGTGTCGCCGATTTTGTCCGGGCTGACACTTTGCAGGTTGGGGCCACCGGAACGCGCTTTGACAAATACCCAATACTCGCTGCGGCCAACGGTTTTGACTTCGGCCTTGCGAAAGTTGGGGTTGTCGGTGCCATCGGTATCGCCGGCATCGCGCGCCGCCTGCACGCCTTGGGACGTTGTGATGGTAATGTTTGCGGCTGGAGCACCGTTGGCAATCAGAATTGATTTTACTTCGTTAGCGCGGTTATTACCCAGTTGCACGTTGAGAGTATCGGAGCGGCTGCGGTCACCGGCGTCGTACATTTGAGTATCGGCAAAACCCTCAATGGTGACGGAGAATCCCATGCTGGCCATGGACTGCGCCAGATTACGCAGAGCGGGATATTCAGAGGCCGGCACATCATGGCGACCGGTTTCAAAATGACTGGTGTGAACCGGTGCAGTCGGGGCCACGGATATGGCGTCATAACCGACGGCCTGTACCTGATCGCGCACGTGAGTGGCCTGGGTGGCGAGGTCGCCTTGGGCGGTAGTGGATGCGGTCACGGTTGACGGATCATCATCCAGTTGATAATCGACTGCGGTGGTCTGGCCGACACGAATGATACCGGCATCGAATCCGCCGCCGAGAAAGGTAACGGTGTGCGGCGTGGTTTTGACTTCACTGGCGCTGGCATCGGTGGTAATGGTCAGTTCCGAGCCGTCCAGCTGATACAGAACCCGGTCGATACCGGTGGCGCTGTTGGTGGTCAGTGCATTTTGCAGATTACGGATACGCTCTGCCGGTGACGCGCCGCTGAGTTGAAAGTTTTGTCCACCCACGACCAGCGCGCCGCTGGACGATGAGGTGATGGCAATATTGGCAGTGCGCGTTGATGTCCGAGTGGAGGAACCACTCTCGCTACTGCTTTCGCTTTCACTGCTGTTGCTGGAGTTAGAGCTGTTGTCATTGATGGAGCCGTTGATATTGAGGCCCAGACTGAAGTCCTTCTGTACTTTCAATGATAATTGCAGAGAACAGCTGATATCGGCGTGCTGGTAGTGATAGAACGCTGGCGACAAGCCCAGATCCAGCAGTGTTTTTCCTCCGAGTCCTTCACGGGGTTCAATGAATTCCGCGATTTGCTGAACGGAGTTTTCGTCCAGTGCTTTTTGTGCCTCGGCGATGCCAAGTCCCAGGCTTTTTATGAATTCCGCGACACTGGCGTCGGCCAGCACCTGTCCAGGGGATAAACCATCGTATTCCGCCATGAGAGCCTCCGTGATGTGTTCTTGAAATGTATGTTGGCAGGCCTGGAGTTCAGGTGAGTCTGCTAACGTCCGGCATTCAGTATCAAGCCGTCACTGGGGGCCGTTTTCGGCAGCTTGAGAGATTCCAGTGAACGGGCTTTTTGTGGGTTGACCTGATCGCGTCTGACCACAAAATAATGATGTTTTTCCTGCAGCGCCTGTAACCGTGAAAGACTGACTGTCAGGTTTCGCTGTAACCATGACAACAATTCCTCGCTGAGCGGCAATACGCCTTTGCCGCCGATTTCCAGAGCGCGTAGCAGGCTGACGCGGGCGGATGTTTCATCCCCGGCTTTCAGTTCATTGACGGCCTGGCGTTCAAGCACGGATGCGTGATCTTTTTTGTGCAGCGGAATTTTGGCGCTGATCCGTTGATAGTGCTGGTCGGCATTGCGACAGAATTCAATGACTTCCTGATATGACTCGGTTTTTTCCAGACTTTCGAGCACGCACTGGGTGTAGTGGCGAAAAAATATTTCCGGAGCACGAATCGAAACCGCCATGCGAATGGCTTCCTGATAATGTCGTAGTGCGTCTTTGTGCTGATGTTTGAGCGCCAGCAATTTTCCATGTTCTGCAATGGAGAGATGCAGGACATGAACGGCACTGTCAGTGGCTGATGAGGGTTGATTTCGCATTATCGGTTTAACTCGCTAACGATGCCCAACTGATCCATGGCGTTTTGAATGACCCTGGCCTGAATTTCCGGCAGCGGGGTGGCAATATGCTGTGGCAAAGGACCATTAACCGGTGGAATGTCGAAGCTGGCCAGCAGTTCGTTCACTCTCTTCAGCATTGGTGCTTTGATGATGTTCAGTTGCAACATCTGAAAAGTGATCAGGTCGGCCTGAATGGCAATGTTGGCTTCATTGAACTGTTGCAGACAATCAATCATGTCCGCATGTGGCACGCTTTCCAACAGCGCCACTGGTGTGGCAGAGAGCACTGTATCCAGGAAATCATCCGGGATATCCGTCAGTCTGGTAATCAGTTGCTTTTGTGTCTGGTTCAGCGCTAAACCGGAACGCTGGTCGCGAGGGTCAGTCAAGGTCAGGTCATAACGGAGAAATGCCTGATTGACGATGCGCAGTTGGGCATTGGCGCGATGCCGTTGCCATATTTCCAGCAGCTGGTCGTGTGGAATGTCTGTGGCAATCAGGCCATGTTGATTGATTGTACGAATACCGCGTGTCTGCAGATCATGGTGTAAACGTTGAGTGACCACTGCCGGACAGTCGCCTAAAAACAGACTGAAAAGGCCCTGCTGCTGTGGTTGATAAATGACATCAACGGTTCCTTCCATCTGTGTTTTGAATGCCAATACAGTGGCCTGACTGACACTTCCGAGAACGGTACCGGGGGGTGTCAGCAGTAATTTTCCGGCTTCTTGTTCAGAGGTGCCAATAAATTCGGCAAGTTTCCGGCTGGCGTTAATAAACTGGTTTGCATCGGTCAGATAGACCGCCATCTCAAACAGTTCAGAACAGGCAGGCAAAGGACTCGATTGTTGTTCAAGCTTAACTTGATAACCAATACTGCTGAGCAGGTTGACCAGTTGTAAGGCAATGTGGTGTTCAATGGCATCAACCAGGACGGCCGGAGCGCGATAAAGACAACGGATGACCTCCGCCGCACTAATACCCAATCCTTTCGCCACCGCAGCAGCACTGGCAGGAGAAGCATGGCCGATGGATTCAACAACAATCCGATATTTTTCAGTGCTTTCTTGTCCTTGATGCATGATCTACCTGCCCTTGATATGGACACTGACCGGATGTTACCGAAATGGTAAGCATGGTTTTTATTTTTGTTGCAGGTAAGACTGGACCTTAATATAAAAATTCACAAGTCCTACTATAGAATGAAGCGTTTTTGCGGGAATGATTTGCGCAGTTGATAAGTTATCAATGGCTGGCTGAAATGGTTAGCATGATTTTTATTGTTATAAAAAAAGAGCGATCATATGATCGCCCTGGAAAAAATATTAATTCTCAGCCACGGCTGCTCTGATTCGTTTACGAAAAATCGGTCCAACCAGATAAGGCAGTAGCAGACCCAGCATGGCGATGGCCCAGAGAATTTTACATAACCCGCTTTGCCAGAGGATTGACCACTGACCATCGGACAGAATCATGGCATGGCCGAGATTTTTTTCCATCTCCGGACCCAGCAACATACCGAGAATAATCGGTACCAGAGGAATCTCGATCTTACGGAAAATATAGCCGGCGATGCCAAACACGATCATGAAATAAAGGTCAAAAGTACTGTGGCTGATGGAATAAATACCGACAAAGGCCACCATCATCACGCTGGGCATCAAATACATCTGTGGTACTGACAACAGCCGCACGAATACCCCGACCAGAGGAATATTCAACAGCAGCAGGATGAAGTTGCCAATCAGCAGCGCAGCGATAACCCCCCAGACCACATCCGCGTTCTGAGTAAACATGAGCGGGCCAGGGGTAATGTTCATGGAAATCAGCATGGCCAGTAACACTGCGGTGGTCCCACTGCCGGGAACGCCCAATGTCAGCATGGGTACCAGAGCTCCGGAAGAGGCAGCGTTATTACCCGCTTCCGGCGCCGCAACACCACGGCTGTCGCCATTACCGAAATCACCTTTTTTGCCGGTCACCTGTTTTTCCAATGTGTAACTGATAAAGCTGCCCAATGAGGCCCCGGCACCGGGTAATACGCCGGAAATAAATCCGAGTATGCTGCCGCGAAGAGTCGTGGGCAGAATCCAGAGCAACTCTTTCAGAGTCAGACTCAGTTTGCCGACTTTAATCATTTTGCGGCCGGAAGTCGCATGCTCTTCCAGAAAGATCAGCAGTTCCGATATGGCAAACAAACCGACAATCGCCAGGATGAAGTCAATGCCCTCATACAGTTCCAGTACCCCGAAGGTGTAACGCTGGGTGCCAGTGGAAATGTCGATACCTACCGTAGAGATCATGATGCCCAATGTGGCTGCCAGTATGGTTTTGATCGGATTTTTGCCGGTAATGCCGCCAAGGGTGGCGAAGGCCAGCACAAACAGCGCGAAATATTCTGCCGGACCAAATGTCAGTGCAAACTTTGCCAGTATCGGTGCCAGCAGGATCAGACCGATGGTACCGATCAGGCCACCCATGAACGAGGCGATGGCCGAGATCGCCAACGCATCCGAAGCTCTACCTTTGGTGGCCATGGGATAACCATCAAGACAGGTCATCATGGCCGGCTCATCACCTGGAATATTCAGCAGAATGGAAGAAATCCGACCTCCATACATGGCCCCGGCATATACCGATGTCAGCAGAATTAACGCACTGTCTGCCGGCATGCCCAGAGAAAATGCCAGGGGAATCAGGATCGCAACACCGTTGGCCGGCCCGAGGCCGGGCAATGCGCCAATCAGAGTTCCCATAAAGGCACCCATCAACGCCAGACTCAGGTTCATGGGAGTGAGTGCCACCCCGAACCCGTCAATCAAGTAATTCAAAGTGTCCATTGACTGCGTGACTCCTTACCTTAATTCCAACAGGCCATGCGGCAGGGTCAGTTCAAGGCCGTAATTAAACAAAACAAATATCACCACGGAACCGATCAAACCGGTAAAAAAAGCGTTCTTGACCGGTGCTTTCAGTAACCTGCTGAGACTGGTGACCATCATTGTGGTGGCCAGGATGAACCCCAGCGGTTCCAGCAGCATGGTATAAATGATCAGAATGGCGATCGCTATCAGGATGTCGATACCACTGCGATTGAGTGGCCAACTGAGATCCTGATCGGGCTTGATCACCAGGTAAGCGCTGGTGAGGGCAAGGATAACGCTAAGGATCAGTGGGAAGGTTTTCGGTCCGACGGCTTCAGCGCCGCCGAAGGGTTCAGGAAACTGCAGTGCACCCCAGCCGTACGCGACGGCCAGGATAAACATTAATAACCCAAATACCCGGTCATTAATAAAACTCATCTAAGCAAACCAATATCTTTTGACAGTTGTTCGATGCTGTTGACTTGTTTAAGAACAAAACTTTCGAACTCATCTTTGGATGGGTGGAACGGGATCAGGCCGTTTTTGACCATGACGTCTTTCCATTCCTGGCTGGCATAGAGTTTGTCGATGGAGTCGACCCAGAACTGTTGAGCTTCCTGGGATGCGCCGGCCGGCATATAAAAACCGCGCCAGTTTGGACCCAGGGCATCAATGCCTTGCTCTTTGGCGGTGGGGATGTTGGAAAACTTGCCAGGCAGTCTTTCTTCTGACAGTACCGCCAGTATCCGCATGTCGCCGGATTCAATAAAGCCAATGGCTTCGGAGATATCACCGGTGAAAGCGTCGACATGACCTCCAATTACCTGAGTCATGGCTTCGCCACCATTGTTGTACGACAGATAGGCGATCTTGGGCAGGTTTTTCACTCCGGCTGCTTGTGCTGCAATCAGAACTTTCAGGTGATCCCAGCCACCGTTGGCGCTGCCGCCGGCAAATTTTGCTGAACGAGGATCGGCTTTAAGCGCGTCCATCAGCTGATTGAGGTTCTGAAATTTGGAGTCTTTACCAACCCCGATGACACCATAGTCTGCACCCAGGGCGCCAACCCATTTGACCATGCCGGCATTCATGCCAGGAAACTGACGCTGAGCCAGACGAGTGGTGGTGGCTGTAGAGGCGGCAACGATCAGGTTGCTATCATCTTTACGCTTACTGACAACGTGGGCAAAGGCAACGCCACCACCGGCACCTGCCATGTTAGTGGTTTGCATGGCGCCTTTAATCATGCCCAGCTCTTCCATCACTGTCGCCACACTACGGCAAGTGAAATCCCAACCGCCGCCTGGATCTGCAGGAGCGATACATTCAATTTTACCAGAGGGCTCGAATGCCAGAGTCATTGTGGCTGTAAGTGCCAGGGCAGTAGTTGTTAATAGTTTCAGGGTATTTTTTAACATCGTTCATACTCCAGGTTTTTTTATTGTTGTGTGGCCGGTTAATGTGCCGCTCACATCCACCGGAACCGACGAAGGTTAAGATTGCGTTCAGGTAGAGTGAACATTGAGCACGTATTGGTTTTTAAAAACATTAAAAAAGTTTAGTTCATAAAGTTCACGGCGCCATCGGTCTGTTGTGAATTATTCGTGTCTCCAGAAAGGCTGGCTGCTCAGGGATTGCGATCAGACCCAGGCTGATGATGTGATCAACAATCGACGTTCTGAATCACGGCATGAGTAAATCCGCCATCCGTTCCGGTTGCTTCATTGCATGTGCCACCGAGTGCTGAGAGTGGTTGACTTGCCGTTAGCGAATGCGTGAATCCGGGTTTTGGTCAGAGCGCGACCAACACCAACGATTACCGCCGATGACGCTGAAACCACGGAGTATGAGGAACCTTGGTATACGGTACCTGATATAACGTTTCGTCTTGGTGGATGGAAGTCGGGCAGACACTGCGGCAGTATTATTCGCTTGAAAGGTGATTTCAGTGGCCGTGCACAATATTATCCACAGAGCGGGCGCAAAAATGACACTTCGAGTGCGGTGTCGGGATATCGCCCGGGTACTGGTGGCGGTTGCACCTGATAGTGATCTTACGTAACACGGAAACGGAGGACGGTTAATGACTAACAGCAAAATCGTAGTCATGGGGGTTTCTGGCTCGGGAAAAACAAAAGTAGGTCAGGCTCTGGCTGAGGTTTTGCGAGTGCCTTTTCATGATGCTGATGATTTCCACAGCAAAGCCAATGTTGAAAAAATGTCCCAGGGCATTCCTCTGACGGATCAGGACCGGGTTGAATGGTTGGCTGAACTGGCCGATTTGCTGCAGCGTCGGCAAGGGATAGTGCTGGCATGTTCGGCCTTGAAGGCCGCTTATCGCCAACGTCTGAAGCGGGATAATCCTGAGGTGGTGTTTATTTATCTTCAGGGCGAATTTGAGACCATTCTGGCACGTCTCAAGCTGCGGCAGTCTCACTATTTCAAAGGTGAAGCAATGCTGCAAAGTCAGTTTGAGGTCCTTGAACCGCCCACAGAGGAAGAGGCTCTGGTGATTAATATCAACCAGTCATTTGAGCAAGTGCTTGCCGAGTGTCTGGCGGCACTCGATCTGCAGTCCTGTTAAATTTACCCGTTCTGCTTTGGCTTTCAGAGGTCATTCCAGGTCCATGTGTCGTGTTAAACCGCACTGTCGTGCATGAAGATTAGTGTATTCATTGTGCCGGCATGTGGGGGAGGAATGGTCGAGGTGGTTGAGATTACCGCTTGCTGCGGTATCGTCTTTCCGGTCGGCCGACAGCCCCGTAGTTAATGTCGGCGATCAGTTCATCGCTACTGACCAGGTGCTCCAGGTAGCGGCGTGCAGTGGTACGACTGGCTCCGATTAACTGACCTACGTCTTCTGCGTTGAGGTCCTGTTGATTGTTGAAGACATCGCGCACTTTTTCCAATGTCAGGGAATCAATGCCTTTAGGCAGGGAATCGGGTAAACGGGTTGGTTGATCATGACCACTTAATCCGCGATTGAGCAGATTATCCAGTTCGTTCTGATCAATTGAACCGATCTGGTGTATCTGTTGGTGGTGCCGGGCATATCGTTGCAACGCCTCTTTCAGGCGCTCAAATACCAGCGGTTTCAATATGTAGTCGAAAACTCCGCCATGCAGAGCTGATTTCAGGGTGTCGATGTCTTTCGCGGCAGTGATCAGAATAACATCCGTGGCCAGACTGTCCTTGCGTAATTGCTTGAGTAAGTCGAGTCCGGAACCCGAAGGAAAGTAAATATCCAGCATCAACAGATCCGGTTTCATCACATCGATCAGGTCTTTGGCATCTTCCAGGCTATGAGCGATACCAATCAGGTCGAAGCCTTCAACCTTGTTCACAAAGCGTCGCTGTATTTCTGCAATCTGTGGGTCGTCTTCCACGACCAGTGTTCGAATCAAACTCATGCATTTACACCTGGATATGCTTTGGAATATATATGCAAAACCGACTGCCACCTATTTCTGCATTTTCGATACTGATCGTACCATGTAGCTGCACCACAAACTGCCTGACCAGATGAAGGCCATAACCGTGGCCGATTTCCATCTTGCTGGATGTTCCCTTTTCAAAGATAGCCTGTTTTTGGTCGTCAGACAGTCCTGGTCCCTGATCTTCAACTTCAAACACCAGATCATGACCAAGGTCGGTCATCGACAAGGCAATTTTACCTCCATTGCCGTATGTGCGCAGAGTGGCTTCGAGAGCATTATCGATAATGTTACCAAGAATGCTGACGATTTTTTCCCTGGGAATCGCGGCAGGTACATCGACCATGCGACTGTTTTCATCGATTTCCATAATCAGACCCAGTTCTCTGGCCCGATTATATTTTCCCAGAATACAGCCGGCGATCACAGGGTCAGGCACGTTTTCCAGTAACATCTGAATAAGTTGCTGGTGATCGTGGGTTTCCTGACCAATGAGTTTCAGGGCATCTTCAATGGCGCCGATTTCTATCAGTCCGGCAATGGTATGCAATTTGTTGGAATACTCATGTGCCTGACTGCGGAGGGTCTCGGCATATTGCTGTATCCGGGTCAGCTGGGCGCTGACAAAATCAAGTTCGTCCTTGCGCCGGAAGCTAGAGACCACACCGAATACCTTGCCTTCAGCAGACAGCAATGGCAGACGGTTGACGACGAGTGTCAGCGGACCCGTCCGAACTTCCTGGTCATATTGAGGAATGCCGGTTTTCAATACTTCCAGCATGTAGCTACCCGGCAACACATCACTGATTGGTTGGCCTAATAATCGGCTATCAGGGTCCAGCTGCAGGGTGCTCATGGCAGCTCGATTAAAAGTGGTAATTTTGCCGTTGATATCAATTGCGATAATGCCTTCGCGAATGGATTCCAGGGTGGCATCCCGCTCTTTATAAAGGTGGGCGATTTCCACCGGCTCCAGTCCCAGAATCGCCTGTTTAAAATGTCGTGCGAACATAATGGCAATCGTCACGCTGAGCAGCAGACTCAGAGTGATGACGGCTAAAATAGTGTTACGGTAGGCTGCAACGGTATCGAAAACAGTATTCAGCAGCAGACCAACTGAGACGATGCCAATGATATTTTCACCGCTGCTATCGTAGATCGGCGTTTTGCCGCGCATGGTGGCACCGAGGCTGCCATCGGCGCGAACGATCATGTCGTGACCATAATTGAGCGCCTGGGCATTATCATCCTGATCGTCATCCAGCATGGACTTGCCTACCCGGTCCGGTGTTGGATGGGCAAGGCGGATTCCGTTTTTGTCGCCGATGACGACAAACCAGGCCTGGGTTTCGTCTGCCACCCGCTGTGCAACAGGTACCAGGGTTTGAGAATCCTGCTGTTCCACTGCACGAATAATTTCCGGCATGGCGGCGACGGTCTTGGCAATGTACAAGGCGCGCTGTCCCATTTGTTCTTCAAGTGCGGAGCTCAGATATAAAACGGTAAAACCGCCGATCAGTCCCGTTTGCAGAAATGCTGTGGCACCGAGCATGATAATCATCTGACTTTGTAATTTAAGTTGTTTAAAGCGTTGACTGACAACCATTAACATCAGTGAATGATCTCCTGCTGAGAAATACCGGGCACCGTCGATTGTTTTGCCTGTGTGGGCAAGATAGTCGGGTCAATATATATGCTTAAGTATGAAGTGCAAAGAGGATGCTGATGTGGATCGGGCCGGATGAACATCCAGCCCGGTTGATTTGATTGCGTGGCTTCAGGTCGGATCTTTGGTGAGATCCTGCTGCAGGGTTTCCAGTTCATCGTGAAGGCTCAGCCAGGTTTGTTCCAGAGTTTCGATTTCGTTATCGAGAAACTTTTTTTGGTCCAGTAATTCAATCAGAGTGGCCTTTTGATCATCACGGTACAGCTTACTGTCAGACAGCTGTTGTTCCAGTTCAGAGTTCTGTTGCTGATACTGATTCAGTTGTTGTTCGGTTTTCTCAATCTGTTTTTTTATCGGGCTTAACTGCTGACGAATCGCTGCTTCTCTGCGTTTGCGGGCTTGTGCGTCTGCTGCGGATTTGTTTTCTGTTCTGATTTCAGCGACGACCTCATTTTTGGGATTGCCGGAGTGGTTGCGATAATAATCTTCCAATTCATTGTCGAAGCTGGTGACACAACCATTGGCGACCACCCAGAACTGATCCACCGTATTACGCAACAGATAACGGTCGTGGGAAATCAGGACGACAGCGCCTTGGAATGACTGCAGTGCCATGGTCAGTGCATGTCGCATTTCCAGATCGAGGTGGTTGGTGGGTTCGTCGAGTAACAGCAGGTTGGGTCGATACCAGGAAACGGTGGCCAGACTCAGTCGGGCCTTTTCTCCACCGGAGAAGTTGCTGATAGGTGCATCGACTTTGTCTCCCTGAAAACCAAATCCGCCCAGATAATTTTTCAGCTCCTGCTGATGAGTATCGGGCGCGAGACGACGAAAATGACTGAGAGGCGAATCATCTGCACGCAAGGCTTCCAGTTGATGCTGGGCGAAATAGCCAACGGCAAGATTCTGTCCTCGATATTCATCACCACTGATTTTTCTGAGCTCGTGAGCCAGAAACTTGATCAGTGTGGATTTCCCTGCACCGTTCACACCAAGCAGGCCTATCCGGTCACCCGGACTGATCATCAGGTTTATGTTTTCCAGAATGGGGGTGTCCTGATAACCAATGTTCAGATTATCAATCCGAATAAGTGGGTCAGAGGTTTTGTCTGCTTCGCGGAAATGAAAGTTGAACGGGCTGTCAATGTGTGCCGGTGCAATCAATTCCATACGCTCCAGTTCTTTTACCCGGCTCTGGGCCTGACGGGCTTTGCTGGCTTTGGCTTTGAAGCGGGTTACAAAGGACTGGATCTCCTGAATTCGCTGCTGTTGCTTCTCATATGCTGACTGCTGCTGCACCAGACGCTGCGCCTTGGTGATTTCATAAGTATCATAATTGCCGTTATACAGCTGTAAGGTCTGGGCTTCGAAACTGACAATGTGATCGGCCACGTTGTTAATAAATTCCTTATCGTGGGATACGAATAACAATGTACCTTGATAAGCATTCAGCCATTTCTCCAGCCATATACAGGCTTCCATATCCAGGTGGTTGGTCGGTTCGTCAAGCAGCAGTAGATCCGATGGCACCATCAGTGCCCGTGCCAGATTCAAACGGATACGCCAACCACCGGAAAATGAATTGACTGGATTACTGAACTGGTGGGGCTGAAAGCCAAGACCGGAGAGTAATCTTTCAGCCTGACTGGGACATTCGTAGCCACGGATGTCATCGAACGCGGCAAGTGCCTTGGAGAGCGTTTGCGGGTTCTGAGTATCATCATGGATAACAGCTTCCAGGCGTCGATATTCGGTGTGTCCATCCAGCACGTAGTCGAGTGCAGATCGGTGACTGTCCGAAATTTCCTGAGCCATATGCGCCACACGCCAGACACTTGGAATGGAACATTCGCCGCTGTCGGCGGTCAGACCATTCAGCAACAGAGAGAAGAAACTGGACTTACCGCAGCCATTGGCACCAATCAGGGCAATTTTCCAGCCATCGTGAAGTTGTACAGAAGTGTGATCCAGCAGTCGGGTGGCACCCTGATACATGCTGAGGTCTTTTATATGAATCATGAATTGATTAGCGTATATGATGAGTTTTGGTCGCGGATTTTAGCAGGTTATTCAGCGGGCAGGTATTTCTGCTTGTGAATTGCTCTTTTGCGTGACAGGGGGATATTGTTGAGAACCAATTCTAAGCGCGTCCAGCGCTGGGAAATATCCTAAACGACCAGTGAGGTATGCAAACATGAGTCGACCATTCTGGCTGTTGAGAAAAGTTTCGTGCTAATGAATTTTCAGTGGGAGCAGGCATCTATGTCCGGGAATAATCAGGAGCAGGCCTGGAAAGATATTTGTGCAATGTATCAGCAGGATGGTGTGTCCGAGCGCCTGCTGCAATGGCAGCATCAACGGGATCTTGATGTGGTGCGTATGTTATTGGCTGTGTGGCTGTACACACATGAACAGGCTGTGAGTCCTCTGACTGAAGAATGTCGGCAGCTTTACCAGACGGTCATCAAACCCTGGCGACAGATTCGTACCGGTGTGCGGGAGATGTCTGCATTCAAAGGATTTTATCGTCGGCTGCTGCAACTGGAGCTACAACTGGAACGGGCGTATTTCGATGAACTTTGGCGTGTTGTATCGATCAGTCCAGACAGAGAGGAAGACGCATCGTTGTCGCTGCTGTTGAACAGGCTGGGATGCAATGATGTGTTGTCAGCGCTAGAGCTGGAATGGTTGATTCAGCAGGGATATAGCATCAAAGAAAAAGAGGGCTGAACAGCCCTCTTTGACGGAATGAAAACCTTATGCGTCTTCTTCTGGATTGAACAGACTGCGATTTTCACCAACTTCCGGTACGGTAGTCACTACTTCTGAAGCAGGTTCCTGAGGCATGGGAGTGGAGACTGGTTCTGCTGCTGGTTTAACCGCTTCTTTCTTGGCAGGTGCTTTTTTTACGGCAGCTTTTTTAGCCGGTACTTTTTTAGTAGCTGCTTTTTTCTCTGCGGGTTTCTTGGCGGCGGCCTTTTTAGTCGCTGCTTTGGCTTTTTTGGGAGCTGCGGTTTTTGCTACAGGTGCTTCTGCGCTGTCTTTGGTGGCTTTAGCGGCTTTTGGTTTTGCCTTGGTTTTCGCTTTTGCCTTCACTTTGCTTTTTTTGGCTTTGGCTTTTTCAACGACTGCTTTTTTCTTGTTGAACTCTTTGACTGCGGCATCAACCACTTTCTTCAGAGCATTCTCTTCTTTTGCCTGATCTGCAAGCGCGCTTAACTCTTCTTTCGCAGCAGCCAGAGCTGCTTTGGCGGCAGAGGCTGCAGCAGAGGCTGCCTGTTTTTGTTCAACGGCTTTGGCTTTGGCAGCAGTGGACTTGGCTTTAGCCGCTTTCTGGGTAGCTGTTACTGCTTTTTTAGTGGCAGCGTCGGCAGCCTTTTTCGCTTTCTCGAACGCTTTTTCTGCGTCGGCAACCAGGCTTGCTTTTGCTTTCTCCAGTTGAGCTTGCAATTTGGAGATTTCTGCTTCTAGCTTCTCAACAGGGGAAACAGCTGCGCTTTTAGGCTTTGCGACAACAGCTTTTTTAGCAGCAACTTTTTTGGCAGTGGCTGTTTTCTTTACGGGGGTTTTTTTTACGGCTTTTTTAGGCGCTGCTACTTTTTTCTTGGCTGGCGCTTTTTTCTTAGCTGCTGGCATTAGGAGTTACCTCATTAGTTAAACTGCTACTTTCATTATAGAGTCTGTTTTAGGCTGATTTATTGATTAAAGTGAATCAGAATTGACCGCTAAACAGGATGTGCAATGAATAGCCAGTCACAATTAAAGTGTCAATGGTTTTTTTGGGTTTGTACTGAAAAAAACCTAAATATTCAGGCCAATATGATTAAAGTCATCCACTTTGATCCGGAATGTGATCCTCTAGCCATTGCATTAACGGTGACCATTCTCTTTCATCTGATTTTTGCCGGTTTTTCAAATCATGGATTCCCACACCATATTCAGATGCACGGATATAAAACTGAGTATCACGCAGGGTCGCAATAAAGGGGATTTTCAAGCTGTTTAAAAACAACTTCAGTTTTGCATATACCAGTGTATTGCGCTTCACTCTGTTTGCTACGGCGCCGATATGTTTGGGCTTGCTTCTGAATGCCGGGCTCAATAACACATCTTTGATGAATTGTGTTGTTGCTCTGATATCGATAGGAGAGGGGGTGACAGGTACCAGGATGAGATCTGCCTCTCTGATCAGATCGTTTAATAGAGGGCCATTTATGCCACTAGGTGTATCAATAATAATTCTATTGGTATTGATGGGAAGGCTTCGGAGTTGCCAGGTGCGGGTTACTTGTCCTGGAGTTTTTTGATAAGCCGCCACACCATGGATTTCAGGTTGATCGGACTGCCGCACCCGGAGCCACTGCATACAGGAGCCCTGTGGATCGAAATCAAGCAGGCAGGTATTCAGATTGCTGGAAGCGTAACGGCTGGCGATGTTGGTGGCGATAGTTGTTTTGCCACAGCCGCCTTTGGCGTTGGCAATCAGAATTCGTACCGGCTGGGATTTGGAAATAACCCGGGGCTGAGATCGCATATCGTTAATATGAGATTCTTTACTGGAATGCTGCTCTGACAACGGAGTCACCACATTTGAGTAAGTTTGCGTCGAAAACTTTATACCTATGCTATCAGTACTAGCAGAACAGATACAGTTTTGCATAATTTATCTCAGCATAGTCAAAAATAATCCCGAGTAAGCGTTTACATCTGACGGAGAGGTTGCGTGGCTTTGCGGCAACTCATCCGTGGTTTTTTAAAATCACCAGTGTGAAAATTGTTACGGGGGTAATGATTTTCCTGTTGCTATTATCTCAATAACAGAAACAGGTAGCCGTCTGAAGAGGTAGCCAGAAAATTTTCTCCGGCAGGTGCAAGGTCGTAAATGAATGAGCTGCTATATTGCTTTTTACCGGTTTGAGGGAGTTTCCAGGATTTGATTTGCTTGCCTGATTTGATGTCCCAGAGCTGTACCAGACGATTATTGTTGCCGGTTATGATTTCCTTATCTTCTGAGACAAACCTGGCAGCGTTTAGTGTTTGATTACCGGTACTCAGTTGTTGAATCAGTTTGCCGGTATGTACATCCCAGACATTGGCTTTTTCACGATTTGAAGCGGTGAAGGCGAACTCGCCACCCGGAGCCAGTTTCACCAGTCTTACCGTATTGTTGTGTGGCCATAATGCACGCTGTTGTCCTGTATTGATGTCCCAGACTCTGGCGGTATGGTCTTCAGAACCGGTGAGTGCAGTCAGGCCATCTGCACTCAGAGAAACGCTCCTGATCGGGCCATCATGCCGAAACTCACGAATCGTTCCGCCGTGAACAGCATCAAACAGACTGGCTCTGAAGTTTGCCATGCCCAGAAAGACAAATTTGCCACCATTGGTGATTTCTGCATCCAGTACATCGTCTGGAGCGCTCCAGTATCCCTGTGCTTTACCTGATTTGGTACTCCAGATAACCATATCGCGTTCTTCAATGGTCAATGCAAACTGTTGATCCGGTGAAATGGCTGTTGTCAGCACTTCAGTGAAGTTACCCTGCTTGTGGTTCCAGTTATACAGACGAGCATACTGGCGGGTGTCCCACAGACTGGCACCATGAAAAATGGAGGCTATCAGCAGGTAGCTGCCATCTGCGGAAATGCTGGCATCGTAACTACCCTGTAAGGCCATTTGCCATTGACGGGCGGGTTTGTCGGGTATCTGGCACGCTGTCAGTGCAAGACAGATCAAAAGGTATGCGGGCCTGAACATGCTGCTCTTTAAGTTAGGATGACGATGATGTTGGTGTTCATTGAAATATTGTAGCTGCCTCAGTGTCCTAATGCTCATTGAAATGATGGAGAATACTGTTGTGCCAATGGTATAGGGCTGCAAAGCAATCAAGACATATGGATATTCGGATGAAAAGGGAAAGGTAAAAACGCAGGAGGGAGTAGCACTTAACTACTCCGTTTGAATCATGACTCAGGCTGTTTTTTCACGATGAACTTCGTGTAACTGCTCTATTAACTGGTCTTCCAGTTGAAAACGGTTTTCCAGGGCTTCACCCAGCTTTGACAGATCAGAACTTAACGATGCTCGGTTTTGGCGACACAGTTCCTCTGTCGCATATTTATCGGCAAAGTCCAGGTTTTCCTGGGTGTTTTTTTGCAACTCCGGGTACACACGATCATACAGGGTTCTACCATCATCGTTGTACTGGTCAGCCTGTTTCAATAGTTTTTCGTACACTTCGAAGTGCCCGGCAGAAACATAGTCAATGAGAATATCGCAGAAAGACTGGATCTTTGAAGTCACCGATGTCGGTGTGGATTGGAACTCCTCCAGACCTTCAATGGAACAAAACCTGACCAACAGTTCCTGGCGTTCGTTCAGCCATCTGTCGATGACATCGTTAACGCCACCCCAGCGTTCTTTTGCATTAGTGATTTGTTGCAACATAATGGCATTATCCTACGAGTCTGCTCACACACTGTCCGTGCACTTATTCTGTCAGTGTGTCGTTAAATAAAGTAAGCATCTTCAGGTTGTTGATCAAACCTTCGGTTGTCGGGCGCTGTTGTTATATTTGCGGCCCGTCAGTTTCCAACAACCTGTCTATGTCACCTGCTTGTAATATAGGTAAGTTTACACCAAACGGCAAAGCAAGCATTACCGAAAGCTTCGAAAAGGGATTAACCTTTCCGGGTAAAGTCACCTTTGATCAGTTGCAGTAACTGGAACATCATCAGAATGATAAATACTGTGAGAGTCCATCCCGGAATCGTCAGACCCAGCAGACTCCACTGGATGTCAGCACACTCCCCACTTCCTTTCAATACTGTGTTAATCACTTGTTGCAATGGAAAATTTTGCATCATGTAGGCAAGGTCTGGACCGCAGGCGGGTACCTGGTCAGGTGGCAGTCCCTGAATCCAGACGTGTCTTGCAGCGATGAACGCACCAAAACCTGTAGGGATGAGGCCAAGCAGTGCATAAATTCTGGTTCCTGTATTGGCGGGTTTGTGCAGTCCGGCAATCAGGAATATTGCACCGGCTCCTATCATGCCGACCCGTTGGAAAATGCACAGCGGGCATGCCGTCAGACCCAGGTATCCCTGGAAATAGAACAAGGCGGTTGCCATTGCAACGACGGTGACGAGAAAGGCCAATAAATTGAGAGTACGAATATTCCAGAGCATATGGTTCCTAGGTTCTTATCAGTTAACAATTTGAGGGTAATGTTTCACTGTTTGTTGGAATCTGCAACGAATGCCTGCCCATTCCTATCGTGGATCAGCACGTCAATATTGATTCCGTTCAGGGGTGGACAATACGATTAATCATTCGTCCAGAGGGCTCTATGCGTGAAGACAGATCTTCAACAATCGGCCGGTTATGTTACGCGAAAACGGAAAAACCAGCTAAGATAGTTACTGTTATTTACAGAAAATCGTGATTTGGAATGGGTATTTGTAGACAATTTTCTCTGATTTTGTTGCTGCTGATCTCGGGCCTGACCAGTGCATCCACGTTCGTGGACTTGCAACCAGCTTTTATTGTGAACTACAACGATGGTAAACGGCTGCACTATCTCAAGGTGGAGATTACCCTGCAGACGACTGATGATGATATGGCCAGTTCAGAAATTACCTATCATGCTGATTATTTGCGGCATAAATTGATTATGCTGTTAAGCAGCCAGAAGGCAGATAATTTTTCGACCATAGAAGGTAAGGAAAAAATAAAAGAAGAGGCGTTGGTCAGCTTACAGGAAGTTATGGTTCAGGAAACTGGAAAGCCCATGATCGACAAGGTGCTGTTTACCAGTTTTGTGGTTCAATAACCACCTTATGTAATCCTGATCACGAATAGCTCAAGCTCTTTTGGGATGTTCCTCAGATATTTTGCTGAGCTGTTCGTTACCATCATCAAGACCGGAATCCCAGGCCGCAGCAAGGATTTCATCAATATATGGATTGTCCTTACCGTCACTGTAACCAGCGAGGCCACGCATGTAGCCTTGCTGGTATGCTTTATTCAGAGATTCAAGATTCCATTCGGTTTTATTATCCATAAGCCGCGCTCCCGGCATCAGTTGAACTGGATTTTTTAGTGAGTTCTCACCTCGTGTATCCAATTGTATCGAAGCGTAATCAAGTGGCTCCACCTAGTTGTTCACAAAATACGCAAATATAGTTCTCATATTTTAGTCATAGGCGCTATCAGTCGTGACAGAAACGCGCATCCTGATCCTGATACTCAGCAATAAATTGTTCGAAAGAAATATCATCGCCTGACTCGATTTCCTGCTGGCGTTTTAACGACTCTGCGGTGATGGCTTCCATTGACTGTATTTGTTGTTCTGATAACGGTGTCTGCATCAGGGTTTCGCGATGTTGCCGTGCAAGGTTGTACATGAGTTCGTGATACTCCTGTCCATCTTCCAGCAGTGTGCGGATTTTTGAAGATGGCAGCAGTTCGGGATGATCGATTTTTTCTTGTGCCTCAGCGATGACTGTGCGGTATTTTGAGTCGCCATTGATCTGGTCCATCACTTCGGCTAACTGTTGTAGCTCATCGAGTATTGCTGTGGCCTGCCGCCGAAGCTTGAAGCTGCCGGTCATGGTGGGGTAGTCCTGATCCAGCTGACTGCCGTTCATAACAATGCCTGCCAGATTCTGTTTCAACAGTTCGCACTCCTCATCGCTAATGAATCCACTGTCACTCAACATGCACCAGGTCAAAAACAACTCCAAAAAGGAAATGCTTTGTGTGCTGATACCAACTGGGTTGAAGGGGTCGAGATCCATGCACCGTACTTCGATATATTCCACACCGCGTCGTTGTAATGCGCAGACGGGCTTTTCACCGGATTGAACAGTTCTTTTGGGGCGGATGTCGCTGTAGTACTCATTTTCGATCTGCAGGATATTAGTATTCATTTGCAGATAGTCATCGCCCTTTTTAATGCCCATGCTGGCATAAGCCGGATACTCGGTATGAATCGCCGAACGTAGGGTTTGAATGTAGCTGGGCAAACCATTGAAACAGACATGAAGGTTTGCCTGCGCACTGTTGGTATAACCGATGTCGCTCATACGTAGAGAGGTCGCGGTTGGGGATACCAGTGTTCTGCGGTGAAGGTGCGACAGCCTCTTGCTTGGGGATTTCAGGAACGATTCGTCAATGGCCGGAGAGGCCCCGAACAGGATCATTAACAACCAGGAGTTGCGACGGAAGTGACGAATCAGGGAGAAATAACGCTCCGACTTGAAGTCCTCTATCGGCTGATTGTTCTGTTGATGCTGCTGGAAGTGCTGCCAGAATTCATCCGTCATGGAGAAGTTGAAATGCAGGCCGGCAATTGCCTGCATGATACGTCCGTAGCGGTGCCACAGGCCATGTCGGTAAACGTGTTTCAGGCGGCCTATATTCGATGAACCGTATTCGGCAATTCGCACATCTTCCTCATGGTCGATGATTGCTGGCATACTGCCTGGCCAAATGAGTTCATCAGCCGGCATTTTGAGGTAGGCGTAACGATGCAGGTTTGCCAGATAATCCAGATTTTCTTCGGTGCTGCTGAACGTTGGAGTAATAAACTCCAGTAAGGCTTCCGAATAGTCAGTGGTGATACTGGGATGCGTTAATGCCGAGCCAAGTCCCGCCGGATGGTTGGTTTGCGCCAGTCGACTGTCCGGGGTCACCCGCAGCCCTTCTTTTTCAATGCCACGGATGAAACGGATGGCTTCCGGAGTAAGTGAGCTTAACCACTTCAGGCGGTTTTCCAGTATCGTATTCAATTCGGTTTTCCTCGTGCTTGCAGCAGGTCGAAGTGACGACCGGGTCAGAGCCGCTTTTTCTGTTTGTTCTGGGCCTTGGCAAATAAGGCGGCCATAGTGTTCGATGGAGCCGGTTGCGGCTGTCGAACCTTACCGGAACTGCGATTACCGGGTTTGTTTTCGCTTTTCTCTTCGCCGGGTTGATCATCCAGACGCATACTCATCCCAATACGTTTACGGGCGACGTCCACTTCCATAATTTTGACTTTGACGATATCGCCTGCTTTGACCACTTTGGCTGGGTCATCAATGAACTGATGGCTCATTGCTGATATGTGGACCAGACCGTCCTGATGGACGCCCACATCCACGAATGCACCAAAGTTGGTAACGTTAGTAACTGTTCCTTCGAGAATCATGCCAGGGCGTAGATCTTTGATTTCTTCAACACCTTCCTGAAATACCGCTGTTTTGAATTCCGGGCGCGGATCACGGCCGGGTTTTTCAAGTTCGCTGAGAATGTCTTTGACGGTTGGCAAACCAAACTGTTCTGACGTGAACTCTGCGGCGTTCAATGCGCGCAGTGTTTTGTGATCACCGATAATGGCGGTGACCGGTTTTTGTAGCCTGGCAACAATCGCGTTTACCACGTCGTAGGATTCAGGGTGCACGCCTGATTGATCCAACGGGTTGTCACCATTCATGATTCTTAAGAAACCAGCAGCCTGTTCAAATGCCTTGGGTCCAAGACGGGTCACCTTCAGCAGTTCTTTGCGGTCTTTGAAACCACCATTGTTCTGCCGGTATTCGACGATATTGGAGGCCATGCTGGCGGTCAATCCCGACACCCTGCTGAGCAGTGGTGCTGAGGCTGTGTTCAGATCCACACCGACCGCGTTAACGCAGTCTTCCACTACGGCATCGAGCTGTCTTGATAAAGCTACCTGAGAAACGTCGTGTTGATACTGCCCAACGCCGATACTTTTGGGGTCGATTTTCACCAGTTCGGCGAGAGGATCCTGCAGTCGGCGGGCGATGGAGATCGCACCACGAATGGTGACATCCAGATCCGGGAATTCTTTTGCTGCAAATTCTGATGCGGAATAAACAGATGCACCGGATTCATTGACGACCACTTTCTGAACTTTCAGTTCCGGATACTGTTTGAACATGCCGGCCACGAAACGATCGGTTTCGCGACTGGCGGTACCGTTGCCGATGGCGATCAGTTCAACGTTGTATTTCTGACACAGGGCGGCCAGAATTTTTTCTGATTCTTTGATTTTGTTCTGTGGCGGAGTCGGAAAGATTGCGCCGTGGTCCAGTACCTTGCCGGTTGCATCAATTACCGCAACCTTGACTCCGGTTCGCAAACCCGGATCCAGACCGATAGTTGCTTTTGGACCGGCCGGTGCGGCCAACAGCAGATCTTTGAGGTTTTTGGCGAAAACGTTGATGGCTTCATTTTCTGCCTGTTCACGTAGTTGCCCGAACAGTTCTGTTTCCATGTGGGTCAACAATTTAACTTTCCAGGTCCAGCGCACCACTTCCGCCAGAAATTTATCACCCGGACGCCCTTGATTGAGAATATTGAAATGATCGGCAACGATACCTTCGCAGGCAGAAGGTTGACCCGGTTCATCACCGTCCAGAGTCAGGTTGATCTGCAGGATGCCTTCATTACGGCCTCGAAATACTGCCAGGGCGCGGTGACTTGGAACTTTGTTTATTTTTTCGCTGTATTCGAAGTAATCACGGAATTTTTCCCCCTCTGACTCTTTGCCTGGAACAATGGCAGAAGTTAACAAACCTTCACGGTTGAGGAAATCACGCAGCTTGGCCAGTAGATGAGCATCCTCGGCGAAGCGCTCCATTAAAATAAAGCGGGCACCTTCGAGCGCTGCTTTCACATCATTGATGTTGTGTTCACTGTTGAGGAAGGCTTCGGCTTCCTGTTCCGGCGTACGGCTTGGATCCTCCAACAGTAAATCAGCTAACGGTAACAGACCGGCCTCAATGGCAATCTGGGCTTTGGTGCGGCGTTTGGGTTTGTAAGGGAGATAAAGATCTTCCAGTTCGGTTTTGGTGGTAGCGGACTGAATATCGCGATTCAGTTCGGGAGTCAGTTTGCCCTGCTCATCGATACTTTTCAGAATTGCACTACGGCGTTCTTCCAGTTCGCGCAGGTAACGTAGACGATCTTCCAGGGTCCGCAGCTGGCCGTCATCAAGACCACCAGTGACCTCTTTCCGGTAACGGGAAATAAAAGGCACTGTCGCGCCATCGTCCAGCAAAGATACTGCTGCGGTAACCTGATTTAATCCAACATTCAGTTCAGTCGCAATTTGAGAAAAAATCTTTTGCATGTTTTCTGATGGTTCCATTAATTAAGTGAATTTCGTTGTTCCTGAAAAATAGCCTCCACCTGGTCGGCATTGAAACTGTAGCGCTGGTGACAGAACTGGCAATCAGTATCGATGTGTCCAAGTGTTTCTATAAGCTCGCGGGCTTCATCCAGCCCAAGGTGGAGCAACGCTCTGGCGGAGCGCTCGCGTGAGCAGCCACATTTGAAGCACAAATCCTCTGACTCAAACAGACGGACCTGTTCTTCGTGAAACAGGCGGTGGAGTATGACGTCGTTGTTAAGATTTAACAGTTCATCTGTTTTAATGGTCCCTGCCAAATGAGTGACCCGATTCCAGATGTCGTCGTCTTCATCGCGATCATGATGCTGGTTGCCCGGTAATCGCTGCAACAGCAGGCCGCTGGCATTCTGGCCATCACATGCGAGCCATATGCGGGTGTCGAGTTGCTCTGACTGGGTGAAGTACTGTTGTAATACGTCGGCCAGGTTTTCGCCATCATTCAGGCTGACGATGCCCTGATAACGATTACCTTTGACGGGATCAAATGTGATGGTCAACTGGCCACTGCCCAGAATTTTACCCTGATCATTGAAGTCATCATTGTATTGAGCAATGGCGCGTAATTCGCCGGCGGCATTGCATTCGGCCATCAGTACTCTAACCTGGCCATTCCCGGAGACCTGTAAAATCAGGCTGCCATCCAGTTTGAGGCGTGAAGACAGCAATGCAGCGGCGGCCATGAACTGTCCGAGTAATTGTTGGGCCGGTTCTGGATAATTGTGCTTCGACAATACTTCCTGATAGGCCTTGTGGAGGCCAACCAGTTCTCCTCTGACCGGGCTGTTATCAAATAAAAAACGTTGGCTTTGATCTGGATTGCTCATGGCGGTTAGTCGTCTGAATAATCGTGTTTGATTTTAAGAATATCCCGGCGTTGTTTTTTGCTGGGACGTTTTTCCGGCGCGAGTATACTTTGATTCATATCTTTTCTCGCCTGTGCTGCAACCTGACGTTTTTGCACCGACTCTTCCGTTTCCTCATATAACTTCTGAGCTTCCGGTGCGCCGCGCCGTTGATCACTCAGGTCCCGGACGATGATGGTTTTTTCATCCCAACCCACTCGTAATCTGATGGTGGCTTCCAGTTCTACTGCTCTGCTGGGACGGGTACGGGCTCCATTGTAGTGAACCTTACCGCCTTCAATCGCATCTTTGGCAATGGCGCGGGTTTTATAGAAACGCGCGGCCCAGAGCCACTTGTCCAGTCGGACTGGTTTTTGATCTGTCATAGTTAATGGTTAAGGTTGAATGATTTCATGAAAACAGGTGATGGCTGGAAAATCCGGAATCATCCGGCTTTGCTGAGTGGTATCTGGCTGGGAAATGCATAATACCTGGGCAATACCGGCAGCAGCTGCGGTGGAAAGTACAGATTCATTGTCATCAATGAGCAGGGTCCTGTTTGGATCGAATGGCAAATGTTGGGACAATGCCGGCCAAAATAAAGGGTTCTCTTTGGGATATTTCACTTGATGTGCACTAATCGCCATATCGACGTAATCGAGCAGTCCGGTGACCTGATGTTTCAGATGTAAATTGTCGGGGTGAGCATTGGTCAGAATGACTACCTGCTTGTTCTGCTGTTTAAGCCATTGCAGGAATGCTTCGCTGTCAAAACGATAACGAATCCGGTGTTGCTGTTGTTGGGACAATTCCATGATCGGCAGTTGCAGTGTTTGATCCCAATACTCGGTACTGTACCAGTCCAGGGTGCCTTGAACCGACTGATAGCGTTCATATACAGCGGCTCTGCTGGCATCGATCGCCTGATCAAAAGGCAGGTGGCTGAAGTCACGGCGGGCCAATTGTTCGGGAACCAGATGCAGCCAGAAGTGATTGTCAAAGTGCAGATCCAGCAGGGTTCCGTCCATGTCCAGAAATACCCAGTCCACGTGTTCCCATCTGATCATTCAAGCTCTCCAGAAGAATATACAATGACCTCGTAAATACGTATTTTCATGCGGTAAAATCCGACTGTTTTACTCCATTTTCTTTTACCATAACTGCTATTATTAAAATGGCTGTCGGTGCTTGCCGAATGGTCGACTTCCCCAATGGTTCCTGACGTAAGAACGCCACTATGGAAAATTTAACTGAGCTTGTACCTGAACTTGTCGAAATTTGCCAGCGGGCAAGCGATGCGATTCTGGCCATTTATGACTGTCCCGAGAATTATAATATTCAGTCCAAAAGCGATGAGTCCCCGGTAACGGCTGCGGATCTGGTTGCCAATGACATCATTCTGGAAGGTCTGACACGGTTGACGCCGGAAGTTCCCATTATGTCAGAAGAGTCGATCATTGATTGGGAAGAGCGTAAATCCTGGCAACAATACTGGTTGGTTGATCCGCTGGATGGCACCAAGGACTTTATCGCCCGTAACGGTGAATTTTGCATCGCCATTGCGCTGATGGACCAGGACGAGCCTTTGCTTGGTTTCATTTTTCAACCGGTAACGGGTGATTATTACTGGGGTAGCCGGGTGCTGGGCAGTTTTCATGGGCGTCAACGGCTGAATGGTTTTCGAACTGATGACAACGAATTTCGGGTGGTGGGAAGTCGAAGGCTAAAGCATCGCGGGCCGTGGTTCGACTGGTTGCAACAGACTGACTTCAATATTCAACGCATCCAGCAGGGCAGCGCGTTAAAGTTTTGTCGTCTGGCAGAAGGTCAGGCGGATTTGTATCCCCGTATCGGACCGACATGTGAGTGGGATACCGCTGCCGGTCAGGCGATTCTGGAAGGTGCCGGTGGTCTGCTGGTAGACAGTGACGGGCACCGATTCAGATATAACAAACCCAAACTGCTGAACCCTCATTTTTATGCCTTGAGGGATCCTCGTTGGCTGAGCAGTTTACTGGAGCTGTAGCTGACCTTCAGACGATCAGACCCAGGTCAACAAAGTTAGAGGTCATGTTCTCAATATCGTACTGACTGAGTCCGGTATAAAGCATGATTTCTTCTCCATACGTTTCCCATTCGTAATTTGTGTTGGAATCACCAAGGTTCTTATATTCACGACAAATATGCTCGGCGATTTTCAGAATGCAGATCAGTGCGGTTTTTTCGGCGTTGCCCTGGCGCAGAATATGGTCGATGTTATGGTGATCGGCAATGGCTTCGCTGACGATTTTGGGCAGATGCCAGCTGCGGGCAACGTAATAGCCAATGACTGCGTGGTTGGTTTGAAAGTGTTTGTTTTCAATGTCTATCAGGCGTTTGCCTGGAGTGCGATAGCTTTCCGCCATGATGTCGAAATAATTCTTGAAGCGCTTGGCCATCAATGGAATGCCGGCGTTGTGAAACAGTCCGATGGAGTAGGCGTCATCGATATTGCGGAAGTTGATCTGTTTGGACACGGCGGTACATACCAGCGCAATGTCCATGGCAGAATCCCAGAAGCGATTGAGATTGGCAATTTCGTCGTCAGACAGTTCGCCTTTGATGGAAATGCCGTTTACAAGACCTATGACGGCGTTGTAACCCAGCAAAATGACGGCCTGCTGGATCGAGGTAATGGAATTGGACAGACCCAGCAGCGGAGAGTTGACGATTTTTAGCATCGTACCGGCCAGACCGACATCCTGGGAGATCAACTGGGCAATGTGTTGAATATCCGGATTTGGCTGCAACTGCTCCATCTGGAGGTCCACCATGATCTGCGGTTGTGGGGGAATCGAAATCCCTTGAAGAATTCTATTAATCTGCTCTTGCGTCAGTTCCATAATGCTCTCAATGTGGACTATCTACACACCGATACAGTTTAGCCGGTTCCGGATTGAGTGTCGGGTAAATTTGTTAAAAGCTCCGCGGGATTCGTTACAACAGAGTCAGGGTTTGATCATATTGTCCGGCAATCTCCTGAATCATGGTTAGCGTAGTATTGATCTTCTGTTTAACCGCTTCGATTTTTGCCGTATTGGCCTCCAGATTTTGCAGATAATCTGCGGGCAGTTGGTCAAGTGAGGTCGTTAATTCACTAAGTGCCTGAATGAGTTTGAGGGCTGACTCGGGATGTCGTATATCGATAAACTGGGCCAGATTCTGATGTTCGCCCTGAGGTTCCATGACCACCATGGCATTCAGTTCCAGCAGAATGGAAACCAATGCTTCATGGGTGGAGCTGCTGAATGGTGCCTCATTACCGGCTTCCATATCATTTTCCGCAGCCGGGGTGAGATATCCCGCCAATACTTGTTGCTTGAGAGTATTGTAGAGCGCCGATAACAAATAGTTCAGCTGTGCCGAAGCCGGCATGTTTTTAAGGCTCAGGGCGTCGCCTTCGTTATCAATATTCCAGGCGTCTGTCAGTAACTTCAATTGCCCCGTCAAATGATGGGTTAATAAGGTGGTGTAGTTGCGACGACGGTTCTGTGGCTCAATCTCGATGCCATTTTCTGCCTTGTGACTGGCGATAGCGACGAAGTCTTCCGCCGGGCGGTTGTTGTTATTACCCCAGAGCATAAATTCCAGGGCATGAAACCCCAGAGAAACATCTTCCAGTGAGCTGAACTGATGTTCCTGTATCAGTCTTTCCTGAGTCAGCTGCAGGGTTGTGTCATTAATCAGGCCTGTTTGTGGGTAGTCCGGCAGGTAATCGATAAACCCCGGTTGAATGGGCCATGCATCGATGGTGGATGTGATTTTATCCAGAAACGCCTGTCTTTGCGGACTGGTGGCTTGAGTACTGTACAGTGTGCAGGAGATATAGTTGCCGTGGGCAGCCCGCCAGCTGGTTCTGGCCAGGTCGAGTCTCGACTGAGTGGGTTCGAGCAAAAACGTTTCGACATTGGATTGCAGTTCCCTGGCAGAGGATAAGGCTATATCCAGACAACTTTCCGCCCGGTGATACCAGTATTTTACCAACGGTGTCGGGTCTGCCTCCGCAATCGGCTGGAAGGCTGGTGACTCGGTTGCGGCGATTTCCGCCTGGGTTGGTTCGGGTCGGTCACAGCCGTTCAGGATGACCAGGCCGACAATGATTGTCAGAGTTGTTTTGCTGTTCACTCAAAGATTTCCTTGTAGATTAATCTCGCAGACTGATCACTGGCCAGTTATGTTCCCGGGCATATGCCGCCAGGGTTTGGTCAGGATCGACTGCGACTGGATGGCTTACCTGCTGCAGCAGTGGTAGATCGTTATGGGAATCACTGTAAAAGTAAGCTCCATCGAGAGATTCTCCGTTTTCATCCAGCCATTGCTGCAGTCTGATCACCTTTCCCTGCTGAAAGCTTGGCGTTCCGGAAATCCTGCCGGTATAACGGCCATTGATTTTTTCTGCCTGGGTGGCAATCAGATGATCGACCTCAAGCATATTGGCAATTGGCCCGGTAATGAAGTCATTAGTTGCTGTGATAATCATAATAAAGTGACCCTGCTCACGGTGTTGAGCAAGCAAGCGCCGGCCCTGAGGCAGGATAATGGGTTCAATACTGGTGGTCATGAACTCCTGATGCAGTTGTTCGAGGGCCGTTTCATCATATTGGGTCAGGAAGCTGAGAACGAATTCCTGATAGGCAAAAATATCCAGGGTCCCTGCCAGGTACTGCTCGTAAAAAAAATCATTTTGTTGTTGATGCTGATCAGCTTTGACCAGTTGTTTGGCGATCAGGAACTCGCCCCAGGCGTGATCGCTGTCTCCGTTCAACAGGGTATTATCCAAATCAAAAATGGCGAGGGTCACTCGTTGTGCTCCAGTATTGGTGAAAGTTTCAAGCATATTAGCCGGCGCAATTGGCATCAAGCACCAAGCTGGCTTGATGGCAGTTATTGTGGAACAATGCAAGTAACGATCAAAGTCAGCCCGGATGTTTCGGGCTGGAGGCGCAAATATGATAGATGCTGATGGTTTTAGACCAAATGTTGGGATCATCCTTGCCAACAATAAGGGGCAGGTATTATGGGCAAGACGCATCGGCCAGGACGCCTGGCAGTTTCCTCAGGGAGGTATCCGTGCTCATGAAACTCCGGTGGAGGCCATGTTTCGTGAACTAAAAGAGGAAGTCGGGCTGGAGCACCGCGATGTAGAGATTCTTGCCTGCACTCAGGGATGGCTGAGATATCGATTACCCAAACGCATGATCCGGCAGAACAGTCTGCCGATCTGTGTGGGCCAGAAACAAAAATGGTTTCTGTTGAAAATGGCTTGCCCGGAGAATCGCATCAACGTTGATGGCTGTGATGCTCCGGAGTTCGATGGCTGGCAGTGGGTCAGCTATTGGTATCCGTTGGGGAAAGTGGTTAGTTTTAAAAAGGATGTGTATCGACGCGCGTTGATAGAGCTGTCTCCCCGGCTGGCCCGCGAAATCAAGATGCTTCGGGAACGTCAAACGCTAAAACGAATTGCTGGACAATAATAATAATTATGCTGAACCTGTTAAAACGCATTGCTCAGGACATCACCAGTGCGAGGGATCTGGGTGAAACGCTGGAAATGGTCGTTCAGGTTCTGCCTTCACGGGTGGGGGCAGAAGTCTGTTCGGTTTTTCTTTGGGACGACCAGGCCCGTAAACTGGTATTGAGCGCCAATAAAGGTTTTGACCGTGAGGTGCTGGGCAAGGTGACACTGGAGGCCAACCAGGGAATTATCGCGATTGTGGCCAAGCGGGAAGAACCGCTGAACATTGCCAATGCCAAAGAGCATCCGGCTTTTCATCATGTGTCCAGTATTGCAGAGGGCGATCTGCATGGCATGCTGGCAGTGCCGATCATTCACCATCGTAAACTGCATGGTGTTATGGTGGTGCAAAAAAAAGAAGAGGCATTATTTGAGGCCAGCCATGAAGCGTTTCTGGTGACGGTTTCTGCACAGTTGGCTTCGGCCATCGCACATGCCGATGCCGCCGGCCACCTGCGCCGCTCTTTCTTTGGACAGGATCAACGTAATGTTCGCTTTGAGGGCGTTGCGGGTGCTAATGGTGTGGCCATTGGGACTGCGGTTCTGTTGACCATGGGAAAATCCCTCGAAACCATTCCCCCCCGGCTGGTAAAAGATATTGATTATGAACTGGCTGAATTTGAGAACGCGCTGGCGATGGTGCGGGCTGATATCGAATTGGCTGGCAGCAAACTTTCAAGTGATCTGCGTCCTGAAGAGCGCGCCTTGTTCGATGTCTACCTTGGCATGCTGGATGATCAGGCGTTGGCAGGTGAGGTTAAACGACTGATCTGTACTGGTATCTGGGCTCAGGGGGCAATTGCCCAGGTAGCAACCACTTACTCACGGCACTTTGAGGAGATGGAGGATCTCTACCTGCGCGAACGTGGAACGGATATTCGTGATCTGGCCCGCAGGCTGATCAGCTATCTCGCTGATATCAAACCCATTCCCAGTGAATTCCCCAAAGATGCCATTATTATCGGTGCGGAACTGACTCCGGCTATTCTGGCGGAAGTTCCGGAGGACCGGGTGGCGGCCATCGTATCGGTCAGTGGTTCTGCCAACAGTCATATTGCCATTATTGCCAGAGCATTGGGTATTCCAACGGTAATGGGGTTGGTGGATATGCCATTTCAGCAGTTGGACGGTGAACAACTGGTGGTTGATGGGTATCGGGGACATGTCTACTGCAATCTGACCCTGGACAAACTTCAGCATTTCGAGGCAATTGTCCGGGAAGAGAAGGAGTTTGTTGCCGGGCTGGAATATCTGAAAAACGAGCCTTGCGAGACCCTCGATCAACAACATTTTTGTCTTCAGGTGAATACCGGGCTGATGACAGATGTGTATCGTTCTCTGGATCAGGGAGCTGAAGGGGTCGGTCTTTATCGGACTGAAGTTTCCTTCATGATGCGGGACCGGTTTCCTTCCGAGAGCGAGCAGGCCGAAATCTATCGCCAGCAGCTGCAGGCATTTGCACCCAATAATGTCTGCATGCGGACTTTGGATATCGGCGGTGATAAATCCCTGAGCTATTTTCCGATTCAGGAGGAAAACCCGTTTTTGGGATGGCGCGGCGTCAGAGTCACACTGGACCATCCGGAGATTTTTATTGTTCAGGTCAGAGCAATGATCCGTGCGAGTGAGGGCTTTGATAACCTGAGTATTCTGATTCCGATGGTTTCCAGTATCGGTGAGTTGGAAGAAGCGATGCACCTGATCTACCGCGCCATGCACGAATTACAGGAAGAAGGGTATCAGGTGGTGATGCCCAGAATCGGCATGATGATTGAGATCCCTGCCAACGTGTATCAGATTCGTGATATTGCGGCCCGGGTTGATTTTATCTCTGTTGGCAGCAACGATCTGACCCAATATCTGTTGGCGGTGGATAGAACTAATCCAAGAGTCGCCAGTCTGTACAACAATTATCATCCGGCCGTATTGATGGCATTGCAGCAGATCTATCAGGAAGCCAGTGCCTGTAATTGTCCGGTCAGTATCTGTGGCGAACTGGCCGGTGATCCGATTGGTGTGATTTTGCTGGCAGCGATGGGATTTCGGAGTCTTTCCATGAGCCCGACCAGTCTGTTGCGGGTGAAAGCGTTGCTGCGACAAATCGACACTGAGTGGGCCAGGGATCTGTTAAACACGATCCTGCAAATGGATAATCCTCTGGTGATCCGCAGTACTCTGGAATTCGCGATGAAAAAAGCAGGTTTGTCGCTGGCTCAGCTTGGTATTGTCAAGCCGGGATGAATGACCGATTGCAGGCATAAAAAAAGCGCTGGTTATCAGCGCTTTTTTTGTGTCCGGAGAGAATCTTTCCGTTAGTCTTTGTTTCTGCTGGAGCGGCGGCGGTCCGCTTCGCTCAGTGCTTTTTTGCGAATACGGATGCTTTGAGGCGTCACTTCCACCAATTCATCATCTTCAATAAAGTCCAGTGCCTGTTCCAGAGTGAACTTGATCGGTGGAGTCAGAATCAGCGCTTCGTCAGTACCGCTGGCACGGATGTTGGTCAGCTGTTTACCCTTGGTCGGGTTGACGGTCAGATCGTTTGAACGGGAATGAATACCGATGATCTGGCCTTCATACACATCCACGCCATGACCCAGAAACAGTCGGCCGCGATCCTGCAGTGAATACAGTGAGTAGGCCAGGGTTTTGCCTTTGACCATGCTGACCAGTACGCCGTTCTGACGTGATGAAATGTTGCCTTCTTTGACTTCACCGTAGTGGTCAAAAATACTGGTCATGATGCCGGAACCGGAAGTCATGGTCAGGAATTGGCCACGGAAGCCGATCAGGCCGCGGGCGGGTACCATATATTCCAGACGAACCCGGCCTTTTCCGTCGGGCTCCATGTTCAACAGTTCACCTTTACGCAGTCCGAGTTCTTCCATGACAGCGCCCTGATGGTTTTCTTCGATATCAAAGATCACCAGTTCATAGGGTTCTTGCAGTACCCCATCAATTTCTTTCTGGATAACCTCGGCACGGGAAACGCCAAGTTCAAAGCCTTCCCGGCGCATGGTTTCGATCAGTACTGACAGGTGCAGCTCACCGCGCCCGGATACTTTGAATTTATCAGCAGTATCACCGGCTTCCACTCTCAGTGCCACATTATGGATGAGTTCCTGTTCCAATCGTTCCTTGATATTCCGCGATGTAACGAACTTGCCTTCACGACCGGCAAATGGTGAATCGTTGACCAGAAATGTCATGCTGACGGTCGGTTCATCCACGGTCAGTGCGGGTAACGGTTCAACCTGTTCGGGATCACACAGAGTATCGGAAATCCCCAGGCCATCGATACCGGTGATACACACGATGTCACCGGCGGTTGCCAGTTGGGTGTCCACTCGCTCCAGGCCGTGATAACCCTTGACGTTCAGAACCTTTCCTTTACGGGTTTTGCCATTGGCGCTGGCGACAACCACCTGTTGGTTGGGCTTCAGTTCGCCGCGGGTAATCCGGCCGACACCGATGACGCCGACATAGCTGTCATAGTCCAGAGCTGAGATCTGCATCTGGAATGGTCCGTTCAGGTCCACTGAAGGGGCTGATACCCGGTTGACGACCATTTCAAACAGTGGGCGCATGTCTTCTGCCATATCGGTCGGATCACTACCGGCAATACCGTTCAGGGCTGAAGCATAGACGATTGGAAAATCCAATTGCTCATCTGTCGCACCCAGGCGGTCAAACAGATCGAACACCTGATCGATAACCCAGTCCGGGCGGGCTCCTGGGCGGTCGATTTTATTGACGACCAGGATAGGACGTAGTCCTTTCTCGAATGCTTTCTGGGTGACAAAACGGGTTTGTGGCATGGGGCCATCCACCGCGTCCACCAGCAGTAATACAGAGTCTACCATCGACAGAACGCGCTCAACCTCTCCACCGAAGTCGGCGTGCCCCGGGGTGTCGACGATGTTGATGCGATAGCCGTTCCAGCTGATGGCGGTGTTTTTGGCCAGGATGGTAATGCCGCGTTCTTTTTCCTGGTCGTTAGAGTCCATGATCCGCTCGGAATCCTGATCTTTACGACTCAGCGTGCCTGACTGTTGCAGCAATTTATCGACCAACGTGGTTTTTCCGTGGTCAACGTGGGCGATGATGGCAATATTGCGTAATTTCTCGATCACAAGGATATCCGCTCGGGTAAAATTCTGAAGGGCGCGGATTATACCTGAGAAACATGACTTTCCTAGCCCGAATATTTTCTCCGGGCTTGTGGACGTCAGAGAAAGGCCTTTGAATCAGAGGCTTTGCCAGAGTTCGTTTCGGTAGCAATTTGTTATCGACGCTAAATTTACGACTCTGTTTCGGCAGTTTGTTTTCTGTGGCAACTAATTGAAACTGTTTGAGTATCACAGCCATCGGTATTTTTTAAACAACCACCACTGCACTCCAAACACGCTGAGTAAAATCAGGATAAAGACTAAGAATGCGAAGGAATCGTTGGCACCGGGTATGCCACCCACATTGACTCCGAGCAGTCCGGTCAGAAAACCCAGTGGCAGGAAGATAGCCGAGAATATCGAGATCACATACATGCGCTGGTTCATCTGTTCCGATAGTCGGCTGGCAATTTGCTCCTGAGCGAGTATGGCATGTTCGCGGGCGGTATCGAGATCTTCAATATTACGGATGAGGCGGTCAGACAGGTCTCTCAATTTGAGCTTTTCCTCTTCGGGATACCAGTCGAGTTTCTCCAGATAGAGTCGGGACAATGCTTCTCGTTGTGGGGCGAGGTAGCGACGCAGAACCACCGTAGCGCGTCGCAGGGAGGACAGTTCCTGCTGCAGCCCGTGGCTGACATCATCAAGCAGTGCCTGTTCCAGAGCATCTACCTGGTCTTCCACGGAATCGATGGTTTCTTCGAGCCGGGCGGTCAGTTGATTGATCAGTTCATTGATAAAGCCTGCTGTGGTGGTAGGGGCGTCTTCCTGACCGAGCAGGTTCATGATGGTCTGGATGGAGTGCAGTCGACGGCGGCGAGCGGTAATAACCCGTTGTGCATCAGCATAGACCCTGATGGCGACCATGTCTTCGGGGTCTTCCCCAGGATTCAGATTGATTCCCCTTAATGCCATGCAGATGCTGCCTTTGTGAGGCTCCATTCTTGGCCGGGTTTCTTCTGTTAACAGCGCATCAA
Organism: Gynuella sunshinyii YC6258; assembly: GCF_000940805.1. Lineage (GTDB taxonomy): Bacteria > Pseudomonadota > Gammaproteobacteria > Pseudomonadales > Natronospirillaceae > Gynuella > Gynuella sunshinyii. Next base: position 6,213,803 of record NZ_CP007142.1, on the reverse strand, counting down.
TGGCGTAATCATTCAACTGGCTGTGCATCAGCAGCCAGTCCCTCGCATCCTGGCAGTTGATATCCAAATGTACCCATATAATGCCCGATCCCGGTTGCCATTGATTAAGTGTCTGCCAGTCTTTGAACTGCACCTCCGGTTGATTCAGCAGACCGGCATATACTAGGCCCTGGTCCATATGCGCTCCTGATCTCTCTTGTGAAGGGTGTAAGCTTCGGTTACCTTGAAACGTCTTGCAAGTTTTGAAAAATGGCCGATTTTGATTTTCTTGAAACTCCCTACAATGAGTGCCAGCCCTTTTTTTCCCTTAAAAAACAATAAGGCAGTGGGATTATGAATATATCCACCTATCTGTATGCGCTGGTTGCCCTGGTATATATCGGTTTGCTGTTTCTGGTTGCCATTTATGGTGAACGGAAAAACCTGCCCAGATCCTGGCAGCCCTGGATTTACAGTCTCTCGTTAACCATTGTCTGCAGCACCTGGGCAATTTATGGAAATACCCTCGATTATTTTGAACAAGGCTGGTTCATATCGCCGATATTCGTTGGCAATATTCTGATTTTGCTGCTGGGTTACAGTCTGCTGCAAAAGGTCATACAGGTGACCCGGCGCGAAGGTATTAACTCGATTGCTGATCTGACTTCCAGTCGTTTTGGTCATAGTCGCGCAGTGGCGGTGACCATGACTCTGCTGGCAATCGTAGGACTGGTTCCATATATGGCGTTGCAGCTGAAAGCCATAACGGTCAGTTTCAGTATCGTTTCGGCCACTGAACCCGTAACCCGTCATTGGTACTCTGATCTGGCATTTTATTGTGCATTATTGATGGCGCTATTCGGGATGTTATTCGGTACCCGGAAAGTGGGAGTGAATGACCGTCACCCCGGCGTTATGCTGGCATTGTCATTCGAAGCCATTATTAAACTTGTTACCTTTCTGCTGGTTTCCGGATGGATATTGTTTGGTTATGGAGATGGCATTTCCGGCGTTATAAATACGGCCAAAAATGATGCGTTGATCCGGGCAACGCTCACAGATTTCAGTGCCCCTTATACTTATCTGGTCATGCTCATTGTGGGATTTATCTCCTTTTTGACGTTACCGCATCATTTTCATGTGCTGGCAGTGGAGAATCATAGCCATCAGGAACTGAAACAGGCACGCTGGTTGTTACCGGTATATATCATTCTGATCAATCTGTTGGTGTTGCCCATTGCTATCGTCGGTTATCAGTATTTTCAGGGTGATGTGACGCAACTGGAATATCTGACCCTGCACCTGCCTATGCAGGAAGGCCAGCATGGCCTCACTTTGCTGGCATATGTGGGTGGATTATCGGCCGCCACATCCATTGTGATCATCGCTTCTATCTCTCTGAGCACTATGCTGAGTAATGAAATTCTGGTGCCTTTGTTGATTCGTACACGGTTGTGGGCTGTTGATGCCAATAATTCTGACCGGGTAGTGCTGATGTTGCGGCGTGGCAGCCATTTATTGGTTTTGCTGCTGGCGTACTTTTATCTTCGTACGGTCACCAAATACAGCAGTCTGGCTGAAATCGGCAATATTTCCCTGATTGCGGCGTTACAGTTTGGTCCGGCTCTGGTGCTGGGCCTTTATTGGTCCAGGCTGAATCGAAGAGGTGTCATGCTGGGATTAATCGGTGGCTTTGGCATGTGGTTTTACACCTTGATTCTGCCGTTGTTGGCGGACGCGGGGGCTGTTCCACGACATTGGCTGGAGTTCGAGGGAATGTTCGTTTTTCTCAATCCGCATGCATTTATGGGGGTTCATCTGGATCCGGTTGCCCATGGCGTGCTCTGGAGTCTCTGTACAAATTTACTTGGATTGTGGATCGGTTCTGCTTACTTCACCGGCACGTTCAAGGATCGTCTGCAGGCTGCCAGTTTTGTGCATTCGATTCCGGCGAAACACGGCCTGGTCACTCATACATCCTTCCAGGCATCGATTGGTGATCTGCATGTTCTGATGGGGCGGTTTATTGATGCTGAAAAAATGCAGGAGTTGTTTGCTCCTTATACCAATCCGGTGAACGGTCGTCTGATTGGTGACCGGCAGGCCGATCGGGAGTTTATTTTTCAGTCTGAACGCCTGCTCGCTTCAATGTTGGGTGCTCCGGCTGTGCGCCTACTGTTTGAGCATTTTGTGGAACCCGGTGGCGATGACTGGCGGGATCTTTCCACGATGGTTGATGAGGCCTCTCAGGTGTTCAAATTCAATCGCGAGATTTTGCACTCCGCGTTGCAATCCATCAGTCAGGGAATCTGCATTTATGACCGGGATCGTAATCTGGTGGCCTGGAATCAACAGTTTCGTTATTTGTTCGATTACCCGGAAGAGTTACTGATCGTGGGTCAATCCTATAAGGCCATTCAGCAATATAATCATGAACGCGGCGACCAGGTCCGTTATGCGTCTGATAGGGTGGAACTGCATCTGGAAAAACTGAGCCGGGGACAGCCGGACCGTTACGAATGCGAACGCCCCAACGGACAGTTCATCGAAGCCCAGGGCAGCCCTATGCCAGGTGGGGGTTATATCATTGTTTATACGGATGTCACCGAACAGCGCAATATTGAAAACCGGCTGCGTCGTATTAATGAGGAGCTGGAGGAAAAAGTGGATGCCCGGACCCAGGAATTGCAGGAAAGTAATGCGAAACTGGAGAAGGCCAACGTCAATAAAACCCGTTTTCTGGCGGCTGCCGGTCACGATCTCGTGCAACCTCTCAATGCTGCCGCACTGTTTGCAGCCAGCCTGCATGCCAAACTGATACGGCAGCCTCAGGATGGTAATCATGACAAGCTGGCAGAGCTTTCCAGTCAGATTGAACGTTCACTGGTTTCAGCTGACAACCTGCTGAGTGAGCTGCTGGAAATTTCCAAGCTGGATTCAGATGTGGTCAAGCCTAATGTCGATGCCGTCAGTCTTAATGATGTGCTTGCGTCGATTGAGACAGAACAAAGTGCGTTGGCGGCCGAAAGAGGCATCCGTCTCCGGGTTATACGTTCTTCTTTATGGATTGCCACTGACCCACGGCTGATCAAACGTATGATTCAGAATATTCTGGCCAATGCTGTGCGTTATAGTCTGCGCGACCGTATCAGTGTAGGGGTGCGTCGTCATGGGGAGTATTGCTCGATTGAAATTTGGGATACCGGTCCTGGACTGTCAAAGCAGGAACAAGATGTTATTTTTGATGAGTTTCATCGTCTGCCTCATGTCTCATATGAAGAAAAAGGGCTGGGTCTCGGGCTGGCGATCGTGAAACGCCTGTCCAATCTGTTGCAGCATCCGATTTCCATTAAAAGCGAAATCGGTCGGGGTAGCGGTTTTCTGATCAGGGTGCCTGTCACACAAGCTCGAGTAACCAATAAAGTTAATATAGAAACAAGTTATCGAAGTGGTAGAAGTGCACATATTCTGTGTCTGGACAATGAGATACAGGTCGTCGAAGGAATGCGCAGCCTGTTGTCTGAATGGGGTCATGAGGTGATGGGGATATCGGACAGCACCGAGGTGGCGGATCTGGTGCGTCAGCAACTGCCGGATCTGATCATCATCGATTATCATCTGGATAATGATGAAATTGGTCTTGATCTGCTGACGGAATGGAAAAAATCCTGGCTGAAAAATATACCGGTTATCGTAATTACCGCTGACTATACGGATGCGGTTCAAAAGGAAATACAGTCCCGCAACTACTATCTGCTTAAAAAACCCGTCAAACCATTACAGCTTCGTTCTCTGGTTGATCGGGTGCTGAACTAGGAGTCGTCGTGCTCCATGTACTGACGATACACAGCCGCCTGAGTGCGGTTGTAAATGCCCAGCTTGCGAAAAATTTCGGAGACATGGGTTTTGATCGTGGTTTCCTTTACATCCAGCTCATAAGCGATTTGTTTGTTAAGGAAGCCTTTGCTGATCAGAGTCAGTACTTTTTGCTGTTGAGGCGTTAAAGAGGCAATTTTTCTCACTGCATCAATATCAGTTTCATTGGGTTGATCCTCTTCAATATCTGCTGGAAAACTGGGATGTCCCTTAAACAGCTTATTTACTTCCCCAACCATCTCATTCAATGTCAGAGATTTTGGAAGGTAACCGAGTGCTCCGGCAACTTTGATCTGCTGCATGATTTTGCTCGATTTATTGGCCGTTACGACAACGATGGCCAATTCAGGATACGCATTTTTGATCTCAATGAGTCCCATAATGCCTTCACTGCCCGGCATCTGTAGATCAAGAAAGAGAACGTCAATGTCCCCTTTTTGTTTATCCAGTATTTCTTTGGTAGTTCCCAGGCATTCGGTTTCAATAATATTTACCTGGTAATCGGATTCCCGCAGGGCTTCAGTCAGCGCTTTGCGGAACAGTGGGTGATCATCTGCAACAACGAGGTTAAGTGAACTCATAGGTTTATTGTATTAAGTTAACGCGAATCAGATCTCAGTTATAACAGAATTCTTTTCTGGATAAAATGAACTCGCTCAATATTAATTTTTGGTGGTATAAAAAAGAAAGAATTTGTCTCTTCTTTGGCGCGAAACTCCTTGGTTTCGTGCTTTAAAAACCTATAAAAACAGATATTTTGATAACTAAGTAAACTTTTCTCGTTCAAAGGGATGAATCAGATATGTCCTTGTATTTTATGAACATTGAAATTGTCGTCGATAATGGTGATTAAGTCTGGCAATGTCGTGAATATGACAATAACGAGCGCCGTTATGGATTGTTTTGACGCCCGTTAACGTACATGGGTTTTGCTTGCTGATCAAAGTGTTAGATCTGTCCTAAAACCAAATAGTTTTCCTGCCCAGATATACATGATCCAAACAAATAAGCCGAAAGGTAAGTATCCGAAATAACCAAGCAGGGGCATTTCGGAGAAGAAATGCAATACATTGACATAAGGAATGTCGTAGATCCAATAGTTGGGGTTGGTCGGCTCAACCGGAACCGGGTGGGAGCTGCCATAATTCCACATCTCCCAAAAAAAGCCGTTGGCCATTGATGCCAGGGCGATCAATATAGCGGGAGACCAGTTGCCATTGGCAATATCCGTCAATGGATTCCAGATATTCAGGCGCAGTAGCTGACCACAGATGATGGCCATCGGGCCGATCCAGATTCCCCAGAACATCGGATAAGGCAACCAGACGACGGCAATGGATATGATGGACCCTGCGAGTAACAGCCACGTTCCGTTCAGTTGCAGTTTGGGGCCATTGGTATAACGCTGTGCCAGGCCGGAAAAACTGTTGAGCAAGGTGTACCATTCAAATACTGCTGGCCACACGGTGGAGTAGGCGGCCAGAAAAATAATGACAATGGTCATATGTGACAGCTCGCTCATATGACCGTTCGGGTAGTACCAGTTACTGAGTACGAAGTAATCAAAATACTCAAAGTAACTCCAGCCAAAAACTGAGAAGACCGCACTGATGATCATCAGGGCCGGACGTGTGCTCAGAATGGACCGCCCGTTATTGCGATAATAAACGATGCCATCGACAGCGAGAATGAAACCCCACCACATTGGGGTAAATGCGTAATACACCAACTTGCCGAAAATGAAACTGTTGGACCACATCAGCCACCAGAAAAAGATCATCACAACGAATCCCAGAAAAAACCACCAGGGTAGTTTTCGTGAGCCGGAAGAGGATGGGGATGTAGCAGGTTTTTGAAAGCCAAACAGCGTTGGAAACAGTAAAAACAGGGTCACTGCTATGGCGCCGATGGCGATCACAATAAAATAGATCAGATTGAACCCTGGAGTGGTTCCGATCTGAACGGGTGGAAACACGCCAAAACCCGGAGGCAGATGGTCCACCGGATACTTAAACCAGGCGGTCACCAGCGTTAATATAAAAGTCAATAACATTGGCCATAAAAGCCCCCATTTATTGGATGACATGGTTAACTCTCCCACAATAGTTTTTTAGCCCGGTATTGATAACCGGGTCAGGTATTTAACCATCGGCTGAGAGTACTTCTTAACACCTCCAGCTTGACCGGCTTTATTAAAAAATCATTCATTCCAGATTCAACACAGATTTTTCTGTCCATGTCCGTAGCATTTGCGGTATAGGCGATAATTGGTACGGAAATCTGCTTTTGGCGCAGTAGCCTGGTGGCCGATGGACCATCCAGTGTCGGCATCTGCATATCCATGATAATGCAGTCAGGAGGGCTGTTGATTGCTGCCTCAATAGCCTGTTCAGGACGCGTGAATCCGGTAGCGCTTACGCCGATTCGATGTAGCATGGAGACCAGAATCTGGAGATTAACATGATTGTCGTCTACGGCGATTACGCTGGCTTTGGAAAAATCAGTAACTCGTCTTGTCTTGGAATGGGATGGATTCAGTTCTGCAATCAATAAGCTGTAGAGTTTAAATCGGGTATAGGGTAGCGAAACCAGTTGGGCGTCGGTGAAATCGGGATCATGATAGTGCGCAATGTCAATCCAGTGGTATACCCGGTTTGCCTGATGCTTAAACTTTTCCAGTAGCTCCTTGCCTTCCGGTATAGAACTCTGACCTGGAAAAATAAATAAAATATCCGGAGTGAAATCCAGTTGGCTGATGTGTTCGGGATCATGAAAATGATGTTCAGCACTGATACCAAAAAACGGTAAGTCCTGAATGATTTTTTGTGCTTCAGTATCACCCTGCTCTGACAAAACTGCGACTTTTAGATATGCGAGGTTAATGGCCGAGACCGGGTGCTCCGGCAAAGGAATTGAAAGTGTAAATTCACTGCCCCGACCCTCCTCACTCGATACCGATAATGTTCCATCCATCATCAGTGCCAGCTTTTGGGCGATGCTCAGCCCAAGCCCGGTGCCGCCAAAGCGCCGGGCGATAGAACTGTCCGTTTGAGTGAACGGGTTGAAAATCTCTTTAACCTTGTCAGCAGCAATACCGATACCTGTATCTTTGATTTTAAACAGGATGTCGCTGTTTTCTCCTCTTTTGACCTCCAGACGGACTTCTCCTTCTGAGGTAAATTTCAGAGAGTTACCGAGCAGGTTAGTCAGTATCTGTCTGATCCGCATTTCATCACCAAACGCAGACGATGGAAGCGCTGGATCCTGATCAAGAGAAATGAAGATGTTCTTATGGGTAGCCGTCAGGGCAAACATCTCAATCATCTCGCTCAGCAGCCGATCCAGGTCAAATGGCGTTTTGTGTAATTCCAGTTGCCCGGCGTTAATTTTGGAGAGGTCGAGAATGTCATTGATCAGCGACAGCAGAAAGTTGGAAGACGAGTCAATAATTCTCACCAGTTCCAGCCCGTCTTTATTGGCTATTTTCAGTTTAAGAAGTTCCAGGGCACCCATGATACCCGTGATCGGTGTTCTGATTTCATGGCTCACGTTGGCGAGAAATTCATTCTTGACGGCATTGGCTTTTTCTGCGGCACCGAGCGCATTGCGGGTTGTTTCCAGAGCCTCTTCCTTGTCTCGATAGAGCTGACCAACCTGGTAGTTCAGTACCAGCGCCAGCATTAATACTTCAGTGGCAACAGCCATTAAGCCAATATGCTCGATCAGAAGGTTAAAGTCGGAGCTCAGACTGTTAAGAGAAATGGAAATGACCGCCGGTATCAGAAATGTGATATTGGCGATCATATACAGACGGGCAGTCATGTTGCCTTGAAAGATCCGGATAACCCCACAGGTGAAGCCAAACACCGAGAAGAGGGCTACGCCATACCGGTCCAACTCAAGGGATTGATTGGGTAGCAATATGGAAATCAGAATGTGACCGGTCAACGTCACGATACATAGAATCCCTGCAACAAACAGTCTTGGGTGTTGCCGGTAGTTGATGTCCAACAGGCACAGTACGAATGCGATGTAGGCGATATTGGAAAACAGGATCGGAATGCTGATGCTGTAAAACCAGCGCAAACCAAAAATATCACTGAGCACCAGCAGAGCGGTACTGTTAAAAATAAGATTGCCGAGAATAAACGTCGAATAAAAAATGTCGGCCGGGCGGAATCGGAATAAGGATAGTACGGCATAGTAAAAACCCAGCGAAATGAAAATACCTATTCCGGTCAGAGTGATCAGATTGCCGAATTTGATGCTTGACTGATATTGTTCCAACGGCGTCACGGACGGTACCGGTTGGGCCAGAAAAAAAGGGCTGTCGAGCTTTGTGATGATTGTGTAGTGGCCGCTATCCAGTTCCATTGTCCGTCCGTGCCGGAGCATAAACGGGTTTTTGATTTTGCTTTGAATACCACCACTGTATTCAGCTATTTTTTTACCGTGCTCATTGAAAATAAAATGGCTGAAACGACCGATCACACTGGAGTTGTTAAAATCAATGACGTAAGACCCTGATTCATTGATGGCCAGTTGGGTCAGGTACCAGAACACTCCGCCGGTTAATTTGATGTTTGCGGATTCGTCGCCGGTTTGAATGGACTGGATATCGATTTGAGCATTCAGGTTTAAATCAGCAGGTGGATTGAACCAGCCTTGTCTCAGTCGTTGAACAGGAGCCGCAGCCAGCATGTTGCTGATCAGATATAACAAGATCGTCAGCGAGCAGACGATCACGGTCCGGCCCGCCATATGCAGCTCCGACTTCTGGTTCATATCTTCCAAATATTCCTGATTTCCTTGATAACAGGGCCAGTGTCCGGTAGGCCAGTGGTTCCGGTCAACTGCCGGTTGCCTGTTTTTGGCGCACCAGTTCAATTTTGACGGCGTACAAATGATAAGTCTATCGTCCTAGCATAGTTGAGATAACAGAAAGCCGTCAAAAAAGCGCTGTATGACAGGTCATAACTGAAGCAAAAAAGTGACACGGAGAAAAACTCTCTGACTTATGTTTGAATGACCGGGCGAAATTCTAAATCGCTGCCATACTTAGTTTATGAGCCATACTTACAATTCGCCTGAATATTCCGTTGCCCGTTCGCGCCGCTCTGGTACTGCTATAGCGGTAACCCTGGTTGCTGTCCTGTGTTTTGCTCTGTTATTCGGGATATTTTATTTCGCTGCCGGGATAAAACCTGTTTTGCCTCAGAAAGTGGCGGCCAAACATATTCAACAATGGCTTAGTGAGCCGCCCAGGTTTGAGAACCCGAATGGCAGTTATGCCCGTTTGTTTCATCGTGATGAGTTGCGCAGGCTGTATCGTTCCAATCGCTATCGCACTATCTGGTTTGATAATTATGGGCTGAATGCTCCGGCCCAGCTGCTGATTCAGAGTCTGCGTGAAACGGTCGCGGATGATCGTTATCTCTACAGTTATCATTTACCTGCGATTCTGAAAGCGGAACCGGAAATTGGAAATTTACCTGCCCGGGTGACTGCTCTGGATCTACTGCTCAGTGACGCATTTTTGACCTTTATCCAGGATATTCGCAATAACAATTATCTGCCTGACCTGAAGTCCCATGATCATCAGTCAGACTATCGTGTGGTGGCTGAACAGGTGACAGAACGCTGGACCAGCGATCAGATTTTGTATGAACTGCAGCAGAAGCTGGATGCCAAGAGTCTGCTTGTACTGCTGAAAAGTCTGACTCCTTCCCACGCGGGCTATCTGAAGTTGAGGGAACAACTGGAATATTATCAGCGTCTGGATCTGGGGGGGCACTGGGAAACGCTTGGAGACGGACCGGTTCTAAAACCCGGAGACTCTCATCCTGATATTCGTGTGATCAAGAACAACCTGTTGTTGTTTGGCGATTACTCAGGACATTGGTTCAGCGAAGAGCGGACTCTGTATCGTCAGGAAGTGAGTTTCAACCCCTCGCATCCGGTATTTGTCTTTGATGACGAAATGGAGCAGGCCGTCAGGCACTATCAACTGAGAAACGGCCTGCAACCAACCGGGTGGATCGATGAAGCGACCCGTCTTTGCCTCCAGCAATCGCCGCAGCGTATTGCCCGTCGCATTGCTCTTAATATGAAACGTTGGCGTCATCTGCCGGACAGGTTGGGGCCTAAGTATGTGATGGTGAATATGGCGGATTTCCGCCTACAGGTCGTTGCGGATGACCAGCCGCTGGCATCCATGAAAGTGATCGTTGGCCGTACTGATCGCCGTACGCCGACGATCATTGGCAGTATCTCCTCGCTGGTACTGAATCCAACCTGGACTGTGCCCGGGAGAATTGCCGTCAGGGACATTTTGCCGCAGATCCGGAAAAACCCGGCTTATCTGACCGACAAGCACTTACAGTTGATACGTTATGACCGAGACGGGACGATGAAAACCATTGATCCTGCAACGGTTAACTGGCAGCAATTGAGTACAGGGCAGCTGCCATTTACCTTTCGCCAGGCAGCCGGGCCGGATAATGCTCTGGGTATGGTGAAGTTTGTGATTCCAAATAACATGGCCATATATCTGCATGATACCAATCACCGAAATCTGTTTTCACAGGATATGCGTGCCCTGAGTTCAGGTTGTGTGCGAGTGGAAAAACCGGAATTGCTGGCCCGCCTGCTATTGCAGGATACGCCTTCCTGGCAGGAAGAAAGACTGACCCAGGTTATTCAATCGCAGCGAACAACTTATGTTAAATTATCCCAACCGGTACCGACCTATCTGATGTATTGGACGGCCTGGGTTGATGACGAAGGTGTCTTGCAACAGCGCCCCGACGTTTATCAATGGGATGCTCTGGACAAATTCGGCAGCGATTACGCAGCCGCGCAATTGGCCAGTAATATTATTTCAACCCTGAGTCCCTAGCAGGCTGTTGGTTCTTGACGAAGTATTCGCAAAGCCAACAGCAAATCAACAACCAGTTAAAGGTGTTGTTATCGCTAATCGGTTATTTTTAAAGGGATCATCTGGAGTACCGTAGTTGAAAAACTCTATCTGCCGGATAAGAAACCTTTTTCACATGTCTTTGTAAGGTATTCAGGTTAAACTGCGTCGAACGATAAGGAGTTGATTATGCAGCAGATGTTTCCAGAAATCAGACCGTATGCAGAACATCGTTTGATGGTTCAGCCACCGCATAATCTATACATCTGTGAGAGTGGTAGTCCGGAAGGCATTCCTGTGTTGATCATTCATGGAGGACCTGGTGCCGGTATGAGTGACCATGCGCGACGTTTTTTTGATCCCGATGTCTTTCGGATAATCCAATATGACCAACGTGGCTGTGGACGCTCCACGCCTCATGCCTGTCTGGAAAACAACAACCTGGACGCATTGAAAAGCGATATCGAAACCCTGCGTCAATATCTACAGATTGATCAGTGGCTGTTATTTGGTGGCAGTTGGGGTGTGACCCTGGCAGTGGCTTATGCTCAGGACCATCCTGACTCGGTGCTTGGATTCATGCTGAGAGGAGCGTTTTTGGCCCGGGCCAAAGATATTGACTGGTTATATAAAGAAGGTGCCAGTCGGGTCTTTCCGGAATTCTGGCAGACTTTTACCGATATGGTCGGGGGTAAAAGCGGAGCCCCTTTGATTGACGCTTATTATCAGCTGCTTTCCGGAACCAATGAATTGAAGCGCATGGGAGCTGCAAAAAGCTGGACGGGATGGGAAGGCCATTGCCTGACTCTGACACCGGATCCAAAGACCCAGACCTCATTTTCCGACCCTTCGTTTGCACTCGGCATGGCTTCCATCGGTATCCATTTCATGCGCCATGGCTGTTTCTTGCAGGAAAATCAGCTCCTCGACAATATGGATCGGATCAAACATCTGCCCGCGATTATCATTCATGGTCGTTATGACATGGTATGTCCTCTCGATAATGCCTACGATCTTTATCGGAGATGGCCGGAGGCGGAGCTGGATGTAGTCCGTGAAGCCGGGCATTCACAATATGAAAACGGCATCGTCGATGCCACTATCAAAGCAGCCCGGACGATGGCAAAACGTCTGGGGCATGATCCCATGCAGGCCTGATCGGCCTGATCACCAACGAATACGGGGTTGTATAAGATTTGCAGGTTTTGATTCAACGGGTTCAACATGCCAGTGTAGTGGTGGATAACCAAACCATTGGCAGTATCGGGCAGGGGTTGTTGGCGCTGGTGGGCATTGAAAAAAACGATACCGCAGCCTCTGTCGAGAAAATGGTTAACAAGCTACTGGCTTATCGGGTGTTCAATGATGAGCTGGGTAAGATGAATCTAAGCTTGCGGGATATTCAGGGTGAACTTCTGCTGGTTTCACAATTTACTCTGGCCGCCGATACCCGAAAGGGACTGAGACCAGGTTTTTCAACAGCGGCAGAACCACAAAAGGGACGTGAACTATTTGAACTGTTGCTGCAGAAAGCGAGTGAATACTGGCCTGAACGTATCGCGACCGGACAGTTCGGCGCAGACATGAAAGTCAGTCTGTTAAATGACGGTCCTGTCACCTTCCTGCTAACCGCTTGAACATTAAGGCATTGACACATGTTCAATCTCTCCAAACTATTTAAATCAGTTCCCGAAACACTGGCAGCTGTCGATCTGGGATCGAATAGCTTTCACATGATTATTGCCCATTGGCAAAACGATTCCCCAGTCATAATTGACAGGATAAAGGAACCTGTGCGGTTGGGTTTTGGTTTGCAGGATGATGGCTCTCTCAGTGATGAGGCTGTACAACGGGCGATGGAATGCCTTCAGCGTTTTGGTGAGCGCCTGCGTAGTGTGGATGCCGGCAGTGTTCGCATTGTGGGTACCAAAACCCTTCGGAGTATCAATAATGCCAGTGAATTCCTGACGGACGCGCAGGCAAGACTTGGGCATCCGGTGGAAATCATTTCCGGTGAAGAAGAGGCGCGTCTCATTTATCTTGGCGTGGCACAAGCTATAGAACCGGGTAAAGACCGGCGTATTGTCATGGACATCGGTGGTGGCAGTACAGAGGTCATTATTGGTCGGGGAATGGATCCTGAAATCAAAGAAAGCCTCAACATGGGCTGTGTGGCACTGACCAAGCGGTTTTTCGGTGACGGTAAGATATCACGCAAAGCGATCAAAAAAGCCCGGGTAGCGTGCCTGCAGGAACTGGAGCCGGTGCGCGATGATCTGCTGGATCTGGGGTGGTCTGAGTGTATTGGTGCCTCAGGATCGATTAAGTCTGTGGCTGAGGTTTGTACGGAATTGGGGTGGACGACGGGTGAAATCCATCGGCAGAACATTACTGACCTGATCGATCAATTTGCTGAGCATGGCAACATTGATTTATCTATGAAAGGTCTGTCAGCGGACCGTCAGCCGGTATTTTTTGGTGGTCTGATAGTCTTGAGTGCTTTGTTTGAAAGTCTGCAACTGGAGACTATGGTGGCTTCGGATTGGGCATTGCGCGAAGGTTTGCTGTTTGATCTGAAAGGCCGCTTTGAACACAAGGACATCCGCGATGACAGCATCAACAAACTGGTGGCCCGTTATCATGTGGTGTCGCCCAGGGTGGGACAGATAGAAAAGACGGTCGAGGATTTTCTGCCGCAGGTGACCGGAGACTGGGAGTTAAACCCGGAAGAGTCGCTGCAACTGTTAAAGTGGGCGGCGAGAATTTTTCTGATTGGACTGGACATCACCCATAGCGATTATCATAAGCATGGTGCCTATATTGCCGAAAACGTGGATCTGGCTGGTTTTTCCCGATCAGAGCAGGCTCAGTTATCCGCTCTGGTTCTGTCACATCGCAAACGTTTTCCGGTCAAGAAGTTTCCAATGGACAACGAGCCATTATTGCGTCTGAGTATTATTTTCCGTTTGGCAGTTATCTTTAATCGTGCTCGTCGTAATATTCCATTACCGGAAATAAAGTTGGTTGCCAAAGATAAACAATTGTCGCTGAATGTCTCTACAGAATGGCTGGAAAATAATTCTTTAACGCTGGCTGATCTGGAAAATGAAGTTCGTTATCTGAGTCAGACTGGTTATTCACTGTTTTTGAATGATAGTGTGGATGACAACGCTGCATCATAAGAGCGCTGTTTTTTATCTGCTGTATGACCTGGGGCTGTCGGTTTTGTTGCTGTGGTTATTTTTAAGGATGGCCACTACTGCTTGTTGTGATAGATGGTAGTGTGGCAATAATGATGTCTCGTTAAAATATCAATCCTTACCATTGGTTCCTGGCTCTTATGTGGGAGGATTAGTAATCATGATTCATCTTTTTCTATGATGGCGATTCAACGATAAAAAAATAACACAAGTTGATAGTTGTCGGTAAGGTTTTCTGTCAATACCTCTTTAGATGTTTATTTAAGTAAAGTCTACAACTAATGAAGGATGACTTGTACTGGTATTATTCTGTCATCTCCTCATAATTGACTGTAGCTGTAGAATTACGCTTTTGCTTATAAGAAATTTAATTTATTTGTTATCTTGGTAATTGTTTGGGTTTTGGGTGTTTCCTGAAATTTAAGTCCTCAGGATGGTTAAACAGTAGTTGACTTATAAAAGCAGATCCAGGATCAAATGTTTCCAGTCGTTTTTTGTGTGAGGAGTATGTAGTTCACTGAGTTCAGATCAAAAATGATCGGTTTAATTTGACGGGTATCTCGTTTTTTATCGCAATAACGATTTTAAGGGATGCTTGCCATGTTGGTATCAATGAATCAGCCGCAATCTACGATGACGAGAATGTCCTATTGGATTTATCTTGCCGGGATTATGGTGTCATACTACTTTCTGTCAACAATGGCGCTGTATTTGTCAAAAGAACCCGGCAGTGTTGCTATGGTCTGGTATCCCAACATCGCAGCGGGCTTATTGTTGGCAAGATTACCATATCGGCTCTGGCCTGCGGGGTTGGTGGCCGTCCTGATTCCACAATTGGGCGTTTCTTTGCCATTACCGCAAACATTAGCTGTTAATCTGGTGTTCTCCTGCACAGCACTCACCAATGTCTCGCTTATTGCTTACTTCACTAAGAAAAGCAACGATTTCGAACAGGTTTATGATTCGCCATTGAATTATGCCAAAGCACTCGTGGTGATTGCCATTGTGCCGGCGGCCATTGCCGCAACGGTGGCGGCAACAGGATTGTTTTTGAATGGTTTTCAAAATATAGATAAAGGCTGGATTGTCAGTTTCACCAGTCTGGTGTTGGGAGGCCTGACCATAGGTGCTCCGGGTATTGCGTTGTCTCATTTTGGTTTTAAAAAGTGTGCCGAAGAGCTATTGACTACCTGGTCCCTGGGATTTATAGCCATTGCCGCAGCCGTCAGCATATATGCCTTCCTGCATTTGGCATACCCATTCGCCTATCTGGCTTTGACGCTGGTGGTGGCTGCACTGTTTACCAATATCATTACCATTAGTTTTGCTGCATCCCTATGTAGCATTCTCATCACGACCATCACGTCTTTTCAGTTATACGTGCCAAATATTAATGATCCGACCAAAACCGGTATTCTGTTCTATCTGCCGGTTATGATCATCCTGATTCCTTCGGTTGTGTTGTCAGTCTCACAACATGCCAGAACGCTGATTATGAACAGGCTCGAAGAGCAGATGATCAGTACCCGGGATGCGCTTTTAAATATGCCTGCGCT
The DNA here is from genome assembly GCF_000940805.1 of Gynuella sunshinyii YC6258. GTDB lineage: Bacteria > Pseudomonadota > Gammaproteobacteria > Pseudomonadales > Natronospirillaceae > Gynuella > Gynuella sunshinyii. The sequence goes on along the minus strand of NZ_CP007142.1, from coordinate 6,198,276 downwards.
GTTGTGCACCATTGACGCGGGAGGTCATGCTGTTCTGGCAAGTAAACGGTTTCTAAGAATCATGGAGTTGGATACGACCGAACTGATCGGTTATCCATTCAGTAAAATAGTGATGCCGGAATCTATGGCGACCTATAACGAAGAAGTGCTGGATGCTTTGCAGAAAGGAGATCTGGTTGAGAATGTCATGATCAAGGTGCGCAGCCGTTATGGCCGGGAAATTTACTTGTCGGTCTCTGCCAGCTTTGAGTCCAATGGAGACCCAAACCAAAAGGTCTATCATCTTCATATCCAGAATATTTCAGAGGAAGTTCGTTTGAGCGAGAAGCTTATGGAGGAAAACGAGCTGATGGAAATTACTCTGAGGTCGATAGGTGATGGTGTGGTTGCCACGGATAATAATGGCAATATTACATTTATTAATGCCGTGGCAGAAACGTTGTTGCATACGAGTACAGATGTTGCCACTGGTAAACATTTTAATGATGTTATTCACCTATATGATGAACAATCAGGAAAGCGCCTGGACTGTCCAGTTGACCGGGTGATGCAGGAAAAAACCGTTCAGGGTATTCCGGATTTTGCAGTGCTGAAAAATATTAATGGTGACACGTTTGGTATTCAGGACAGTATCTCGCCAATCACGAATCAGAAAGGAGAAGTCGTTGGCACCATAATGGTCTTTCAGGATGTCACTGAAACCCGAAAAATTTCCCAAAAAATGAGCTATCTGGCTCAGCATGACATGTTAACCGACCTGCCGAACCGGATTCTGTTGATGGACCGAATCAATCTTGCGATTGCCAGAACCAAACGCAGTGCCTACAGCTTTTGTGTAGTTTTTATGGATCTTGATAACTTCAAAACCATAAATGACACGCAGGGACATGAAGCCGGCGATCAGTTGTTACAGATTATTGCCAGCCGGTTGCGCAAACATGTCCGGGGCGAGGACACTATTTCGCGAATAGGGGGTGATGAATTTGTGTTTGTTTTTGAGGGTATTTCAGACTCCAGTGCGGTGACCAGAATCTGTGACAAAGTCATTGATGATGTCCGGCAGCCCATGATCATTAATCACAAATCCATTTCAGTCAGTTGCAGTATGGGAGCAGCGTTGTGTCCAACGGATGGAGAGGATTCCGAGACTCTCATGCGTCGTGCTGATGCCGCGATGTACCGGGCCAAGCATACTGGCCGTAACCGGGTCTGTTTTTATTCTCATCAGATAGAAAAAGTCTTGTCTCGTCAGGTGGCCCTTGAAGATGATCTGCGTGCGGCTTTTAAGCAGGAAGAATTTTTCCTCTACTACCAGCCGATCGTCGACAGCGACACCGGCGAGGTGTATGCCACAGAGGCACTTTGCCGCTGGAAAAATCCTAAAACCGGGGAAATGGTACCCCCAGCAACCTTTATTCCGGTGCTTGAAAACATTGGCTTGATTAGTGATGTTGGCAAATACATTCTGGAAGCTGCCTGTAAGCAAATGACCGAATGGGAAGTCCAGGGTAAAGAGTTACATATGTCTATTAATATCAGCGCCAGACAGGTTGCTGACAATAGCTTTATAGATAGCGTGGCAACGACTCTGTCAAATCACAATTTGTCCGGTACCCGGTTTATTTTTGAAATTACCGAGTCGCTGTTGCTGACCAATACTGACCAATGTATCAGCGTGCTGAGGAAGCTTCGTAGTATGGGGATTCGTATTGCTATCGATGATTTTGGATGCGGTTACTCCAGTCTTAGCTACCTGAAGAAGTTTCCTTTCGATGTTCTGAAAATAGACAAACAGTTTGTTCAGGAACTTGATTCGAGTCAGCAGGATGTCATCTTTGTTAAAGCGATCCTTGATATGGCCAAGGCATTGTCTCTGAAAACTGTGGCCGAGGGTGTGGAGAACGAAAAACAAGCCAGAATTCTGCAGAATCTGGGTTGTGATACGCTACAGGGCTTTTATTTTTCTGCAGCAGAAAGTGGTCAGCAGATTCGTGCGCGTATGGGACATACCAACAACATTCTCCGTTTTCCAGCCTGATAAAAAAGGCCACCTGCATACATGCGAGTGGCCGGTATCTTGTTATTCCAGGAACAATATCAATCTTCAGTCCAGGCGCGTATGCAGCATCCATACTGCATACGGTTTGAAACGATTAATACATTGAAAGGGATGGTGTATTTTCTGCGAAGTATTCGTGAGAGTCTGCGTTTTGGATCGCTGTTCCCGGACTGGTTCTGGCCAAACGCTTGGCACTTGATTGACCGTAGGCATAGTCATCGGTATTGGCAACCACATAAAAATGTGACATTTCATGTACCAGAGTGCCTGCTTTTGAGTCTGTTCCAGTCAATGGTGCTGACCAGAAGGCGTTGCAAACGTAAATTTTGTATGGGTCATTTGGATAAACATATGCATAATAATTATCATTGCACGCGCAACTGAGCCGGATTGGGGCTGAACTTAGAGCATTGGAAATGCTCTGAAAATGAGCAGTAACCGTATTTTGCCGAGAGCTGTTAGCCGATCCGAACCAAGTGGTATAGCGTGGTGCACTGGTCGGGTTGGATGCACTGTTTAGTGCACTGGATGCCGCAGAGGCAATATTGACCGCAGCATTCAGTGAACTGTTGAGTGTATTGATCTGGCTGGATGAACAAGACTCATAATTAGTTGAGATTGTTTCGCTCTGAATCTTCTTTACAGTGTTTGGTTGAAAGAAAATTTTCAGGCTGTTACTGGTTTCTTCGATGTCCGTGCTTTCGACCTGAGTTGTGTTGATTGTGGAATTTGTCTTGTTTGCTGTTTCCACGATTGCAGTTACGTATCCATCGAGATAAACAGAGTAATAGTTGGCCTGATCCATTTTGTAATAACGGGACAGATCGACACTCACCGTTTTGCTTTCACGTGGTTTAAAAGTTACATAATCTGTTTCTTCAGGTTCGCCACGTTTAATCAGCCGTCCTTGATAGGTCACGAATTTCCCGTCGGCCGAAATTGAGAAAATGTCTGCACTGAGCTCTGTTTCCAGAGGGGTATTCCACTTCAGTACCTTCAAAAACTCATCGCTGGTATTGGTAATCACAACGTTAATTTCAGAAGTGCTGGTGCTTTTTTTAGTTGCCTGAAGTGAAAAGGATAACGGTCCGTTACCGGCTGCCAGTGTGAAAAAGGGAGTTAATGATAGAAGTATTAATGTGCACAGTAGCTTTATTATCTTCATGGATGATTTCCCGCTATAAAGATTTCGGTGATCGTGATTGATAAGTAATCGTAGACAATTGATTGCCTTCCAGACGAATTCCGGTTGACGTATTTATGCCTTGGATTATCTGCATTATGTTATCGATACCGCCTTAACATTTTGCCAAAAAATACTAACGTCAACCGGCAAAAAATTTCTCCCATTCATTAGTGGGATAGAACTGGAAATTCTTCAAAAATGTGGCATATGTCTGTATTCATTACGTTCCTTGTCTGTCACAAAAAAATTACGGCTGATTGGCGTTTTTGAGAACGTTTTTGGTCGTATAAATGAAGTTTATTGATGATGGGAAAAGAGGGGACAAACCCGGCACCTGTCAATCGGGCCGGGTATGGGTAATCAGTTAATTATTAACCTGGCAAGTATTTGTGGCGGGTTAATAGACACCTTATTTTTACGGATGATATCAGCTGCTTGCCGCCCACTGTGCCAACAGTATTGCCTGTGAATCGACACACTCGCCTTCGCTTTCCGGTTGTACCAGATGATAGTTGCCTTCACCGTCCAGCATCCAGGCGTGGGTATTGTCTGCCAGCGCGAGCTTCAGGTCGTCTATGATACGTTCCCGAAGTTTCTTGGATTTAACCGGAAAACAGGTTTCCACACGGTGAAACATGTTGCGGACCATCCAGTCGGAACTGGCCAGCCAGAGTTCCGGGTCACCGTTATTTTCAAAATAAAATACCCGGCTGTGTTCAAGAAAACGACCCACGATGGAACGAACCCGTATGTTTTCTGACAGCCCTGGAATTCCTGGTTTTAAATGACATATGCCACGGATAATCAAGTCAATCGAGACACCAGCCTGTGATGCCTTGTACAGCTCAGTAACCAGTTGCTCTTCACACAGAGAATTCATTTTCAGAATAATGTGTGCGGCTTTGCCGTTGCCTGCGTGATCCACTTCCCGTTGAATTTTACGAATCATAGAGCGATGCAGTGTGAATGGAGCGTGTAGCAGGGTCTCCATTTTGGACATTTTGCCCATGCTGCTGAGTTGCAGAAAAATACGATAGACGTCTTCTCCAAACGATTTGTCTGCAGAAAAAAGACCGTAATCAGTATAAACCTGAGTGGTTTTTGCGTGGTAGTTACCGGTTCCCAGGTGAACATAGTTGCGCAGCTGATTTTTTTCCTTTCTGGCAATCAACAGCATTTTGGCATGGGTTTTAAAGCCGACCACACCGTAAATGACGTGAATACCATAGCGTTGCAATTTGTTGGCCAGGGCAACGTTGTCCTGTTCATCAAAGCGGGCGCGCAGCTCAACGACGACGGTCACTTCTTTGCCGGCTCTGGCTGCCTGAACCAGAGCGTCTACCACGGGAGACTCTGAACCGGTGCGATAGAGCGTCTGTTTGATGGCCAGGACCTGAGGATCTTTGGCGGCTTGACGTATCCATTCCACCACCGTGCTGAAGGATTCATATGGGTGATGGACCAGAATGTCCTGGCGACGGATAGCATCGAAATAGTTGTCATAACGTTTAAATGCCCGCGGTACTGACTGGGTAAACGGCGGAAAATAGTGAGCCGGGTCTTTGATCAGATCAAACAGATCATTGAAGCGGGACAAGTTGACCGGACCATTGACTTTGAACATGTCGCGGTTGCCTACTTCGCAGCGATTGAGCAGGAATTCCAGTTGATCTTCCGGGGTGTTGTCCGCCAGCTCAATACGTACTTCATCACCGTACTGGCGATAGGCAAGTTCACCTTCCATGGCTCTGAGCAGGTCATCGGTTTCCTCCTCGTCCAGAAAGATGTCCGTATTTCGTGTCAGCCTGAACTGATAGCAACCCAGTACTGTCATCCCGACAAAGAGTTCATCCATAAAATGGTGGATGATTGATGACATCAGGATAAAACCGCGTCCCTCGCTAACCAGTTCGGAGGGAAGCTCGATAATATTGGGTAGTGATCGTGGTACCTGCACAATGGCCCGTCCGGAGTTTCGCCCGAATGCATCTTTGCCATTGAGGCTGACGATAAAGTTAAGACTTTTGTTCAGAATTCGTGGAAATGGGTGTGCGGGGTCGAGACCGATCGGGCTGAGCAGCGGTAAAACATCGCTTTGAAAGTAATCATGCAGGTAGTTGATCTGGTCGCTGACCCATTCATCTCTGCGCAGAATAAAAATGCCATTTTCCCTTAGTAACGGCAAAATCTGTTCATTTAGAACCGTATACTGCTGATGCACAAACTCATGTGCCTGTTCGGCGATTGCTTCTTTGGTTTGAGTGATGGTCATGCCATCGGCAAAGGAGGTTGTTCCTGATCCCCGCTCAATCAGCTCAATCAGGCCACCAACCCGGACCTCAAAGAATTCATCCAGATTAGTTGCTGAGATACACAGGAATCGAACCCGTTCCAAAACCGGTAGAGATGCATCCGTGGCTTGATGCAGTACCCGCTTGTGGAATTGCAACAGGCTGAGCTCACGATTAAAAAAAGATAATTCTTCCATATAACAACCGCTTTTTATCAGGCAATAAACGGATAACAGTATAAGACGTAACTGTTACAGAATTGTAATGGAAGATAAAACTATTCAGACGGGGGCGGCTGACAGCGAACCGTCAACCGCAAATCAGTGACCATCGATGAGTGCAGGTTTACATGCCTTTAACGGCATAGATACCAGGAGCATTACGCCAGTATCCTTTGTAATCCATGCCAAAGCCGAAGACAAAGCGGTCTTCACATTCGAGACCGATGTAGTCCGGAAGGATGTCTGGGCGGGCTTTCCGGTCATGCAGTTTATTCAGCAGAACTGCAACGTGTAAATCGCCAACCTGCTCAGTACGGCAATGGTCAACAATGGCACCGAGAGTGGCACCCTCATCATAAATATCATCGACAATCAAAATGGTGCGATCTTTAAGCTGTTGAGCGGGGAACGCTTTCCAGTCCAGTTCAGAACCGCGGGTTTCATTGCGATAACGGGTGGCATGCAAATAACTGACTTCAAGTGGAAAGCCGAGTTTGGTGACCAGTTTGCCGGTTAATACCAGCCCGCCATTCATGACACTGAATACAATCGGATTTTTACCAGAAATGTCATTACTGATCTCTTTTGCCATGCGGTCAATTGCAACTTCTATCTGGCTTTCACTGAATAAACAATCAGCTTCGTCCATAACTTGCTGGATATCGCCGGGAACGGGGGTCATTACTATCTCCAAAATAAGGTGTATGGCAGATGCGAAAATAATGGACAGCGTGCCACTAAATATTTACGGAACCGGGAAGTCGCGGGACGCGTTGGGTCCACAGCTCCAGGAGGACGGCTAAGGGTAATGGCTCGGCAGTTTTATCGCAACTGTTCAACCAGACCCTTTATAATGTTGTGGCGTCACAGGTTTTTAACAGTAAGGAGTTTCGCCATGAAACTGGCATTAGTATGGGCAATGGCCCGAAATCGGGTTATTGGTAAAGATAATCAATTGCCCTGGCGGCTGCCGAATGACATGAAGCGTTTTCGACAGTTGACCACTGGTAAGTGTGTCATCATGGGGCGTAAAACCTATGACTCACTGGGCAAGCCTTTACCTGATCGCGAAAACATCGTAATCACCCGACAGCAGCATCTCAGTTTACCGGGGGTACATGTCGCTGGTAGCCTGGAAGAGGCGATTGAGCTGGCAGAATCACTGTCTGAGGCCCGGCAGCAGGACGAAATCATGGTCATGGGAGGAGCTGAAATATACGCCCGGGCGCTACCCATGGCAGATCGTTTGTATATTACCCAGGTACATGCTGATATCGAGGGCGATACCTGTTTTCCAGAATTTGATATGCAGTCCTGGCAGCTGCAGAGTACAGAGGAGTTCTGTGCCGATGCTGATCACTCATACGACTACAGTTTTGCGGTGTACAGCCGCTGAGCAGACTTGCCGGTAAAATGCCGTTCAACGAGTGACCGGCGAAAAAAAAGCCCTGATATCAGGGCTTTTTTTGGGGATGTGAACAATTACATCCGGTTTACTGCATTACTTGGTGCAAAATCCTCAACTTTCAGCGGACTGTGGTTTTTGATGTACTCAACCAGCATGTCTGCATCTACGAATCCGGTGTTGACGTAATTTGGGTGATCGGTAATTTTAGGATATCCATCACCGCCGGAAGCGACATAGGCATTGACTGCCAGACGATAAGTGGCATTCATATTCAGTGGTTTACCCGCAATTTTAACGTTCATGATCTGACCGTTTTTCACGTCCATGCTGACGCCGTCGAATTGTGCAAATGCACCGCTACCCACTTCTTTGTTCGCAGCTACTGTCAGATAGTCAAACAGCTCTTTGCCAGTGAAGTCCACATAACTCAACATGTTGGCAAATGGCTGTACAATCAGTACGTCTTTGTAGGTGATGTCGCCGCCTTCCATGTCCGCACGAATACCGCCAGAGTTCATGATACCCACGTCTGCTTTGGTTTTTTCTTTTTGGGCTCTGGCGATCAGGTTACCCAAATTGGTTTCCTGTTTACGCACCACGCTGCGATCACCTACAAACAGGCCATTGCTGCTGCCGATGATGACATTCAGAGATTCGGAGCCTTTTTCCTGGTAAGGGGTGAGCAGAGCCAACATGGCGGGGTCTTCTGCGATTTCTTTTTCCATCAGGGTATAAATGGATTTGCCGTCAGCGTCCTTTTCTTTTTTCTTCAGATTGACTGGAATAAGACGATACTGGTAGTTCTGAATCTTGCCATCCTGAATGACCAGGTCCAGACGTCCAACATATTTACCCCACTCATAAGCCTGGAGAATCAATGTGTTGTTCTGAACATCAGGTTCGAACAATGGATTCTGTGAGTGACCGCCAACGATGATATCGATGCCGGATACCTCGCGTGCGAGAGTCACATCACCGGGAGCATTGCCGCCGTAATTTCCGTTGGCATAGTGACCCATGTGAGTGGCCGCCACAACGATATCGGCTTTTTCGCGCAGTTCCGGGACCAGTTTGGAGGCAACGCTGACAGGGGAACGGAAATCCAGGTCGCTGGTGTATTCAGGGTTACCGATTTTGACCGTGTCTTCGGTTGTCAGGCCCATAACCGCAACTTTGTTGCCTTGTACATTAAAGATTTTATAGGGCTTGAACAGAGTTTTATCGGTGCCTTTGTAAAAAATATTCGCACTCAGGAATGGGAATCCGGCCCAGCCTTCCTGTTTTTCAAGGACTTTCCGGGAATTGTCGAATTCGTGATTACCTACCGCCATAGCGTCATAACCCAGCGCTTTCATACCGATGAAATCGGGCTCGGCATCCTGCAGGTCTGACTCGGGTACGCCTGTGTTAATGTCGCCGCCGGACAATAACAATACGCTGCCACCCTCAGACTCAACTTCAGAACGAATGCTGTCGATGAGTGTTTTGCGGGCAGCCATACCATATTCGCCTTTATCATTTTTCCAGAAGCGGCCATGGTGGTCATTGGTGTGCAGAATCGTCAGGTGATATTGCTTGCCTGGTTCGTACTTGGGGGACATCATCGAGCAGCCGTTGATCAGGGAGATCGAAGCGATCAGTATCATGGCCAAAGATAGTAAGCGTTTCATGTTGAGTGGCTTCCTTTGTCTCTTAGTTATCGTTTGTTGAGATTATTAGCATGCATTTGTATGCATGATTGTGTCCAACTGTGACAGTCGGATGACAGTATCGTGAGAGAACTAATACAGCAGGCCCTGACCAAGTGGTCAACAAAAAAATTCGAAATCAATCAATTCTGTCGAAATTGTGCAGGTAGTTCCCCGTGCTGGTGCGTATTCGGCCAGCAGTGATCAATAATGGTACTAACCAGTTATGTTTATGACCAGTCCTGTACTTATGTCTAAAAAACATAATAGATGCAGATCCTGTGACATTATTGTTGTTCTACCACAGTTATCAGACAAACCAGTTTGTTAATCGATAATCCCCGTATCAATCTTATCTGTTAGCCGGCGTCACTGCCGGACAGCCATGGTGGCCATGGTTGCCGGTGAATTCAGCTCCTGTTCGGAGTGTTCAGCGGATACTGGCAGTGCCTGTTTCCTGGAGACCAGAACACCACAGCGTTGACAAAACCAGTCCTGGCAGCCGCATGCTTTCAACTGCTCAAGCAGGTTTTTACAGTGGGGACAAATTTTTTTGACCATTTGGTTAACTTTTGCAGTAATGTTGGCTTATTATCTGCTGTGGGGTTTGATTCAAGTTGACCATGATCAGGTTATGGTCAAAGAAGCACCGATTTACCGAATTGGTGTTAGGTGACCAACAATAGAGCTTCAATTTATTTAAGCAACTTGCTAATTTAGCGGCGCTTTGAAGCTCGATATAATTAAAAACTGTAAACCCAAAGGGGAATTCACCATGAAAGGTTTTATCAAAGTCGCGGCCGTCGCCGCTGTTGCTTTGTCTGCATCTGTTTCGATGGCAGCAAAGTTTGCTCCTGCTGTTATTTACGATCAGGCCGGTAAGAACGACAAGTCTTTTAACGAAGCTGTGTACAAAGATGGTGTTTTACCATTTACAGCGGATACCGGTGTTAAAGTCCGTGAATTTGAACCTCAGAATGAAGCTCAAATGGAACAGGGTTTACGACGCCTGGCACAACGTGGTAACAGTCCGATTATCGCAGTCGGCTTCACCTACGCTTCTCCTGTGGAAAAAGTGGCCAAAGAATTCCCGGATATACAGTTTGCCATCATCGATTCTGTTATTGATCTTCCCAACGTTCAATCCATCGTTTTTGCAGAGCATGAAGGCTCATTTCTGGTAGGTGCATTGGCCGCCATGAAGAGTAAAACCGGTGCAGTCGGCTTTATCGGTGGTATGGATATTCCCCTGATTCGCAAATTTGCCTGTGGATATGTGCAGGGCGCCAAATATGTAAACCCAAGTATTTCCGTATTTGAGAACATGACAGGTACCACACCGGCAGCCTGGGGTGATCCAGCCAAAGGCGCCGAGCTGGCCAAGGCCCAGTTCTCCAAAGGTGCTGACGTGGTTTATGCCGCAGCAGGTGGTACTGGTATCGGTGTTTATCAGGCGGCCAAAGATGAAGGCAAATACGCCATCGGTGTGGACTCCAACCAGAACTATATGCAGCCTGGTACCATGCTTACTTCCATGACCAAGAAAGTGGGTTATGCATCTTACCAGTCCTGGAAAGAAGCTCAGGATGGTACCTGGAAAGGTGGTTTGAAAGTGATGAATCTTGCTGCTGATGGTGTTGATTGGGCATTGGATCAATACAATAAAGATCTGATCACTGATGACATGAAAGCCAAAATGGATGCAATTGAAGCGGATATCAAATCCGGCAAGATCAAAGTATATGACTATATGACTTCAAACAGTTGTGACATACAGTGAGTTAATAGAATAAGAACTATATAAGGCGGTTTATCGCAAGGTAACCGCCTTTTTTAATTAACACAGTCAAACTGCAGTTTAATGAGTCCGTTGGATAACGAAGTGCCTGATGCAAGTCTTTGACTGGCTGCATTTCGATATCGCCAGCGACTCAGACAGCCCCGAAAAATTCACAGGATTGAAACGGTTTGGTGCCGGACTTTTCAGGGTGAAGGGTAGGTGTATCAGGACGATGCATTTGCGCATCTGGTTTATAAGTTACCTGTATAGCAGGCCCAGTACGGTGATGATATGACAGACTCTCTCGCCATAGAGCTTCGCGGTATCGATAAGCGGTTTGGTGAAGTTCACGCCAATAAATATATCGATTTAAAAGTTAACAAAGGCACGATTCACGGAATTGTCGGAGAAAACGGCGCCGGTAAATCAACCCTGATGAGCATTATCTACGGGTTTTATCAGGCGGATGCCGGTGACATTCTGATAGATGGTCAGGTGGTTCACATCAAGGGTTCTCAGGATGCCATCGATGCCGGTATCGGCATGGTGCATCAGCATTTCATGCTGGTGGATAATTTCACCGTTCTGGAAAACGTCATGTTGGGAACAGAAGGTGGCATGATGTTGCGTCAGGGAATGAGTAAGGCCCGCACCGAACTGCAACGGCTGGCAACCGACTATGGACTTGATATTGATCCGGATGCCATTGTTGAAGAGTTACCGGTCGGCTTGCAGCAGCGGGTGGAGATTCTAAAGGCGTTATATCGCGGTGCCAAAGTATTGATTCTGGATGAGCCGACGGGGGTGCTGACTCCGCAGGAAACCGAACACTTGTTTAAGATTCTGGCTTCACTGAAGGCTCGTGGTACCACCGTGATTCTGATCACCCATAAACTTCGGGAAATCATGGCGGCGACCGATCATGTTTCCGTTATGCGACGTGGTGAAATGGTGGCTCATGTTGATACCGCCAATACCAACCGTGAAGAATTAGCTGAACTGATGGTGGGACGAAAAGTGCGCTTTAAGGTTGAGCGCGAGGCACATGCTCCTGGTAAAGCGCTGTTGTCTGTTAAAGATGTTGTTGTTCGCGAAGGTGGTGTGGATCGACTCAAGAACATCAGTTTCGAGGTTCGTGAAGGTGAAATTCTGGGTGTGGCGGGTGTCAGCGGCAATGGTCAGTCAGAGTTACTTGAAGCATTGTCAGGCATTCGTCCGATCAACGGTGGTGTCATCGAGCTGAACGGCCACCAGATTACCGCAGAGCATCATATGGATCCTTATCAGATTCGTGGTATTGGTGTAGGGCATGTGCCTGAAGACCGCCATAAGATGGGGTTGATCAATAAGTTCGATGCCCAGGAAGCATTTATTCTCGGTTATCATCGGAAAGCTGAGTATAACCATACGTTTTTGCAGAATAAAAACGCCATTCTGAAAGATTGTCAGGAAAAAATGGATACCTGGGATGTCAGGCCTGCGGATCCCTGTTTGAAAACCGCTAATTTTTCCGGTGGTAATCAACAGAAACTGGTGATTGCCCGTGAAGTTGAACAGGACCCCGACGTTCTGTTAGTAGGACAGCCGACAAGGGGGGTCGACATCGGTGCAATCGAGTTCATTCACAAACGTATTATCGATATGCGTAATGCCGGCAAAGCGGTGTTATTGGTATCCGTTGAACTGGATGAAATTATGAGTCTGGCAGATCGAATCATTGTAATGTTCGATGGCAATATCGTCGGCGAAATCTCCAGCGATCAGGCTGATGAAAAAACCCTGGGCCTGATGATGGCCAACTGTACCCCCGATCATCTGCAACAGGCTGGAGGAAACGCATGAGTCAGCAACGTATTCCCGCATGGATCAATTATGCCGTTATCCCGGTGTTGAACGTTTTGGCCGCGTTCCTGGTATCGGCGCTGGTGTTTATCTATATCGGTGTCAGTCCCATTGATGCTGCCAAAGTCATGTGGCAGGGGGCTTTTGGTTATTCCGAGGGCTGGGGTTATACCCTTTATTACACCACCGGTTTTATTTTTACCGGTCTGGCCGTGGCCGTGGCGTTCAGTGCCCAACTGTTCAATATTGGCGGTGAAGGTCAGGCTTATCTTGGTGGCCTGGGGGTGACGTTTGTTTCGTTATGGTTTGGCAATGCATTACCCGCCATCATCATGATTCCATTGGTGATAATCGCGGCGGGTGTTTTTGGCGCAGGGTGGGCTTATATCCCGGCTTATTTGCAGGCCAAACGCGGCAGTCATATTGTCATCACCACGATCATGTTTAATCTGATCAGTAATTCTCTGATCGGTTATATACTGCTACAGGTACTCAAGCCAGCTGCCAGTATGGCCTCTGAATCCGCTATCCTGCCCGAAAGCAGCTGGATACCCAGAATGCATGAAGTTCTGTCGGTGGTGGGCATAGATGTCACACCAACCCCCTGGAATCTCTCTTTTGTGTTTGCGCTTTTGTGTTGTGTCTTTGTCTGGTTGTTCCTGTGGCATACCCGGTGGGGATATGAAATTCGAGCCTATGGTGCCAATGCCTCGGCCTCAGCCTATGCCGGCGTCAGTTCGGTTAAAATTGTACTGCTGGCGATGATTCTGTCTGGCATGCTGTCCGGCTTTTTTGCTCTTAACATGATTTCCGGCGACGTGCATCAGCTGAAACTTAACTATGTGGCCGGTTTTGGGTTTACCGGTATTGCGGTTGCTCTGATGGGACGTAATCACCCGGTGGGTATCGTGCTGGCGAGTCTGTTGTTTGGATTTCTCTATCAGGGAGGCGCAGAGCTGGCGTTTGAATTCCCGGGGGTGGACAGCAAGATTATTGTGGTGCTGCAGGGGCTGATCATTTTGTTCAGTGGGGCTCTGGAATATATGTTTAAACCGAGTGTGGAGAAGCTCTATCTGTCGCTGACACGTTCCCGCTCGAACAATGACGAGGAGGCGCAAAATGCTTGAGTTTTGGTTTAACTGGATCATTTTGCCTCTGGACAGCATGTTGCGACTGTCGACGCCGCTGGTGTTGTGTGCGTTGGCCGGGATGTTTTCTGAGCGTGCCGGGGTGGTGAACATTGCCCTTGAAGGTATGTTGCTTGCGGCGGCATTTGCGGCGGCTGCAGCGGCTTACGTCAGTGGCTCTGCCTGGATCGGAATGTTGGCGGCCATCGGTGCCACTATCGCGTTATCGATGTTGCATGGTTTTGCCACCATCACTCACCGGGGCAATCAGATTGTGTCTGGTATGGCGATTAATATTCTGGTCACCGGGGCTACCGTGATTCTGGGACGCTACTGGTTTGATCAGGGTGGGCAGACGCCTAATTTGCAGGGAGATGCCCGTTTTGAATCGATTAACTGGTGGGGTGCCGAAAAAGTCATGGATATTCCCATCGTCGGCCCGATTTACGGTGAAGTTCTGAGTGGTCATTCCATCGTTCTGTATCTCGCGTTTGCGCTGGTACCTTTGAGCTGGTTTATTCTGTTCCGTACCCGTTTCGGTTTGCGCCTGCGGGCGGTCGGTGAGAATCCGGCTGCGGTTGATACTGCAGGGATTTCGGTCATCAAAATGCGTTATCTGGCATTAGTGGTCTGCGGTATTCTGACCGGTATTGCCGGCTCATACCTGTCCACTGGTGGTAACGTGGCGCAATTTATCCCCAATATGAGTGCTGGTAAGGGCTATATTGCACTGGCGGCACTGATCTTTGGGAAATGGCGACCGGTACCGGCCATGTTTGGCTGTTTCCTGTTTGGTCTGTTGGAAGCTTATGCCATCCGGCTTCAGGGAGTGGAGATCCTGGGTATAGGGTCGATTCCGGTACAGTTTATTGAAATGGTGCCGTATGTTCTGACCGTGGTTTTGTTGGCGGGCTTTATCGGTCAATCCCGGGCGCCCAAAGCGGTCGGTATCCCTTATGTAAAAGAACGGGAATAACCGCTCGTTTCTCATTGCTCCCGGCCCTCACAATGGCCGGGAGTCAGTTCTCAGAAGTCATAGTCCTTATGTTTGCTGGCAAACGAAATGCAAATGCTGCCAGGCCCCAGATTGATCCCCCCGGCCATACCCATTACGCTGATGAGTACTTTAACGCCATGAGCTTTTGCCTGTTCCAGCAGAGTGTCAAATCCCGCAAACATCGTTAATGTCGCAGGTTCATCAGCAATGCTGATGCATACTACAGGAAAGCTCAGACCTTCCTGCATATGACGAGTGGTATAATCAAACAGCCTGTTAACGGCGTTATCCCGCCCTCTGATTTTGGCCACCGTTTCTGTGCTGTCGGAATCTCCCCGGATCACTGGTGAAATATCCAGGGTTTTGCCGATCATTGATGCCAGCAGACCTACTGATGAATCACCTTTTTTCCGGGCTCGCTCTCGTAGGTAGGCCACATCGCGCGGAACCGCAAAGGCATTGATATCCTGCTTGAAATCTTCCACCACCGCACGAATCTGGTTTTTGCTGATACCCTGTTTCAAACGTTCAATGGTATAGGCGGCCAGCAGCCCCTGTCCGGCAAAAAAGGTTCCTGAATTAATGACTCTGAAACTGAACGGAGTCGTCAGACCCGCATCATGACGTTTTAAATGGTAATCAGTTTGAATCTGGCCGCTAGCCTGCTGCCAGTTGTCGTAATTGGGACTGCGGCTCTGAGTGACGGTTTGACCCAGTGCAAAATCATATTGGGTGACCACGTGATTCATAAAAAAGGTGTAGACCTGCGCCGGAGAAGATGGAATGGATTCGACGTTATGGTCCCGGCCCAGCAGTTCCCTGCTATACATTTTGATTTTTTCGACGGATGACAGCGTGTCGACAGCTTTCTTGCCATCGATAGAAAAATTCAACGGTAAAACCAAAATCGGATTGGACTGAAGATAGTCCTGAGGCAGATCACAACTGGAATCAACGACGACAACGCATTTCATTCACGACTTCCTCCATTAAAAACCGGGAATATCTTGGTTTATTGTTATTAGAACTCCTGAGTCATGTCGGTGACGCAGGTTATTATTCAGGCTTTGTTATTTTTATTCTTATTCTTAAAGGTTCTGGCTATGGTAGATGATTCGCATACGGAGCAGCAGCGATATATTGGATTATTTCCAGATCGCTAACAGAAAACAGAATATGGACTGATTGCTGATGTTTGCGTCCGTTTTCGAATACCATTAAGAAGTTATCGTGTTACTGAAAAGCAGTGTCTTTTGGGTTGCGACAGAATTTCCGCCATGGATTACAGATCCAATTGATGGCAAATATTTTATTCACTGAAGTCCGGTGCGATGTGCTGTTTTTGTCCGTAAAGCGCATGAATGTCAAACTGTTGAGTCGCCCACGGTAACATATCAGCCAGGTCCATGGACGAATCCGGAGTCAGGCCCAGTGCCTTCAGTACCCATAACAGGCAGTTGCGAGGCTCCAGGTCGTTTACCGGACGTGCAAACGTTTGTTTACTGAGCTTTTGTCCGGTCCGGTTTACCAGCACCGGTAGATGCGCATAGATCGGTGTGTGATAGTTAAGTCGTTGCTGTAGGTAGATTTGCTTGCAGGTGGAATCATATAGATCGATACCGCGCACGATCGTATTGATATGTTGAGCGTGATCATCAACACAGACAGCCAGTTGGTAAGCGAATAAACCATCGCGGCGGCGGATGACAAAATCGCCCCCGTGTTCGGCCAGCGACCAATGGTCAGGTCCTTGCAACAGATCACTAAAATGAATGATGTGCTGATCAGTGCGAATCCGAATCGCACTGTCAGGCCTGTCAGCATTGTAACGATGGCAGTAACCTGGATAGGCGGCAAACGATTCCAGTTCCTTGCGTGAGCAACGACACCAGAACAGTTTATGCTGCTGTCGAAGCTGCTCAATGGCCTCCAGATAATACTGATGGCGCTGGCTCTGATAAATTACGGATTCATCCCAGTACAGGCCAAATCGTTCCAGCGTTCTAAGGATATCATCGCTGGCACCGGGTACTTCGCGGGGCGGATCAATATCTTCTATCCTCACCAGCCATTTGCCGTTCTGTTGGCGTGCGTGCAGGTAACTGGCCACTGCGGTAAACAGTGACCCTATATGCAGAGGGCCAGTCGGTGAAGGGGCAAAACGACCGCGATATTCTGACATCAGTCTTTCTTGGTTTTTTTCCTGATCACTCCAAATCCGCCGCTGTCGGTTGTCGGTTTTTTCGCGGGTCTGGACTTTTTCACATCAGCTTTGCTGCTGTTTTTCTTTTTCTTCGAGCCATAAGCTTTGCCGGATGCCTTGAGCTTTTTCGGGCCGGTGAAACTGCCTTTCAGAGCCTTGATCTGGCGTTGTTCAAAGTGAATCCCCAGGTATCTCTCAATACCGACCATCAGATTCCATTCATTGGCGGTGACAAACGAGATGGCTAACCCTTCTGTACCTGCACGACCGGTACGGCCCACCCGATGCAGATGGTCATCACCTTTACGGGCAAAGTCGAAGTTGATCACCAGATTTATGCCATCGATATCAAGCCCTCTGGCCGCGACATCCGATGCCACCAATATCTTCAAGCCCTGGTTGGTAAAAGCCTGCATGACTTTTTTCCGCTGCTGATGCTGCTTTTCGCCATGTAGTACTTCGACCCGGTAATCATGGTAACGTAAAACGTTGCCAAGAGCGTCTGCCTGATCACGGGTATTACAGAAGATGATCGTCTTGTCGTAAGTCTCATTCTGTAACAGCCAGTCGAGCAGCCTTTCCTTATGTTTCCGGTCGTCTGCAAGAATAATCTGCTGACGGATACTCGGCTGTTCCTGGGTTTCCGTCAGATCGATGTGTTCGGCATCGGGAGTCATGATCTCACGGGCCAGCCGTAATACCGCCGGGTCACTCAGGGTTGCTGAACATAGCAACGTCTGGCGTTGCGATTGGCAGGCTTTGACGATATTCAGAACGTCTTCATGAAAACCCATGTCGAGCATTCTGTCGGCCTCGTCGATCACCAGATATTCCAGATCCTGCAGAAATACCTGTTTTGCCGTCAGGTGTTCCAGCAGGCGTCCCGGTGTGGCAATGACGATTTCCGGGTTTTTACGGATTTTGGCTGCCTGTGGTTTAAGGCTCTCACCACCGGTGATAACAATACTGTTGATATCGGTAAATGCTGCCAGGGCCTGACAGTCTTTGAATAATTGGCTGGCCAGCTCTCGCGTGGGTGAAAGGATTAGTGCAAGGGTGTCGGTATTGTCCTTTTTTCGGCGTATCAGCCGCTCAAGCAGTGGCAACAGAAACGCGGCGCTTTTACCGCTTCCGGTGCTGGCACTCAGTAACAAGTCTTTTTGTTCAAGTGCTTTGGGTATGACAGCCTGCTGAATATCAGTTGGCTGCTCCCAGTTTAGTTGGGTGATCGCCTTGAGCAGCGATTCGGAAAGTTCAAAGTGTGTAAACAAATTGCATTACCACATTAAGTCATCGGGAATGACGAAATCCTTGTAAGGATCGTCTTCGTCTGCCTGGTGTTGTCCGGCATAACCTGGTTCGTTCAGGAAAATTACCAGTCCGGCATCACGCTCGGCTATTTTTTGCGCAACAATTCTGGGTACCAGACGATAGCGGTCTTCAAATGAAACAATGGCCAGTTGACCGCGCTCGAGCTGAGCCTGTTGTTCAGCAGTGACGTATATCTGTTTCACCAGAGTACCGTGTTTGAAATGAAACGCCAGCTCACCCTTATCATGATTGATGTGGCTGGTTTCGATCATCTGCTTGATCTGCGCCATGATGGCCCGCGCCTGTGCCTCTTCATCGCGTTTGCGGTTCAGTTCTCTGGACTTCTCCGCTTCGGCCTGCCGGACTGCGGTTATATCGACCTTATCGTCCTCTGTCGATACTTTGTGTTTACGTTGCAGTTTCTCGGCCTGCTGCTTTTGTTTTTTTATCTGTTGGGACTTCTTCTTATCAACCAGTCCGGCTTTCAGCAGCTGGTCCTGTAGTGAATTTGCCATGATGATCAAAGCTCTCAGGTAAAAATTGCTGCTAATGCTATAGCAGAGCGGGAAAAATTCAAAAGCCCAAGCTGTTTTCCGATGCAATGGGCCTAAACTATAGAGTGTGCTTTTATGATCTTTGCCTGCCAGGGAGTGCAGACCTCAGGGAAACTACTGACGGCTTAACCGCAGGTCGTATTGACGAAATTCGCGCAAATACGGATTCTGGTAAAAAAACAACAATATTCAGGAGAAATGTATGGCGATTCAACCCGTAGCATTGGTGACTGGCGCAGGTGCTGGTATTGGTCTTGCCATTGCCGCCTCATTGGCAACGCGGTTTAAAGTGATCGTGACTGATCTGGATGAATATGCAGCCAGATCGGCGGCTGACGTCATCCGCAGCAATGGTGGCCAGGCAGAGGGTATACAGCTCGATGTCTGCTCCAGTACGGATATCGATGCAGTGATTCAGCAGTGTGAGCGGGTGGATGTGTTGGTCAATAATGCCGGTATTCAATACGTATCCCGGCTGGAGGATTTTCCGGTCGGGCGCTGGCAGATGGTGCTGAACGTTCTGCTGGTTGGTCCTGCCATGCTGACCAGAGCGGCGATGCCGAGAATGAAACAACAGAATTACGGCAGGATCGTCAATATAGGCTCCATTCACTCACTGGTGGCATCGCCATATAAAAGTGCTTATGTCGCAGCCAAGCATGGCTTGCTCGGTTTTTCCAAAGCGGTGGCGCTGGAGGTTGCGGAGCACGACATTACGATCAATACCATTTGTCCTGCTTATGTGAAGACTGCATTAGTGGCACAACAGATTGCGGCGCAGGCACATGAACATCAAATATCTGAGCAGGCTGTGATCGACAATATTATGTTGGCCCCGATGCCTAAAAAACAGTTCATCGGTATGGACGAAATTACTGCCTCGGTGGATTTTTTAATATCGCCGGCAGGTAAGAATATTACCGGTCAGACCATTGTTCTGGATGGTGGTTGGACGGCAAGATAGTGTCTTCTCGTTGCTCATTTCACGATGTTCGGGGCATATGTGAATATTGTGAATTAATACACCATATTGTTTCTTATAATGCTGTTAAGGCTGTACTAATGTATTAAATAAAAATTTAGTGCCTTAAAAAACCAAGTGCCTGTTACAGGATTTACAGGTTTTCTGGCTGCTATTTTATCGAATGAAAGCACATTTGGTTGCATTGTTAACTATTAACCGGTCGGCGCATTGAATTTTTTTGTTTTGTTTGAAGTGTGAGGTTCGTCTCATTGTCATACATAAGAATCTCAAGCCAATTTTCCGGTTAAAAGCCTTTAGCTAGGTATATTTCAGGCTTTTTACCATGATTACTTGTTGTCGATGAAAAAAATTTCATTTTCTTGAATTTAGAATTCAATGATGAGTTTTAGTTAATGATCTGGCTTCTCTGTTCAATTGTTTTGAACAGATTAAGAGAGGCAGGTTTTTACGTTGTTACCATTTTCGTCGGCTGCTTTTCTGTCTATTGTTTTGAGGTCGATTAACAAATACGTCCAGGAAGTTTCCAAAAAACGTAATTAAAAAAATAGTCGCTCTGGCGATATTGATATAGAAAAAAACGTTCGTCAGAGTTTTGGCTGAAACTGATGTATTTGGTTACGTATTCTTGAATCTGGCTTAACGACACAGCAAAAAAATGGACATCGATCTGCTGACATTCAATTTTAAAAATATTGTCATCAGAGACCGCAAACTACGCGAGATTATTACGGCATTCGTAGTTGAGTAAGGAATAACGCACTCATTAAGAATCGCATAGATCAATGGGAACAAATTTATGACAAATCGAAGATGCAATTTTGCCATAGCATCCATTTTGACGATCGGAGCCATTTACGGAACCACGGCTCAGGCGGCAACCTGTGAGTATCTGGTAAACAGTGAATGGAATACCGGCTTTACTGCAACAATCAAAATTAAAAACGACGGCAACAGTGCCATTAACGGTTGGCAGGTTGGCTGGGAGTACACTGATGGCTCCCGGATGACCAATAGCTGGAATGCAAATGTAACCGGTACCAATCCTTACACTGCAACCAATCTGGGTTGGAACGGCAATATTTCCGTGGGCCAGAGTGCAGAGTTCGGATTCCAGGGTACCAAAGGCTCTACCGGTGCGAACGCTCAGATACCAACAGTAACCGGCAGCGTGTGTGGTGGTGGAGGTACTCCGACCAATCACGCTCCAGTTGCAGCTGCCCAGGCAACTCCAACTACTGGCAATGCTCCATTGGCCGTCAGTTTCTCCGCCAGCGGCTCAACCGATGCTGATGGTGATGCATTGACATACAGCTGGAGCTTTGGTGATGGTACCACGGGTGCTGGCGTCACCGCTGCACATACTTACTCCGCAGCAGGTGATTATACCGCTGTTGTGACCGTTAGTGATGGTTCGCTGACAGACACGGCCAGTGTCAATATCGCGGTGACCACTGAAACGGGTAATACACCGCCGAACGCAGTAATCAGCAGCGATGTTCGCGGTGGCAAAGCACCTGTGGTGGTAGCCTTCGATGCCAGTGGTTCCAGCGATGCGGATAATGATCCGCTGACCTATAGCTGGGTCTTTGGTGACGGCTCTACGGGAACAGGACCGACTCCCAGCCATCTGTTCTCTGATCCAGGATCATATGTGGTCACCGTTACCGTCAGTGACGGGCAGGACAGTGATCAGGCCTCAACCACTATCACCGTGACAGATGGCTCCAGTGGTGCCGCTCGGGTCGATAACCCATTCCGTGATGCGGTCTGGTATGTCAACCCCGAATGGTCTGCCAAAGCGGCCGCTGAACCAGGTGGTGCTTCGATTGCAGACATCAATACAGCCGTCTGGATGGACCGAATTGCTGCGATTGAAGGCACTTCAACCGCGATGGGTCTGCGTGATCATCTGAACGAAGCGCTGGTACAGGGTGCCAACATGTTCATGTTCGTGGTTTATGACCTGCCGAATCGTGACTGTAACGCACTGGCCTCCAACGGTGAACTTTTGATTGCCGAGGGTGGTATGGCCCGCTACAAAGCTGAATATATTGATCCAATTGCAGAAATTGTGTCGGATCCCGCTTATCAGAACATTCGCATTGTCGCCATTATCGAAATTGACTCACTGCCAAATCTGGTGACAAATCTTGACGTGCCTGCCTGTCAGGAAGCCAATGGTGATGATGGCTACCGTGAGGGTATTACCTATGCACTTAATGCACTGGCACCGATCGATAACGTATACGCCTACGTTGACGCAGCGCACTCTGGCTGGCTCGGCTGGGACAGCAACTTTGGTCCGGCGGTGGACCTGATTGCAGGAGTGGTGACGGGAACTGATGAAGGCTGGAGCAGCATTGCTGGATTTATTACCAATACTGCCAACTACACGCCAACTGTTGAGGCATACCTGACGAATCCGAATCTGAATGTGGGCGGTCAGCCTGTCAGGTCTTCCAACTTCTACGAATGGAATTCTTATTTTGATGAGAAAAGTTACGCACAGGAATTCCGTAACAAGATGATTGCCAAAGGCGCGCCGAGCACAATTGGTATGTTGATTGATACCGGCCGTAACGGTTGGGGTGGAACTGGCCGGCCTGGTAGTGTCAGTAGTTCATCTGATCTCAATACTTATGTGAACGATTCGCGTATTGATCGCCGTTATCATCGTGGAAACTGGTGTAACCAGTCCGGTGGTATTGGCTATAAGCCTTGGGCTGATCCGTATCCCGGAGTAGACGCTTTTGTATGGGTAAAACCACCAGGGGAGTCTGATGGTGTCGCTGATCCTGACTTTGAACAGGATCCAGATGATCCAGCTAAACAGCATGATCCCATGTGTAACCCGGCCAGCAACAATACAGACAATCCAAATGTCGGTACTGGGGCTCTGGCAGACGCACCGCATGCTGGTCGTTGGTTCTCTAAGGGCTTTCAGGTTCTGTTGGAGAACGCCTATCCGCCACTTGACCAGCCTGCCGGACCGCCAGCGCAGTAATGGCTGAGAGTGACATTAAAAAGGAGCATTAATGTGCTCCTTTTTTTTGAATGGATATTTTCCTTAAGTGCATTGGTTGATATGCCGGAAACCGGTTTTTTTAAAACGATATCTGGTTAACAACTTATTTCAAAAAAAAGCTGATGAGTCATTTAATGAAAAGTTTGTTATGTAGGTCATGCCAAAGAATGAGTACTGTGGAAAGCATCTTTAAACAGTCGTGCTACAGTTCTCGAAACAATTGATCCGCCTTGCAAAAAAAACAGGCTGAATCATACTGCAATTATTCGTATAACAAGCAGGAATATTTATGAGATAACAATAACACCATAGTAATCGCAACTGCGATAACCCGACTGTACATAAATGTCTTCATTGGTTGATAGAGTTTATGGGGTCATCTGACAGACCGTTATGGGACTGCCAGGGAAAATACAGTATCAAGCGAAACATTAAAGGTATACCCATTGTGGAAGGACGAAGATTAGTTTGGGTAGTATTTGCCTGATTCAATCAGTGTAACCAGTTAAAAGAGCAAGAAAAATCATGGCTACCATTCGTCAAATATCTAAACATGCAAAAGTCTCTATTGCCACTGTATCCAGAGTAATAAACAACTCAAAGTGGGTCGCAGAAGCAACGCGCGAAAAAGTCCTGGATGCAATTAATGAACTTGGCTATCGGTCAAATAAGACACCAGGATCAATTGATTCATTTCGCTCTAATATTGTGGGTCTGGTTGTCAGTGACCTGTCTGGTCCCTTCTTTGGTGATATGATGCACAGTATTGAAGATATCCTCAGGCAGGAGGGGCGCCAGATGATGGTCACCAATGGCCATGGCGATCTTTCGCGGGAACGTGAAGCCATTCATTTTTTATTGAAACATCATTGTGATGCACTGATATTGCATTTGGATGCAATGAGCGATGAGGAAATCATTGGCTTTGTTCAGGCACAAAAGACACCTGTTGTATTAATTAACCGCTATATTCCGGCATTGGCTAAAAACTGTATCGCGATGGACAACGAACAGGGGGGGTATCTGGCAGCGAAATCCCTGTTGGACAGAGGACATAGAAAGCTCGTGTGTCTTACCGGACCGTTATTCAAGCCAGATGCCCGGTTGCGGTTTCAGGGATTTCGACGCGCCATTGAAGAGTATGGCCTGAGGTTCAGTGAAGACCGCATAGTGGAAGCCGATTTCAACGAATCATCAGGTGCCAAGGCGATCAGTCGGATTCTGAAGCGCAATCTGCCCTTTACCGGAGTGGTATGCGGTAATGATTTAATGGCGATTGGTGCAATCCGGCGATTACAGGAATATCAATTGAAAGTACCGGATGATGTTTCTGTTGTGGGGTATGATGATGTCATGCTGGCGGGTTATTTTCAGCCATCACTCGCGACTGTCCGGGTGCCTATCAGCCGTATGGCGCAGCAGGCAGCCAAGCTTGCAATCAGTCTGAGTCAGCATCAGAAATGTGACATTAACCGGATCTTTAAACCTGATCTGGTATTGCGCCAGTCGGTGAAGGAACAGGCATTCGAAGTGGCCGAGCCTGGCAGAGTGTTATTAACCGGCTAACGTCGTGTTGCCAGTACGGTGCTAAACGTAATCAACAATCCGCCAAAAGCCTGAGTCAGACTCAGGCTTTCATTTAGCCAGATAACCGCAAACAGTGCTCCAAACAGTGGTTCACTACCCATCAATAACGCCACCTTGCTGGCAGAAGTATATTGCACGGCCCGGTTTTGAACGAAAAAAGCAAACAATGTACAGAATCCGACCAGATATAGCATGATCCCCCAGAACTGAGGTTCCAGTGGTATCGTAATTACCCTTTTTTCCGTAAAGCAGAGAAGAAAAACAATCGCGCCAGTCGCTACGATCAAAGCTTGCAGTGCGGTGAGGCTGGCTGTTGCCAGTTGTCGATCCTTCATCAGGCGTTTAACCGTGGTGATCATGACTGCGCGCAATGCCGCCGCCGCTATTATTAACCAGTCGCCGCTGTTGAGTGACCAGGTCAAACCATGTTCTCGGGTCAGGCCATAGACCCCCAGAACGCTTGATAATGCCAATACCGACGTTTTGGAATCAGGCCGGGTGCCAGTGAACAGATATTCAACAAAAGGCGTCATCAAAACGTTCAGACTGATCAGAAACGCAGCGTTGGCAGCGCTGGTATGTGCAACGCCGGTCACCTCGCAACTGAAAATCGCCAGAAGTATCAAACCTGTTGGAATGGCGACGATCCAGTCAGGATTCCGGCCCTGTTTGAATTCGCGCAGCATTCTGGGCACTAGCGCCAGATGGGTCAGCAAAAAACGGATTGCGATAAATAACATGACTGGCGCATAGGACAATGCTGTCTGTGTCAGTCCATAGCTGGTCCCCCAGAAAATGGCCACCAGTAACAGAGATAGCTCGGCCCGGCCGAGACCGGAATGTGTGGAGGTAATCATGGTCATGGTAAGAGGGGCTCCTGTCTGTATTCCCAGAACCCAGCATAATTCTATATAGTGGTGAAGATAATTCTGGTTATACGCACAGGACTTTTGCGTCATGAACACCAATCAATTGATTAATTTATTACCGGATATGGCAATTCTTGTGACCGTGGTGGAAGCAGGTAGTTTTTCAGCAGCCTCTGCACGCCTGAATTTGTCTCCATCGGCCGTCAGTCGTTCAGTTTCGAGATTGGAAGCAGCATTACAGGTTCGTCTGCTGGAGCGCACGACCCGGCGTTTGAATTTGAGTACAGCCGGCAGAGAAGTGTTCCAGCAGTGCCAGAGCATGCTGGTGTCGGCTCGTATCGCTGCCAGTGCCGCCCAGGCCAAAACCGGCGAAGTAGTGGGCTTGCTGAGAGTCGCGGCACCAAAGGCGTTTGCCCGACGGGTTTTGACGCCTCTGGTGCTGGAGTTTGTCCGTGAGCATCCAAAAGTCAGCATGCATTTCAAGGTGGTGGACCATTTTATCGATCCGATCAGTGATGAGGTGGATGTGATTTTTACCATTACGGATGCTCCAGTACCCGGTCTGGTGGCCAGACCATTGATTAACAGCCGGTTGTTGTTGTGTGCCAGCCCGGATTATCTGGCTCGTCATGGCACACCCACAGAGCCGCAACAGCTCAAGGACCACCAGTGCATCAGAATTGGCGAGGAAGCTGACGATCTGACCTGGGAGTTTTATCAGCACGACCATAAGGTGGCGGTTGCTGTTGATGGTCCTATTGCCGTGAATCACTCGGAAATTCGCCGTGAGTCCGCGTTACAGGGGTTGGGTATTGCGGTTTTTCCTGAATTTACCGTCACTGACTACCTGTTGGCGGGAAAGTTGATCAGGGTTTTACCCGACTGGCAGTTGAGAGGGCGTTATCAGGGATGTGTGATGATGCAGTATGCCCGTTCGAAATATATTCCCAATCAACAACGGGTGTTTGTCGATTTTGTGCAGCAGCATTTCGCCGGCCAGCAAAACAGCTACTTTCTGGCTGAATGAATGTGAGTGGCCGGTGATCAGCTTATAGAGCTGACAGGTTTCTGCGGAGCTGGCGTGGGGATGTCCTGTAATAATTTATCGATCTTCAACCTGGCCAGTTGTAACAACTCAGGACTGCGAAGGTAATCGGAAACCCCGCACTGAATCTGGAAATCCGTGTCAGAAAAGAAAATCTTTGATATCCAGTCCCGTCGTCCCTGCACCAGCATGGTGGGATAGTTCAGACGACAACGGGCTATCGGGCCATATGCGAGAACGTGAATACGGTGATGGCAGGATTCCGGCAGTTCAATATTGTTTAGAAACTCCAGTCCGCAGTGACCTGCCAGAAACAATGTTCGGGGATGTTTATTGATGAGATCACGAAGACAGGCGCTGTAGTTATCGCTGAATTGTTGGGTGCGTGAGCGTAGATATTGCCAGCTGAGCGTCAAAGCGGTTGCGACCGGTGACTGTTGGCGGTAAGGCTTCATTCCTTCCCGATAAGGAAAATTCAGCGGTTCCAGGTGGACACCCCGACGGATCAGTTGTTGGGCAAACTGTTGCTGATCCTGGCTGAGAGAGCATGAATCCAGGTGGGGTTGTCCGGTAAGAAATGCAATACCTAAAGCCATGGTGGATATCTCAGATCAAGCCTTGGCCAAACAACCGCTGAAAACGGCGATGCCAGTGTGCAAAATGGGTGAAAAAGGTGTGTCGTCGTGGTCATCTCTTAATATCCATATGATGCCGGATACTCATTACGGTACGCGCCCGGCCAGGCCATTGTTGGTCGACACGGTCTAACGGTATCAAGCATGCTGTCGTTGCCATGTGACAAACCTGTCTATGCCTTCAGAGAGTGATATAGAGGGTGGACCGAGGTCTCTGAGCATACGACTGGGATCAAAGGTTTTACTGTGTGCAAAGACACTGATGCTGTAGCGCGTTACCGGAGGCTCTCCGGACAGATGTAAAACCCGATACAGCCTTTCCAGCCAACCGGCAATTCGCATGGCTGTGGTGACCTTTAACCGGCGGGTGGGACGAGGCAGACCCAGGCGATCAAGAATGGTCAGCAAGAGTGACTGAAACTCGACGGTTTCAGCGTTGGTAAGATTGTAGGCGCCATGCAGGCCCGGTTTAACCGCAGCCGTCAGTATATAGTCACACAGCGTTTCGATATAAATAAAGTCACCTACGGCTGGTTGTCCTTCGCCTGTCAGCAGCGCCAGACGGTTTTTTTGAGCTGCCCGTAGTATCCGTGGAAACAACACAGTATCACCCGGACCAAAAACAGCTCTCGGGCGAAGGATGACATGTTCTCCCTGATAATTGCTGACCAGTTGTTCACCGGCGTATTTGCTGGCGGCATACCAGCTGATGAATTCCGGCCCAATCGGGGAGTCTTCAGTGATATTGAACTGTGGTTCGTCGCGATAGAACACCGAACTGGAGGAAAGGTAAATCAACCGGGGGCATTCATTTTGTTCGCAGAAACGAATGACCTCCTGCGTCGCGGTAACATTTTTGCGGTGATATTCCTGCTCAGTTCCCCAGGGGGAGACATGGGCTGCCGCATGGACGACTACATCAGGTTTGAAATCGATGTTCAGTCCCTGGGCCAGATCCACCTGAGCATAGTTGCTCCACGGCATAGCACGGCGCGCTACCCCAAATAACTCAAGGTCATCATGTGCAGCAAAACGCTGCATGAAAGTGCTGCCAACAAAACCGGAAGCACCCGTTACCAGAATTTTGGTCATACTGTCTCCCTATTGATTGGTGGTTTTTCCTTACAGGCAACCCTTCTGAACTTCAGGGCACTAGATTGGTGTATCCAGTTATGAAATTCAAGCCTTGGCAATTGTCTGTTTTGAGATTCGGCCAACGTTTTCAGTTGTTTATAAATATTGACCTGGGCGACATTCATCTGCTTGCTTGCCACAAAAATGCGCCAACTGTCAGACCACTGTTCGATTTGGTACTGATCGTAACAATGACTACACAACATCATTGCTCTGCGTATCAGATCCGGAAAGATTGCATGCCAACGATTTTGGTTGTCAGGTAACCATAAGATATCATCACAACGGCCTTCCACTTTTTCAATAACCGCCATACTGGAGCCGCAGGGACATGGTTCCGGATCATGTACCAGAATATCATCCAGGCGAAAACGTACCAGTGGCAGACTGCGGCGGCGCAGATCAGTAACTATGGGAACAAATCTCCGGCTTTCCTGATCCAGCCATTCTTTTTCGATAATCAGGACGTCTTCATTGAGATGCATCCGGCCAAATTTGCAACTTGATGCAATATAACCTTCCGTACATTGATAAATTTCATCCACTGAGACTCTGAATTTTTCGGTGACACGTTCCCTGACATCTGCTTCGAGTACTTCTGCAACTGAGATGATTTTCTGTGGATGAATGACAATATTGCTACCCGCCAACTGTTCCAATACAGTTGCCGGGGCGATGAGAATATCCGGGTTATATTGCTCCAGAGCTGTGGTGAGGCTGATTAATGGTTTGGTCAGGTCGAAAAAGCGAAACTGCAGCAGTATCCCTCGGGATGCCTCATATAATTTGTTATTGGAGCGCAGGATTAACGCCACCCGCTGACGCCTGAGTCGCAGTGGCAGATTGCGGGCAATAATAAAACCGGCCCATTCCGCCTGTTCGATCGGGTTGGTAAGAAATATGCCTCTTTGTCCACTCGTACCTGATGAGAGTCCCACGGACACTTGTCCCAAATCGTTGGAAAAGTCACGCTGGCGTTCTGCATCCAGGCCATGTCGTTCACATACTTCCAGCGTCAGATTAACAGTATTGATAGCATCAAAATGCTGTAAAAAAGTGGTTTTGTCTATGACGGGGAATTCGGACAACGGCTTGTCGATCAGCGAATGGTACCATTTTGTCCGTACCAGTGTTCGTTGTTTCAGGCGTTCAAATAATGTTTGCTGACGTTGGTTCAGGTTTGCATGTGAACGCCCGGGGCCTCTTTTTCCCTGATAATAGCCGTATACAAAAGCAACTAAACGTTTAATGGTAATGGGCACAAAAGCGTTCATAACTGTTCATACAATGGCTGGGTATTATGCGGATGGATCGATTGTAACCATAGAGTTGAGCAAGTCTGTCGATGGTGTCGTAATACTGATATTTATCGCTGAGCACAAGATTGGCCAGTGGATGAGGACGACTGGTTGTGATCAGCGTTTGTTCTGTCCAGCAGGCATCTCCAATCAGAAAGACACTGTCATTTCCAATAGCCGTCAGCAACCCAAAATGGCCAAAAGCGTGCCCAGGCAGTTCGATGGCCAGAAATGAACCATCATTGAAAATATCATAGGCCCGGCTGAAGGGTGCCATATTAACCGGCAGCTGGTACTCCGGGCTGGCTTCAATAAAACGCACCCTTTGCTCGAAATCTTCTGGCATCAGATCCCTCAGATAACCTTTTATCAATGCGTTTATACCTGTTCGCTGGCGCATGGACTGCAGTCCACTGCGTGAACAGATATACGTGGCATTGGGGAAGTCCAGGAGTCCGGCGATATGGTCCGCATGGAAGTGAGAAACAAAAATATGACGAATGTCATCGCGTTCAATTCCCCGGTCTTTTAATTGTGTCAGCAACTGTTGTTTATCACACAGATGCATAGGGGTCAGCCAGCGGTAGAATCGTTGGGGAAAAGGTCGGGTGGCCTGTAAAAACCGTTTGGCGTAGCCGGTATCAAACAAAACATGGCCAAGCCTGGGATGTTTGAATAATCCGACAATGGCTGGAAATTGTTGTGCTTTCCAGGAACCTCCACGGGTAATGATGGCTTCCGGGTGGAAGCAATGGCCAACATGCAGTAATTGCAGGTTCATAGCGTTAACAGCACTCCGCCGAGACTGAGGCCGGCAGATGTTCCTATCATCATGATCCGGTCGCCGGTTTTGACTGAACGGGTTGTCAGCAGTTCGTGTAGCGCTGCCGGCAACGAAACGGCTATCTGGTTTCCCCGGGAAGCTAACAGCTGGACAACTTTGTCCGGGTCGACAGACAATCGCTTGATCAGATGTTCAAGTGCAGCGCCACTTGCCTGATGGGGAACCACCCAGTCAATCTGATCGAGAGTGGTATTATGGTTATTTAACAGTTCATCAATAAAACTGCCGATGACCTTGGCGGTTAACCGATAAAGGTCTCTGCCCTGCATCTGAAACATTCCGTAAGGATGATAATCATCGGATACTTTGCTCGGGTGGAAAAGACTGCCACCGCCAGCGATCTGGCAATAATCAACACCTTGGGGGTAAGTACGAAACAATGAGCCGTCAAGGGTGCTGCTGGTCTGTGGCGCGGCACGAACAATCAATGCCGCAGCACCATCACCAAACAGACCTGCGGTTTCGATATGCTGCCAGTTCAAACCAACCGATGCGATGTCACTGCTGACAATGGCGATCACGCGGTTATTCCCGGAGAGCAACATGGATGCGGCTGTTTCCATGGCCATCAAGGCACTGAGGCAAGTCATATTGATATCAAATGCGGTAGTACCATGGTTATGCGGATAACGGGCCAGTATTTTTGCCGCATTGCATGGAATCGCCTGCTCCATGGTACCGGATGCGGCGATCAGAGTGTCGACATCCGCAAATGTCAGACCGGCCTGACGCAGTGCAGCATCAAGAGCTGTCTGTGCCATTTCAGAGGCGCTTTGGTGTTCCGCATAATGACGGGCAGAGACGCCGCAACGGGCTTCGATGGTGCCTCTGGCGAGGTGGTGGCGCTCATCCAGCACCGTCGATAGGACGGGGGCTCCTGGCAGATAGATACCGCTGCCGACAACTTTAAAGGAACGCTTCAAGTTCAACTCCATTGATAGAATATTCAGCAGCATCATACCCGTAGTGTTCGATACGATTAAGCATGTCGTTCATATTTCTGACATAAAATCGAAACTGCCAGGTTTTGATGGCTGACAGGAAAAGTTTTGTATAAATATTGTGTCATTCGTTCATGTTGTGATCAGTTGATGACTTACCGTTTCTATAACATTACGCCGGCGCAGCCTGGCTTGCTTATTTCGCCATACCTCTGGTCAATGGTTATGGTGCAATTAATGGCCGGCTGGTGCAGCTGTGCACTGTTTACGGTGTCAAGATTGTTCTGTTGGAGGACGAACACCAAACCCAACACTGCGCTTCCAGACTTTCACACCCGGGTTGTTCATGGGTCCACTTTTTGCTGG
The DNA here is from genome assembly GCF_000940805.1 of Gynuella sunshinyii YC6258. GTDB lineage: Bacteria > Pseudomonadota > Gammaproteobacteria > Pseudomonadales > Natronospirillaceae > Gynuella > Gynuella sunshinyii. The sequence goes on along the minus strand of NZ_CP007142.1, from coordinate 6,166,880 downwards.
ATACCCACGATACTGTTCTGATATCTGGTATTAATCATATTTCTCAGCTGGTTCCGTTGTCGTTGGTAACGGTCATCTCTGCAGATATTCTTCCGCATTACTTTGCCCACGCGCCTCCCCAAAACTCATTTTCTGTTTGATTTTCATGTGATTTCGTCTCTTTGATATTTGAAATTTAACTTTGGACATGCTGTGACAGCGGCAGCGGTGAGTATTGTGTAATGAATAATAGTAAGTCGTTTTATCTATCCATATGGCGGTGGCATTTTTAAGCGGGGGTTATATGTCGTCCCTTTTATGATCATGCTATCAGTCACGGGGCTGATGATGCTGTATGCACCGAAACTGGAAAAGTGGCTTCATGCCGATCTATTTTACCAGTCGTATGATCGGCATGGCTCCATGAGCTATGAAGCGCAGACCAGACTGGTGACAGACCACTACCCGGACGCCACTATCAAGTACCTCTATCTCACTCAGGGGCATCATGACGCCATGAGCCATCAGGATGAAGACTTCTGGGTGTTTGTTGATCCGGTCGCAGAACGGATACTGGTATGTTGGGATTGACCGGAGACTGGATGATTGAGATCGCCACCAGTCTGATGATTCTGCTAATCGTGACTGGCGTTTTCCTCTGGTGGCGAAGAAGACCCGGTAAGTCATTAATTCTTGGTGCATCTCCGATGCCCGAAAACCTTCGGCGATGGCAGCATGCGACATGCTTGTTATTGCCGTTGTCAGTGCTTTTTCCAGTGGCAGCGGCGACAATGATCATTATGCTGGCAATTGATTTTATGGCAAGCCGATGGATACCTCAGTTGCATACCATCTATCGTTAATTAAATGAACTTATGAATAATGTTGTCGAGCGGATTATTGGTTTTTATGGGTATTGTGAATACAGCGTAAAATCTTTTCGCAAAATGCTCATTCAAGATCTATAAACTTCCACTTTGGGCTAAGCACATACTGGGCCACAGTCATTGGCTGCAGAGCAGTCCAAATCCGTTCCCGATGTATTGGTTATAGATTTTCGCCTTGCCCTGAATTCATCGCCAACATTATTCCGGGGATTTTATCTATTGCTCCCGTTGAATACACTTTACTTCAAACCTGCCGTGAATAGACCGCTAGTACATTAAATGTAGTATCTGTGCCACATAAAGCCTGAAACAAGGTTTGCACATTTTGGACGCCTCATGGGTTTTCCCAAATCGATTTCTTACACTGATAATATTTTCGCTATGCAGGACTTATTCAGTCATCAGAGTCTTATTTTGTATCACTATGGGTCAGCGTCTTGCATGTGATCATGATAACTTTTTATTGGGTAATATATTTAGATTTCAGTACGGGATTTTTCATGGTTTTAATCCGGTTTTAGATCTAGACTGAGAGTTCTATTAACCCGACATAAATACTTACCTGGTTAATAGTGTATCAATATGTTCTGTCATTGGTGTGCAGGTTTATCGGTTTATTGAACTCAGCTGTTTTATTTTAATTGAAACTGTTTGACACAATCGTGTGGCTGAACTTAACCGTGTGAATAAGAGTTGGTTGAAATTTTGTGCTTGATATGCAAATGAATTATCAGTTTATGATAACTATTTTGTGCTGAAACGTTTTACATATTGGCAATTGTGACAAATCTTAATAGAGATTAGGTATTTTTTAAGATGATCCGTACAATGCAAAATGTGGTCAGCCATGTTAAAGCGTGATATTAAGCGGAGTATCATGTTCTTGCATGATGCCGATTCGAAGAACGTTTTGTTTATGACGTTGTGGATAATTTTAAAATAGCGGATACCAAAAGACTCATGGATCGCCATGATAGTAACTTACCTTGATGTTACTGTAGTGAAAATTCTTTGAGCCTTGCTCAAAAAATTTTTGGGTGACAGATAAAAGAAAAAAATGGAAAAAAATCGAATCCAGGCTATACGGCTCGATTGTGTCGTTTTTTTGTTTCGGAGAGAGTCAGAAAGATACTATAATTGTGTGTATTCATATAAAAATAATAATGAATTGATAGTTGCTATGATCAGTTGGCCGATAGGAATGTCTTTTTATAAAACCAGTTTCCCGTTATTCCGCTTATTTACTGGCTGTTTTTTGTTTTTGGTTTTGCTCTTTGTAAAAGGAATTGTCTGAGGGAACCTTTTTAAGGCAAACCAGTATCATTCGTTTTTTTGGATTCATGGAGAACGAGTCAGAGACATCTGGTAACGGTATGGACGCACGATTAAAGTGAAAATTTACGAACAACAGTAACAACAATATCCATAAGTCCTGGACAAAACGGGCATCCTATATGGAAAGTCTCTAAAACCAAAAAACGGATTATTACGTCCAGGGAGTATGACAGACAGTAGGTAAGCATTTCTGCTGAAAATGTTCCCTTGAAAAAGTTCACTAGTATGGCAGCAACACAAATAGACCCTATTTTTTACACTATCATTGAATACCTGGCGATTAATGCTTAATGTGCGTCCTTTTTTGATAATTGTCATTTTTCGGATGGGTGGTTGGTGTGAGGCGGCTGTGTAGTAGTGGTATCTTATCTGTCCTGTATTGTCAGTTTTATATGATGTCAGGATTTGTGTCGTCATTTATGTGACAGAAAAGTAAATGCTGTGGTCATAAGAGTTTCTTGGATTATGATTCTTATGGTCGTAACGAAAGGTATGGGAGTGTGTTGTGAGTATTGAAAAAGCTCTTCGATTTTTAAGTAAACGGCAATTGTCATGCTTATTGTTGCGACTGTATGGAAAATATTCATACATAAACGACATTATCGATCAGTATGTTGAAGAAGTTCTGATAGATCAGGATGGTGATGAAACTCAAAAAGTATTTAATTCCATCTATCGGCAAATCCGTTCTTATGCCTCAGAAAGTGAATTTATCGATTGGCAGTCCGTATATGGTTTCGTTGAAGAGCTACAGGCTTTGCTTAATGACATTAATACCCGCATGCGTCAGCTGCACGAGGGCAAAGCGCTGATGCTGCTGGAAGTTTTGCTGGACAGCTGTGAGGACATATGCAGTCACTGTGATGATTCTGATGGCGAAATCAGCCGTTTTTTTAAGCGATCTATAGATGTATGGCTGGATGTAGCTGCCCAGGTACGTAGTAAGTCTTCACAGGATAATGTGGATTGGGTGGCCAAAGTGCTGTTTTATTTCGACCATAATGATTATGGATGTTATGACGATATTATCAGTCATAGTTATGTCCTGCTGAGCGAGGCAGAGCTGAGGCAGCTGGCCTGGAGATTCGAACATCAGCTGCAACGGGCCGTGAGTCTTGATTCGAGTGATTTTCCGGGCCTTTTGGGTTTAAATCGCAATGTCTCTCTCGCTGTCAATGGTCTTAAGTCTGTGGCTGAAGCACTGACAGATATCTCGCTATTTGAGTCAGCCACTTTCCTGGGGAATGACAAAGCAACTCAAGCCCAAATGAGCAGTGTTGTAGAGTTTGCCCTTGATATCGAAAATTACGAGCGCGCCCGGTTTTGGCTGGATCAGCCAGGGTGGGATACTTCCGGTGAACAGCATCGGGCATTCACGCTCCAGTTGTTACAGGCCAAAGGCGATGTCGATCAGATTAAACAGGGTTTGCGCAGTGAGTTTGAAGCGGATCCCAGCTATTCTCGTCTCGTTGCCTACTGGAAGATTGCTTCAGCGGAAGAGCTTCCTCTGATTCAGGAAACGGTCAATATACTGGCCCGGCAGATGACTGATGCCAATGACGCAATCAACATGCTGCTGCTGATCGGTAATGTGCAGACAGCGGCGGAAGTTTTGGTATCTGCCGGCAATTACGTTCAGTTATCTGATAAACATATGATCCGCGATTGGCTGGTTTCATTTGAACAGCATCAACAGGCTCTGGCCATGGTTATCTGTTATCGGGCGCTGCTTGACAGCATTCTTAATATGGAGCAGTCCCAATATTATACCCAGGCCATCGAATACCTGCGTCGGTTGTCTGAGCTTGATAATGATGAGCTTGACTACCAGGAGCTGGAAAACCATCCTCAGTATCTGCAGCAGTTACAAAACCGGCACTGGCGGCAAAGGAGTTTCTGGAAGCGCACCGGGTGTCCGAAAAATATGGTTTGAAGGATTTGCACTATTGACGTTTCTGTCGTCGGTCAAAACTATTATTCGGTTGTGTAGGTGTTGTTTTTTCCGAGCAGGCAGGCGATTGCTTTATCCAGTCCCTGAACGGTCAGCGGAAACATTCGTCCTTCCATCAATTGTCGGATAGTGCCAATCGTTTGGGTATAGTGCCAGTAGGGCTCCGGGGTTGGATTAAGCCAGACGCTGCGAGCGAAGTGTTGTTTGAGGTGTTCAAAACAGACCCTGCCCGGACGGGTATTCATAAAATCTATACTGCCGTAGGCGGCACTGATTTCATACGGTGCCATGGAGGCATCACCAACGAATATCACCTTATAATCCGGACTGTAGGTTCGGGTGATGTTTTCCAGAGCAATGCTCTGATGACGCAGCATGTGCGCATCCTTCCACAAGTGGTCGTAAATAAAGTTATGGAAATAGAAATGCTCCAGATGCTTGAACTCACTGCGACAGGCCGAAAACAATGTTTCGCAGACCTTTACGTGACTGTCCATTGAACCGCCGATATCAAAGAACACCAGTACTTTAACGGCGTTATGTCGTTCCGGTTGGGTACGTATATCGAGCAGGCCGGCATTACGCGCGGTGCAGCGAATCGTGTCATCGAGGTTGAGTTCTTCATGCGCACCGGTACGGGCGAAGCGTCTCAGTTTGCGCAGTGCCAGTTTAATGTTACGGGTACCGATTTCTGTACTGTCATCCAGGTTGCGGTATTGCCGTTGCTGCCAGACTTTTATGGCCCGTTGCTGGCCGCCCGGCCCGCCTATACGAACCCCGCCGGGGTTATAACCTCCATGGCCAAAGGGGCTGGTTCCACCGGTACCTATCCAGCGATTACCGCCCTGGTGGCGTTCCTGTTGCTCTTTCAATCGCTCCTCTAATGCTTTCATGAGCGCTTCGGGTCCACCCATGGCTTCGATTCGGGCGCGTTCTTCCGCGCTGAAATGGCGTTCAAGTTCCAGACGCAGCCAGTCGGCCGGAATCTCACTGCCCAGTGGATCCGGCATGGCTTCCAGGCCCTGATAAAAATGCTGAAACGCCTGATCGAATCGGTCGTACTGGGTCTCATCCTTGACCAGACACAAGCGTGCCAGTAGATAAAACTCATCCATATCAAAACGGCTCAGTCCTGCTCGCAATGCTTCATGCAGAGTCAGCAACTCCTTGGGAGTGACTTTCAGGCCATGTTGACGCAAGGTGGAGAAGAAGCGGATCAGCATCAGCGGCGACTCATAAACGCCAACCGTTCCAGCAGCTGGACATCCTGTTCATTTTTCAATAATGCACCGTACAGCGGTGGTAGAGCCTCACGAATACCGCCTTCTTTCAGCACATTGGCTGCCAGCCGGTCACTGACCAGCAACTTGAGCCAGTCAATCAACTCCGAGGTGGACGGTGGTTTTTTCAGGCCGGGGACCTCGCGAACCTGAAAAAAGATCCGCAGGGCATCGCTGACCAGGTCCGTCTCGATACTGGCAAAATGGACGTCGACAATGGCCTTCAGGGTATCGGCATCGGGAAACTGGATGTAGTGAAAAAAGCAGCGACGCAGAAAGGCATCGGGCAGCTCCTTTTCGTTATTGGAGGTGATAATGACCACCGGGCGCTGTTGGGCTTTGATGGTTTCTCCGGTTTCATACACATGGAATTCCATGCGATCAAGCTCAACCAGCAGATCGTTGGGAAACTCGATATCAGCCTTGTCAATTTCGTCGATCAGCAACACTGATCGCTGTTCAGCAGTGAACGCTTCCCACAGTTTGCCGGGTTTGATGTAGTTGCGGATCTCGTGAACCCGATCGTCACCAAGCTGGCTGTCGCGCAGTCTCGATACCGCGTCATATTCATAGAGCCCCTGTTGGGCCCGGGTGGTGGACTTGATGTGCCACTGGACCAGAGGCATGCCCAGACTGGCAGCAATCTCCTCCGCCAGCATGGTCTTGCCGGTACCGGGTTCACCCTTGACCAGCAATGGGCGCTCCAGTGTTATGGCCGCATTAACCGCGAGGCGCAGTTCCTGGCTGGCAATGTAACGCTCAGAGCCGGTGAAATTGTTCATGGTTTTCTCTTTAACAGGTTGTAGTGATACTGCAGTGTAAAATCCTGACGGATGAACTCAAGACCCCGTGATGCTTATTTGCCATTGAGTGGGTAATAGTGCCCCGGGGCCGTAAATTGATGAGTTGGGTGACTGCCCATGTGACCGCGAAGGGTATATGTCCGGGTTATTGCATGAACTTATGGAACAGTTCGCACTGGGATTTGATACCGAGCTTGCGATAGATATTCTTGCGATGGTTTTTGACGGTGCCATTGGAGACAAAACATTTTTGCGCAATGATCGGGGACGGATTGCCCTCCAGAATCAGCTGCACGATTTCCGCTTCGCGCCGCGTTAAACCATAGTTTTCGTAGTCGCACGGATTCTGATCCGCCATAACCGTGTTGGTTTCCAGTGCATTGACGGTGCGCCCGGGGAGAATGTTGTGTTGGTAAACCGCGGCGTTCAGAGAGTGAAAGTAAGTGGTGAATTCCTGACGCAACAGTATGGGTTCGTCTTGAGCGAAGGTGAAGCTGATGCTGATGGCCTTGCCGGCTTCATAGTTGACAATCAGGTTGGTCTCATTCTGCCAGCCCACTTTGCGATAGAAGCGCTGGTAGTAATCTGAGTCCTTGAAATTGTGTCGTGTGACACTCTCCAGAGTATAGATTCCTGTTGCCACTCTCCGTTTTATCGCATTGAAAAACGGATCGAGACGATAGGCCTCAGTGCAGTATTCTTCATCGAGTTCGGCCGTTTTCCCGTTTTGTTCACCGTGGATGAGGACCGGTTCTTGCTCCAGGGAATAATCAAAAATCCGCGTGGATGTTACCCCCACTTTACTGAGCGCATGAACAATCTGGTGATAAAAGTCCTGCCGGCCGATACTTTGAATGACATCAGGTAATGATTCGTAGATAGTTGAGATCATCATCCCCTCCAATGAAAACGACTTCAGTCTTTACATGGTCATCGGATGCTCCCCACCGATACATGTCCCGCTAACTACCCGTTGTGCAAAAAATAAGCCATTCCCCGAAGATCGTCTGCTGTGATCATGGCCGTTTGCCGTCCTGGTCCTGCGTGATGGTCGGACTCTCAGGTTGTTGCACCGTCCTAATTCAACCCCTGTTGGTATCACGGATAGTGTTTGTTTATGGTGCAGCTGTCATGGCTGCCAAATGGGGTGTATTTGCCGCCGGACTGTCCGGATACCTGTTGTCAGGCTGTTTTTTCAGGTAACAACCGGGTATCCGGTGGGTCGTTTTCTGCAACACCCGTTCTTGGTTATCTTCAAAATGGGCGCAATGGGATCATGGTTTTGGATATGGTGTCGATGTCAGCGGTTCGGTAGTCACCATGGCCTGCCCATGCTATCCAGTGACTCCGTTCATTTCATGATTTTAACGGTCTGGATTGCGCTGAACTCCGCCAGTCCATGGTGACCGAACTCAACTCCGAACCCGGATTGTTTGACACCGCCGAACGGTGCATCCGGTTGCACTGCTCCGTGTTCATTGATCCAGACCGAGCCGGAGTGCAACCGGGTGGCAACTGCCAGAGCGCGGGCGGTATCGGTGGACCAGACTGATGCCCCCAGTCCACATGGATTGTCGTTGGCCATGGCTATGGCCTGCTCCAGATCCTGATATTCGATGATGGGAACAATCGGGCCGAAAGGTTCTTCATCCACCAGACGGTGGCCGTTGCTCAAACCTGTCACAATGGTCGGCCGGTAGAAATAACCTTTGCTGTCGATTCGTTCGCCACCACAAAGAAAATGACCACCATCCTGGCGGGCTGACTCTGCCAGATCCATAACAATTTGCAGTTGCCGTTCATTCTGTACCGGGCCCAGATCGACTCCCTGCGCCAGACCGTTGCCAACGATCAGTTTAGCGGCCAGGTCGGCCATTTCCTGTGCCAGTTGATGATAAATGCCGGAGGGTACATAGAGGCGTTTCAGCGCGGCGCAGGTTTGTCCGTTATTATGAAAGCAGGCAGACACCAGTCTGGCGGCAACGGCTTTGGGATCGACATCATCGAGCACAATTCCGGCATCGTTACCGCCGAGTTCGAGCGTCAGGCGTTTCAGATCGGTGGCGGCTGATCGCATGATGTGTTTTCCCGTTGTGGTGGAGCCGGTAAAGACGATCTTGGCGACATCCGGATGTTCCACCAGAGTGGCCCCGAGTTCCGGCCCGCCACTGATCAGGTTTAACACACCGGGAGGCAGAACCGTATTGGCCAGTTCAACGAATCGGGCTGTTGTGATCGGGGTGAATGGTGATGGTTTGATGACCACCGTGTTACCCGCCAGTAATGCCGGAGTAAGATGCCACGCTGCTATCAACAGTGGCCAGTTCCATGGAGTAATGGATGCCACGACACCCAACGCTTTGCGGTGGACTTCCACCCGTGCATCATCGTTGTCCTGAATGACTTCAACCGGCAGTGTGACGTCAGCGTTGACATGTATCCAGGCAGCCGCTCCCCCCACTTCCATGCCGGCTCCGACACCATTCAGACCGTTCAACGGCTTGCCTGTTTCCTGAACGATCAGTTCCATCAATTCCGGCATGTGTTGTTCCACCAATGCCGCCACCTGATGCAACAAATTACTTCGTTCTGCCATCGGAGTGGTACTCCAGCTGGCAAATGCGTTACTGGCTGCAGCCACCGCCCGGTTAACGTCAGCGGCGTCTGCTTTGGCTGAGCGGGCAAATGGCTCTGCGGTTGCCGGATTGATGACGTCAAAGTAATCATGGTGATCTTTGGTTTCGCCATTAATGGTCAGGTTGTAATGTTTCATGCTCTGGCACTCCTCGCTGTGTTCTCTGTCGTGATGGCGGATCGCCGGCAAAAAGGCGACCTCCAGTCTGAACGACTGTTATTGTTGTTCTGTTGGCAAAGCGGCCGGTATTTACCCGGCTGTCTATCAGAGATTTCTGGGCTGTCCTGAGGCTTCAGAACAGCAGTCCAATGCCGGATGGGCATTGGTGCTGCAACAGCTTATTTTGTTTTTTTGTCATCGCCGTTGTCGAATTCCGCATTGGAGAGTTTGTCGGTCAGCTCATCCAGTAATTCATAGAGCAGTTCCAGCTTGCCATAACCAAACACCTCGGTGATGTATTGATAGCGTGCTTCCGATTGTGGTGCCATAAGGTTCACCAGATCGGTTCCGGCCGGTGTCAGGCTGATGATGGAGCGACGCATATCCAGCTCAGAGGTACGACGCTGAATCAATTGCCGTTTTTCCAGATACTGAATGATGCGCGACAGGCTGGGCATCAACAGATAACACTGGTCCGCCAGGGTGGTCATTTCCATTTCTCCTGCCTCGGCATCAAACAATGCCCTCAGAACCCGCCATTGCTGTGGCGAAAGATCCTGTGCCTTGAGGTGGGGGATGAACTTTTTCATCACCGCTTCCCTGGCTTTCAGTAACGACATGGGTAATGATCGGCGAAATTCTCTCACAGTGTTCTAAAGCTCCTCATCCATCACGCCATTGACCAATGTGCCGATGCCGGCCACAGAAACCTCTACGACATCTCCGGGTTTCAGATAACGCGGTGGATCAAAACGGGCTCCGGCTCCATTGGGGGTTCCGGTGGCGATAATGTCCCCGGGTCTGAGCGTGCAAAATGTTGATAAATATTCAATGATGAATGCAATTGGAAACATCATGCTGGCGGTGCTGTCGCTCTGTCGGACTTCACCGTTGACACGGGTTTCAAGTTGCAGTTGTTCGAGAGCTTTAGCAGAAAACTCATCAGCTGTCACCATCCAGGGGCCGATGGAGCCGGAGCGCTCAAAGTTTTTCCCCTGTGTGACATTAAATTTCGCATGGCGCACCCAGTCCCTCAGTGTGCCTTCATTCATCAGAGTTAGGCCGGCAATGTGCTCAAATGCCTGCTCCCGTTTAATACGCCGCCCGGCTTTACCGATCACCACGACAATCTCGCCTTCGTAATCCAACTGGATGGATTCCGGCGGCCTTATGAGGGGTTGTTTGTGTCCGGTAAAGGAGTCCGCCAGGCGTATGAATACGCTCGGTTTGATCGGATCATCGCTGCCATCTTTATATTCCGCATTGCGGTTGGCGTAGTTAACTCCGATACAGAAGATTTTTTCCGGTGCATCGATCGGCGGCAGCAGCGTGACTTCATCGATGGGAATGGTATTGAGGTCCCGGGTTTCAATGGTGCTCAGCAGATTGGCTTGGATGGCGGCTTTCAGACTCGGGGCCACGTGATCCAGTTTTGCCACCCGGTCACCGGCGGGGTCGCTGATAACCATGCCCCAGTGGCTTTGATGATGATGTCGATATGTTGCGAAGCGCATGTCCGGACCTGATATCTGATTGATGATGAGTTGAGAATATAATTAACGCGTTAAGTTGTAAACGTCAGATTATGAATAATTTCAGTCTGGCTTAAAGCGAAGTTTTATAATTTAGAGTCTGGTTTTAAAGGTTTGTGCGGGGGAAATGTGAGTTCCCTGGGTAGATAATGGGATAGAGATTGGGATCTCTTTTTGGATTGATTGACATAAAAAACTTAACGCATTACATTTTTTAAAGAATTCAGGAGGAACTAAAGATGTCCGCTTTCAGTGAAAACCTTTCCCGCGCCGAAACTTATTTACAACGCTTCAGAGAACACCCGACCACACACTTTATCGCTGGCAACTGGACCGCTCCGGATACATCCCGGACGTTTGATAATCTCACTCCGGTTGATAACACGGTGCTGGGTCAGGTGGCCATTGCGACGGCAGAAGACGTGGATCATGCCTGTGAGTCGGCCCATGTTGCCTTTTCCGAATGGCGCAATGTCAGTGGCGCGGAGCGGCAGAAGATTTTGCACCGTATTGCCGATTTACTGGTGCAACGGGCCGACGAGATTGCCCTGGTGGAAAGTATGGATTGTGGCCAGCCGCTCAGGTTCATGCGTCAGGCGGCTGTTCGTGGTGCTGCCAATTTCCGCTTTTTTGCTGATCGGGCAGTGGAAGCCGCCAATGGCCAGGCGCTGTATCAGCCGGAACATACCAATCTTACCCTGCGTTCACCGATAGGTCCGGTGGCGGTTATTACCCCGTGGAATACCCCGTTTATGTTATCGACCTGGAAGATTGCACCGGCTCTGGCGGCCGGTTGTACCATCGTTCATAAGCCGGCTGAGTTCAGTCCATTGAGTGCCGCAATTCTGGCCGATGTGGCGCACGAGGCAGGGTTGCCCGATGGCGTCTGGAACATGATCAATGGATTTGGCGAAGAGGCAGGCAAGCGATTGACGGAGCATCCGGCTATCAAGGCGGTGGCGTTTGTCGGTGAATCGGTCACCGGCTCTCACATTATGGCGCAGGGGGCCGCCACACTGAAACGCATGCATTTCGAGCTGGGCGGCAAAAATCCAGTCATTGTATTTGATGACGCCGATTTTGACCGGGCGCTGGATGCTGTGACATTTATGATTTACAGCCTGAATGGCCAGCGCTGTACGTCCAGCAGTCGGCTGCTGGTACAGTCCGGCATTCGCGAGCGTTTTCTGTCCGCGTTGCGGCAGCGGGTAACCAACCTGACTGTTGGTCATCCCCTTGATCCTGCAACCGAAGTCGGTCCTCTGATCCATCCCAGTCATTTTGACAAAGTCATGAGTTATATGGATATCGCCCGAAAAGAAGGCGCCTGTATTGCCGTAGGTGGGCAGAAATACCAGGCGGACCATGTAAGTAATGATGGTAACTATGTTACGCCGACATTATTTACTGAGGCAGACAATACGATGCGGGTGGCCCGCGAGGAAATATTTGGGCCGGTGCTGACGGCGATCAGTTTTGACACCGAAGAGCAGGCTGTGAACATGGCCAACGACAGTGATTATGGCCTGGCGGCGTATGTCTGGACCAACGATCAGGCTCGCAGTTTGCGCATGGCCAGACAGATCGAAACCGGCATGCTGTGGATCAACTCCGAGAATAATCGCAATCTGCCATCTCCATTCGGCGGTATCAAAATGAGTGGTATCGGTCGTGACGGCGGTGATTACAGTTTCGATTTCTATATGGAAACCAAGAATGTGTGCATGGCCCATGGTACACACAAAATCCCCCGGATTGGCGAGTGAGTCGCGCAGGTAACCGATATGGCACATTTTATTCTTGAATACTCAGACAATATTGCCAATGATGTTCTGGCGTTATCGTCGCTGTTTGAAAAACTCCATGGCTGTGCTCTTGATACCGGTATATTTCCGTATAAAGGAATCCGCAGCCGGGCATACAGATGTGAGAATTTTCGTATTGCCGATGGCAATCCGGAACATATGTTTGTTCATCTGACGGTACTGATTGGCGGTGGTCGCAGCGAGTCCGAAAAAGAGCTGGCTGCCAGTGTTTTATTTCGTGTATATGAGCAGCACTTTGGCGAATGCTTTCGTCATCGCGGTGTCGCCATGTCGTTTGAGATGAAAGAGCTGGAACCGGTGTATAAATACAATAAAAACAACATTCAGGATTTTCTTTAGGATAGACAGCCACGTGACGACACTTACTGAACAGCAGATACAGACGGCTGCCCGGCAGTTGTATGAGGCGGAACAAAAACGTGTACAGATCGCACCGTTGACGCAGGCTCATCCGCAGATGGATATGGAGGATGCTTATGCGGTTCAATCCGCATGGGTTGAGCGTAAGGTAGCTGATGGTGATCCGGTGATCGGTTACAAGATCGGCCTGACATCACGGGTCATGCAGCGGGCCATGAACATCGATTCTCCGGATTTTGGTGTGCTGCTGAATTCCATGCAGTTTGCCAACGGCAGTCGTATTCCCCATGAGCAGTTTACCGATCCACGCATTGAGGTGGAGCTGGCGTTTGTGCTTAACAAAACCCTGCAGGGTGAGAATCTCAGCATCGAAGATGTGTTGGCTGCCACCGATTACGTGGTGCCTGCGCTGGAACTGATTGCGGCCCGCAGTTTTCGTACGGATCCGGACACCGGCTACACCCGGACGATTATGGATACCATTGCCGATAATGCTGCCAATGCCGGCATCATTATGGCGGACCGGCGTTTTTCGCCTGACGAAATCGATATGCGCTGGTGCGGCAGTATTCTGTACCGGAATGACACGATTGAGGAAACCGGGCTCGCGGCGGCCGTGCTGGGTCATCCGGCCAATGGCATATGCTGGATCGCAAAACGGTTTGCGCCACATGGAGTTGCCCTGCAGCCCGGACAGATTTTGTTATCCGGTTCATTTACTGCGCCGGTCCCGGTACGGTCCGGGGATCAAATTCGTGCGGACTATGGTCCGCTGGGCGAAATTAACTGCTGGTTTGTATGACATGATAAAAACCCCAAAAAATCCGTTTAAACAGGCTTTGCATGAAGGTCGCCAGCAATATGGTTACTGGCTGGGGCTGTGTAGTCCGTTATCATCAGAACTATGTGGTTATTGTGGTTATGACTGGCTGTTGATCGATGCTGAGCACGCTCCCAATGACCTTCGCTCCATTCATGCACAACTGCTGGCGATTGCCACGACCCCGAGTCACGCAGTGGTGCGTATCGTTGAAGGCCGGACCGCACTGATCAAACAAATGCTGGATCTGGGCGCGCAGACATTGCTGGTTCCCATGGTTGAGACTGCAGAACAGGCCCGGGAGCTGGTACGGGCGGTACATTATCCTCCCGATGGTGTACGTGGGGTAGGAACTGCACTGGCGAGAGCTGCGCGATGGAATCAACTGCCGGACTATTTTGCTGAAGTGGATCAGGAATTGTGTCTGCTGATACAGGTGGAGTCGGTAACGGCACTGGAGCAGCTGGACGACATCCTCAGTGTGGAGGGTGTCGATGGCGTGTTTATCGGACCGGCAGATCTTGCCGCAACCATGGGGCATCTCGGTAACCCGGCACATCCGGACGTTAAACAGGCGGTGGAAACAGCCATTGATAAAATCCGCAAGGCCGGAAAAGCAGCAGGCACACTGGTAACGAGTCCTGCACTGGCACAGCATTATGAACAATGCGGTGCGCAGTTTCTTGCGTTGGGGGTGGATACCCTGGCGCTGGCTGCAGCTGCCAGAAATACCCTGGCGACATATAAATCCAGCCCCTCCGATTTGGCAGGTGACGGCAATGGCGGCTATTGAACCGTTGTCGGGCACCGGTACCAGAATGCCGGCCGCTGTGGCTGCAACATCCGGGCAATGGATTCCCAATATCAATATGGGACAGGATTACGACCACCGTTATCTGCATGCCACGATTCATTACGATGCGTTGCAAAATCTGGCCTTGTTCTTTGGTCGCGATATGCCGGTACATCGGCATGCGCAGTATCTGCAGATTCATTATATCGACAGCGGAGAGATTAACTTTCATATTGATGACCGGCTTTATCAGGTTCAGGGGCCGGCATTGTTTTTTACCCCACCGGCGGTACCGCATTCTTTCCAGACCCAGAAAAGTGCGACCGGACATGTGCTTACCCTTCATCAATCGATACTATGGCAACTGATTAAAAAAGGTCTGCCTCAATCATCCGCAGCAAGCCTGAATCAGGGAATCTGTATCACTGCGCAGGGCCTGGATAGCGAACAGCAAAAGCAGTGGCTGCTGCTGCAACAATTACTGGGCAACGTTGAACATGAATGGCAATCACAGCACTCCGATCAGGGAATGGTGCTGGATAATCTGGTCGGTCTGCTGTTGATACAACTGGCTCGACTGAGTCGTCGGCAGGCGGACAGTGTGACGGTAAACAGCGATGATCTCTGGTTATTCCGACAGTTTACCCGGCAGGTGGAGGTACACCTGTGTGATCACTGGCAATTAACGGAATATGCGCGCGTCATTGGTGTTTCGGAAAGTCGCCTGAATCAGTTGTGTCATCGCATTGCCAGCAGCTCGCCAAAAAAGATTATTCATCAGCGCCTGTTGCAGGAAATCAAACGGATGCTGACGTTTACGACACTGACCGGCAATGAAATCGGTTATCAGCTGGGGTTTGCCGACCCGGCGTATTTTTCCCGTTTTTTTAAAGCTCAGACCGGCATGACACCGCTTGAATTCCGCCGCGGGCAGACCTCAAAGTGACTTCGTCGGCTTCGGTGTCCGGTCGGCGTTCACTTTATCTGGTCCCCTGGCTGGCAGGTTTGCAGGCGTTTGCGCCTTTGACAATCGGTGTATATCTACCGGCGCTGCCAGCCATTACCAGAAGCCTGTCCACTGATGCGGCATCGGTGCAGCTGACGGTCAGTATTTTTCTGTTTGGTCTGTTTATCGGCATGTTGTTATATGGGCCGCTGTCAGACCGCTATGGCCGTCGACCGTTACTGCTGGCGGGTATTGCCGTGTACATCGTGGCATCCTTTGGATGTCTCAGCGCCGGCAGCATTCACAGTCTGCTCGGCTGGCGTTTTGTTCAGGCTCTGGGTGCTGCATCCGCATCGGTACTCGGACGTGTCATTGTGCGTGATCTGTTTCCCCTCAAGCAGTCCGCCAGGGTGTTGTCGCTGATGCACCTGGTGACCATGGTAGCCACTCTGTTGATGCCGTTACTGGCAAGCTACCTGTTGTTATGGGTCAGCTGGCGCTGGTTGTTTTCGGGCTTGATGGTGTTTGCCCTGATCTGGTGGCTGGCGGTACTCAGACTGATTCCGGAAACCCTCCATCGTCGCGCGGATGATGTTGGACTGCTGCGGTTGTTCAGTGCTTACCGGCGTATTCTGAGCCATCCACGGTCGCTGGGTTATGTGTTGTGTATGGCTCTGTGTTTTGCCGGCATGTTTGCTTATCTGACCCTGTCGGCATTTGTGTTTATCGAATATTTTGGCCTGACTCCGCGGTAATATTCCTGGATCTTCACCCTGAATATTGCCGGGGTCATAGCTCTGGTAACGATCAATGCCCGGCTGGTCGTACATAAAGGCATAGCAACCATGTTGTGGTTTGCTGCAACGTTTTGCGCCGTTTCCAGCGTGGTCCTGATCGGCGCTGTTCTATGGCCGGAAAATTCCCTGCCGTTGCTGATTGTAGGGCTGCTTGGTTATATCAGCTGTACCGGCATTATAGGTTCCAACTGTATTGCCAGATTGATGGCCATTTATCCGTCCAATGCCGGAGCCGCCGCTGGTCTGGCGGTCGCTCTGCAGTTTGGTTTGGGGGCCATGGTTAGCGTACTTACTGGTGTGTTGTATGACGGGACTCCACATTATCTTGCCTGGGGAGTGGGCAGCTGTGGTCTGGCGGGGTTTGCTGCGTTGTGGCTGACCAGACTGAGCGGTTCATCCTGCGGTGCGGATAAATGTTGAAAAGTACCATCATTGCCCGTTTTTTTGCATTTCCGGATGAGTGTTTAATCGTCACACTGCTCTCATAACAACAATAATGACAGGAGCGAACACAATGAAGACCATCAATCCTATGTTACAGCGACTGCGCGAAGTACTGCCGCAGATTGCCGCCAATGCCGAAAAGACGGAACAAATACGGCAAATGCCAGAGGAAAATGTGCGGTTGTTGAAATCGGTGCGACTGCATCACGCCTTTTTACCCAAAGCCTACGGCGGACTGGAAATCTCACTGCCGGAATTTACCGATTGTATTGCCGAGCTGGCCGGTGCGTGTTGCAGCACGGCCTGGGCGTTCAGTCTGTTGTGTACCCACAATCATCAGTTGGCAATGTTTTCCAGGCAGTGCCAGGACGAAGTCTGGGGGAACAACCCGGATGCCGTGGCCTGCAGCAGTATTGCGCCGATCGGCCGCTATGAAGAAGCTGATGGAGGCGTGCTGTTTTCCGGTGATATGACCTGGAGCAGCGGCTGTGATCATGCCGATTGGGCGCTGGTTGGTTTTAACCGTGAGGTGGACGGCAATAAAGTGTATTGCTTTGCCGCTATCCCACGACAGGACTATCAGATCGTCGACAACTGGCATTCGATGGCCATGAAAGGCAGCGGTACCAAGACCCTGGAAATCCGTAAGGCATTTGTACCGGAGCATCGAATCTCCGCAGCCAAAGATATGATGGAAGGTCGTTCAAAAGGGTATGGGCTGTATCCGGACAGTGATATCTACACGACGCCGTATCGCCCGTATTTTGCCTCCGGTTTTGCTGCCATGGCTCTGGGTACGGCTGAGCGGATGCTGGAAATATACCGTGAATATAATCAATCCCGGGTTCGTGCCTATACCGGTGCTGCCGTCAAGATCTCCATTCCGGCGCTCACCCGCCTGGCGGAGTCCACCCATCAGGTCAAGGCCGCACGGGCGTTTCTGGAAGCCACCTGGCAGGAACACAAAGAGCATGGTGAACAACGCAAATATCCGGACCCGGAAACACTGATCTACTGGCGTACCAATCAGGCCTATGCCGTGAAGATGTGTAACGAAGCCACCGATCGTCTGTTCAAAGGACTGGGTGGCAGCAACTGGATGCTGGACCGGGAGGCGCAACGGGTCTGGCGCGATAATCATATGACAGCAGCGCATGCCTATACCGACTATGACGTTTGTGCGCAGATTCTCGGGCGCGGACTGATGGGACTGGAACCTGATCCCGGACTGCTGTAATGACCGCAACCGCCATGGATCATAAGAAACGACTGAAGTGGGTATCAATATGAGTCAGCAAAACACTTTTGACAATCTGGCATTTCGTCGCGCTTTGGGTAATTTTGCCACCGGTATTACGGTCGTGACCGCGACCTCTGCCAGTACCGGCCAGCGGGTGGGAGTGACCGCCAACAGTTTTAATTCTGTTTCTCTGGAACCGCCTTTGATTCTCTGGAGTATTGACAAAAAGTCCTCCAGTTTTCCGGTATTTGAGCAGGCCAGTCATTTTGCCGTGAATATTCTCGCCGCCGATCAGATGCCATTATCCAATCATTTTGCCAAACGTTCGGAAGATAAATTTGCGGATGTCGGGTTCACCGAAGGACCTGGTCGGGCACCGATACTGCCGGATTGTGCGGCGGTATTTTTATGTGAACGTCACGCTTGTCTGGAAGGTGGGGATCACTGGATTCTGATTGGTCGTGTGGTGGGTTTTGAGGATAGCGGCAGGGCTCCTCTGCTGTATCACCAGGGAAGTTATTCGCTGGTGATGCCGTTTGCCCGCAAGAATGGGGAAATGGCCGGTCAGCCTCTGGGAGACGATCATGAACATCCGCTGCAGCATTATCTGTATTACCTGATGCTACAGGCCACCCGCAGTTATCAGCAGCATTATCAACCCCGACAACTGGCCACCGGGTTGCGCACCGCAGAAGCGCGGATTTTATTATCTCTGGCTTCGGGGCGGCGCTTGAATCATGAACTCCTGGCCGCGGAAGTGAATATGCCGGAACAGGATATGCAAAGCGCATTTGAGCTGTTGCAGGCCAAGTCATTTATCCAGTGTCAGGATGGACAGTTTGAGCTACAGCCGGCAGGAGCGGATATGGCCGAAACCCTCTGGCAGATCGCAGTGGAAGAACAGCAGCAGCGTTTCAG
Organism: Gynuella sunshinyii YC6258; assembly: GCF_000940805.1. Taxonomy (GTDB): domain Bacteria; phylum Pseudomonadota; class Gammaproteobacteria; order Pseudomonadales; family Natronospirillaceae; genus Gynuella; species Gynuella sunshinyii. The sequence continues at coordinate 6,148,175 of NZ_CP007142.1, read as the reverse complement.
TCAGTTTTCAACGTCGGAAATAGCCACCTTCAAGAAAGTGCTGCTGGCATTGATCCAAAACCAAACATCTGTTTAACGGAGTCAGTTATGGGAACTGTTGCATTTGCCGCCAAAATCACCCATGTACCATCCATGTATCTGTCTGAGCTGGATGGCCCGAACAAGGGTTGTCGTCAGGCCGCCATCGATGGTCATCGTGAAATCAGCCGACGTTGCCGGGAACTCGGTGTCGACACCATCGTGGTCTTTGATACCCACTGGCTGGTCAACTCTGGTTATCATATTAACTGCAGGGCGCATTCCAGTGGTACGTACACCAGTAATGAGTTGCCCCATTTTATCAACAATATGCCGTTTTCGGTGCCGGGAAATCCGCAATTGGGGGAGATTCTGGCGGCTGAGTGCTGTGCTCAGGGAGTGCAGACCATGGCACATGTGGATACTACGCTTGATCCGGAATATGGCACCCTGGTCCCGATGCGCTATATGAATGCTGATCAGCATTTCAAGGCTATTTCGGTATCTGCGCTGTGTACTGTGCATTATCTGAATGACAGCGCCCGATTGGGCTGGGCCATGCGTCAGGCGGTGGAAAAACACTACCAGGGGACGGTCGCATTTCTGGCCAGTGGCTCTCTGTCTCATCGTTTTGCCCAGAATGGTACTGCACCGGATTTTCTCAACCGGGTCTGGAGTCCATTCCTGGAAAGCCTTGACCATCAGGTGGTGGAAATGTGGAAAAAAGGCGATTGGAAAACGTTCTGCGAAATGTTGCCGGAATACGCTGCCAAAGGACACGGAGAAGGGTTTATGCACGATACTGCGATGTTGCTCGGAGCACTGGGCTGGTCTGACTATGATCAGCCGGCGGAGATTGTCACACCATATTTTGGCAGTTCCGGAACCGGTCAGATCAATGCGGTATTTCCGGTATCACCACAAACCGGGCAGGCCGTTCCCGAACCGCAGGCCAGTGTGATGGCGCCAGGTCGTTATGGTGACAGCCGGTTGTAACTCCCGGTGCTGTACGATCAGATATTTTTGAAAACCGGAGATGGCAATAAAACATATCAGGAAGATATGTTTTATTGCCGGCCTGATTACATCAGGCAACCGCCAGGTAATGTTTGACAAAACGTTCTGTGTCGACGGTCCACTCACATTCGGTTCCTTTTTCGACGAACCAGCTGTCGCCGACAGAGTAGCTGTTCTGTTCGCCGGTGCTCAGGTTTTTAATGGTCACCTGACCCTCGACGATGACCGCATGCTCATTGAATGGATACGTCATTTTGAATTTGCCACGAGTGCTGCCGAAGTAAGCCGAACTGACGGCTTCGGTGGGAGCACCGAACGTCATGGCACCAAAAATGTTGCAGTCTCCTTCCAGAATTTCAGCGCCAAGGTCAGAAACGACACCCCATGGCTGTAGTTCGACATTACTTAAGTCTGTTTTGATCACGTTGTTCTCCTGTTGAATTGAAGTTTAGCGTCGGCCACTCAAGTAGCCGTTGAGCTGATGCCAGCATTTACCGCCGGTCAGTAGAAGTGCCCGTAACTGATCTTTGGCGACAATATCTGCGTGACTGATACTGCTGATCAGTTGGTAACGGTCAGAGCCTCCGAGTATGCCTTCGGCCAGGACCTTGCAGATAATCTGGCTGGGAGTAACGCCGAAGCCGGCGTAGCCCTGGACGTAAAACACATTATTGTGGTTATCCAGTGAACCAATCTGTGGAAACAGATTGACCCCGCAGGCCATGGGACCACCCCAGGCCATATCGATTTTGACATTGGCGAGATAAGGGAAAATTCGCAACATCAGATTGCGGTTCCAGGCGAAAAGGTCTTTAGGCAGGTATTCCACCAGGTGTGTGGCACCACCAAACAGTAAACGGTTTTCATTGGTGACACGGTAATAATCGATGACCGGACGGATATCGCTGTAGGCACCGCGAATCGGACTGATGCGATGGATCAGTTCATCTGACAACGGTTCGGTGGCAATCTGAAAGGCCAGCGTGTTAATGGTTTTCTTATGCAGCCTGGGTTCCAGACCTTTCAGAAAAGCGTTGCAGGCCCACAGCATTTTTTCGGCTTTGACGCTGCCCATGGCGGTTCGCACGGTAACTCTGGGGCCATATTCGACTTCCAGCACCTCAGTGTTTTCGAAGATCTGTACCCCGTATTCGCTGGTCAGTGCGTTGGCTTCGCCGAGCAGCAGATTCAGTGAATGCACATGTCCGCCCCCCATATGCTTAAGCACCGCGCAGTAAGCGTCTGTTCCCACTACGTCCTGAATGGCTGAGCCGGTGACCAGTTCTATTTCGGTGTCCGGCTCCAGCGTCTGAAATTCCTTTTGCCACTCCTGCAAAACTTTCTGCTGACGTTTATTGAACGCGGTGTAGCCGTAACCATTCCGAAAATCGGCATCGATGTTGTAGCGTTTGACCCGTTCCTTGATGATTTGCTGGCCCTGGTTGGAAATTTCAAAAATAGCCTGCAGACCCTCCTCACCTACATCCTTTTTGATCGCATCCATATCGTGACCGATGCCGGCCATAATCTGACCGCCATTACGACCTGTGCCGCCGTAACCGAGATGTCTGGCCTCCAGCACGACAATGTTTTTAACGCCCTGTTCAGCCAGTTCCAGTGCGGTGTTAATACCGGAAAAACCACCGCCGATAATGACCACATCCGCTTCCAGGTCCTGTTTCAGAGCCGGATATCTGAGATCGTATTTTTTGGTGGCGGAGTAGTAATTCAACGAATCCAGGCTGTTGATGTATTTGTTTGGAAAAGACATAAGCGATACCTTTCGGATGATGAGAGAAAAATAAAATCTGAATCGCGTTTTGTTTCTCGCAGACCCATTAATAAGGCAACTATTTTTGCCGGATTTAAGGAATGAAGCACAAACATGCCAAAGCGACGGGTCACACTATTGGCCTGAAATCAGTGCGAACCAGACAGCATGATCAGGTTCATGCAATATATGATTATTGCCTTATATGGTTTAAGAATTACATTCGGATTGCCATATCCCGATAGGGATATTTTGAGTCGATGTTGTTTTTGCTGCTGTAATGAATGGCTACAAATTTATCCCCATGGGGACATGGCAATGGCTGATACGGACTGGTAGCGTTGAAACCACTATTCATCGACAGAGGACGAAACATGAGACGCTTTGCTTTATCCAGGGTACTGGTTTTGGTGCTATCGGTTATAACGTTCCTGGGAGCGGCATCTGCTGTGCAGGCCGGCAAATATCCTAATCGACCGGTTAAGTTTATTGTACCGTGGCCTCCCGGCGACCTGGAGGATGTGCTGACCAGGGCTATTGCCAAAGAAATGTCTGAACAGACCGGTGTTCCGGCCACCGTCGTGAACAAACCGGGTGGTGGTGGTGTACTTGGTGCGACGACGGTTGCGCAGTCCCGTCCGGATGGCAGTGTGATTGGTTCGTTTGTGGTTGATCTGCTGACAACGGCGGTGATGTCCGGTAATTCACCTTATAACGTTGATGATTTTGAACCGGTTGGTATTTTTCTGGATTACCCGTTTGTGATTGCAGCAAAAGCGGATGCTCCTTACAGTAATCTGCAGGAGCTGGCGGAGTATTCCAAATCCCACGACGTCGTTCTCGGACATTTTGGTTATCAGGCATTGCCAACTGCATTGACGTTTAAAGCCGCCGATCAAATGAGCATTAAGTTTGCCTCCGATGCCGCGTTTGATGAACTCAATTGTGCCACTCTGGCCAATGGTGATGCAGACATTATCAATACCACCACGCAACAGATTCTGCCGTGTCTGGAATCGAAAGACGTCAAATTGCTGGTTTCCATTACCCGTGACCGTCTGGTTATCGCATCGGATGTCCCAACCTTGAAAGAGGTCACTGGTATTGAGCAGACATTGTGGAATGGACTGTTTGTGAAAAAAGGAACAGACCAGGCCATTAAAGACAAAATTGCCGCTGTTGCGCATAAGGCATTGCAGAGTGACGATGTCCGTACCCTGCAACAGAATACCGGTGCCGGTGTTTACTGGGCCGATGCGGATGCCGCGGCAAAGACTATTGCTGCCGACTACAGCAATGCTGAAAAACTGTTGTCCTATATGAACCGCTGAGCGGGGATAATCTTCACCGGCGGCTGATCCTGACGGTGAACACGGTTGCCATCATCATGCTGATGATGGTAACAACCTGAGCCTGAAATGGTTCTCGTGCCAATCCTGAAAACAATCCGCCGGGAAGAGCCGTATGAGTCAACCTGTCCTCTATGCCACTGATCTTGAAAACGGTAGTGATGTGGTGTTCAGAATCGCCCTGCAGCAGGCTATGTTAAGTGATGCCCGTATCTACTTTTTGCATGTGTTTGAGGAAACCTTTCGCAAGGATGAAGATGCGTTTGGGGGTGGCTATCAAATCAAATCCGCACAACAAAAACATATAGACGCCCTGCTGCTGGAGTTACAGGAGCTGATGCAGCAACGCATACAGCATATTCTCGAACATGAGCTTAAAGATCAGCCATTTGACCAGGAGCGGATTGAAGTGCTGGTCAGCTTTGGCTCGGCCAGTCAGAAAATCGTTGAAGTGGCTAAAAATAAGGATGTCAGCATGATCATCATGGGGGATCGCCGGGTGAATGCATTATCGCGTTTCTTTCTTGGTTCCACGGCACAGCGGGTTATTCATAATGCCGGTGTACCGGTATTGATCGTGCCAATATCAAAAAAACTCAGCAAACATCAACAGAAGGCGATGAAGGATGAGTGACAGCAAGCGTTCCGGACTGATATTTCTGTTTGTACTGCTGATCGCTGCCGGGTTGATTGTGTCATATCCAGAACAGACGGTGGCGGTGAATACCAGCCGTGGCTGGTTTACCCGGCCACAAGTGGCTCCGTTATTCGGACTTTCCATTCTCTTGCTGTTTTCTTTTCTGCAGTTTGTGCTGACGCTTAAGGATTCCATGCGTCTGAAACTGTTCTCCATTGATACCTTGATCAACACCATTGGCGAATACAAAGGTGTGTTGTTGATGGCCTGTTTGTTTCTGTTGTATATCGCCAGTATTGAGTATCTTGGTTTTTTTCTGTCGACGCTGCTGTTTGTGCATACCCTGTTGTGGCTGTCCCGGTTGTTGAACCGGTTCTGGTCGGTGGCTGCGTGGTTGACGGTGATTGCGGTGGTGTTGATATTCCGGGTTGGGGTAAATATCTGGTTTCCGGATGTGGCGCTGTACGAATTACTGTTTGACGGCAAAGTGCTGTGGTTCATGAATAGCTATCTGTGATAAGAGACTGAAGAATGGACGTTGTACTTCTGGGGTTAAATGAGGTTTTCAGTAACGGTGTTATTTTTGCCGTTATCATGGGTGCGATTATTGGTGTCAGTATCGGTTCGATTCCGGGGTTGGAGCCTGCTGGAGTGATGGCCATTCTGCTGCCATTGACGTTTACCATGGAGCCGTTGTTTGGCGTGACATTGTTATTGGGTGTCTATGGTGGCGCCTGGTACGGCGGTGCTATTCCGGCCATTCTGATGAATACACCGGGGACGCCGGTTGCGGTGCTCACGACTTATGATGGTTATCCGATGGCCAAAAAAGGCCAGGGTAAGAAGGCGTTGTCCATCGCTTATACCTCATCATTTTTCGGTGGTATTGTCAGTGTTCTGTCACTGGTTTTTTTTGCACCGGTGTTATCGCAGGTGGCGACACTGTTTGGCAGTGCGGAATTCGCCATGCTGGCGTTACTGGGCATGGTGTTTGTAGTACTGGCACACAACCACTATGCCATAGAAGCTGCGGCGATGATCGGGCTGGGTATTTTTCTGGGCTCTATCGGCATTGACCGCTCCTATAACACTCAGGTGTACACCTTTGGCCAGGAGTGGTTGCTGGCGGGGGTTCCACTGGTGCCGGCGGTTATCGGTCTGTTTGCCATGTCCCAGGCCTACATTCTGTTATCCGCCAAAAGCGGCGATGCGTTTAATACCAGGATTGAAGGTTCCGGCTGGTTTGAAGGTTTTGCTGTGTTACTGCGCAATAAGGTCATTGCCATCCGTTCGGCACTACTGGGTGTCATCATGGGATTGTTGCCGGGTGTGGGTGAGTTCGGATCACAGTTTTTCTCTTATACCCTGGCGCAGAAGTTTTCCAAAAATCCGGAGCAATACGGTAATGGTGCCGAAGGCGGTATCGTTGCCTCAGAAACCTCCAACAATGCCGTTACCGCGTCGGTGCTGATTCCATTGCTGGCGTTCGGGATTCCTGCCGACGCGCTTATGGCCATGCTGCTGTCGGTATTCATGGTACATAACTATATTCCGGGTCCGCGTCTGTTTGGCGAACATCCTGAATTTATCTCCGGTTTGTATGTGTCGCTGTTTGTGATGAATATTTTTATCTTTCTGTATCTGACCGTGGCGACCAAATACATCGTTAATATTACCCGGGTCCGCGGACGTTTTATCGGCAGCTTTATTTTTGTACTCGGGTTCCTCGGTGCGTACAGTCAGAATTATCAGATTTCGGATGCCTTCATCGCGTTGTTTTTCTCGCTGCTCGGATACATCATGAAACGGGCCAATATTCCAGCGGTACCGATTATTCTCGGTCTGGTGCTGGGACCGGTTTTTCTGAACCGCATGCGTCAGGCACTGGGTGTGTCCAATGGTGATTTTTCCATTTTCGTTGATCGTCCCATCAGTCTGATCTTATTGTCTATCACGGTTCTGTCTATTGTGATCTTTGTCGGTAGTCGGCTCAAAAACCTCCGTCACGGCTGATCGGCTGCGGTACTTTCATCGTTCTTCATCGTCCGTTGCCGACCGGCCCTGTCATTTTTTACGGCGGCTTCTGTTGTCTCTGTTAAAACCTTTCCAGGGTTAAAGTCTGCTGTGTGCAGGCCATGGATCGATTGTCATAGTATAAAATATATAGTATATGATTTTTTTATATTTAATGATGCAATGACGGAGAGGAAAACAAATAATGAGATTGAAGATTGCTTATTTGCTGGCAGGTTGCACGGTCACATTGTTGGCTGCCTGTGCGCCGATAAAAGCTCACAAGGTGGAACAGGCCGCACCACAACCGGCGGTGGCGGTGACTGCCAATCCTGATCATGAGTCCATGCTGAGCAGCACAAATCCCCAGCTGGCGGCCAACAAACGATTGGTTTACGACATGTGGCGGACGCTATTGGATGCACACGATGTGGAAGCCGGTAAAAAATATCTTGCCCCTGGCTATATTCAACACAACCCCAACATCGATACCGGCCGTGATGCCATTCTGGCGGCAATCGGTTCGTTCGGTGCTGCCCGGCCAATACCTGATCGTATTCAGAAGGATCTGGTTGCCATTGTGGCTGAAAAAGATCTGGTGGTGCTGGTATTTGTGGCTGAACACGACGAACCGCGTGCGTATACCACCACCTGGTTTGATATGTTCCGGGTGAATAATGGTGTGATCACTGAGCATTGGGATAACGGTACGCTTGCACCGGGCAGCGTTGCCGGTCGTTATGCTCCCGTGGTGGAAAATCCCGATCAGCAGGCGGTGCTCAGCAGTCACGATAGCAAACTGGCGGCCAACAAACGCCGGGTATATGACATGTGGAGAGTGCTGTTGGATGCCCAGCAAGTTGAAGAGGCTCCAAAGTATCTGGCCAAAGACTATATTCAGCACAATCCTCTGGCCAACACCGGACTCTCCGGATTTATGGATTTTTTCCGTCAATTTGCCCAGCCAAAGGCGGTTCAGCCGACTCTGAATGGATTTGTGAATATGGTGGCAGAGGGTGATCTGGTGGTGCTGGCGACCGTGGCCAACGACAAAGACAGCAACGGCCGTCCTTACACCACGACGTGGTTTGATATGTTCCGGGTGAAAGGTGACAAAATGGTAGAACACTGGGACACCGCCACCATACCGGTTTCACAATAACCCAGGAGTTTATCGGCAGCTGTTTCGGATGTGCAGCTGCCGGACTTGGATCAGGGCGTGTTCCACCAGGGACTGTCCTGAGGTATCGGTGATGTGAGGGTATCCAGGAATGCGATCAGTTGCTGTTGTTCCTGCTCGGTCAGGTTCAGCGGCAGAATATCGAAGTGTGGCCGGCTCGGATGCTGTCGGCGATCATAAAACGGCGGTACCGGTTTGTTGTAGTGGCTGACAATCTCCTGCAAAGAACTGAACTGACCGGACTGCATATACGGTGCGGTTCGGGTCACATTGCGCAGACTGGGCGTTTTGAAAGCACCGACCAGCTCTGGTCCCTGTTGCTTCAGAAAGCGCATCTCTTCACATTGTTCTGTGGCTGCATCGCTGTAAGGTGACAGACAGGTAAACTCACTGTTTTGCAAAGTAATAACGCCTTCATAACGCCCCAAATCCACATAATTTTGGTCCGGTTCCGGAGCGCCAATGTTATGGAACTCGAAGTTTGAAAACATGGGCCCGTTATGACAACTGGCACAGTTCGCCTTACCCATAAACAGCCGCATGCCGGCTACCTCCTGAATAGTCATCAGTGCCTGTAACTGAGACGGCTCCGCCTGTTTGCGGAGCGCTTCAACAAAGCGGTCAAAGCGAGCCGGTGGCAATGTCAGTCTGCGTTCGTAGGCCATGATCACCTTGCCGAGATTGGCAAAGATCTGATTGACAGCCGTGCGCTCAGCATCGGACAGCGATTGCCAGTTGTCCGCGTGTGCTCCGGGGTGCAGTGGGCTTGCCGGTATCGTTAGCCTGCGTACAACGTCGACTGCTCCGGCATTGTTGAACAATGTCTGATATTCGGAGCTGTAAGTGGAAATGAAATAACGGGCGGCACTGGTACGATCCAAACCCTGTTCATGAAGATCTTCCAGTGGTCCCAGTGCCTGGACCCACAGACTGTCGGCGCGACCATCCCAGAATTGCCAGGGGCTGTATAGCGCACCAGGAATGGATGGGGCGTTGCGGCGAGTGGTACCCAATGCCACTGATTTCGCCAGACCGTCGGTGAAATGTAGTTTTGGCTGATGGCAGGTGGCGCAGGAAACTTCACCATTGGCACTCAGCTGGCGATCAAAAAACAATTGATGACCCAGTTGGGCTGCACGTTCATCATCCGCCACTTTGTTGTCCGGTGTGTCTGGCAACCGGTAAGCGTCACTGAGCATGAATCCTGACAGAAAGGAAATATCTGCATCGGTAAACAGGTAAGGATCAGATGCGCCATGGGCCCGGCTTATCAGGAGTACAAGGGCGAATAACAAATTGCCGCATTGTTTGGTTATCATGCTGTCCTCTCAGAGTGCCAGATTGAACGTCAAGGTGTCCTGTTTGTCCGCATGCTGAACGTCGAACTGCATCACCCACCAGCCGGTCATTTGAAATTTGATGCCTTCCACTCGGTATTCTCCGGGTGAAAGTTCGTCCGTGACCTGAGGTTGTGTGGGCAGACCGTGAACGTGTCCTGGCATATGGCCGGTGATGTTGATACGAGCCTGAGTGACCGGATTTCCCTGATCGTCCGTCAGCCATAATGTCCATTGGTGAATGGTATTGAGAGGGATACCCTGCCCATCAAGTGGCTCGATATGGGCAAAATAATGCAGTTGTCGGGATGCCTGAAAGGTGGATATATCCAGATCTTCCGGTGCCTGTTGTCCACCCATTGCCGGCATTGCCATGGTCATGTCTTCAGGTTGTTGGATGTCCGGTCCGCTATCCATGCGATTTAACATGGTCGGGTGGACGGAGCGTACCTGGGTGTTATGGGCCATGACCGGTTGCGGGTCTGATCGTAAATGCATGGTATTTGTGAGACGGATGCGGTCGGGCCAGACCTGTAGAAAACCGTCTTTCAATAGCGCTTTGCCCTGTGTTTTTAAATCGGCGCTGTGCTGGCGCAGACGACTGCCAAGCTGCTGCAGTTGTTGGCGCTGATCGTTCAGGACATCCGCGATCTGAACCAGGCGCGGTTCCTGTTCAGTGCCGGCAAAATTCCGTTGATCAGCTCTGAGTGTTTTGATCTGTTGCATCAGTTGATTGGCATTGCCGAACACCGACACACTGTCCGTCTCCAACGTTTCGGCCTGTTTTAATAACCCGCTGGCCTGCTGCAAAAGTATCGTATCTGCCTGACTGAACAGTGAGCAGAGACATACTGCGCAGCCTTGCAGGATTCGGGTGAGATTAACCGGCATTCGCCAACTCCTTACGATGGTAATGGTCTGATGGAATATCTACGGGATAGGTGTTTGTCATGTTGTCTTTAATAATTTAGTTGATGCGATACAGGGTCAGAGTCTGCGCACAGACTCTGACTCAGATAACTGCTGTCAGCAGTATTGGCTAGAACTGCAGGCTCCACCTGTTCAAGGTTCCGCTGTCCTGACGAGCCAGGTCCCGGACTCTGAGTTGCCATTCTCCGGTAACCGTCGTTCCAGTCAGCGTTACGGAGTAACTTTGTTGCAGGTTATCCGCTGAGCCGCCGGTACGATTGTGAAGGTTATAGGAGTTACCCTGTGGGTCGACCAGATCGACTATCAGATCACCGATATAGGTATGGGTAACGTCCACCGTAACAGACACTGTCGTGGCACCGGTGTTTCCCGTGACAGTCAGGGCACTGTAGATACCAGTGTTGTTATTGTCCGGTATTGAAACTGCGGTCACATTCTCAAAAAAGGTCGTATCACTGGAACCACCGTCACCGTCGCCGCTACTGATGCTGACGGTGTAGTCTTCCACTTCTCCATAGTCGAAAGTGCCACAGGGATCAGGTGCTCCATTGTATTTCATGCTCACGCGCAGACGGGTGGTGATAGCGGTGGTATCGACTGGAATGCTGAGAGAGCCAGTGACGGTAGTGGTGGAGGTTGCGGCAGAACTGAACACCTCTTCGCCGGTATCGTTGAAATCACCGTCGCCATTCAGATCAATCCAGATCTTCCAGAATTCACCATAGCTGCTGCCGGAAAATGCCGGAACCAGTGACACGGAGGATTCGCCGGTTGTCAGGTTGATGGTCTGGCTGGTGAAGTCGCTGTAGCTATCCGCGCCAGAACTGTTACTGAAACCGCCAATATCTACCTGGCTGATCCACTCATAGCTGGCATCATTGCCTGAGGCACTGCAGTAAGCGATTGGGTCAGGATCGGGATCTGAACCGGCGATGGCATCCCAGTCTGGTTTTACCGTGAACAGACCATTGCCGATATCACTGGTGATGATGTTGCCACTGGCGAAATAAATATAGTTGCTCCAGGTTCCGGAGAATTGAGCGGAGTTGGAAGCGGGGATCGTGTCAAAGTATCCCACCTGGCGAAGATTGCCGTTGGTGATATCCGCCGCATCCAGAATGCGCAAACCGGCACGGTAATTGGACTCAAAGATATATCCGTTCAGGGTATACAGGTTGTGATCAATGGCTGCCGTCGGACCGGCATAGCGCCCAAGTTCGACCGGGCGGTCGAGATTACTGACATCATAGATATAGGATGTGGTGTTGTGGCCATTGTACTGCTCATCCAGTTCGTCATTCATGATCAGAATGGCGTGGTTATCGTCCGCGAACCAACCCTGGTGGGTATATTGCGAGCCAGCGTAGGTGGTGCGGGAAATCTGGTACGGATTGGACTTTGAGGTCACGTCAACGATTGTGATGGTATCCTCGTTGTAGCCGACACAGATTTCCTTTCCGGTATAGTCTGTGTCCGGTCCGTTGTAGATGACACATTGTGCATCGTGAGTGTAACCATCACTGGAAAAGCAGCCGGAATAAGTTGGATTGAGAGGGTCGGAAATATCCACCATATAAAGCCCGCCGCTACATTGGTTACTGCCGACAATGTAGGCGTAGCTGGTAGCCTCGTTGATGACAATGTTATGGGCAATACCAAATCCGTCCATATGAGCGGTTTCACTCAATGTGCTGCCCGGTGTTACATTGCGCAGAGTCGATAAGTCGAATACCTGTAGACCGTGTGTGCGGTTCCCGCTGCCATCGGCCACAATAAAGGCATAGTGGTCATAGGTTTTAATATCCCGCCAGGAGTCATTACCGTTGTTATGAGATGGCAGAAACCCCAGAAACACAGGATTGTTGCCATCGGTGACATCCACGAATGAAGTACCGTTGGTACGACCCACAATGGCAATTTCGGCACCGGTCTGCGGATCCGTGTAACCCCAGATATCGCTGAGATTAGCACTGCCACCACCCATATTTGCTTTGGGCACGAATGACAGCAAATCGATATTTTCGCATGGATAGCCATTGGCTGAACCACCGGCACAGGTGGCGCTGGTAGAGTTGGCAGAGAATGAGTCTGTTGTCAGCAGTCTGTCCATGGCGGGGTTTCCACCGCCGCCATTGGAGTCATCATAGCTGAAGCCGTCTGTGAACATTGCACTGTGCCCCCAAGCCTCTGCCGACAGCCAGAGAACGCTTGTGGCGAACAAGGATGTAATCGTTGATGTTTTCATCATGTATTTAGTATCCCCTGTATCGGGTTGTTGTTATGTCATTGAGCCGCCATCCTCAGAATCAATGCAGGGAAAATACGCGTATTTCGCAGTCTTTTTCTGAACCGTTGGAAAATCTGGCGTGACTGATTAGGTGGTTATGGATGGGAAATCACTGCAAACAGCAATACATACGGGAACGTCTGAGTCACTACTGTGTCGTCAATGCGGCGTTGAAAATCGGCTCCCGGCGAATGTGCCACAGATATTTTTTTGCCTTCTTCTCCGACCTTACTCAGGTATTTCTATATTTTAAGTAGGGTTTTTCCCGGCCCGCTACCATAACCAGGTTGATAACAAAGCAAAGCCTGATCCTCCGGTCAAAGAAAACACCCTGTGTCCGTACTAATTGATGAGCATGCTACCGGTTTTTTGTTTGCGTGATGCCTAAAAATAAGGAAGGTGTCAGTCAATGATTCGTGGAGAGTGCGAAACGAGGCGTGTTTGTTACTCCATTAATTTTTTATGGTTATTTGATACGTATCGAAAACGGCCTGATTGGCACCAGAAATCACCATTAAGATGTCAGAATTTATCACTCTGTGGCCGATGATTGCACAATCGTTGGGCAGAGGTTGACCGGTTCACAAAAATGGAAGCTTACCAATGCCAGGAATATTGATGTAACATTATGATTACAGTTCATGATGGATCTGTATGGTTAGCCTTATTGACTTTATAAACTACAAAAGGAATCTCTGAATCATTACCTGTGTTGCCATGTCAGGTTCAAAATCCGCTCGAATCGGTCGAAGATTTTTACCTTACACCGGCTTTGTCACCGGTATCATTCAGATGCTTCAGCATATTTTCAGTTTGATCCTCAGTATTCATAACCACAATCCCTCTCTATTTTTCGTTAGTAAAAAAGGATACTCCATGGAAAATGCGATTGCGCAGCAGACTTCCGGTACTTCTCGGTTGTCGCGGTTTTTCTCTTCTTTTGGTCCTGGAATCATGATGGCCGCAGCGGCGGTGGGTGGTTCTCATTTGGTGGCTTCTACCAAAGCCGGGGCTATTTATGGATGGCAACTGGTTCTGCTGATTCTGTTGGTCAATCTGTTTAAATATCCGTTTTTCCGTGCCGGTGTTCAGTACACCATGGCTACCGGCAACAGTCTGGTGCGCGGATATGCTGGTATGGGTAAAGCTTATTTATGGTTGTTTGCCGTATTATGTATTTTTTCCGCAGTCATCAATACTGCTGCGCTGGTTTTATTCAGTGCCAGCCTGCTTAGCTACTTTGTGCCGTTTGAGTTGTCCATGATCACTCTGTCGGTGATAGTGGTGGTCACTTGCCTGGTCATTTTATTTGCCGGTCATTACAAGGCGCTGGACGTTCTTGCCAAGGCAATCATGATCGTTCTGACCATAACCACATTGCTGGCAGTAGTGATTGCGTTTGGTAAGGGAGGTGCTACTCCGGTTGTGGTGGAAACTGCTTCACCCTGGACCATTGGTGCTATTGGATTTTTAGTAGTGACCATGGGGTGGATGCCGGCACCGATCGAAATTTCCAGCATCACCTCAGTATGGCTCAAAAGTCAGTGCAGTCAGCAGAAAGTTACACCGCGCTCGGCGCTGTTCGACTTTAATGTCGGCTATGTGGGAACCGCTATTCTGGCAGTCATGTTTCTGGCATTGGGGGCATTGGTGCTGCATGGCACCGGTGTTACATTGGCCGGGTCCGGAATCGGTTTTACTCATCAGCTGGTTGGCTTATATGCCTCGACGATCGGTGAATGGTCCCGTTATCTGATAGCCGTGATTGCTTTTTTCTGTATCTTTGGCAGTACCATAACTGTCTTGGATGGTTATTCCAGAGTGGTTGCGGAGTCGCTGGCATTACTGCAGAAGAAATCAGAATACAGTGAGGCCTCTTACAGTATTTGGGTATTACTGACATCGGTACTGGCATTGGCCATTATCGCCTTCTGGGCATCGGCATTGTTGCCCATGCTGGACTTTGCCATGATCATGGCATTTATGACGACTCCATTCTTTGCACTGCTGAACCATATGCTGGTGGGTCGTACCCGGTTATCCGGCGAACTGGCGGTCAGTTCCGGTCTTAAATGGCTCTCTATTGCCGGGCTGGTTTATCTGTTCGGCTTTTTGCTGGTCTTTATCTGGTGGAAATGGTTAATGTGATTGTCATATTAATTTGATTCATTAATGCCGTTGGTCGGCGATGCCGGCCAACATCACGATGTGAGTCATTCATTGTCAGGTTAAATAAACAGTTTTCGTAAATCCATAAAAGCATCTTTCTTGTCCTTTACAAATCCTATCAGTATGCTAAGCAGCCTTTTTTGGCATTAAGGAAGTGCTTATGCGTACTATCAATCGGTCATTGCCGGCATTATCGCTGGTCGCATTGACCTGTTTCTCCGTATCCCCCGTCCATGCTGCAGAACGTCAGGATTATGATCTTGATGATGATGGCCTGATCGAAATCGAGGATCTGCAGGATCTGAACGAGATTCGTAATAATTACGATACTGTTGGTTTGTTTGAATTATTTCAGGGACATACGCTGTACGGAGTCAGTACTGGCTGTCCTGAATCCGGTTGCCGCGGTTATGAACTGGTGGCGGATCTGGATTTCGATACCAATGGCAATGGCCGCATCGACGCCGGTGATCGGTATTGGAATGAAGGGGCCGGTTGGGAACCGATAGGTGGTTTTTCACCTAAATTCACGGCCGAACTGAATGGAAACGGTCATATCCTCCGGAATCTGTTCATGGTGCGCCCACGCGAGAAATTTGGAGCCCTGATTGGGTATGCCGAAGAAGCCTACATTCATGATCTTAAATTACAGGCTGACATGACGATTGGGCGGGAATCCGGAGCATTACTTGGTTATATCTGGAAAACCCGGGTTGAGAATATTGCCGCACAGGTAACCGTTACTGCGTCTGGTGAAGAAGGTCCTTGTGATCAGGTAGACGATTGCCGATCGGTTGGTGGTCTGATAGGCATCGTTGATGAAGGTTCAGTTGTCTCCGGTGTGTTTATGCAGGCCGATGTGTCTGGAGATACCTGGATTGGTGGTGTCGCTGGTGAGTTAGCCGAAGCAACGATGACCGATGTCGTGGCACGGATGTCCATTCAGGGCGAAACCAGGCTTGGGGCTGTCGTTGGAAACAGTCGCGACAGTCAGTATCAGCGCATAATGGCCGAAGTAAATGGTACTGGAGTTGATCTTGTTGGCGGGGCCGTTGGTCGCTCATCCAACGATACCTTCGAGGATCTGCTGGTGACTGGTGAGCTGAAGGTTAATAGAAAGTACCCCGGATATCAGGAAGCTGGCGGGTTACTTGGATATGCGACTGAAGGTAGCCTGTCTCGCGCCATCTCTCTGGTTAAATTACAGAAAGATGAGGAAAATGAGTTTAGCCTTGGTGCTGTCGTCGGTTACTGCAGTGTTGATCAGAAATACGCTGCTATTTATTGGGCCAGAGATCTGGCGGGCCGTACCGAGGGCTGTGGCTATAAAAGTACTTACGAGGAGCCAGCGCAGCAACATTTCGACCTGGTGGACATACAATGCGCCACCAGCGCCACAAACCGCTGTAATGGTTTGAGTTACGAGGGTTTTGATCAGATCAATAATGCCGAGGGTAAGACTCTATGGCAGTTTGGCAGCAATACCGAAGCGCCGGGAATGTTGTTGCTGGGCAGAACCTGGGCAGACCGCGATGGTGATGGTCATATTGATGACTGGCCAACCTGGCCATCGGAGGGCGAACAGCCTGGGGCGGAAAAACCCGGAACAGATAACCCGGGCAACTCATCAGGGGGTGGCTCTGCGGGCTTGGGCGTATTAGCGCTTGGACTGGTTATGCTGCTCAGACGCAGACAGGGCTGATCTTCAGAGCAGCCTGTCACCGTGGTGACGGGCTGCGATCAAATGATGGATCAGTAGCTTGGATCGTACTGATGCTGTTTTACAAAGTTTTCGAACTGCTCCGGCAGGTCACCTTTCAATAGCCCGTTGCGTTGGGCACTTTCACCCACAGCCACGGCAATTTTGGCTGACACCTCACGAATCTGTTTCAGTGGCGGATACAAACATCCCAGATCGATCTGCTTCTGAGAAACCTCCGCAGCCAGTGTTTCGGCAGCTGAAATCAACATGTCGTCATTGATACGAGTGGCACCGGAAAGTAATGCGCCGAGGCCGAGGCCCGGGAAAATATACGCATTATTGCCTTGACCCGGAACTTTCACACCACCGTTGATGTGGACCACATCAAACGGGCTGCCACTGGCAAATACGGCCTGTCCGTTACTCCACTGATAGGCATTTTCTGCCGTACATTCGGCATTGGCGGTCGGATTGGAAAGTGCAAACACAATCGGATGTTCGTTGTTGGCGGTCATGAATTCCACCATCTCCTGAGTGATCAGGCCAGGTCTGCCGGTGGCTCCGATCAGCGCGTGCGGGCGAAACTCTTTCAGTGCTTCAAGAGCGGTCATCGGAGCCATGTCAGCGGCAAAAGGACGCACGTGCTCCTTGATATAATCGCGGCTTTTAACGACCAGACCCTTGCTGTCGTTAAAGACCATGCGGGCATTGGCTTCTTCGGCACTGAGTCCCTGACGCTGCATGGCTTTGGCCACCAGATCACCGATACCGGTGGCCGCTGAACCTGCGCCCAGGAACATAAAACGCATATCCTTCAGCTGCATGCCGTTGATCCGGGTAGCCGCCATCAGACCGGCCAGTGCCACCGCAGCGGTGCCCTGGATATCGTCATTGAAACACAGCAGCTGGTCGCG
Organism: Gynuella sunshinyii YC6258; assembly: GCF_000940805.1. Lineage (GTDB taxonomy): Bacteria > Pseudomonadota > Gammaproteobacteria > Pseudomonadales > Natronospirillaceae > Gynuella > Gynuella sunshinyii. The sequence goes on along the minus strand of NZ_CP007142.1, from coordinate 6,130,851 downwards.
ATAACGCTCCAGCAGGGTGACGGCATTGGGAGTGGAGAAATCTTCAAACTGTAACAGCGCATTGGGGAAACGTTGTTTGACGGCTTGTACGAATTCGTCGACAAATGCGTCATATTCCTCGCCACGGATACGGGGTTGACGCAGGCCCAGATAGAATGGATCTTCGCGGGCTTCTTCATTGTCTGTTCCCACGTCCAGCATGATCGGCATGCAGTGGGCGGGATCAACCCCGGCGCAGGCGCAATACAAAGACAGTTTGCCGATTGGAATGCCCATGCCGTTACTGCCCAGATCTCCCAGGCCGAGAATCCGTTCACCATCGGTTACCACGATCAGACGGACATCTTCCTGCCAGTTTTGCAGCAGCTGTTCAACGTTGCCGCGATCGTTATAGGAAATGTAGCAACCATTGGTTTCACGGAAATTGATCGCAAAATCCTGACAGGCCTTGCCAACGGTTGGGGTGTAAACCACCGGCATAAATTCTTCGATATGATCAATCAGGATTTTATAGTAAACACGCTCATTACGTTTTTGCAGCGCAGCCAGAGAGATGTATTGATCGATGGGGGTGGCTTTTTTCCGCAGATTGGCCAGCGAACGGTTGACCTGTTGCTGTTGAGTGCTGACCACGGGAGGCAGCAGACCGGTTAAGCCCAGTTGCTGGCGCTCTTCCAGCGTGAATGCGGTGCCTTTATTGGTTCTGGGGTTACTTAAAATTTCTAAACCTTTTTTGTTCATACTGAATTCCGATACTGGCTGCAGGTGAAAGAAAGATCGTGCGGAAATGCAAATTATAACGCTTTTATGCCGTCAACCTATGGATGTTCAGGCTGTTTTGGAAGGTTCTCCGGCTATCCGGCGATGAACAGGTGAACCGGGTCACATGGTTTTGTGATGAAATGCTTCGGGCCGGCGGTTATAACGTGTTCTCCAGTGTACATTAGCCCTCATTGACCCAGGCTGATCCATCTCAGTCACTTTCAAAAAAATACAGTGTCGGGCATCTGCCACACAGCGTACGTCGCTGATTTGCCGGAGGTAAAGAAAAGCCGTCGTATCTTGCCTATACTGGCGGGACTTTCAACGTCGATGAACAAGGCGGGTGTGCGTGGCTGGCAACGTTTGTCGCAAGGATGTCTGGTGAGGTGAGTCTATGAAACTACTGTTGGTGGGGGCGACCGGTCTGGTTGGCCAGCAAGTGCTGACGCAGGCACAAGCGGATCCCCGGGTCAGTCACATAACGGTGCTGGCACGCAAACCCATGGCATCGGTTGGAAAACTGCAATGTCATCGTGTCGATTTTGACCAGTTACCCGATGATGCTGAGCTTTGGCAGTGCGATGCGGTTATCTGCACATTGGGTTCAACTCTGAAAACGGCAGGTTCCCGCGAGATGTTTTATCGTATTGATCATGACTATCCTCTGGCCGTTGCCCGTCAGGTACAGCGTTACGGTGGCGGTTGTTATGTGCTCAATTCAGCCATGGGTGCAGATACGGATTCCCGGTTCTTTTATAACCGGGTCAAAGGCGAATTGGAGCGAGACCTGCTGGCGCTGTCGTTTGCCTCTGTCACCTTGGTCCGACCGGGATTGATCAGCGGTCAGCGGGCTGAGTTTCGTTTGGGAGAACGGAGTATGCAGATACTGCTGACGATGCTGACGCCGGTTTTGCCCCGGCGATGGCGCTGTAATCCGGCGGACAATATTGCCCGAGCCTTGCTGGATGCTGCCATTCGTGCTGAGCCGGGTATTCATGAAGTATCATCTGATACATTGAGTTAGCCGATCTGGATGGTAATCCGCAAAGTAAGTGGTTTTCATGTTAAACAGTTATCTTTGACTGCCATCCTGATCGATTCATCCGCAAACATAGAGTGAGTAATTTGTATGAGTCTTCAACCTTTTCACCTGGCTATTCCGGTGTATGACCTCAGCGCCGCCCGAAATTTTTATGCCCAGGTATTTGGTCTGGAAGAAGGCCGATCTTCCGATCACTGGGTCGATTTCAATTTTTTTGGGCATCAGCTGGTCATCCATGAACACCCTCAGACCCCGGCACAGCAACAGGCACACACTAACGCGGTGGATGGTCACGATGTCCCGGTACCGCATTTTGGTGTAGTACTGGAATGGTCTCAGTGGGAAGCACTGGCAGAGCGGTTGAGATCGTTCGATATTCAGTTTGTGATCGAGCCTTATGTGCGTTTCAAAGGTCAGGTGGGTGAACAGGGCACCATGTTCCTGTTCGACCCGTGTGGCAATGCTCTGGAGTTCAAGGCCTTCAAGGACCTGAGTCAGCTGTTTGCCAAATAACTTTTTCGTTATTTGGCAAAACTGCCCAGATATGCAGGTCCGTGATCACGACTGCGGGAGGGTGAATGAATACTATTTTTTCAGGTGCTTTGGATCTGCTGCGCGAATGTGTGTTATCAATGGATAGTTGATTTTCCTGAGTTCTGTCAAAACCAGCTGGGCCACTTCACGGGCACCAAATTCGGTGTAATGGGTATTGTCAGTTCTACCATCGGGATAGTTGGGATGAACACCTGGTTGCAGGTGCATGAATCGCAATGATGAGTCTTTGGGTCCCAGGTTTTCGAAATAATCATGGGTGATTTTTTCCATATCGATGAAGGTGACTTCCGGATGTTCTGCCGCCACTTCACGTACCAGTTGGGCGTAAGGGTGGGTCGATACCAAATGGTCGCTCTCATCAAATTTTCTGCGTACTACTGGTGTCATCAAGATCGCATGAGCGCCGGCAGTTTCCACATCCTTGATAAAACGGTTCAAATTGGCTTTGTACTCGTCCGGAGTGGTGTATCGATCGACCTTGCTGGGTACTTCATCGTTATGACCAAACTGGATAAAGACATAGTCATCAGCGTGAATGTTGTCGGTAACGGTCTGCCATCGCCCTTCAGAAATGAAGGTTTTAGTGCTGCGGCCATTTCTGGCCAGATTAATCACTTTGACGGAGTTATCGAAAAAATTGGCAAAGGGAACGCCCCAGCCCGTTTCCGGGTAGTCGGAGGGATCCTTGATGGCCATGGTGGAATCGCCGGCCATGAATATTTGCAAGGTGGCTGAGTCTGACATGGTTTGTGTCTCCAGACCGGTACACGACATCAAGGTGCTGCTGATAAAACCAATGCCGACGAGCATGTGTTTCAGCTTTTTTGAAATTATCGGGTATGCGGGTTTTGTAAATGTGAAAATAGATGTTTTAAAGTGTTTCATATTTGCCCTTTTTTTGATGTTTTATTTTTATTGAAATATTTCCGGGTATGCGAATCGAAACTCCTTTTAAAGCTATGTTATTTGATGGGTATCGTCAATGCCCGGTTTGATGTGAATGGGCTAGAGCAAATATTTGCAGGTAAGGGTTTATAGAAGGGGTCGGTTAATAGCAGGGAAACAGTGTTGGGAGGCTTCTGAAAGGATGGCAGACTGCGCTGGACGCAGTCTGCCTGGTGAACACCTTACATCCGGGTATCCGGAATAAACTCGTCGGCTGAGCGTGTGGCCATTTCCTCGTACACAGACCATTTTTGATTGACGACCTGTTGTGCCAGTTGCATCAACCGATCCGCCTCTTCCGGATTGCGATCTCTGAGTACCTTGTAGCGGTTCTCACGATAAGCATAATCCTTGACGTCGATGGTGGGTCTGAGGGAGTCCAGAATAAACGGATTTTTTCCGGCACTGTGCAGTGCCGGGTTATAGCGATACAACGGCCAATAACCGGCTTTAACGGCCAAACGCTGTTGCTCCAGACCTTCATCCATATTGATGCCGTGTTCAATGCAGTGGCTGTAGGCGATGATCAGTGAAGGACCATCATAACGTTCTGCTTCACGGAAAGCCTGCAAGGTTTGTTGTGGATTAGCACCCAGTGCGACTCTGGCGACATAGACATTACCGTAGGCAATGGCCTGCAGACTCAGGTCTTTTTGTGGCACCACCTTACCGCCCGCTGCGAACTTGGCGACTGCACCGATAGGCGTGGCTTTGGATGCCTGGCCACCGGTGTTGGAGTAAACCTCCGTATCCATCACCAGCACGTTAACGTTTCGACCGCTTGCCAGGACATGATCGACACCACCATAACCGATGTCATAAGCCCAGCCGTCACCGCCAACAATCCAGATACTGCGACGGACCAGGTGGTCGATCACAGACAGCAGTTCCTGTGCTTTGGGGTTATCCAGCTGCTCCAGTTTTTCACGGATGCCCGCCACTCTGCGACGCTGTTGAATGATTTCACTTTCCAGTGTCTGGGGAGCATTCAGAGTCTGGGCCACCAGGTCCGGGCCGATCTCAGACGCCAGCTCCTGTAACCGGGTTTGTGCCAGTCGGGTATGCTGATCCACTGTCAGCCGGTAACCAAAGCCAAACTCGGCATTGTCTTCAAACAGAGAGTTGGCCCATGCCGGTCCTTTACCTTCGCTGTTCTGACTCCAGGGAGTCGTCGGCAGGTTTCCACCGTAAATGGAAGAGCAGCCGGTGGCGTTGGCAATGAGCGAACGGTCACCGAACAACTGGCTGATCAGTTTCAGATAAGGCGTTTCGCCACAGCCGGAACAGGCTCCGCTGAATTCGAACAAGGGTTGTAAATACTGCACGCCGCGCACGTTGGAGAAATCAACCCGGTTGCGATCGTTGTAAGGTAATTGTTCAAAGAACTGCAGTCCGGCTTTTTCGGTACTCAGCCAGGTTTCCTTGTCGGCCATGTTGATGGCGTGATGATGTTCGTCCATGGGATCCTGAGCCGGGCAGGCGCGTACACACAATCCGCAGCCGGTACAGTCTTCCGGATAAACCTGCAAAGTGTAACGTATATCCGGGAATCCGCGGGCGCTGACCTCGGCCGAACGGAATGCTTCCGGCGCGTCAGTCAATACCTCTTCGTTGTAGAATTTTGCCCGGATAGCTGCGTGTGGGCAGACTATCGAGCAGTTGCCACATTGAATACACAATGATGGTTCCCAGATGGGAATATCCTGAGCGATATTGCGTTTTTCCCATTTGGTGGTGGCGGTCGGGAAGGTGCCGTCATCAGGCAATAGTGATACCGGAATCAGATCGCCACGACCGTGAATGATTTCGCTGGTCACCTGTTTGACGAAATCCGGTGCCTGCTCGAATGCCGCCATTGGATCCGGATCGTACTCACTGGTGACCTGTTTCGGATAGTTAACCTGCTGCAAATGTGCCAGTGCCTGATCGATGGCGGCAAAGTTGCGTTTAACAATTTCCTCGCCTTTGCGACTGTAGGTTTTTTTAGCCGCCTGTTTGATTTTCTCAATTGCCTGATCTTTTTCCATCACACCTGACAGTGCAAAGAAACAGGTTTGCATGACTGTGTTGATGCGTCGGCCCATGCCTACCGAGCGGGCAACCTTGGCACCATCTATCACGTAGAACTGGATATCTTTATTGATAATGTCCTGCTGTACATGACGCGGCAATTTATCCCATACCTCGTCTTTGTCGTAGGGGCTGTTCAACAAAAATGTAGCACCGCGACGGGCGCGATCCAGCATTTCAACATGGTCAATAAAGTTGAACTGATGACAGGCGATAAAACCGGCGGATTGAATCAGATACGGTGCCTGTATCGGATGCGGCCCGAAGCGCAGATGCGAAGTGGTCATGCTGCCGGCTTTTTTGGAATCGTAAACGAAATATCCCTGGGCAAAGTAACCTTCTTCATCACCAATGATTTTGATGCTGTTTTTATTGGCACCCACGGTGCCATCTGAGCCGAGACCGAAAAACAATGCTCGAACGGTATCCTCAGGTTCTATGTCCAGTGCTTCGACATCATCGAGACTGGTATGGGAGCGGTCATCAATGATACCGATGGTGAAGTCGTTTTTGGGTTTTTCCTGCAGCAGTTCAGCAAATACCCTGGCCACCATGGCGGGGGTAAATTCCTTGCTGGAAAGACCATAGCGTCCACCAATGACGGTCGGCATGGTTTTCCGTTCGCCACGAACAATGGCCTGAGCGAGTTCGGTGACGACATCTTTATACAGCGGTTCACCTTCGCAGCCCGGTTCTTTGGTTCGGTCCAGAACCGCGATCCGTTTGACCTGCGCAGGCAGTGCCGCGAGAAAATGGCGGGCACTGAAAGGCCGGTATAAGCGGACTTTTAACACCCCGACGGAATCGCCGTTTTGATTCAAATAGTCGGCGGTGGAAATGGCGGTTTCTGCGCCTGATCCCATAATTACGATCACCCGTTCGGCTTTGGGGTTGCCGTAGTATTCGAACAGCTGATAACGTCGGCCTGTGAGAGTGGCAAACTGTTCCAGGGTTTCTTCATAGATGCCAATGGCATCACGATAGTAGTTGTTGACGCTCTCCCGTCCCTGGAAATAGGTATCGGGGTTTTGAGCGGTACCGCGCATGTGCGGACGATCCGGATTCAATGCTCTCAGGCGATGAGCAAACACCAGCTTGTCATCGATCATGGCGCGAATATGCCGGTCTTCCAGCAGAGTGATTTTGGAGACCTCGTGAGAGGTTCTGAAACCATCAAAAAAATGCACCACCGGCACCCGGCTTTTCAACGTGGCAGACTGAGCCACCAGTGCCATGTCATGACATTCCTGCACGGTGGAGGATGCCAGCTGGGCGAAACCGGTCATCCTCACGGCCATGACATCCTGGTGATCCCCGAAGATCGACAAGCCCTGCGCCGCCAGTGAACGGGCCGCAACATGAAACACGGCCGGCGTCAGTTCCCCGGCGATTTTGTACATGTTCGGGATCATCAACATCAGGCCCTGGGAGGCGGTGAAAGTCGTGGTGAGGGCACCGGTCTGCAGAGCGCCGTGGACGGTCCCGGCAGCACCACCTTCACTTTGCATTTCAGCAATCAGTGGCACTTCGCCCCAGATATTTTTGATGTCCTGGCTGGCCCACTGGTCGGCAAACTCGGCCATGGGAGAAGAGGGGGTAATCGGATAGATGGCACAGACTTCGTTCACACGATACGCCACGTAGGCGGTTGCTTCGCCGCCATCGATGGTGACCTGCCTGAGTTTTGTTTTAGCCATGGTGATCTCCTCAAGCTTTGTCAGTCATATGGATTGCCGCAGTCGGGCATTGGAGGACACAGGCGCTACAGCCGGTGCACTTGGAATAGTCGATCTGATAAAACCGGCCGGCACCGAGTTTGATAATGGCATCTTCCGGACAGGCACCGTAGCAGCCATCGCATTCAAAACAGTTGCCACAGGAATAACAACGCCGGACTTCGTAGCGGATTTCCTCTTCGGTCAGATTGCCGAGTACTTCATCGAAACTCTGGGTACGTTGTTCCGGCGGCACCACCGGCTGGGTGGTTTGTTCGGTGTCGGTGTAATACCAGATGTGCAGAGCGTCGAACGGCACGACCGGAGATTTGGCTTTGGGCGCAAATACCTGACCACTTAAGAAGGCGTGAATATTTCTGGCAGCATGCTTACCATGACCGGTTGCTATGGTGACCGTTCGCTCGCTTGGCACCATATCGCCGCCAGCAAAGATGCCGGTGTGTGCCGTCATCATGTGTTCATCGACCTGCACCGTGCCATCTTCGGAAAACTCAATTTCCGGTATCCCCTGCATCAGCTCTGAGTCGATATTCTGACCCAGTGCCAGGATGACCGCATCGGCTTCGAGGGTTTCATATTCCCCGGTCGGTTGTGGCCGACCGTTTTCATCGAGCACCATTTTTTCGATTTTGATCTGATTGAGTTCCAGTTCGGAAATCGTCCGCAACCAGTTGATTTTGACGCCTTCCTCCATGGCTTCTTCGGCTTCAAATTTATGCGCAGGCATGTGATCGATATCACGGCGATAAATGATCATGGCCTCTTCCGCACCCAACCGCTTGGCGGTTCTGGCAGCGTCCATGGCGGTGTTTCCGCCACCGTAAACGGCAACTTTGCGCCCCAGCATGGGGCGTTGCCCTTCACCCACTTCACGCAGATAACTTACTGCGTCGAGTATGCGGCCGGCCTCCCGGGCGGGAATATCCACCTTACGGGAAATGTGCGCGCCAACGGCCACGAACACCGCATCAAATGCGCCCTCTTCTTTTTCTTTTTGCAGATCCTCAACCTTATGATTGAGGGTGATTTTGACCCCCATACGTTCGATGCGCTGGATTTCCGCCATCAACACATCGCGTGGCAGCCGATAAGCCGGGATACCAAAATACATCATGCCACCAGGACGGGTTCCGGCATCTCTGATTTCCACGGTATGACCCATGCGTGCCAGATGATAGGCAGCGCTCAGACCACTGGGGCCGGCTCCCACGACTAACACGCGTTTACCGGTCTTGCGGCTGGTGTAATGAGGTTGCCAGCCCTGCTCGATGGCCATGTCTCCAAGGAAACGTTCCACCTGGTGAATGCTGACGGCACCGTCAACCTGTTCCCGGTTACAACCGCCCTCGCAAGGGTGATAACAGACGCGGCCATGAACGGCCGGCATGGGATTGTTTTCGATCAGTAATTGCCAGGCATCGTGATAACGTTTTTCGTGCACCAGTGCCAGCCAGCCCTGAATGTTTTCACCGGCCGGACAGGCAGAGTTACACGGCGGCATAAAATCCTGATAGACCGGACGACGATTGACCGCCGGACCCGTACCACCGCTTTTTGATAAATCTGGAGGGACAGTCATGTCCATGGTTTGTTTGTGCATGCTTTACCTCTTCGGGGTTTTTTATATGAGGTGAACCGCAGGATTACAGCACCGACATGCCGAGGATGTATGATCCAAGACAATTTTTTGATTGAAGTATTAGACGTTCAAAAAATAAACCAGGATGTTTTTATTACCGAACAAATAACTTGAAAGAATATTGACGTAAAACCTGCGATAAGGACAAGAATGATTCTCTCGTGGCGAAATTATGAATCCAGCGAAATTTCATTTTTGGTTAACAACAGGTTTGAAGATGCAGTTCCAAAGGCAGCTTGAAATCGATTTTTCGTGTTGATTTAAATGGTGCTTTTTCATCAGTTGAAGCGTTATGGGTGGCTGAAAGAAATGAAGTTTTATCTACGACTAAAGTCGAGTATTAGTTATTTTTGTTGTCATGTTAATTCAAATTAACAGTCTATGTGTGGGAATGGTTTTTTAAAATTATATATGGCTTTTTTCCGTATATAGGCGAGGAATGAGATGGCAAAAAATTGAGAGATTGCAGCTCGCACGGAGCGAAGGCTGTCGCAATTCTGATATAGAGGTCTGATGGGCGGGGGTCCTTGGCTTCTATAGTGAGAAAACGCCTGAAGCGCCTATGAAAAAAACCATTTTTCACAAGCGCCACAGATTGAGTCCTTGATGTGTTAACCCTTCGACTGACCGGACCTCGTGATCACCTCAATCCGTCGGCAACCGATCAGCGGACAAGGACCTGTTCGTCACCAGTTGACCGTCATCAAACCGGATCAACTGATCCGCCAGATGAAAGTAACGGTCATCATGCGTGATCACGATCACCAGTTTATTCTGTGCCTTCAGACGGGGGATGATCTCGGTGTAAAACAGCTGCCGGAATCTTGGGTCCTGATCCGCCGCCCATTCGTCAAAGACACAGATCGGAGTGTCCTCATAATACGACATGATCAGTGCCAGACGTTTTTTCTGCCCGGAGGAGAGGTTTGTCGAGGACAATCGACCATCGGAGACCGTCACTTTGTTTTTCAATTCCAGATCGGTCAGATAATTCTGGATCACGGTGTCATCTCCGGGATTGCCCCATTCATCCAGCACATGATCGAACAGAAAAAAATCCGCGAAAATGGTGGAAAACGCCTGTTGGTATTCGGTCAGTGAGATGGTTTCAGAGACAATGTCATCATCCAGACTGATCTGGCCGTGATCGGGCTGGTACAGACCCACCAGCAGTTTGGCAAATGTCGATTTACCGCTGCCGTTACCGCCAGTCAGAAAGACCGCTTCGCCACGTTTGAACTGCGCATCGATCGGACCGATACCAAAGCGGTACTGATCCTCTGCATCGGTGTGGTATTGAAAGCTCAGCTGGTGGACCTTAAGCGTCTGCCATGCCAGTCGTTCTGAAAGCGGATGATGGCTGGATGATTCAATTCTGGCAGCCTCTTCGGTCAACGGCAGGCCTTCGACATTGCGGTAGGAAACGGCGAATTCGCTGAACCGGGATAATGAACTGATCACGTTTTCCACCGGATCGATCATATAAAGAATCACCAGCACGAAGCCGACCACCGCGTCTGCCGGGATGTCGGTGAAATACAGGCTGGAGCCGAATACCACCAGGCCGACCAGAAAAAAAATCAACGTCGATCCGATACTGTTCAGCATCGTAAATATCAACGCGACCCGGACACTGAGCTGACGGATATCGGTGTAATTGGCCTTTAGAACCCGTTCATAAACGAAGTGACGCCGCCTGGCATTAATACTCAGTTCCTGGCTGCCATCGACCATCATTTGCATACCCTGAAACAGATCATCTTCGTAGTGGCGCAGGTGCTTGAAATGGCGCAGCCCATAGCGGAGAAAAACGTTGGCGATCAGTCCGAGCAGTATGATCAGCACCGTTGATACCAGAAACAAACGCCCGGAGATGTAACTCATGTAGCTCAGACAGAGCAGCACAGTGATCAGGCTGTAGATAAATTCCGGCAGAATCAGCAGGCCTTCCGAGAGCTTGGTTGCATCGGTTTTCAGCGCGGCCAGAATGCGGTGTCCGCCGATTCGTTCGATCATGGCATAAGGCGTTGATAACAGACGCCGGGTGAGAGAATCCCGAAACTCATAGACCACTTGAGCGCCCAGTTTGGCCAGCAGATACCGGGACACCAGACCAAACAGCAGTACGGCTGATACGGCCAGCAGAAACCAGACAAACGGCCTGGCACTGACAGCGGATTGAGCTGTCATGGCGCTGATTTGCAAGGTAATAATCTTTAACATGCCGATACCCGACAGAGCACTGGCTGCGCTTAGTATTGTGGCCAGCAACACCTGCCATTTGAAACGGATAAAGATAAGTTTGAACATCCGGTTTTCCTGTTTTCAGTAAAAAACCGCCGGTTGAGATAACCGGCGGGCGGTGCGAACAACGAAGATTTTATGGCTTATTTCCGTTGTACCATGTCTGCCAACAAGCTCACATGAGGTGCTTTCAGCAACTGTACGTGGTTCGCGGAACCTCGCTGAAGTTGTATCGCCGGAATCAGCGCCTGCCAGCCGGTCATCCGGTCGGTCTGCGCATCCTCCGCCAGGACCAGCGACGGTGTGATATCCGGCAATGATTCCGGCTGGTATCCGGTTCGCAGGTTGGCGGCAAATACCCGGAAGATAGCCGTCAGATCCTGCGCGCGGCTACCGGTCGGCATCACGCCACACTCGATCAACCGCTGATGCAGACACATCAGTCGCTGCGATTGTGTCAATGCGGCCATGTCCGGTTCCGTCAGTGCCAGTGTTGCTCCCTGCATTTCAAACAGTTGGATCAATCGCATTAATACCTGAATATCCGAATGCTCCGTCGCTGGATGAGGGGCTCTGGAATCCACCAGTGTCAGCGATGCTACCGGTGTGCCGTCCTGTTCCAGTCGGCGCGCCAGTTCCAACGCGCCCCAGCCGCCGAACGAATGACCCAGCAGATGGATAGGCCCGTTGAGCGACTCCGACTTCAGCGCGTCCAGATAACTCTGGGCAGCGGCTTCGACGGAGCTGTACGGTGCTGTGCCTTCCAGTAAGCCTCGTGGTTGCAGGCCCAATACTTGCCAGTTGTCCGGCATGGCCGCAGTCAGAGCCATAAAACTCATGACGTTATCGCCGGCACCGGGAATACAGATCAGCACCGGTCCGGCCTGACGGCCAGTCTGCAACGTCATGACCGGTGCATGGGCATGCCATGCGGCCATCGGTTCCGCCAGCGTTCGGGCCTGAATGGCACCGGAAATTTGCTCTCCAACCGTCTCGATATGGGCGGCGGAGAACAGGCTCATGTGATCACCAGGTACCGGTGTCACGCGGATCGAATCCTGCGGTAACACATGGTTCCAGTTCAGGTACGGTTGCTCCAGCGCCAGGCTTTCACGGGCTGCCAGCAGGTCTACCTGGATGGGCAGTGGTTGTGGCCGGTATTCCGCATTCAGCAGGTCCTGACGGTGTTGCAGCCAGTTGCGATAGTATTCCTCAGACCAGTCAGCCGGGATGATGCCCAGACCACAGGCCAGTGCATGATATGCCTGCCAGTCGCGGCATTCAGCCAGTGCGGCTGTCGGCAGAGGTTCACCGCGCAGGGTCAGCACATCCTGAATGATCGCCCGGCTCATCTGTTCCAGTGTCTGTTCAGCATTCGATGATGCCTCGACTGGCGGGAAAGCCCAGGTATCCAGCAGGCCAAGGAATTCAACCGACTGATTCTGCCCGATCAGCTGCGTGGCAATCTCATACGCCAGCGTGCCGCCCAGTGACCAGCCCAGCAGGCGATATGGCCCTTGCGGCTGAAGCTCACGGATGATGCTGACAAAACGGGCCGCCGCCCCTTGCAGGGTTTTGAAGCCCGGCAGGTTACGATCCGGCCCCAACAGGCCGTAGACCGGAATGTCGGCATCAATCGCTTCGGTCAGCTGCGGGCCGTAAAGCAACTCGCCGGTCGCTTCCGGCACCACGAACAAAGGCCGTTGCGACCCGGAGCTACGGAACGCCACATAGCTCTTGTGCCCGGTGTCGGCAGCTTCCAGTGCAGCAGCCAGCTCAAACAGGCGAGGCGATTCAAACAGCGTGGCCAGAGACAGCTGCAACCCCCGTTTGCCGGTTTCGCTGACCAGCTTCACTGCCAGCAGCGAATGACCGCCGAGTTCAAAGAAATGATCCTGACGACCGATACGCTCAATACCCAGCAGCGTCTGCCAGAGCTGCGCCAGGGTTTGTTCCATCGCGCTGCGAGGTGCTTCAAAGGTCGTGCGGCTAAAGGCACTGTCGTCCGGCGCCGGCAGGGCTTTCTGATCGATCTTGCCGTTGAGCGTTATCGGCAGTGCTTCGATGGACACATAGACCGCCGGCGTCATGTAGGCCGGCAGCTGTCCGGCGATATGATCGCGCAGTGCCCCGACCTCGGCCTCGCCGACATACCAGGCCACCAGGCGCAGCTCTCCATCCTGACCCGGACGTACCAGCACCACCGCGTCTTTCACCTGAGCATGACTGCGCATTGCCGCTTCAATTTCACCAAGCTCAATACGGAAACCGCGAATTTTGACCTGATGGTCGTTACGGCCCAGATAATCGAGGGTGCCGTCGGCATTCCAACGCGCCAAATCGCCGGAACGGTACATGCGTGCGCCCGGCTCATCGGCAAACGAATCATCGAGGAATCGTTCCGCTGTCAGTTCCGGTCGGTTCAGATAGCCGCGAGTGACTCCGGCCCCGGCGACATACAGTTCACCGATCACGCCGATTGCCACCGGTTGTTGTTGCTCATCGAGCAGGTAGGTACGCAGATCCGGCAGACGACGACCAATCGGGCTGGCGGTCGAGGTGACATCTTCAGGCTGCAACCGCTGGCAGGTGACATGAACGGTCGTTTCGGTAATGCCGTACATATTGACCAACTGGGTCTGATCATGGCCATTACGCTGATACCACGGTGCCAGACTCGACGGATTCAGTGCTTCACCACCAAAGATGACATACCGCAATGCATGCTGTTCGTCACGGTCAGCCTGGGCGGTTATCAATTGTCGGAAAGCACTTGGCGTCTGATTCAGCACCGTCACTCTTTGTGCACAGAGTAACTGCCAGAACGCCTCCGGTGAGCGGCTGACCAGATATGGCACCACCACCAGACGACCGCCATTTAGCAGGGAACCCCAGATTTCCCAGACCGAGAAGTCAAAGGCGCAGGAATGGAACAGGGTCCAGACATCATCACGGCCGAAGTTAAACAGCGGTTGAGAGATGCGTAGCAATCGGACGACATTGTGATGCTCAACCAGCACCCCTTTGGGCTGCCCGGTGGAGCCGGAGGTGTAAATCACATAGGCCAGATGCGAAGGTGTCAGGCCCAGTAGCGCCGGATCGATATTATCGGTCGGGCAGGTGGCCCACGGTTGGGCCGGATCGTCCAGTTCGATCACCGGACATTCCGCCTCGACAATGGCACGCAGGTGGGCGGTCGTGATCAAGGCCACCGGTTCACTGTCCGCCAGCATGTAAGCCAGACGCTCCTGCGGATAACCCGGATCAAGGGGCACATAAGCCCCGCCGGCTTTTAAGGTGGCCAATATGGCCACGATCAGCTCGCAACTGCGCTCCAGCGCAATGGCGACCCGTTGATCGGGTTTGACACCGAGTTCGATCAGCCAGTGGGCCAGTTGGTTAGCCTGTTGGTTCAGTTCGCCATAACTCAGTGACTGTCCTTCGAAGACGACGGCGATAGCGTCCGGTTGCCGTGCGGCCTGTTGTTCAAATTGCTGATGGATGCAATGAGCTGTCGGCATTGCTACAGCGGTGTCATTGAAGTCATAGAGCACCTGCTGGCGCTCGGCGTCCGGCAGTACGGTCAGGCGATTGATGGTCTGTGCCGGGGTTTGCTCCAGCGCGTTGACCAGTTCAGACAGGGTCGTCCTCATCATCTCGCCGATCCGTTCGGCACCAATGCGTTTATCGACCTGAATATCCAGGCTGAAGCCGTCTGCACCCTGATCGTTAATGGAAACATTGACCGGGTAATTGGTGCGTTCCTGACTGAACAGCAGTTCAATGCCTTCCAGTTGCACCTGTACATCGGTCTGCTCGCTGCCGCCGTTATAGCGGTAGTTCAGCAGACTGGTGAACAGCGGACTCTGGGCATCCACACCGCTGTATTGCTGCACGTCGGCCAGCGACGCGTGTTCGAAGTTCAGCAGTTCGGCCAGGCCGTTGTGAGTCTGTCGCAGTGCCTGTTCAATGGTTTCCTGGCCCAGTGACAGCCGCAACGGCAGGGTGTTCAGGAACATGCCGAGTACCCGATCCGCGCCTTCCCCGCCGGCCATACGGCCGAACAGCACCGTGCCGAAGACCACATCGTCGTGCCCGGTAGTGGCCTGTAGCACCCGGCCCCAGGCCAGATGGAACAGGCTGGTGACGCTGACGCCATGTTGTTGCGATTGTGCGCGCAGCCGCTGAGCCAGTGAGCTTTCCAGCGGCAGATGATGCTCCTGAATCGTCAGACCATCACCCTGAATATCGAGTAATCCAAACGGCGCACAGGGTTCGTCAATGTCGCTGAGTTGGGCTTTAAAGAATGTTTCCTGAGCCGGTGTGTTCGTCTGTTGACGAGCGAGAGCCACAAACTGTCGGAACGGCAGCGGAGCCGGGAGTTGATCAGCCTGTCCCTGAAGGTGCGCCTGAACTTCTTCGAGCAACAATTCCAGGGTGGTGTGATCCATGATCAGATGGTGGTGCAGCAGGCACAACAGCCAACGATGGTTGGCGGCATCAAAGGTCTGGTACGCCTGCATCATTGGAGCCTGAGCGATGTTCATGGATAACCGGGCCGGGTCGAATGTCTGGTGCAGTGTCTCAGCGACATCGTCAGATTCGAACACCAGGGTTTCCACCGGCATCAATGCCTCGCGCCAGACCACCTGAACGGCCTCATCCAGACCGTCCCAGACAATACCGGTACGCAGAATGTCATGACGCTGAATCACCGCCTGCAATGCGCGGATAAAGTCATTCAAGGCCGTTTCATTGCTAAAGCTCAAGATCGAGCGGCTGATGTAGGCATCACCGACCGGTTTCAGCAGATGATGGAACAGAATACCGTTCTGGAGCGGTGCCAGCGGGTAGATGTCCTGCACATTGCCGACCCCGCCGGGCACGGTGGCGATCACCGCATCGATCTGATCCTGAGTCAGTTCCACCAACGGCAGCATGTCCGGGGTGATCCGGTCGCAGTCGGCCTGAATCCGGTTGGCCGGAACAGTCGCGCCAGGGGCGTTATCGGTCAGCGTTGCAGCCAGTGCCGCGAGAGTCGGTTGTTTGAACAGCTCGCTGACAGCCAGGGTATAACCGGCCCGGCGCAGACGTTCGATGAGTTTAATCGCCAGCAGCGAATGACCACCGAGGGCAAAGAAATGATCCTGCCGACCAACTCGTTCGATGCCGAGCAGATCCTGCCAGATTGCTGCCAGTAGCAGTTCAATCTCACCTTGTGGAGCCTCGTATTCAGTGCGCACGAAATCGCCCTCCGTGGGTTCCGGCAGGGCTTTGTGATCCACCTTGCCGTTTGGTGTCAGGGGCAGTGCGGTAATCTGCACACAGGCCGCCGGTACCATATGAGCCGGCAGCTGCTCAGCGATATGGTGGCGCAGTGAATCTGTCTCAGCATCGCCGACATACCAGACGATCAGGCGCAGCTGGCCGTTCTGATCCGGTCGCGCCAGTACCACGGCTTCAGCGACACCGGCATGACTGCGGGCACAGGACTCGATTTCCCCTGGTTCGATTCGGAAACCACGAATCTTGATCTGACTGTCGTTGCGGCCCAGATATTCCAGCGTTCCGTCCGCCTGCCAGCGACCCAAATCCCCGGTGCGGTACATGCGGGCACCCGCTGTGG
Organism: Gynuella sunshinyii YC6258; assembly: GCF_000940805.1. GTDB lineage: Bacteria > Pseudomonadota > Gammaproteobacteria > Pseudomonadales > Natronospirillaceae > Gynuella > Gynuella sunshinyii. Next base: position 6,114,232 of record NZ_CP007142.1, on the reverse strand, counting down.
TTAAAAACGGGTCAGCAAGGAAGCGTTCCGCTGTCAGTTCCGCCCGGTTCAGGTAGCCACGCGCGACACCGACGCCACCGATATAAATCTCACCAACGACACCCACCGGCACCAGCTGACGATGACTGTCCAGCAGATAAATGCGGGTGTTGTCGACCGGGCGACCAATGGGCGGCTGACCCTGATAAGGCTGGTTCAGAGCGAAAGTGCTGGCCCAGATCGTGGTTTCCGTCGGGCCGTAGGCGTTGTAGACCGCCCGGCCAGCACACCAGGGTTGAATCGTCTCGCGGCTGATGGCTTCTCCGGCGGTAATCAGCACTGCCAGGTCCGGCAGTGACTGTGCCGGGTTCAGGCTGGACAGCGCCGCCGGCGGCAGGGTTGCATGGCTGATGCGCTGTTGTTGCATAAACTGTGTCAGTGCTTCACCCAACAATTGGCCTCGTGGCAGGTGCAACTCGGCTCCGGAACACAATCCCATCACCATATCAAACACACTGGCATCGAAACTGAGGGAGCTGAACTGCAGCACACGACTGCCAGTGCCGACATTAAACAACCGGATTTGCGCCTGCGACAGATTACCTATCCCCCGGTGTTCGACCAGAACACCTTTTGGCTGCCCGGTGGAGCCGGAGGTATAGATGACATACGCCAGATGATCTGGTGTCAGGCCCAGCGTTGCCGGGTCGAGATCGTCGGTCGGGCAGGCTGTCCACGGTTGTGCCGGAGTATCCAGTTCAATAACGGGGCGCTCGGTGGGCACTTTGGCACGTAAAACACTGGTCGTGATCAGGACCACCGGTGCACTGTCGGCCAGCATGTAATGCAGACGCTCTTGCGGATAGTTCGGGTCGAGCGGCACATAGGCACCGCCGGCTTTCAAGGTCGCCAGCAGTGCCACGATCAGCTCAAAACTGCGTTCCAGCGCAACGGCGACACGTTGATCCGGCCTGACGCCGAGTTCAATCAGCCAGCAGGCCAGTTGATTGGCGCGCAGGTTCAGTTCGCGATAACTCAGTGACTGTCCCTCGAAAACGACGGCGGTGGCGTCCGGTTGTTGCGCCACTCGCTGTTCGAACAGCTGATGGATACAGATTGCAGACGGATATTCTGCCCCGGTGTGATTGAACTCAGTCAGGAGCTGTTGCTGTTCGGCTTCCGGCAGCACCGTCATCGTATTGATGGCTTTTTTCGGTCTCTGCTCCAGAGCATCGGCCAGCTCCGTCAGTGTGATCAGCAACATCTGGCCGATCCGTTCTGCGCCAAGGCGTTCATCAACCTGGATATCCAGGCTGAAGCCATCGGTGCCCTGATCGTTAATGGAGACATTGACTGGATAGTTGGTGCGTTCCTGACTGAACAGCAGTTCAATGCCTTCCAGTTGCATCTGCATGTCGGTCTGTTCGTTACCACCGTTATGGCGATAGTTGAGCAGGCTGGTGAACAGCGGACTCTGGGCATCCACACCGCTGTATTGCTGTACCTCGGCCAGTGAGGCGTGTTCATGATTCAGCAGCCCGGCCAGGCGGTCGTGAGTCTGATGCAGAGCCTGTTCGACACTGGTCTGCCCCAGTGACAGTCGCAGCGGCAGGGTGTTCAGGAACATGCCCAGTACCCGGTCTGCACCTTCGCCGCCGGCCATACGGCCGAACAGCACGGTGCCGAACACCACGTTATCCTGCCCGGTGGTGGCCTGTAGCACCCGGCCCCAGGCCAGGTGGAACAGGCTGGCCACACTGATGCCAAGCTGTTGCGATTGTGCGCGCAGGCGCTGAGCCAGTGAGATTTCCAGCGGCAGATGATGCTCCGCTATCGTCGAGCCATCACCCTGAATCTCCAGCAACCCGAAAGGCGCACAGGGTTCGTCAATATCGCCGAGCTGTGCTTTGAAGAATGTTTCCTGAGCCGGTATGTTCGTCTGTTGCCGGGCAAGAGCGACAAACTGGCGGAACGGTAACGGAGCCGGCAACTGATCGGTCTGATCCAGAAGATGCAATTGGACCTCTTCGAGCAGCAGCTCCAGGGTGGTGTGATCCATGATCAGATGGTGGTGCAACAGGCACAGCAGCCAGCGTCCATTGGCCGGGTCTGCGGTTTGATACGCCTGTATCATCGGTGCCTGAGTGATGTTCATCTGTAGCTGCGCTGGGTCAAGGTGCTGTTGCAGGACAGTGGCCACATCGTCGGTTTCAAAATGCAGGGTTTCCACTGGCATGCGTGCCTCGCGCCAGACCACCTGAACGGCGTCATCCAGCCCTTCCCAGACAATGCCTGTACGCAGAATGTCATGACGCTGAATGACCGCCTGCAATGCGGATACAAAGTCATGCAATGCGGCGTGATTAGCAAAGCTCAGGATCGAGCGGGTGATATAGGCATCGCCAACCGGTTTCAGCAGGTGATGGAACAGAATGCCGTTTTGCAACGGTGCCAGCGGGTAGATGTCCTGCACATTGCGGGCACCGCCGGGCACGGTGGCGACCACCGCATCGATCTGATCCTGAGTCAGTTCCACCAGCGGCAGCATGTCAGGGGTGATGCGATCACAATTGGCATGAATCCGGTTGGCCGGAACATCAGCGGCGGGGGCGTTATCGATCAGCGTGGTCGCCAGCGACGCCAGTATGGGTTGTTTGAACAGCGCTCTGACGGCCAATGCATAACCTTGCTGGCGCAGCCGTTCGATGAGTTTAATCGCCAGCAGGGAATGACCGCCCAGTTCAAAGAAATGATCCTGCCGACCCACCCGTTCGATGCCGAGCAGCTCCTGCCAGAGAGTGGCCAGTGTCTGTTCGGTGTCCCCTTGCGGGGCTTGGTATTCACTGCGCGCAAAGGCACTGTCATCAGGGGTTGGTAAGGCTCTGCGGTCGACCTTGCCGTTGTGGGTCAGCGGAATCTGCTCCAGAGCCACATAGGCCGACGGCACCATATGGGCTGGCAGGCGTTGTGCCAGTCGGGTTTTCAGATCACTGATCTCCGTGTCGCCATCGTCCAGTACGACATATGCCAATAACTGTTGAGTCGGACTGACCACAACCACCGCGTTTTTGACGCCGGCGCAGGCGGTCAGTGCAGACGCAATTTCACCGAGTTCGATACGGAAACCACGCAGCTTGACCTGATCGTCATTACGGCCCAGATACTCAATGGTTCCGTCGGCCAGCCAGCGACCGAGGTCACCGCTGCGGTACATGCGGGCAGCGGGTGCTGTCGAGAACGGATCATCGAGGAAGCGTTCGGTGGTCAGTGCCGGCTGGTTCAGGTAGCCGCGCGCGACCCCGACACCAGCGATATAAAGCTCACCGGTCACACCGACCGGCACGGGTTGTTGATGGGCGTCCAGCAGATACACGCGACGGTTTGCCATGGCCCGACCAATGTGTGGTTGAGACGCGTGTGTTGTGATCCGCGTATGGGTGCAGTCCACAGTACTTTCGGTGGGGCCGTAGACATTATGGAATGCGATGCCATCGAGTGATGCCAGGGTTCGCCACTGTGCCGGGCTGATGGCTTCGCCGCCGATCAGCACCGCACGCAGAGAGTCCGGCAACGGTCCGGCGGCCATCAATAACGCCAGCTGTGACGGGGTGCAATCAAACACATCCAGGGCCTGCTGATCGATCCAGTCGCGCAGCAGCTCGCCGTTCTGACGAATGGTCTCCGGCACGATCACCAACATTCGACCCGAAGCCAGTTGCACCAGCTGCTTCACGGAGGCATCAAAGGCCGGTGAGGCATTGAGGCTGACGCGTTGCAGAGCAGCCGAACCATACACGGCCTGTTCCAGACCGACCCAGAGATTGACCACGTTGTCATGCTCGATCAGCACGCCTTTGGGCTGCCCGGTGGAGCCGGAGGTATAGATCACATAGGCCAGATGCGATGGCATCAGGCCCAGTACCGCCGGATCGATATTATCGGTCGGGCAGGTGGCCCACGGTTGGGCCGGATCATCCAGCTCGATGACCGGACATTCCGCCTCGACAATGGCACGCAGGTGGGCGGTCGTGATCAAGGCCACCGGTGCACTGTCCGCCAGCATAAAACGCAGCCGTTCTTCCGGGTAACCCGGATCAAGGGGCACATAAGCCCCGCCGGCTTTCAAGGTGGCCAGTATGGCGACGATCAGCTCACAACTGCGTTCCAGTGCAATGGCGACCCGTTGATCGGGGCGAACACCGAGTTCGATCAGCCAGTGGGCGAGCTGATTGGCGCGAGCATTCAGTTCGCCATAACTCAGTGACTGTCCTTCGAAGACGACCGCGATAGCGTCCGGTTGCCGTGCGGCCTGTTGTTCAAATTGCTGATGGATACAGATTGCAGACGGATATTCGGTCTTTGTGTCATTGAAGTCATAGAGCACCTGCTGGCGCTCGGCTTCTGACAACAGTGGTATCTGTGTGACCGGCTGCTGGTTGTCGGCCACCATGCCACGCAACAGCCTCTGCCAATGGGCCAGATGACGGTCCATGGTCTCGGCGTCAAACAGCGCAGTGGCGTAGTTCAATTGACCACTCAAACCTTCGTCGCTTTCGGCTATGTCCAGGCTCAGATCAAACTGGGCAGTATGATTGGTGGCGGGTATCGGTGTCAGTGTCAGATCGGCCATGCGCAGCGTGGCGGACGGCGTGTTCTGGACACTGAACATCACCTGGAAGATCGGGCTGTGGGCCAGACTGCGGGTTGGAGCCGCGGCTTCGACAATCTGCTCGAACGGAAGATCCTGATGAGACTGCGCTGAAATCACCGTGTCTTTGACCTGCGCCAGCAGGGTGTGGGTGTCTGGTTGAGTCGACAGATCGATGTGCAGCGGCAAGGTGTTGACGAACATGCCGATCAACCCTTCCAGCTCGGTGCGGGTACGACCGGCCACCGGGGTGCCGATGACCACCGTATCCTGCCCGGACAGTCGGCTCAGCAAGGTAGCCCAGGATCCCAGCAGGGTCATAAACAAGGTGGTGCCGTGACGCTGACTCAACGCTTTTAGCCCGTGGCTTAACTCAGGTGCCAGGGTGAACTCGACCGTCGCACCGTCATAGTTTTGATTCTCGGGTCGCGGACGATCCGTGGGCAGTGTCAGACAGTCCGGTGCTCCGTTCAGATGCTCAATCCAATACTGTTGCTGAGCTTGCAGGATCTCACCTTGCTGATGCTGCTGTTGCCAGGCGGCGTAATCGCCATAGCTGATGCGCAGAGAGGGTAATGGATCGGGCAGACCGGCATGAAAGGCGGTGTACAGAGCACTGAGCTCTTCAATAAACAGACTGATCGACCAGCCATCGGCAATGATGTGATGCAATGCGATTTGCAGGTCATGGGTCTGATCATCCATCTGTATCAGCAGCCCCTGCACCAGCGGTCCGGTGCTGAGGTCAAACTGCGGTGCCAGCTCCGGTAGTCCGTGGTCGGTCAGCCCCTTTTCCACTAATGGGAACGACTGAGTCCCGGCGGGTGCAATGACCTGCACGGCTTCTCCCTGCACGGACTCAAAGCGGGTCCGCAGCGGTGCATGGCGGGCCATGATGCGATTCAGCGCCTGTGTCAGCGCGGTTTTATTCAACCGACCGTGAAGCCGAACGCCGCCGTGAATAACATAGGCGGCACTGGCAGCTGGATCAATCCGGGTCAGAAACCAGAGTCGTTGTTGTGCCAGCGACAGCGGCGGTGTGACGCCGTCGCCCAGGGGTTCGATGGCACTGAGGGTTTGTTGTTTGGCGTCTTGCAGAGTGGTGGCAAGCTCTTTGAGGATGGGGCGTTCAAACAGCCGGGCCAGCGGCAGTTCCCGGTTCAATCTGGAACGGATATGCGAGACCAGCCGCACCGCCAGCAGGGAATGACCGCCGAGTTCAAAGAAATGATCCTGCCGACCCACACGCTCGATACCCAGAAGATCCTGCCAGATCTGCGCCAGCGTCTGTTCCAGCTTCCCTTGCGGGGCTTCGTATTCACTGCGCGCAAAGGCACTGTCATCAGGGGTTGGTAAGGCCCTGCGGTCGACCTTGCCGTTGTGGGTCAGCGGAATCTGCTCCAGCACCACATAGGCCGACGGCACCATATGGGCCGGCAGACGTTGTGCCAGTCGGGTTTTCAGAGTCTCAACGGTAAGGCTGTTGTCCGAGATCGTGTAATAAGCCACCAGACGGTGATCGCCCGTAGCGGTGCGTTGCGCCAGTACCACGGCTTCACGTACGCCGTCACAGTCCTGCAGGACCGATTCAACTTCACCGGGTTCAATACGGAAGCCGCGAATTTTGACCTGGAAGTCGTTTCGACCCAGATACTCAATGGTTCCGTCGGCCAGCCAGCGACCGAGGTCACCGCTGCGGTACATGCGGGCAGCGGGTGCTGTCGAGAACGGATCATCCAGGAAGCGTTCGGCGGTCAGTGCCGGCTGGTTCAGGTAGCCGCGTGCGACCCCGACACCGCCGATATAAAGCTCGCCGGTCACTCCGACCGGAACCGGTTGCTGATGGGTATCGAGAATATACAGGCGAACATTGTCTACCGGGTAGCCGATGGGTGGCAGGTGTGGCCAGTCAGCCGCATGGCCGGAACACTGATATTCCGTCACCACATGCGTTTCTGCCGGACCGTATTGGTTGTGCAGGCGAATTGAGCCGGACCGCTGGCACAGGGCGCGAATTTCATCACTGATCAAGAGCCGTTCCCCGGCGGTAATCACTTCTTTCACCGGCAGGGTGCGTTGTGTTTGTGCGCAGGTCACCGCCAGCGTCTGCAACACCGCCACCGGTAAAAAGACCCGCTCGACAGCGTGCTGCTCAATTGTGTCCAGCAGTCGATCCATCTGCAAACGATCCTGACTGCTGAGCATGACCAGCCGGCCACCCTCGGTCAGAGTACTGAGAATTTCCTGAAACGCGACATCGAAGCCGAAGGAGGCAAATTGCAGCGTGGTCATTGCCGCGTGTTCTCTGGCCTGCCAGTGCAGCAGGTTGACCAGCGGCGCATGTGGCATGGCCACGCCTTTCGGCTGTCCGGTGGAGCCGGAGGTGTAGATCACATACGCGAGGTGATCCGGGGTCAGGCCGATCTCGCCTGAGGCCGGGCTGTGACCGGGGCTGGTTGCCCAGTGCCCGGCATCATGGCTCAGATGCAGTATTGTCGCCGGGGTTGTCAGGTTGGCTAACGCGGTCTGTCCATGATGATCAACCAGAATAACGCCAGGGGCGCTGTCCTTGACCATAAACGCAAGGCGGGTATCGGGATATTCCGGATCCAGCGGTACACAGGCCGCCCCGGCTTTCAGTGTGGCCAGCACGCAGATGATCATCTCCAGGTTGCGTTCAGTACAGATCGCCACCCGGTCATCGGCGCGGATACCCAGCCCGCGCAGGTAGTGAGCGAGCCGGTTGGCGCGAATGTTCAGTTCGCCATAGCTCAGGGATTGATCTTCAAAGATCAGGGCAATGTGGTCAGGATGCTGTGCGGCCTGTTGTTCGAACCGTTCATGCACACAGATATTGGTTGGGTATTCTGTCGCGGTGTTATTAAAATCGTACAGCAGCTGTTGTCGCTCGGCTTCCGGCAGCATTGACAAGCAATGTAATGGCTGTCCAGGCGACTGCTCCAGCGCAGTTGTCAGTTCAGTCAGTACCGTCAACATTAGCTGACCTGTGCGTTCGGCACCGATGCGTTGATCTGCATGGATGTCCAGACTCAAGCCCTGTTCGCGATGATCGTTGATTGACATGGTAATCGGATAGTTGGTGCGCTCCTGATTGGAGAGCAGCTCTGTTTCCGATATGGATATCTGCGCACCGAGCTGCTCACTGCCGCCGTCATGGCGATAGTTCAGCAGACTGGTAAACAGCGGACTTTGCGCTTTCACACCGCTGTATTGCTGTGCTTCCGCCAGTGAGGCATGTTCATGGATCAGCAGTTCAGCCAGTGCATCATGGGTCTGTTGTAACGCTTGCTCGACGCTGGTTTGAGCCAGGGACAGCCGTAGCGGCAGGGTGTTCAGGAACATGCCCAGCACCCGGTCTGCCCCTTCCCCGCCGGCCATACGGCCGAACAGCACGGTGCCAAAGACTGCCTCGTTCCGCCCCGTTGTCCCTTGAACCACACGGCCCCAGGCCAGATGGAACAGGCTGGCGAGGCTGACGCCATGTTGCTGCGCCAGTGTTCGCAGCCGTTGTGTCAGTGTATCTGACAGCGGCAGGTAGTACTCCTCTATCGTTTCACCATTACCCTGGGTGTCCAGAAGTCCAAATGGTGCGCAGGGTTCATCAATATCAGCCAGCTGTCTCCGGAAATAGGCCTGCTGTGCCAGTGGATCATGCTGCTGACGGGCAAGGGCGACGAATTGCCGGAATGGCAGAGGCGTCGGTAACTGATCAGCCTGGCCCAGAAGATGGGCCTGTACTTCTTCGAGCAGCAGTTCGAGGGTGGTGTGATCCATGATCAAATGGTGGTGCAGCAGGCAAAGCAACCAGCGATGGTTGGCGGCATCAAAGGTCTGGCAGGCCATCATCATTGGTGCCTGAGCAATGTTCATGGATAACCGGGCCGGGTTGAATGTCTGGTGCAGTGTGGCTGCGACATCGTCAGATTCGAACACCAGAGTTTCTACTGGCATCCGTGCTTCGCGCCAGACTACCTGAACGGCCTCATCCAGACCTTCCCAGACAATTCCGGTACGCAGAATGTCGTGGCGCTGAATCACCGCCTGCAATGCGCAGATGAAGTCATTCAAGGCCGTTTCATTGGCAAAGCTCAGGATTGACCGGGTGATGTAGGCATCACCGACCGGCTTCAGCAGATGATGGAACAGAATACCGGCCTGCAACGGTGCCAGCGGGTAGATATCCTGCACATTGCGGGCACCGCCGGGCACGGTGGCGACCACCGCATCGATCTGATCCTGAGTCAGTTCCACCAGCGGCAGCATGTCCGGGCTGATGTGTTCACTGTCGGCCTGAATCCGGTTGGCCGGGACAGTCGCGCCAGGGGCGTGATCAGTCAGTGTTGCCGCCAGAGCCGCCAGAGTCGGTTGTCTGAACAGTTCGCTGACCGCCAGGGCATAGCCCCGCAGGCGCAGTTGTTCGGCCAGCTTGATGGCCAGTAAAGAATGACCGCCCAACGCAAAAAACTGATCCTGACGGCCAATACGTTCAATACCCAGCAGGTCCTGCCAGATGGTTGCCAAAGCTTGTTCGACGTCGCCTTGTGGCGCTTCATAGTGGCTGCGGGAGAATGCACTTTCATCTGCATCCGGCAGGGCCTTGCGGTCGACTTTGCCATTCGGGGTCAGCGGCAGTGTATCGATTTGCACGTAGGCGACCGGAACCATGTAATCCGGCAGGTGAGTTGCTGCATGCGTCCGTAACAGGCTACTGTCTGCGTTGCCGACGTACCACGCGATCAGTCGTAAATGACCGTTCTGATCTGACCGGGCCATGACAATGGCGTCGCTGACATCAGCGTTTGCGCGCAGGCAGGTTTCAATTTCAGCCAACTCGACCCGGAACCCCCGGATTTTGACCTGATCGTCGTTGCGGCCCAGATACTCGATACGCCCATCAGCGCGCCAGCGGGCCAGATCACCGGTGCGGTACATGCGTGCGCCCGGTGTGGTTGAAAACGGATCATCCAGGAAACGTTCGGCAGTCAGATCCGATCGGTTCAAATAACCTCGGGCGACCTGTACGCCACCGATATAGAGTTCACCTGCTACACCAATCGGCAGGGGTTGACCCGATGGATCCAGAATGTAGATTGCGGTATTGGCGAGTGGCTGTCCGATTGAGACGGATTGCACGTCCGTTGCTCTCAGCCGCAGTGCGGTGGCGTTCACGGTGGCTTCGGTCGGACCATAAAAATTGACCAGTACCGGGCCGTTGGGGTAGTTCCGGAACCAGCTCTGTACAGAGGCTTCCGGTATGGCTTCTCCACCGGTACAGACTATTCTCAAGGTCTCCGGCAACGGTAACCCGGCATGGCATAGCTGCTTCCAGAACTGGGTGGGGATATCTGCATAGGTAATCTGGTTTTCACGGCAGTATTGCCAGAATGTTTCCTCACTGCTGATCCAGTCATCCGTGCGTAGCACCAGGGAGGCACCGCTGCCCAGTGCTCCGAAAATATCCGCTACGGAATAGTCAAAGCCGATATTGGCAAACTGAACGACGCGATCATTTTCGCTCAACCCACAGAACTGCTGCTGAGACATGGCCAGATGGCTGACGTGACGGTGTTCTATCATCACGCCCTTGGGCTTTCCGGTAGAACCAGAGGTATAAATCACATAGGCCAGATGATGTGGAGTCAGGCCCAGTGTTGCGGGGGCGATATCGGTCTGCGGGTGTTGTTGCCAAGGTTGGTCTGTGACATCCAGCTCGATGAGCGCCGGGCCGGTTGCTTCGTCTTTTGTGACCGGAAAGGCCATCCGGATGCGCAGCGCGGATGTGGTCAGCAGTGCAACCGGCTCGCTGTCCGCCAGCATGTAAGCCAGACGCTCCTGCGGGTAGCTGATATCCAACGGCACATAAGCGCCGCCGGCTTTCAGAGTAGCCAGTATGGCCACGATCAGCTCACAACTGCGCTCCAGCGCAATGGCGACCCGTTGATCGGGGCGAACACCGAGTTCGATCAGCCAGTGGGCGAGCTGATTGGCGCGAGCATTCAGTTCGCTATAGCTCAGTGACTGTCCTTCGAAGACGACGGCGATAGCGTCCGGTTGCCGTGCGGCCTGTTGTTCAAATTGCTGATGGATGCAATGAGCTGTCGGCATTGCTACAGCGGTGTCATTGAAGTCATAGAGCACCTGCTGGCGCTCGAACTCAGACAACAGCGGTATCTGTGTGACCGGCTGCTGGCTGTCGGCCACCATGCCACGCAACAGCCTTTGCCAATGGGCCAGATGACGTTCCATGGTCTCGGCGTCAAACAGCGCAGTGGCGTAGTTCAATTGACCATTCAAACCTTCGTCGCTTTCGGCTATGTCCAGGCTCAGATCAAACTGGGCAGTATGATTGGTGGCGGGTATCGGTGTCAGTGTCAGATCGGCCATGCGTAGCGTGGCGGACGGCGTGTTCTGGACACTGAACATCACCTGGAAGATCGGGCTGTGGGCCAGACTGCGGGTTGGAGCCACGGCTTCGACAATCTGCTCGAACGGAAGATCCTGATGAGCCTGTGCTGAAATCACCGTGTCTTTGACCTGCGCCAGCAAGGTGTGGATGTCCGGTTGAGTCGACAGATCGATGTGCAGCGGCAGGGTGTTGACGAACATGCCGATCAACCCTTCCAGCTCAGTGCGGGTACGACCGGCCACCGGGGTGCCAATGACCACCGTATCCTGCCCGGACAGTCGGCTCAGCAAGGTAGCCCAGGCCCCCAGCAGGGTCATAAACAAGGTGGTGCCGTGACGCTGACTCAACGCTTTTAGCCCGTGGCTTAACTCAGGTGCCAGGGTGAACTCGACCGTCGCACCGTCATAGTTTTGATTCTCGGGTCGCGGACGATCCGTGGGCAGTGTCAGACAGTCCGGTGCTCCGTTCAGATGCTCAATCCAATACTGTTGCTGACCTTGCAGCACCTCACCTTGCTGATGCTGCTGTTGCCAGGCGGCGTAATCGCCATAGCTGATGCGCAGAGAGGGTAACGGATCAGGCTGACCGGCATGGAAGGCGGTGTACAGGGCACTGAGCTCTTCAATAAACAGACTGATCGACCAGCCATCGGCAATGATGTGATGCAATGCGATTTGCAGGTCATGGGTCTGATCATCCATCTGCACCAGCTGTCCCTGCACCAACGGTCCGGTGCTGAGGTCAAACTGCGGTGCCAGTAGCGGCTGTTTCTCGCCGGGCGTCCAGGTCAGCTCCGTGAGCGGAAAGGCTTGAGCGCCTGCGGGTGCAATGACCTGCACGGCTTCTCCCTGCACGGACTCAAAGCGGGTCCGCAGCGGTGCATGGCGGGCCATGATGCGATTCAGCGCCTGTGTCAGCGCGGTTTTATTCAACCGACCGTGAAGCCGAACGCTGCCGTGAATAACATAGGCGGCACTGGCGGCCGGATCGATCCGGGTCAGAAACCAGAGTCGTTGTTGTGCCAGCGACAGCGGCGGTGTGACGCCGTCGCCCAGAGGTTCGATGGCACTGAGGGTTTGTTGTTCGGCGTCTTGCAGAGTGGCGGCCAGATCTTTGAGGATGGGGCGTTCAAACAGCCGGGCCAGCGGCAGTTCCCGGTTCAATCTGGAACGGATATGCGAGACCAGCCGCACGGCCAGCAGGGAATGACCGCCCAGTTCAAAGAAATGATCCTGCCGACCCACACGTTCGATACCCAGAAGATCCTGCCAGATCTGCGCCAACGCTTGTTCCAGCTTCCCTTGCGGGGCTTCGTATTCACTGCGCGCAAAGGCACTGTCATCAGGGGTTGGTAAGGCTCTGCGGTCGACCTTGCCGTTTTGGGTCAGCGGAATCTGCTCCAGAGCGACATAGGCCGATGGCACCATATGGGCCGGCAGACGCTGGGCCAGTCGGGTTTTCAGATCACTGATCTCCGTGTCGCCATCGTCCAGTACGACATACGCCAGCAACTGTTGATTCAGGCTGACCACAACCACCGCGTTTTTGACGCCGGCGCAGGCGGTCAGGGCCGCAGCGATTTCACCGAGTTCGATACGGAAACCACGCAGCTTGACCTGATCGTCATTACGCCCCAGATACTCAATGGTTCCGTCGGCCAGCCAGCGACCGAGGTCACCGCTGCGGTACATGTGGGCAGCGGGTGCTGCCGAGAACGGATCATCGAGGAAGCGTTCGGCGGTCAGTGCCGGCTGGTTCAGGTAGCCACGCGCGACCCCGACACCAGCGATATAAAGCTCACCGGTCACACCGACCGGCACGGGTTGCTGATGGGCGTCCAGCAGATACACGCGACGGTTTGCCATGGCCCGGCCAATGTGTGGTTGAGCAGCCTGTTGTGTGATCCGCGTATGGGTGCAGTCCACAGTACTTTCGGTGGGGCCGTAGACATTATGGAATGCGATGCCATCGAGCGCTGCCAGGGTTCGCCACTGTGCCGGGCTGATGGTTTCACCGCCGATCAGCACCGAGCGCAGAGAGTCCGGCAACGGTCCGGCGGCCATCAACAACGCCAGCTGTGACGGGGTGCAATCAAACACATCCAGGGCCTGCTGATCGATCCAGTCGCGCAGCTGTTCGCCGTTCTGACGGATGGTCTCCGGCACGATCACCAACATTCGACCCGAAGCCAGTTGCACCAGCTGCTGCACGGAGGCATCAAAAGCCGGTGAGGCATTGAGACTGACGCGTTGCAGAGCAGCCGAACCATACACGGCCTGTTCCAGACCGACCCAGAGATTGACCACGCTGTCATGCTCGATCAGTACGCCTTTGGGCTGCCCGGTGGAGCCGGAGGTGTAAATCACATAGGCCAGATGCGAAGGCGTCAGGCCCAGTACCGCTGGATCGATATTATCGGTCGGGCAGGTGGCCCAGGGTTGGGCCGGATCGTCCAGATCAATAACCGGGCGCTCGGTGGGTACTTTCGCATGCAGAACACTGGTCGTGATCAGGACGACCGGTTCACTGTCCGCCAGCATGTAAGCCAGACGCTCCTGCGGATAACCCGGATCAAGGGGCACATAAGCCCCGCCGGCTTTTAAGGTGGCCAGTATGGCGACGATCAGCTCGCAACTGCGCTCCAGCGCAATGGCGACCCGTTGATCGGGTTTGACACCGAGTTCGATCAGCCAGTGGGCCAGTTGGTTAGCCTGTTGGTTCAGTTCGCCATAACTCAGTGACTGTCCTTCGAAGACGACGGCGATAGCGTTCGGTTGCCGTGCGGCCTGTTGTTCAAATTGCTGATGGATGCAGTGAGCTGTCGGCATTGCTACAGCGGTGTCATTGAAGTCATAGAGCACCTGCTGGCGCTCAGCGTCCGGCAGTACGGTCAGATCGCTGATGGTCTGTGCCGGGGTTTGCTCCAGTGCATCGACCAGTTCAGACAGGGTCGTCCGCATCATCTCGCCGATCCGTTCCGCTCCAAGGCGTTTATCGACCTGGATATCCAGGCTAAAGCCGTCTGAACCCTGATCATTAATGGAGACATTGACCGGGTAGTTGGTGCGTTCCTGACTGAACAGCAGTTCAATGCCTTCCAGTTGCACCTGTACATCGGTCTGCTCGCTGCCGCCGTTATAGCGGTAGTTCAGCAGACTGGTGAACAGCGGACTCTGGGCATCCACACCGCTGTATTGCTGCACCTCGGCCAGTGACGCGTGTTCATGGTTCAGCAGCCCGGCCAGGCTGTTGTGAGTCTGGTGCAGAGCCTGTTCGACACTGACCTGACCCAGGGACAGTCGTAGTGGCAGGGTGTTCAGGAACATGCCGAGCACCCGATCCGCGCCTTCCCCGCCGGCCATACGGCCGAACAGCACGGTGCCGAAGACCACATCGTCGTGCCCGGTAGTGGCCTGTAGCACCCGGCCCCAGGCCAGATGGAACAGGCTGGTGACGCTGACGCCATGTTGTTGCGACTGGGTACGTAATTGCTGTGCCAGTTGGAGAGTTAAAGGCAGGTGGCATTCTTCAATGCTCTGACCATCACCCTGAATATCGAGTAATCCAAACGGCGCACAGGGTTCGTCAATGTCGCTGAGTTGGGCTTTAAAGAATGTTTCCTGAGCCGGTGTGTTCGTCTGTTGACGAGCGAGAGCCACAAATTGTCGAAACGGCAGTGGAGCCGGGAGTTGATCGGCACGGTTCTGAAGGTGCGCCTGAACTTCTTCGAGCAACAATTCCAGGGTGGTGTGATCCATGATCAGATGGTGGTGCAGCAGGCACAGTAGCCAACGATGGTTGGCGGCATCAAAGGTTTGATACGCCTGCATCATCGGTGCCTGAGCGATGTTCATCTGCAACTGTGTCGGATCAAGATGCTGTTGCAGGGCAGCGGCCACGTCGGCGGTTTCAAAAGACAGGGTTTCCACCGGCATCAATGCCTCACGCCAGACCACCTGAACGGCTTCATCCAGGCCGTCCCAGACCACGGCCGTGCGCAGAATGTCGTGACGATTAATGACGCGCTGCAGCACGCCGAGAAATTCCGTCAATCGATGTTCATCGTTGAAACTCAGCATGATCGGGGAGATATAGGCATCACCGACCGGTTTCAGCAGATGATGGAACAGAATACCTGCCTGCAACGGTGCCAGCGGATAGATGTCCTGAACGTTACGGGCACCGCCGGGCGCGGTAGCAACCACGGCATCGATCTGATCCTGAGTCAGTGCCACCAGCGGCAGCATGTCCGGGGTGATGTGTTTACTGTCGGCCTGAATCCGGTTGGCCGGGACAGTCGTGGTTGAGTCGTTATCGGTCAGTGTTGCCGCCAGTGCTGCCAGAGTCGGTTGTTTGAACAGCTCACTGACGGCCAGGGTATAACCGGCCCGGCGCAGACGTTCGATGAGTTTGATCGCCAGCAGGGAATGACCACCGAGTTCAAAGAAATGATCCTGCCGACCGACCCGCTCGATGCCGAGCAGATCCTGCCAGAGAGTGGCGAGTAACGGTTCAATCTCACCTTGGGGGGCTTCGTATTCGGTGCGTACAAAGGCGTTGTCGTCGGGGGAAGGCAAGGCTTTGCGATTGACTTTACCGTTCGGGGTCAGCGGCAGTGCATGCATCTGCACATAGGCGGCCGGCACCATGTAGGCCGGCAGGTGTGCTGTCACATGGGCGCGCAGTGTTTCGGCAGTGGCGTTGCCGACATACCAGGCGATCAGATGCTGCTCACCATTCGGGCGGCGTCGGGCCATGACCACGGTGTCGGTCACGCCGGTTTGTGCCCGCAGACAGGTTTCAATTTCACCGGGTTCAACCCGGAAACCGCGAATTTTGACCTGATCGTCGTTACGACCCAGGTATTCGATGTGACCGTCGGCCTGCCAGCGGCCCAGGTCGCCGGTGCGGTACATGCGCGCGCCCGGTGTGGCTGAAAACGGGTCATCCAGGAAGCGTTCGGCGGTCATTTCCGGCTTGTTCAGATAGCCTCGTGCCACCTGTACGCCGCCGATATAGAGTTCGCCTTCCACACCCATTGGCACCGAATGTCCGGCCGGATCAAGAATGTAGATGGCCATGTTGGCCAGCGGTTGACCGATGGAAACCGCTGTATTCTGCGGCTGCAAGCGTAGCGCTGTGGTGTTCACCGTTGCCTCGGTCGGGCCGTAGAAGTTGACCAGCATCGGGCCTTCAGGATAGTGCTGGAACCAGCTCTGCACAGAGGCTTCCGGCATGGCTTCTCCCCCGGTACAGACAATTCTCAAGGTCTCCGGCAACGGCAGCCCGGCATGACACAGTTGTTTCCAGAACTGAGTGGGAATATCCGCGTAGGTAATCTGGTAGTCGCGGCAGTATTGCCAGAACGTTTCCTCGCTGTTGATCCAGTCATCTGTGCGCAGCACCAGCGCCGCACCGCAGCACAATGCTCCGAAAATATCGGCCACGGAATAGTCAAAGCCGATATTCGCGAACTGCACAATGCGGTCGTGCTCGGTCAGTGCGCAGTATTGCGCTTGAGACATGGCCAGGTGCGCAACATGATGATGCTCAATCATCACGCCTTTCGGTTGCCCGGTGGAGCCGGAGGTGTAGATGACGTAGGCCAGATGCGCCGGGGTCAGACCCAGTGTCGCGGTGGTGATATTGTCACTTGAGTACGCTGTTGCTGAGAAACGGTCCAGTTCGATGACGGTCCGGGCTGCCGTATTGTCAGCCGACAGCCAGCTCAGCTGACTGCGCAGGGCTGATGTGGTCAGCAGTGCCGCAGGGGCACTGTCGGTCAGCATGTAGCCCAGGCGTTCCGGTGGGTAGGTGATATCCAGCGGCACATAGGCACCACCGGCTTTCAGGGTTGCCAACAGCGCCACAATCAGCTCACAGCTGCGTTCCAGCGCAATGGCAACGCGCTGGTCCGGTTTTACGCCGAGCTCCATCAGCCGGTGCGCCAGACGGTTGGCTTGCCGGTTCAGTTCGCCATAGCTCAGCGACTGGTCTTCGAACACCACCGCAGTGGCGTCTGGTCGCCGTTTGGATTGCTGTTCAATCAGCTCATGCACACACAGACCCGATGGGAAGTCGGTATGGGTGGCATTGAAACCGTACAGCAGCTGCTGTCGCTCGGACTCCGGCAGAACGGGCAGGGTATTGATGGCTTGCGTCGGTGTCTGTGCCAGTGCATCCGCCAGCGCGTTTAATGCGGTCAGCAGCATCTGACCGACCCGTGCGGCACCTATGCGCGGATCGACCTGAATATCGAGGCTGAAATGTTTGCCGCCGTGGTCATTGACGGAAAGATCGACCGGGTAGTTGGAGCGTTCCTGGCTGAACAGGATATTCATACCTTTGACACCGGCCCGGTCTGGTGTGTCCAGCTGTTGGCTGCCGCCGTCGTAACGGTAGTTGAGCAGGCTGGTGAACAGCGGGCTTTGGGCATCGACGCCGCTGCATTGCTGGATTTCCGCCAGCGACGCGTGCTCAAAATTCAACAGTTCGGCCAGGCCATCGTGAGTCTGGTGCAGTGCCTGTTCAATGGTTTCCTGGCCCAGTGACAGCCGCAACGGCAGGGTGTTCAGGAACATGCCGAGCACCCGGTCCGCCCCTTCACCGCCAGCCATACGACCGAATAACACCGTGCCGAAAACCACATCGTCGAGCCCGGTGGTGGCCTGAACCACTCGTCCCCAGGCCAGATGGAACAGACTGGCCACGCTGACGCCATGTTGTTGCGACTGTGCTCGCAGTCGCTGCGCCAGCGTGTCATCAATCGGCAAGTGAGCTTCATCGACACCCTGACCGCTGCCTTGAATATCCAATAGCCCGAACGGCGCGCAGGGCTCATCCAGGTCACCCAGTCGTTCCCGGAAATAATCCTGTTGCGCCTGTTGATGGGTCTGCTGACGGGCAAGGGCGACAAACTGTCGGAACGGCAATGGGGTTGGTAATTGATCTGCCTGGCCCTGAATATGCGCCTGTACCTCTTCCAGCAGCAGTTCCAGGGTGGTGTGATCCATGATCAGATGGTGGTGCAACAGACACAGCAGCCAGCGGTTATTGGCGGCATCAAAGGTTCGACAGGCCTGCATCATCGGTGCCTGAGCGATGTTCATGGATAAGCGGGCCGGATCAAAATGCTGTTGCAGGGCTTCGGCTACGTCTTCTGCTGCCAAAGACAGGGTTTCCACCGGCATCAACGCCTCGCGCCAGACCACCTGCACTGCCTCATCCAGACCTTCCCAGATGATTGCCGTGCGCAGAATATCGTGACGCTGAATCACCGATTGCAGGGCCGTCAGACACTGATTCAATATCTCTTCGTTGTCAAAGCTGAGGATCGAGCGGTTAATGTAGGCATCGCCAACGGGTTTCAGCAGGTGATGGAACAGGATACCGGTCTGCAACGGGGCCAACGGGTAGATGTCCTGGACATTGCCGACACCGCCCGGCACGGTGGCGACCACGGTATCGATCTGCGCCTGGGTGAGTTCAACCAGTGGCAGCATATCCGGGGTGATCCGGTTGCAGTCGACATGAATCCGGTTGGCGGGAATATTCGCGGTGGTGGTATTGCTTGTCAGCGATGCCGCCAGGGCGCTCAGTTTAGGCTGTTTGAACAACTCGCTGACGGCCAGCGCATAACCGGCCCGGCGCAGGCGTTCGATCAGTTTGATGGCCAGCAGCGAATGGCCGCCCAATTCGAAGAAATGATCCTGGCGACCGACGCGTTCGATGCCGAGCAGATCCTGCCAGATGGCAGCAATTGCCTGCTCGGTTGTGGTCTGCGGTGCCTCGTAGCTGCTACGGACAAAGGCGCTGTCATCGGGTGCCGGCAGTGCCTTGCGATCAACCTTGCCATGTCGGGTGAGGGGAATCTGAACCAATGGCACATAGGCTGACGGCACCATGAAATCAGGCAGACGCTGGCTCAGCTGCTGTTTCAGTGTCTCAATGGCAAGGTTCTCGTCCGAGACGGTGTAATAGGCCACCAGGCGGTGATCGCCGCTATCGGTGCGTTGAGCGATGACTGCTGCTTCATCAACACCGGTGCAGGCCTGTAATGCCGATTCGACTTCACCGGGTTCAATGCGGAAGCCGCGGATTTTGACCTGAAAGTCGTTCCGGCCCAGATAATCGATGGTGCCGTCAGCCTGCCAGCAGCCCAGATCACCGGTGCGGTACATGCGTGCTCCAGACTCGTTGGCAAACGGATCATCGAGAAAGCGCTCTGCGGTCAGATCCGGTCGGTTCAGATAGCCGCGGGCAACGCCGGCCCCGCCAATGTAGATTTCACCGGTCACGCCGATGGGCACCGGTTGCTGATGTTCATCCAGAATATACATCCGGGTATTGGCGATCGGACGTCCGATCGACACGGCCCCGGCCATAGCGTTATCGTCAAGCCCGTTCAAGGTATGAATACAGCAGCCGACGACGGTTTCGGTTGGGCCGTATTCGTTCACTATGCGCACATCAGGCCGATGCTGACGCCAGAAACTCAAATGGCGTTCCAGCACTGCTTCGCCCCCGAGAATAAATTGCTGCAAGCCGGGCAGAGCGGCGATGTCGACTCCGTTCGGATCACTGCTCAGCAGACGGCTCAAGGCGTCCAGATAAGAGGGTGTCAGCTTGATAAAGCTGAATGGTTCGCCGCAGACCAGGGCGCTGTACAGGGACGTGATTTCGTCCTGATCATCGACGATATACAGTGTTTTACCGACCAGAATCGGCACAAAGACGCTGGTAATGGTGGCGTCGAAGCCGATGGATGAGTTCATCGGGATGCGGTCACCGGCGGTGTCCGGGTAGGTTTGCAGACTCCAGTGCAGGTAGTTCATCAGGCTGCGATGTTCGATCATCGCGCCTTTGGGCCGTCCGGTGGAACCGGAAGTGTAGATGACATAGGCCAGATGCCCTGGGGTCAGACCCAGCGACGCGGGCGCGATATTGTCAGCCGGGCAGGTTGCCCATGGCTGGGCATCACTGTCCAGTTCGATCAGCGCCGGTTCTGTGGTGGTCAGGGCGGTCAGTTTGGTGCGTACCGTGCTGGTGGTGATCAGTACCACCGGTTCGCTGTCTTCCAGCATGTCAGTCAGTCGTTCCGAGGCGTAGCCCGGATCAACCGGTACATAGGCACCACCGGCTTTCAAGGTTGCCAGCAGGGCCACGATCAGCTCACAACTGCGTTCCAGCGCTATGGCAACGCGCTGGTCCGGTTTGACGCCGAGTTCGATCAGCCAGTGAGCCAGGCGGTTGGCTTGGTCATTCAGCTCTTTATAGCTCAGTGACTGTCCTTCGAAGACGACCGCGATGTTATCCGGTGACTGCGCGGCCTGTTGTTCAAACAGTTCATGAACGCACTGATCCGCCGGGTATTGCGCTGTCGTTTCGTTGAAGCCGTACAGCACCTGCTGTCGCTCAGCCTCTGGCAGAATGGGCAGGGTATTGATGGCTTGCGTCGGTGTTTGGGCCAGTGCATCTGCCAGCGCGTTCAACGCTGCCAGCAGCATGTGACCGACCCGTTCGGCACCAATGCGTTGATCGACCTGGACATCCAGACTGAAACCGACACCGCGATGGTCATTGATTGAGATATTAACCGGATAGTTGGTGCGCTCCTGGCTGAACAGGATGTTCATGCCGTTGATGCCGGCCTGATCCGGTGTGTCCAGCTGCTGACTACCGCCGTCGTAACGATAGTTGAGCAGGCTGGTAAACAGCGGACTCTGTGGGTCGATACCGCTGTATTGCTGGATTTCCGCCAGCGAAGCGTGTTCATGGTTCAGCAGCTCGGCCAGTCCGCTGTGGGTCTGGCGCAGCGCCTGTTCAATGGTTTCCAGGCCCAGTGACAGCCGTAGCGGCAGGGTGTTCAGGAACATGCCCAGCACCCGGTCCGCGCCTTCGCCGCCGGCCATACGGCCGAATAACACGGTGCCGAAAACCACATCGTTGAGCCCGGTGGTGGCCTGAACCACTCGTCCCCAGGCCAGATGGAACAGACTGGCCACGGTCACACCGTGTTGCTGTGATTGTGTCCGCAGACGCTGCGCCAGTTCGCTTTCAACCGGTAAGTGGCATTCTTCAATGCTCTGACCACACCCCTGAATATCGAGCAGCCCGAACGGTGCGCAGGGCTCATCCAGGTCACCCAGTCGCTCCCGGAAATAATCCTGTTGCGCCTGTTGATGGGTCTGCTGACGGGCAAGGGCGACAAACTGTCGGAACGGCAATGGCGTTGGTAGTTGATCGGCACGGTTCTGAAGATGTGCCTGAACTTCTTCCAGCAGCAGTTCCAGGGTGGTGTGATCCATGATCAGATGGTGGTGCAGCAGACACAGCAGCCAGCGGTTATTGGCGGCATCAAAGGTTCGGCAGGCCCGCATCATTGGTGCCTGACTGATGTTCATCTGTAACTGCGCCGGATCAAAATGCTGTTGCAGGGCTTCGGCCACGTCTTCTGCTGCCAAAGACAGGGTTTCCACTGGCATCAGTGCCTCGCGCCAGACCACCTGCGCCGCTTCTTCCAGACCTTCCCAGACGATTGCTGTGCGCAGAATGTCGTGACGTTGAATGACGGACTGTAAGGCATCGACAAAGCTATCCAGTCCGGCTTCCTGCTCAAAGCTCAGAATGGAACGGGTAATGTAGGCATCACCGACCGGCTCCAGCATATGATGGAACAGAATACCGGTCTGCAATGGTGCCAGCGGATAGATGTCCTGGACATTGCCGACACCGCCCGGCACGGTGGCGACCACGGTATCGATCTGCGCCTGGGTGAGTTCAATCAGCGGCAGCATGGCCGGAGTAATCTGGTCGCAATCCGGGTGAATAAGATTGGCCGCGACAGGGTCGGTTGTTGTGCTGTTGGTCAATGTGGCTGCCAGTGCCGCCAGGGTTGGTCGTTTGAACAGCTCGCTGACGGACAGAGCATAGCCCTGTCGGCGCAGCTGTTCGGCCAGTTGAACTGCCATCAGGGAATGCCCGCCCAGGGCAAAGAAATGATCCTGACGACCAATCTGTTCAATACTGAGCAGATTCTGCCAGATGTTAGCCAGCACCTGTTCAATCTCACCTTGCGGGGCTTCATATTCAGTGCGCAGGAAATCGCGCTCTGTGGGTTCCGGCAGGGCTTTGCGATCAACCTTGCCGTTCGGTGTCAGCGGTAGTTTTTCGACATTTATAAACGCTGCCGGCAGCATATGTACCGGTAGTTGGGCGCTGATGTGAGCCCGCAGCTCGGTTATCTCGGCATGACCGGTAAACCAGGCAATCAGACGTGGCTGCTGGCTTTGATCCGGCCGGGCCATGACGACAATACCGGTAACCCCGGCACAGTCGCGTGCGCAGGACTCGATTTCGCCAAGCTCGATGCGAAAACCACGTATCTTGACCTGATCGTCGTTACGGCCGAGGTATTCAATGGTGCCATTGGCGTGCCAGCGTCCCAGATCACCGGTCTTATACATGCGTGCGTCGGGTGCGGATGAAAACGGATCGGGAATGAAACGCTCAGCGCTCAGTTCTGGCCGGTTCAGATAGCCCCGTGCAACCTGTATTCCACCAATATGGAGTTCCCCCACCACGCCTGCAGGAACCGGGTGTCCCTGGGGATCGAGAATATACATATGGACATTGGCTTTGGGCTGACCGATGGATACTGTGACTTTCTCGGTGTCATATGAACAAGCCCAACCGGTGACATCCACGGCCGCTTCTGTCGGCCCATAGAGATTGTGCAGTTCAGTCCGGGGCAAATGGACGCGTGTCTGCCTGACCGTTGCTGCAGGCAGTGCTTCTCCACTACAGAATATGGCCCGCAGGCTCGGACATTGACCGGGGGCCAGCACGTTGACAAAGTGGCTCAACATTGGCGGGACAAAGTGAACGATGGTGACCTGTGCCTGTTCAATCAATGTCCGCAGATAATATGGATCTTTATGGCCTTCCGGTTTTGCCAGCAGCAGGGTTGCACCGGTCCATAACGGACAGAAGAACTCCCACACCGAAACATCGAAACTGAAAGGCGTCTTTTGCAGAATGATGTCCTGCTGGTTGAACGAGTAATCTTCAATCATCCAGGCCAGACGGTTGACCACTCCCCGGTGCTCATTCATGACGCCTTTGGGTTGACCGGTAGAACCGGAGGTATAGATCACATAGGCCAGATGATGATTTTCCAGGCCAATGTCGCCCGGGTCGATGTTGCTGGTCGGGCATTGCTGCCAGGGTGTTGTTTCGCCGTCCAGTTCGATCAGCTGAATGTGACCGGTCTGCCCAGACAGGGCGCTGACCTGAGTACGAATGGATTGACTGGTGATCAGTACTACCGGTTGGCTGTCTTCAAGCATGTAGGACAGCCGATCCTCCGGATACGCAGGATCCAGAGGCACGTAAGCGCCACCGGCTTTCAACGTTGCCAGCAGAGCGATCACCAGTTCGTGACTGCGCTCCAGGGCAACACCGACCCGGCTGTCCGGTCCGACGCCCTGTTGCCGCAGCCACCACGCCAGTTGGTTGGCCCGGCGGTTCAGTTCACCGTAGCTGAGTGATTGATTGTTAAACGACAGCGCGGTCGCTTCCGGCCGTTGACGGGCCTGTGCTTCAAACGGTTGGTGAATAAAATCGCTGACCGGTGCTGCCAGCCGGGCGGCATTCCATTGTTCCAGAATACGGTCACGCTCGCCGGGGACAAACAGTTCCCAGTCGCCGACAGGCTGATCCTGGTTCTTGCCTGCCACGGCGATAAAACACCGTAGACGATAGAGATGAGCGTCCAGGTCGCCTGGGCTGTACAGGCTCGCATTAGCGTCCATATAAAATTCAAGACCATGCTCACCGAGGTCAGATACGGTCACAGAAAGGTCGTCCACCGGACCAAAGGCCAGATTGTGCTCGGCGGTGCTGATGCCATCGAAAGTGACTTCCCCTGACAATGGCAGGAAGTTGAAAGCAGTTGCAAAAAATGTCCGGTTTTCGGTTGCCAGACCGAGATCGGTTCTGAGCTGTTCACCCCGGTAGCGTTGATGCCGTAGCGCGCTGCTTAACCGGCCTTTGACCTGTTGCAGGCATTGACTTAACGTCAGACTGGCTGACAGTTCCAATCGCAGCGGAACGATATTGGATGACATGCCGGGCAGGCTTCGATGGTGGCGACTCATGCGCGCTGTTACCGGTAGCCCCATGACCAGATCGTGCTGGCCTGTCATCCGGTACAGATAAATAGCGGTCAGAGCAGTTAATAACTGTGCAAGGCTGATATCGTGTTGGCGGGCGAGGTCACGAATGCGCTGATTTTCCTGGTGGCTCATGGCCAGTGTCCGCCTGACAATATCAACACAAAGTGACTGCTGATTGACCAGACTGACCGGTGCCGGTGCGTTTTGCATTAATGCCTGCCAGTATTCACGATCATGTTGAAAATGGCGGGATGTGTGGTAGGCCTGTTCCAGCTCCATCAGTTCCTGAATACCACCAAAGGAGTGTTCTGACACCGGCCGTCCCTGCATCAACGCAGAGTAGATATCAGCGATACGGCGTGTCACTATGGTCCCGCTGTAACCATCGAGCACGATATGGTGAGCGGATTGATAAAAGAAAAACCGTTCCGGGGCGATGCGTAACAGCGCAAATGAAAAAAGTGGACCGTTCTCAAAATCATAGGGCTGGTCCAGATTTCCCCGCATCCATTGAATTGCCTGCTGCTCAGGATGCTGTTTGGTACTGAAATCCAGAACCGGAAATACCCAGAGGGGTACCCCGGAAACCCTTTGCATTGGCGACGGGCCAGAGGCATCAATGGTGAGTCGAAGGGTCTCTGTCTCTTCGACCGCCTGACCAATCGCAATTTTTAAAACATCGGCATCTATCTGACCACCAATATCCGTATATTTGGATACCTTGAATACATTGGGTCGGGCGTTCTGACTCACATGTTGTGCCAACCAGATGCCTTGCTGAGCCGTTGATAATGGAAAAGAAGGGGAATGATTTTCCTGAAGACTCATCTTGTTTTTACTCATAAAATTACGATTACCTATACTTTTTTTGAAGTGGTGACTGTTCTGAATCCGCAACTTCGTTGCAGGTAAGTGATCCACAAACCCTGGTCTATAGTTCCCCGGTCATCTCTCTTTCCGTACTTACATCCAGATGACAGAGCAGTAAGACTTTGCAGTCTTTCGCACCGGTCGATTTGGGCAGGATTTAAAGAGATGTTTCAGGTACGTATACGGCTCATGACCTTGAAGCTGACAGGTTTCAATAAAGTGGTGAAAAAAGACATTGGTGCGCCCACCACGAGAGGTATTGGCAAAGAACCAATGCATACGGCCGGCGGCGAAGGGCCAGATGGCCCGCTCATCGGCGTTATTGTTAAGGTCCGGCAAGCCGTTCTCATAGTAGCGTACCAGTCTGGAGCATTGGTTCAGGGAGTATTGAGTTGTTTTGCCCAAGACCGGTTTCGGTGGCGCTGTCTGAGAATTCTGGCGGATTTTGCAGTTTGCCAACAACGGCACGGCTTTGTCCTGGCGCCGTTGAGAATGCTGCTCTACGTTGAGTGATTGTTCTCGGGCGGCGGTAAATTTTTTGATCCACCTCACCAGAATGATGGTGGGTTCGTTCTTGGCTGCCGGGAGATCTGTCTGCACCGATTCCGGGTCGAATAACCTTAACTGATCCTCAGACAACCGCCGAGTACATGGCTGGCACTTTTGCCTCATCAGGTTTTTCTGTTGTACCGGATTCATAAGTGCTGCCGCTTTTGAATCAATCATTGTTATTTTCCAGAATGTGTTGTAATTGTCCGTATCTGAATAGACTTTAATGATCGTCAATGAGTGACCATAAGCGACATTGCTTTCAGTATTTTTTGTAGATTTAAATGGAAAATATCCTGTCTTTACAATGACATTTTCAGTTTCTGGACTCATAGATATTAATGATCGTCAATGAGTGATCACGACTGACATTGCTTTCAGTATTATCTATCGATTTAAACGGAATATATCCTTCCATTACAATGACATTTTTAATTTCTGGGCCGAGACTTGAACCGGATCACCTTTTTGGGGTCGGTAAAACCAATTGTCTTGCTGATGTTTAAGCCAGATGAAGATAGAGCGCTGCCAGGGTTTGTCCACAACTGGACCATTGTGGATCAGATCGGCAAGTCGAGAAGGGGATAGTCAACTAAAATTCATATGATCGTTGTAGATGATAACAATCAGAAGATACATCGGAAGGCAGAAAGTTACTGAGGATATTAAAAACGGCGGTTGGGAGCGCACCTGCGTTATTATGAATAAGAACTATGAAGGAAATAAGACACAGCAGTGATGTACTACTTAAGGAGGATTCAGGCAGTATGAAAAGAAGATGTACAAAAACGTAATGAGGCAGAACGCCGATATAGACGACTGACGGGATTCCGTAAAATTTTTCGCCGTTTGAAACACCGGATGTTGTATTGCGGTTTTTTAAAACACTTCTCGCTGATTGCAGATAAGCGACGAATGCGATATCTGAAACGGGGGGTATTCATCATTTCTTTCCCGGTAGTCATGAGTGTGAACACGCCTGAATATGGAACGATATCCCACTATTGATGATAAGCTTTGTTTGTGACGTCTTATGACAATTCCGGGAGTAAATCATGAGTCAGATGAAATCGGTACGGGTGTTGGTAACCGGTCGGGTTCAGGGAGTAGGTTTTCGTTATTCCACCAAACAAATGGCGGCATCCCTGGGGATTACCGGTCATGCCAGAAATCTCGCCGATGGCCGGGTGGAGGTGGAGGCTCACGGATCTCCAACGGAAATAGCCCAGTTGCTGACCTGGCTGCGGCAGGGGTCGGAGTACGCGAGGGTGGAGCATTTGCAGACAGAAGAGATCACCGGCACGGTGCCAGCCGCTGATCGGTTTATCACTTTATAATGGCGCGGCAATAGTGCATGGTTATTGTGGTTGCTTATGGGATGACGAATGGAGCTGATGCAGGAATCGGATGCTGTCGTCAATCTTACAGATGGTTGCACCGTGTTCCTCCAGCAGCAAAGCGCAACTCAAGGTAATTTCCTTAACCAACACCCGACATGATGAAAAGGCACCAATCAGCTCCGCCAGCCTTTGCTCATGAAGAGGATCAAGACCGGTCAGGCTGGAGGCAGCATTGATTTCCGCTTCGATATTGCCCCGTTCATCAATGAAAATAAATTCATCCGCACAGTTGAACTGCTGAGCAATCTCGTGATTTTTAAAAGGAATGAGTGTAATCAACAGCATACTCTCAAAGAGAAACAACCTGATATCTATCAGATTACTGTAGAGCGGGATAAAAAGATTCAGACAGATCAGCGCTAACATTGTTTCATTATGTAAGTATCAGAGTTTTCTTGCCATTATCTCTTGTCAGGCCCTGGCTGTTGATAGTGAACGTTGTGCTGGAAATACGATTCATCCGCAGATCTGTTAAGGTGATCATGGTTAAATGATCAGAAAAAGTATAAGGAGTTATCCGTTGAGAATTGGTTTTGTGTTGATGCCTGGGTATTCATCGATCAGTTATGTATCGGCGGTCGAAGCGCTGCTGGTGTGTAATCAATTGATGGGCGAAGAGTATTATCGCATTGAAAATGCCTGTCTGACTGGCAACAGCTCTGTCTCTTCTCTGGGTAACAAAGTGACCTGCGAGCATTGTCTGGACACTTTGGGACCTATGGACGCGTACTTTATCGCCGGTACTTCTCCGGGGACCTATCAGCATGAAGAAATACTTCACACCTGGTTGGCGGAACTGGACCCGGACAGCGTGCTGGCTGGCATCGCCACCGGCAGTTATGACCTCGCCAGAGCTGGATTGCTCAATGGTTATCGGGCGGTCATTCACTGGTGGAAGTATGAGGAGATCATGAGTTCCTTTAAGTCCGTGGTGTTGTCAACCGATGTTTATGCGGTGGATCGCAACCGCTATACCTGCCGGGGGGGAACCGCCTCGCTGGATATGATGCTGTTTCTGCTGGCTCGTCAGCAGGGGATGGAATTGGCACAGGTGGTGGCGCAGTACTTTGTGGATGAACGATTGGGGAATCACCCGCGCATGGCGCCGGTTCCTCTGTCCAAACGTACGCAGGCGGAACAACCTAAACTGGCTGAAGCTTTGGCGTTGATGGAAGCCAATATCGAAGAACCATTAACGACAGATGATATTTCTGTTCATGTCAAAATATCCCGTCGGCAACTGGAGCGACTGTTTAAGAAGCATCTTGATTCGGTGCCATCAAAATATTATCAACAGATCCGCCTTGAAAAAGCCCGCCAGATGCTACTGAACAGCTCCGATAGTATTGCAGATATTGGTCTGAGTTGTGGCTTTTCCAGTGGTGCTCATTTCAGTACGGCATACCGCAGCCAATACGGTATTACGCCAAGTGAAGAACGCCGTCTCAGTCAAAAAATTGTTCTCTGACGGGATGCTGGAAAAACGGTTTTTTTCGAAGCATATTTATTCGCCCTGCTGCGGATGTTTAACATCGCATTTCTGAATATCGGGCAGAAATAATGAATACGCCTTATTGCAGATCCGTCGTGAATATATCCCCATAAGTCCGAGAATAACATCCGTTATGAATGGCATTTATGTAAAAAAAGACTCTTAATAAAGTGTTAAATAAAAAAATATTTTTGATTTTGTTGTTAATTGTTATGAATGCTGTTGATTAACAACTGTTTATAAGTCATCCGGTTTCTTTCGGTACGATAAATTCTTCATAAAGATAACGAAAATCTGTCGATGCATCCTACTAATGCTTTATGGGGGAAAGGTATGTGCGGACATATGATGTTTGCGGGAAACAGAGGAGATAGATGTATGAATCAAATGATAAGTCCGGTAAAAACCACTGAGCTTCAAAAAAGCATAATTGATTCCACCATTTGGAATGATTTCCAATATCGTAATGATGATATCGTCATTGGTACTTATTCGAAGTCAGGAACGACATGGATGCAGCAAATCGTGTCGCAACTGATTTTTTCGGGTGAAGAAACACATGACGTGGCTGAGATATCCCCTTGGCTCGATTTTGCCTTTTCACCCAAAGAAGCTGTTCTGGCCCAGCTCGAAGCACAGGCGCACCGGCGCTTTATTAAAACCCATTTGCCAGCGGATGCTCTGTTGTTCAACGATAACGCCAAATACATTTATATTGGTCGCGATGGTCGGGATGTGTTGTGGAGTTTATACAACCATGTCGTCAATATTGATCATGATCAGCAACGACAACTGGCTGAAAAGAGCGGTAAAACCGAGCTTCCACAGATGCCTCGCCTTGATATGTCTGTGGTTGAGTATTTTCACTATTGGCTGGATCATGACGGGGAGCCGTTCTGGTCGTTCTGGCATCATATTCGTTCCTGGTGGTCTCTTCGTAATTCGCCTAATGTCTATCTGGTTCATTTTGCCAATCTTAAACAGGACATGGCCGGTGAAATACGCAGGATTGCTGACTTTATCGAACAACCGATCGACGAATCAGTGTGGCCGGACATTCTGCAGCATTGCAGTTTTGAACATATGAAAAGCCATGCTGAAAAATATGTCCCCGCTGGTGGTTCGATCTGGAAAGGGGGGGCCCGGACTTTTATGAACAAAGGCAATAATGGTCGTTGGCGGGATGTACTGAGTGCCGCAGAGATCGAAAAGTACGAACAGTTGGTTGCCCGTGAACTGGACAGTGACTGTGCTCACTGGCTGGCCACTGGTGAACTTCGCTGATGGCCGGAGCGAAGTAAACTGCTGATCAACGAACCAGATTCTGAATATTGGTGTATTCCGAAAGATTTTTGAGTGATTGTTGTTGCTGTTGCCGCATGCGCTTCAGGTTCTCAATCATGGAGCGCATTTCCTGTAATCGGGAGTCGGTATCCTTGCTGCCGAGATCAAAGCGATCGGGCAGGTTTTCCAGAAAACTGAATCGGGCGGCTTCGGGAATAGTTACCTGTGGCTGGCGATCCAGCACCGAAACATGGTTATCAGTAGTGGAGATGCTACGCATGGAATTGGTAATCCATTGCTGTATATGCGAGTAGTGATTGCTGCGCTGCGGTGACGCTGCAGTATTTGCAACCGTCTGACCTGTTACCTCCCAGTTGACCTCATAGTTGCTGTGATTACGACCATCACGCTCGGCAGAGCGGGTAAGTGGTGCATGTATCCCGGAGGATAAATCCGACGGCATGCCATAAGATAATCTCACCAGCGTGTGGGCATTCCGGGCATCCAGCGTGGTATCGTCAAACTGGAAGAAGCTCAGTGCTGAATCGACATGCAGAGTGTCCCCGGCTTCTGTGCTCACGGTTTGTTCCATTCGAGTATATGGGCCGGTACTGGGTTGGGTTTCGAAGTTCTTCAGGTGAACTTCCTGCACCAGTAATACCTTACCGTCTTCACTCAGCGCCACTCCGCTTTGTTTGATGCTGCCCTGAAATTCACCGGAATCACTGTTGAGGTCGTAGTCTGAGGCCACAGAACCCAGGTAGATCGCACCAACGCCCGTCGATGCCAGTGACTCAACGGACTGTCCCTGGTCGTTAAAACTCATAAAACCCAGCTGGCTGTAAATGGAGTCGTTTTCGTCGATCCAACCGTTACCGTCCTCATCATATTGCCTGAGTTCATCGAACCCATGACCTGTGGCCGGCCCAAACATTTCATTACCATTGTCAATGGTGCCGTTATGGTTCTTGTCGAACACGAGAAATCCAGTGCCAGCGGCGGTCTGTGAGACGGTATCAAGTTTACCATCGGCATTGAGATCGAATTCAAATGTCAAATCTGACAGCTCAACCGCACCACCATTGATATTAATCATCAGTGGATCAATCAGGTCCACATTGCCGACAAACGTATTGGTTTGCTGCTGTTGTACATGGCGGTTGAAATCAAGCGCCAGCATGAAATCGATACTGCGGCCGTCTTCGGTGGTGACTTGCCCAAGGGCTTCCAGAGAAAGATTCTCCTGGCGTTCGACAGTCAATACGCTGCCGACGGATACGTAGACGTTACTGTCGATCTGCTGACTCCGGCTGGCCGGAAATACCCGGCTGACGGTTATTTCGGTTTCTGTCAGTTGTTGTGACAAGTGTTCCGCCAGATAGCTGGAAGCGTGCTCGCTGGTCGCACCGCTGTCCTGATAGGTGACCGAGGATTGGGTGCTGATTTGTTGCTGCTCAGCGGTCGTGGTCGACAGGCTCAGTGTAATGCCCGCGCTCTGCGTTGCCTCACGTTGACTGCCTGACAGGGAGATCGGAGTTTGTGCTGACGACTCAAGGTTCGCCTGAGTCTGTTCCCGGTCAGTGATGGTGACAGTCAGGTTAGTGAGATCGGAAATCTGCGCCGATTGGGTTTGCTGACCGTTTAACAACACGTGTGAATCACTGATTTTCATGCGCCATCCTCTGCTGGGTCTCAAGGCTTATGGAGCAAATCGGCGCGACCCTTAAAAACATTAAGGCCGTTAGGTTATCAGCGGCAATATTTTGCCGGTCTTTCGCTTATAAAGCACGCGGACACCGCAATATCTGCAACATGTCCCTTCCATCGCAACGGGGAATCCGCAAATATATAACCGTCTGTCGCAACTCCGTAAGGGGTTCGAGCCGGATTGTCCCTAGAATGTATTGAGCCGGGTTGCATGGTATTGGCTGCGCACACGAGTTCAGCCATTCCAGGCCTAATTGACTTTTAGTATCAGCAAGGAAAAAACATGAAAGATTCCAAGCCCTCCGTCAGCAGAGATTTATTTGATCAGGTTATGGTGCCAAATTATTCCCCGGCGAAGATCATTCCTGTGCGAGGACAGGGATCGCGACTTTGGGATCAGGACGGTCGTGACTACATCGATTTTGTGGCCGGCATCGCCGTGAATGCTCTGGGTCATTCTCACCCGCGTCTGGTGCAGACCTTGAAAGACCAGGGCGAAAAACTCTGGCACCTGGCCAATATCATGACCAACGAGCCGGCACTGCGACTGGCGGCCAGGTTATGCGAGCTGACATTTGCCGAGAAAGTGTTTTTCTGTAACTCCGGGGCTGAGGCCAATGAAGCGGCACTCAAACTGGCCAGACGGTATGCCTATGATCATTATGGGGAGCAGAAACACGAAATTATTTCCACCCTGAACAGTTTCCATGGCCGGACTCTGTTTACCGTCAGTGTCGGCGGTCAGGCGAAATACAAACAGGGCTTTGAGCCCACTCCCGGTGGCATTTCCCACGTCCCTTATAACGACATTGCGGCCATGGAAGCAGCGATCAGCGATAAAACCTGTGCCGTGATCATTGAACCCGTGCAGGGTGAAGGCGGTGTCCATCCGGCCAAAGAGGGTTATCTGGAAGCGGTTAAAGCGTTGTGCGAGAAACACAACGCACTGTTGATTTTTGATGAGATTCAAACCGGCATGGGCCGCAGCGGCAAGCTGTTCGCCTATGAAAAATACGGTGTGGTACCGGATATTCTGACCTCCGCCAAAGCCCTGGGCTGTGGTTTCCCGATCGGGGCAATGCTGACCACCGACAAGATCGCCGCCAGTTTCACCGTGGGTACCCATGGTTCCACGTTTGGTGGCAATGCGCTGGCGTGTGCGGTGTCCGAAGTTGCCGTCGAACTACTGTCAGATCCGGAACTGCTGCAGCATGTTGAAACGACAGCGGCAAAACTGACATCACGACTTCAGGCCCTTGGCGAGCAGTATGGGATGTTTCAGGATATCCGGAACTGCGGTTTGCTGATCGGCTGTGAAATGTCCCCTGCCTATCAGGACCGAGCCAAAGATCTGGTGAACATCGGTCATACTGAGGGCGTGATGTTACACGTGGCCGGACCCAATGTTCTGCGTCTGTTACCACCTTTGAACATGACCGATGAGGAACTTGAGGAAGGCTTACAGAGAATTGCCAACGCCATGGCGAAAATGGCGGGCTGAGAAATATGCAGATCGTACGCCCGGTTAATGTCATCGATATCCCGGCAATCGAACGATTGCTGGTTGAGAATGGTGTCAATGTCACCAGCTTGCCGCAGGATCGTGACCGGCTGGCAGAAATTGTCAGCCTGTCCACCAAATCATTCAATCTGGAACAGGAAGCGGTGGAGTTTCCGTTCTTTATGTTTGTACTGGAGGATCTTGAGACTGGCAGTGTAATCGGCGTGTGCGGTCTGGAAGCCTCTGCAGGTTCGGGCTATCCGTTCTTCAATTATCGCCTGGAGGATCTGATTCATGCCTCCCATCACCTGGAAGTGAAAAATCAGATCCCGGTATTGCATTTGTCCCATGAGTTGACTGGCTCAACGGTATTGAAGTCATTTGCAATGAAACCCGAGCATAAACATACCGATGGTTTTGCGCTGTTGGTCCGTGCCAGATTGATGTTTTACTGCGCGTTTCAGTCGCTGTTTTCAGACCGTTTGTGTACGGAAATTCAGGGGGTTCTGAATGAGCAGGGCGAGTCAGAATTCTGGAACAGTATTGGACAGAAATTTTTCGATATCGATTTTGCCACGGCAGACTATTATGCCGGTGTCAAAAGTAAAACCTTTATTGCCGAGCTGATGCCTCAGCATCCTATCTACCTGCCGTTGCTCAGTCCCGAAGCCCAGGAAACCATCAACCGCGAACATCCTCAGACAGCGATGAACTGTCAGCTGTTTTTTGCGGAAGGTTTTACCAAGACCCGGTTTGTGGATATTTTCGATGGCGGTCCGGTACTGATGGCGCAGAAGCAATCTTTGAAGACCTTTAAGGATTATCACGCCAAACAGATTAAGGTGAGTCATCAGGTGGGTGGTCTGAAATATTTGATCAGTAATCAGAGCCTGCGGGACTTCCGCTGTGTCATCGGTAATCTGGTGGATGGTGTGGGAGATACTGTTCGCATCAATCCGGAAATCGCTGACGCTCTGCAACTGGAAGCCGGCAGCGTAGCCGGTTACTCGATGTTATAAGGAACCACCATGTATCTGATTCGCCCGATCGTTAGCGAAGAAACGGAAGTGCTGTTCAAAATGGCACAGGAATCCGGTGTCGGCGTGACCACTTTGCCCGCCAATTATGATCGAATGATGGCCAAAATCAGCCGCTCGGTGAAATCCTTTGCTGATCAGGTTGAACAGAAAGACGCTTTGTATCTGTTTGTGTTGGAAGACACGCAGAGCGGAAACATCATCGGTATCAGTGCGATTGAAAGCCAGATTGGCCATCAGGACGTCTGGTACAACTACCGGCTGGGCAATACCGTACATGCCTCCCAGGAACTCGGTGTGCATAAACAGATCGCCACTCTGTTCCTCAGCAACGATCAGACCGGCATGAGTGAGCTGTGCACGCTGTATTTGAAACCCCAGTATCGGAAAGGGATGAACGGCCGGTTTTTGAGCAAAAGCCGATACCTGTTTCTGGCGGAATTCAGCGAACGCTTCTCTGAATATGTGATTGCCGAAATGCGTGGATTTTCCGATGAGCAGGGGCATTCGCCGTTTTGGGAAAGTCTTGGCCGGCACTTTTTCTCCATGGAATTTCGCAAAGCCGACTATCTGACCGGTCTGGGCAACAAAGCCTTCATTGCCGAGCTGATGCCCAAATATCCCATCTACGTCCCGTTTCTGTCGCCAGAGGCACAGGCCGTCATTGGCCGGGTGCATGAAAACACCGAGCCGGCGCTTGCATTGTTGGAGCAGGAAGGGTTTCGAAAAAACAACTATCTCGACATTTTTGATGCCGGCCCTTCTGTGCAGTGTCGGTTGCGGGAGATACGTGCGGTGCGTGCCAGCCGGTTATTCCGGGTGAAGATACGTACCGAAGTCGCCGCCATTAAAGAGCCCAAGCTGGATACCGTGATGGTGTGTAACCGGCAACTGGCGGATTGGCGGGTCATTACCTGCAGCCGGTTTAACTTCACCAATGACCAGGTCACGCTGACGCCTGAACAGGCCGATGTTCTGGGGGTCGGTGAGGGTGATGTGGTCCGGGCCGTGGGAATCTCCCCCGAACATAAATTCTGACCATAAGGGCTTACCTGATACCCAGGTGCTGTTATCCAGGACATAACATTTATTTAACTGAATCACGGAGCCTCATAATGACAGAGTCGCTGTTTATTGATAACCAATGGCTCGCCGGCGAAGGCGGGTTGTTTTACTCCACTCATTCCATTTCCCATGACATTGTCTGGCAGGGTAACGCCGCCACTGAACAACAGGTGGATAGCGCCGTGCAGGCGGCAAGGAACGCTTTGCGGACATGGCGCAAAACCTCTCTTGAAGCACGTATAGCCATCGTTCGGGCATTTGCCTCATTGTTGGAGCAGAACCAGGAGATGCTGGCCAATATTATCGGTCTGGAAACCGGTAAGCCGCTTTGGGAAGCGCGTACCGAAGTGGCGGCTATGAAAGGAAAGATCGATATTTCCATCCGCGCTTACGAACAACGTACCGGTTTCAGTGAAAACGATACTCCTCAGGGACGCACAGTGTTGCGTCATCGACCCCATGGCGTTGTGGCGGTATTCGGACCGTACAATTTCCCGGGACATCTGCCTAATGGTCATATTGTCCCGGCGCTGATTGCGGGTAATACCGTGCTGTTCAAACCCAGTGAGCTGACCCCGGCAACTGCCGAAAAAACCGTGCAGCTCTGGCAGCAGTCCGGGCTGCCGGCCGGGGTGCTGAATCTGCTGCAGGGCGAGAAGGAAACCGGCATCGCGTTGGCCGGTCACAGTGGTATCGATGGTTTGTTTTTTACCGGCAGTTCCAACACCGGACAGTTACTGCATCAACAGTTTGCCGGTCGGCCGGACAAAATTCTGGCCCTGGAAATGGGTGGCAATAATCCCCTGATCATTGGCTCCCGCTTTAATTTGCAAGGGGCTGTTCACCATACGCTGTCGTCGGCATTCCTGTCGGCCGGGCAGCGTTGTACCTGTGCCCGGCGACTGATGGTGCCGGTCGGCGATGCCGGGGATGAGTTTCTGGCGGCACTGGTTAGCAGTACGGCAAAATTGACCGTTGGTCATTACGATGCTGATCCTCAGCCTTTCATGGGCGCATTGGTATCTGTACAGGCCGCACAGGGTATCGTCAAAGCCTGGGAGCATTTATGTGAACTCGGCGGCCGGCCGCTGTACGAACTTCAATCGTTGCAGCCCGGTACTGCGCTGCTGGGTCCTGGCATTATCGATCTGACCGGCGTCAGTGATGTGCCTGATCAGGAGTATTTTGGCCCTCTGCTGAGTGTTTACCGTTACCAGCAATTTGAAGAGGCATTGAGTTTGGCGAACGCCACCCGCTATGGGTTGTCGGCCGGACTGATCAGTGATGAGCGCAGTGAGTACGAGTGGTTTGTTGAAGAGGTCAGGGCCGGCATTATCAATTGGAATAAACCGATTACCGGGGCTTCCAGCGCAGCGCCGTTCGGCGGCGTGGGCGCGTCGGGCAATCACCGTCCATCGGCATTTTATGCGGCTGATTACTGTGCTTATCCGGTTGCATCGATGGAGGATGATACGGCCTCCGTCCCAGCCAATCTGCCTCCAGGATTAACATTATGAGCGTTTACGAAGTTAATTTTGATGGTCTGGTTGGCCCTACACACAGTTATGCCGGGTTGTCCTATGGCAACGTGGCATCTGCCCGCAATGTGGCGGAATCATCGAACCCGAAACAGGCGGCCCTGCAGGGACTGGCAAAGATGAAACAGCTGCATGACGCCGGTTTTAAACAAGGCATCCTGTTGCCTCATGAACGCCCTTACATTCCGGTTCTTAAACAGCTGGGTTTCAGTGGCACTGAAGCCAGCATTCTGCAACTGGCCGCCAGACAGGCTCCGGAGCTGCTGGCCGCCGCCAGTTCAGCATCCTGTATGTGGACGGCCAACGCTGCCACCGTGTCCCCCAGTGCAGATACTCACGATGGCCGGGTACATTTCACCGCAGCCAATCTGAATAATAAATTTCATCGTTCTATCGAGCATCCATTGACCAGCCGGATGTTGCAGGCGATTTTTGCAGAGGAAACCGTCTTTGCTCATCATCCGGCGTTACCCGCTGTCAGTCAGTTTGGTGATGAAGGCGCTGCCAATCACACTCGCTTGTGTGTTGATTATGGCCAGCCGGGGGTGGAGTTGTTCGTCTATGGGCAGCACGCTTTCAATTACACCAGTGCACGTCCGACCCGATATCCGGCCAGGCAGACCCTTGAGGCTTCGCAGGCGATTGCCAGGCTGCATGGCCTGGAACCGCAGCGCACTGTCTTTGCCCAGCAGGCTCCGAACGCCATCGATGCGGGGGTATTTCATAACGATGTTATTGCCGTCGGTAATCGTGAGTGGCTGTTTTATCACGAAGAAGCGTTTTTGAACGAAGCGCAATTGTTGCAGGAGCTGGAGGAAAAACTGGGGCTGGGGGTGTTAAAAACCATCCGGGTCAGTGGTGAACAAGTGCCATTGAATGATGTGATTCATTCGTATCTGTTCAATTCCCAGTTGTTATCCCGTCCAGATGGCTCCATGGTGCTGGTGGTGCCATTGGAGTGCCGTGAAATTGCCTCGGTATCGGTATTTCTGGATCAACTCGTAGGCGATACCAGCAATCCAATCAACGAGCTGCTGGTTTTTGATCTCAAGCAAAGTATGAAAAATGGTGGCGGACCCGCCTGCCTGCGTTTGCGTGTGGTTCTTACCGAAGACGAATTGGCAGCTGTTCACAGCGGATGTCTGCTGACCGATGAGTTGTTCGGCCTACTGAATGCCTGGGTGAACAAACACTATCGCGACCGGTTGAGTTTTGATGATCTCAGTGACCCGGCGCTGCTGCAGGAAAGTCGGACCGCATTGGATGAACTGACCGGTTTATTGAATTTGGGGTCGATATACGATTTCCAGCGGGTATAGCGATTCCGCGACTCTCTTCTATAATGGAATATAGGAGAGAGTTTTTAGCACATCTTTCACAGCAAATGTGGCGTTGTCTCTCTTTCCTCTTTCACTCCATTGCGCGAATATGCATAACCGCTGATTTTCGTTGGTACATGTCTTTAGCTGCCACGACGATATCGGCCACTGCGCAAAAACAGTCTGACGGTGTTAGTCTGTCAGGCAGTATTTAGTCTGGTACGGTTGAGGTTGTCGAAGTACTGATATCCGGGTCATAGAGAAGTCAATGTTGGGGACAGTCATGGTGAATCAGATCAGTAGCTATTCTTTGCAGCTTGTTGCACCGGTACGGCACCATTTTTTGGGTCGGGGAGAGGTTTTTGAGCTGGCGGAACGGCTATATGGACCATTTGACTGGGGGCCTTTTAATCCACAGTCCAGAGTCGAAATGCAAACCCTTGAGAAGCTGTTGCAGTGGTTGGTGGAAACCACCGGTCACCAGAATATGCATCTGCAGGTGGCGAATTCACTGGATGTTGGTCAGTTTGGTGCGGTTTCTTACTATCTGTTGTCTTGCAGCTCTCTGCATGAATTCTTTGTGCAATTGACCAGAGTTCAGGAATTGTTGTTCGCACGTACTGAACCGCTGACCATGCGGCACGATGAATTCGGACTCTACCTGGAGATGAAGCTGAGTCATACCGCCACTCTCCAGGTACAGCGTCGCATCGAATACGTATTTGCCAACATCCTGCGTATGATCCGGTCAATTGCCGGAAACCAATGTGTGCCGGAGCGGTTGGAGCTTCCGTGGGCCGACAATGACCGTAAAGAGGGTTTGCAACAGGCCTTCGAATGTCTTGTGGAATACAACAGCCAAAAGATCCGCTGTGTCTTCGACAGTCGTTGGATGGTGGAGAATCTGGCCAATGCCAATCCCTCCATGCTTGAGATTCTCCGTCCGGAAGTGGATCGGATGCTCAACAGTTATCACAAAGGTACGACCTTTATTCAGCGGATTTATGAAATTCTGATTGGCATGGACAGTCTGGTCGGTGTCACGCTGACCTCAATTGCTCAGGCGATGGCCATGAGCGAATCCACTCTGAAACGTCGTCTGGCTGACGAAGCCGCCACCTTTAAAAGTCTCATCACCAGTTATCGTCAGACCCGCACGCTGGAATTACTGGGGTTGCAGGATATCGACTACGACCGTATTGCCCATCAGCTGGGCTTTTCGGAACGGGCCTCTTTTGAACGCGCGTTTAAAGGTTGGTATGGACTTACTCCGTCCAAATTCCGCAACTTGACCCGTCTGTGTACGATTTCCACCCCGCAGATCGATTTGCAACAGGATAGCCACCTGCCATCGGCTCCGGGCGTTTGTCGGGATGTGATCATGCTGTTGAATGACGATCAGTATGAAATGGGCAGTCTGGTCAGCATTATCCGTCAGGATCCGGTACTGACAGGTAAGATTATCGGTATGGCCAATAGTGCTTTCTTTGGTGCCTCACCGGTACTTGAACTGGAGCAGGCCATTATTAATGTTCTCGGTGCCGATACGGTGATGAATCTGGCAATCGCCATGTTGGCCGGCAGTGAGCTGACCCGTCACCATCCGGACCTGATTGATCTGGGCGAATTCTGGACCCAGTCTCTGAGCGCTGCCTGGTGGGCGGAGCAGTTATCGCACCAGGCAGGAAACAACAAGGCTGTCTGTCATCAGCATTATCTCGTGGCGCTGCTGGCCCAGATCGGCTTGCTGTTGTTGGCATCATTGCGGCCGCAGGAAATCAAAGTCGTCTGGCCATTATTGAACGAAAGTCAGAGCCTGCAGGAGCAGATACGGATCGAGCAGCGGGCGTTGGGAATCAACCGGTTTGAGGCGTCATCCATACTGTTGGCCCACTGGAAGTTACCTGGTGCGGTCGTGCAGCAGATTCAGGCCATTTCCAATATTCTGCGTAAAATCCATCGGGATGGTCCTGATGTGAAGATTGTGCTGGCCGGGGTGGTGATGTCCCGGAACATGGATCACAACGACCTCGGGCGGGTACTGGATCAGATCCAGAGCTGGTTTCCGTTCCGGATGGATGACAGCATTAAAGCCCTGCTGAGCGAAAATGCCCGCCGGGTGATCCCTGAGATCCGTGAGCTGGCTCACCATATGTGTGCCTGATGGCGCACGCTGCATTCACATTGCATAGCTAAGGTCTTTTGAAGGGAAGACTCCTGTCTTGTCTAAATGATGTACCGCCCCTATTAAAGGTGGATTGGATAAAAACCGGAGCAAAATTTGTCTGATCAGAAAGATGATTTACAGGCCTTCCTGGCTGAGATGAAGGGTGTCAAACCACTCAAGACCAAGACTCGTGTTGTGCTGAACAAACACACTGGTAGTGAACAATCTCCCGGTCAGCAGCAACGTCGGCGGGATGCTCAGACAGATAAATCCGTGGATCAAAATGGCCTGAGTATTGACCACCTTGAGTTGGTACATCCTTTAGACGTGATCGGCTATAAACGGCCAGGGCTGGCTCATGGCGTATTCCGTCGCCTGAAGCAAGGTCGATATCCTGTGGAAGCGCGGCTGGATTTGCATCATCAGACAGTGGAACAGGCGCGTCGTCAGGTGATCCGGTTTATCCAGGATTGCCTGCGCTACGATGCCCGCTGCGCCATTATTCTCCATGGCAAAGGTGAGAAAGGTGATCCTCCAGCATTACTGAAAAGTTATACCAACCGCTGGTTGCGGGAAATTCCCGAAGTATTGGCATTTCACAGTGCCCAGCGCCACCATGGCGGCGTCGGAGCGGTATACGTGTTAATTAAAAAAAGCGAAGCCAAGAAACAGGAAAACCGGGAGAAATATCGCACCCAGACATGAGGGCGGGTGTTTGCTGTGAACAGGCATCAGCCTCAAGTTGCCTGGTTTAATCAGCTCGAAGGTCATTTGCGCTAAAGCGTGTTCCAGTCTTTTTGTTTCCCTCCGCCACCGGTGATCTCTAAACAATAGCGTTAACACTTCCATAGGGTCGCTCTGGTGTATCTGTTTCCATCATCGATGAAAGCCTCAGTTCATAAGCTGTTATTTCAACGACTGGAATCGACCTAAGCTGAAACTCTGTTCAAGTTCAGCAGTTGAGAACAGCTAAAGAAGTTGAAAGGGATTAAAAAACTGATTGGAAGTCTGAACGAAAGGGAAAATAAAGATTTTGACTCTGGTTAACTTGATAATCCCGATTCTGTGTTCGGAAATAAGTCACCAAAAATTTGAAATGGTGCCTGGGAGAGGACTTGAACCTCCACGGCCGTGAAGCCACTAGCACCTGAAGCTAGCGTGTCTACCAATTTCACCACCCAGGCATTGAAGCGAGGCGAACTATAGGGATAGTTCGTCTCGCTGTCAAATAAAATTTATAAAAAACAACGGCTTGGCCGAAAAATTCAGTTTACAGACTGGCCATGACTTTATCGGCGGCAGCGAGCGTCTGTTCAATATCCTCCTGACTGTGAGCCAGAGACATGAATCCGGCTTCAAATGCCGAAGGTGCCAGATAAACCCCCTCTTCGAGCATGCCATGGAAAAAGCGGTTAAAGCGCTCAGTATTGCCTTTCATTACCTGATCATAACGGCGAATGTTGGTCTCCTCGGAAAAGAACAGGCCAAACATCGAACCCACTTGATTGGTCTGGAATGGCAGGCGGTGTTTTGCCGCCAGAGCCTGCAGTCCTTCGGTTAGTTGTGTGGTTCTTGCCGTCAGCTGTTCGTAGACTCCCGGTTTGACCAGCTCCTCCATCATGGCCAGGCCGGCAGCCATGGCCAGCGGGTTACCTGACAGGGTGCCGGCCTGATATACCGGTCCGGTGGGTGCCAGGTGTTCCATGATTTCCCGTTTGCCACCGAAAGCGCCTACTGGCATGCCGGCTCCAATGACCTTTCCAAGAGTGGTCAGGTCGGGTGTTATGCCGTACAGACCCTGTGCGCCATTTAGAGCAACCCGGAAGCCACACATGACCTCATCAAAAATCAGTACTGCGCCGTGCTGGCTACACTGTTCGCGCAGGGTTTCCAGGAAACCGGGCTCTGGAGGAATGCAGTTCATATTTCCGGCCACCGGCTCCACGATGATGCAGGCGATTTCGTCGCCGTACTCTTCAAAACAGCGCTTGACGGCATCGCTGTCGTTGTAGGTCAAGGTAATGGTTTGTTCAACCACTGCGGCAGGCACGCCAGGTGAGGTGGGGACGCCCAAGGTCAACGCGCCAGAACCGGCTTTTACCAGTAGAGAATCGGCGTGACCATGGTAACAGCCTTCAAATTTCACCAGTTTGTCGCGGCCGGTATATCCCCGGGCCAAACGAATGGCAGACATGGTCGCTTCGGTTCCAGAGTTCACCATGCGGATCTGATCAATAGCGGGATAAAGCTGACAGATTTTCTCTGCCATGTCGATTTCCAGTTCGGTAGGAGCGCCAAAGCCAATTGCTTTATCAAGCTGTTGTTTGATGGCATCGGTAATCACCTTGGCATTGTGCCCCAGAATCATAGGGCCCCAGGACAAAACGTAATCGATGTAGGCTTTATCGGCGGTGTCATAAATGCGCGATCCGTTGGCCCGGTTAAAAAATACAGGGGTGCCGCCAACGCTTTTAAACGCCCGGACCGGAGAATTCACTCCACCGGGAATAAACTGGCGCGCGCGATCAAACAGGGTTTGAGAGGTTTTTGTCATGCTGGGATCCAGAAATAAAAAAATGCCGGCCTATTATTGTTGATCGCGCAGAGCCTCGCAAATCCGTTCCCGTTATGAGGCTAAGGCTGGCCTGGAAAGGCCAGAATGGGTTGCTCAATAAGCGGCGTGGAAGCTGACTCCGTCATTGATAGCACAATCGAAACCGACTTCACTGGTCAGGCGGTAGTCAGGAACTGAAAAAATAAAGGAAGTGACTGTAATCGCACCTTCTGGTTTAACGCTATAACGCAGGAATTGCATGATGGGCATTGGCGTGCCGGAACGGGTGGAAACGGTAAAGTGTGAATCAGAGAAAGACAGTGTGCCGTCGGCTTGCAGGCGATAAGGAGAGACGGTCAGCCCACCCCTGGTTTGCGAAGCAGTTCCGCCGTCTTGTCTGGTACATGCAGAAAGGTCCACAGACGCATTGACGATAGCGCCGTTTTCAAGAGCGTTAACAAGAGACTCTACGGTTTTGAGAGAGCGACCGTAGGGCAGGATGTCGTCCAATGTTTGAGTGGTTTCTGCGGTTGCGGCGATGGCCATGGAACAAAGAGCTGCGACACATGCCATTTGGAGAGTTTTGGATGTTTTCATTTTGAGTATATTCCAGGTGAAATTATGTAACTGCACCATAGATATTGGCTTGCAAAATCAGGAAGTACAATCAGCAAAAAGGCTTGCATTTAAAGTGTGTTCATATTCTCAGTATGGAAAATTTCTGTGAATATTTTTAAGTTTTTGACATCATTTTGGGAGCTTTTCTGATACCTGTTTTTATGAGCGGTTTTTCCGGCGTCGGAAAAACCTATTGCTTAATCCGACAAAGGTCTCTTAAGGGTTTTTTAGCATTGTTAAACTAAATAAACGGCAATATTCTTTTCTTTAAGTTGGGTAATGATTTCTGGATCAGCGTCTTTCCCGGTAATAACGATATCGAGTTCATCAAGGCTGAAAAGCAGTACTCCTCCGATCACTCCTATTTTGTCACTATCAATCAATGCAACAATCTTATCGACATGTTCGACCAGCTTTTTTTCTTCCATAAAAGCAAGCAGACCTGATTTGGTCAGCCCGGATTCAGTGATGCCATCGCCGCTGCAAAACAAATAACGGCCCTGGTAGTTTTTGTGTCTGTCAGGTGAGACCAACAGGTTTTGGTTTTTGACATATTGTCCACCCAGAACAATCAGGTGTGGGAAGTCTTCGGTAATCAGATAAGTCGCCAATGGCATATAGTTGGTATAGACCTGAATGTTACGGCTTAGCAAATAGCGCCCCATTAAAAAGGTCGCCGCACCCTCACTGATAAATACATTGTCTTTCTCCATGCACAGTTCGACGGCTTTGCGGGCGATACGGTCATTTTCGATCACGTTATGGATGTCCGACATATTCGGGTACAGGCTTTTCAGTGCATGATCGTTCTGATGCAGTTCTATGGCTATCCGCTCAGCACCATTTCGGACTTTTTTGAGTTTTTTACTTTCATCCAGTTTGGTGATGTCTCGACGGATGGTAGCCGGGGATTTATCGAGAAAATCAACCAGTTCAGTTACGGTGGCTGAAGTGTGTTCGGACAGGTACTGCAAAATTTTCCGGTGTCGACTACTTTCATTCATGGCGGCTGCTTATTTTTTGATCTATTTTGAAATGTATTGATTATATCTGATTATTTCTTTTTCCCATCAAATTTTTGCACTTAAAAATGACTAGTTTTGATCTTTTTTGATTGTATT
Organism: Gynuella sunshinyii YC6258; assembly: GCF_000940805.1. Classification (GTDB taxonomy): domain Bacteria; phylum Pseudomonadota; class Gammaproteobacteria; order Pseudomonadales; family Natronospirillaceae; genus Gynuella; species Gynuella sunshinyii. The sequence continues at coordinate 6,069,781 of NZ_CP007142.1, read as the reverse complement.
TATCAGAAATTGCCTATTTAAGCCGAAATTTTCACTTTTGATTTTTGTTAAATTTGACCATTTTTGATCAGATGCTGTAGTTTTCTGAGCAACAGTCATTAGGAGATGATTGTGAAAGGTACCAATTTAATAACAAAAGAAATGGTCCTGCTGGATATCGAAGCACCAACTAAACAAGAACTGATCCACCACCTGTGTGGTCAGCTGTTTTTAGTAAAAAGAACCGACTCGCCGGCATTGCTTTATCAGGATGTGATCAGCCGTGAAGAGAAAGTCAGTACTTTTGCCGGCGCTTCCATGGCCATACCGCATGCGCTGAGCCATTACATCAGCGAGCCGTCGCTGTGTTTTGCCCGCGTGAAAAGTGATGAGTTCACCTGGGATGGCGCAGATGAGGCTGTACGTTTTGTGTTCATGCATGTAGTGCCGGTTCAGAGCAGCGATTTGCAACGGCTGCGGGAAAGTCAGTCAAAGGTTTTTTCCGCCATTGCCGAGCTGATCACTCTGACCGATGTCCAGTCTATGTGGGCCCAAACCGGGGATAAAGACGAAATTTTGTCCAGCTTATACAGCGCTTTTGGACGACACGGAATATCCGAAGCGAAGTAAGCAATCCTTCAATAACAATAATTTGAGGAATACTTTATGTCGCAGACAAACAACTTGAAAGTTGGCGTCCAGAAAATTGGGCGTTTCCTCAGTGCCATGGTCATGCCGAATATCGGTGCGTTCATCGCCTGGGGCCTGATTACCGCACTGTTTATTCCAACCGGCTGGCTGCCCAATGAGACTCTGGCGGCGTTGGTCGGTCCGATGATCAATTATCTTTTGCCTCTGCTGATCGGTTACACCGGCGGCAAACTGGTTGGTGGTGACCGGGGTGCAGTTGCCGGTGCCATTACCACCATGGGGGTTATCGTCGGTGCAGATATTCCGATGTTCCTGGGCGCTATGATCGTGGGTCCTTTGGGCGGCTACGTCATCAAAAAATTCGATCAAACGGTTCACGGTAAAGTGAAAGCCGGCTTTGAAATGCTGGTCAATAACTTTTCTATCGGCATCCTCGGTATGATTACCGCATTGCTGGCTTATGTGGTTATTGGTCCGGTTGTTCAGGTATTGACCCAGGGGCTGGGAGCCGGTGTCGGTTGGATCGTCGATCATAAGTTATTGCCGCTGGTGTCCATTATTGTTGAACCGGCCAAAATTCTGTTCCTGAACAATGCCATCAATCATGGTGTATTCACGCCGTTGGGGGCTGAGCAGTCAGCTGCCGTGGGTAAATCCATTTTTTATCTGATTGAAACCAACCCCGGACCGGGGCTGGGAGTGTTGCTGGCCTTTATGCTGGTTGGCAAAGGTGCAGCCAGATCATCCGCTTACGGTGCATCCATCATTCACTTTCTTGGTGGTATCCACGAAATTTATTTCCCTTATGTATTGATGAAACCCCGTCTGATTCTCGCTGTGATCGCCGGGGGGGTAACAGGCGTGACTGTGAACATGATGTTTGGCAACGGTTTGGCTGGTCCACCATCTCCTGGTTCTATTTTTGCGTTGACACTGATGTCCACCAAAGGGGCCGGTATTCTGCTGACCTGGGCTTCCATTGCAGCAGCAGCAGCCGTTTCCTTTGTTGTGGCCGCCATTTTTATTCGCATGGATAACACTGAAACCACCGATCTGGCTGCCGCTCAGGCAGATATGGCAGCGATGAAAGCTGAGTCCAAAGGCGCGGTATTGTCCTCTTCGAAAGTACAGAAAATAGTCGTGGCTTGTGATGCCGGTATGGGTTCATCGGCGATGGGCGCGACTGTTTTGCGCAATAAAGTCAAAGACGCCGGACTAAATATCGAAGTGATCAACCTTGCTATCAATGATCTGGCAGATGCCGACATTGTGATTACGCAGGCGGAGCTGACTCCCCGGGCTCAGCAAAAATTACCTTCCGCTCAGCATTTCAGTATTGGCAACTTCATGGATGGTGCCTTTTACGACGATCTTGTCGCCCGCCTGAAAGCCTGAATTTGTCGCATGAGGGTCTTAATGAGAAATCGTTAAGACCTTTCTTCTTTTATAGTCAGAAACTTGGAGAAAGATATGAAAACGGCTGTTCAGATCGGGGCGGGCAATATTGGCCGGGGATTTATCGGTATGTTGTTGTCCCAGGCCGGATACAAAGTGATATTTGCAGATGTACAAAAAGAGCTTGTAGAGGCTCTGTCGAAGCGTCGTCGATACTCTGTAGAAGTGGTCGGCGAAAGCCGACAGTCTGTTGAGGTCGGTCCGGTCGATGGCGTGGACTCCAACAGTCAGGCGTTGATCGATGCACTGGTTGATGCAGAGCTTGTCACTACGGCAGTCGGACCGAATGTTCTGAAGTGGATTGCACCTGCCCTTGTTCGTGGTATTGAGCTGGCAGTACAGCATGGCCGTACTGAGCCTTTGAATATTATTGCCTGTGAAAATGCAGTTAGAGCGACCTCTCAATTAAAGCAGTTGGTACTCGAACAATTGCCGATTGAGTTGCCATCGTGGGTGGCCTTTGTTGATGCGGCGGTTGATCGTATTGTGCCTCCGATGGAGAAGACAGATGACGTTTTGGCTGTCAGGGTGGAAGAATTCTGTGAGTGGCTGGTGGAAAAATCGGCCTTTGCTGGAGAGGTACCGGATATTCCCGGTATGACGGCGGTGGATAATCTGGAAGCCGGAGTGGAGCGCAAACTGTTTACACTTAATACCGGCCATGCCGTTTGTGCCTGGGTCGGGCAGTATCTTGGATTTAATACCATAGCCGAAGCAATTGCTGATACGCGGGTTAATGCAGTAGTGCGTGCCGTCATGGGACAGTCAGGTGCGGCGTTGATCGCCAAGCATCATTTTGATCCCGCTGCGCATCAGGCGTACATCGATAAAATCATCAAGCGTTTTGAAAATCCTTATATCGTGGATGATGTCGCACGGGTCGGCCGCCAGCCGATTCGCAAGCTGAGCCGTGGAGAGCGCATTGCAAGCCCATTATCGACCGCACTGTCATTTTCACTGCCAGTGGATAAACTTTTATTGGGAGCTGCAGCGGCCATGCATTTTCACAATGACGAAGACCCGCAAGTGGCGGAAATGCATGAGTTGATCAAACAAAAAGGTGTTGCTGAAGTATTCGCCGAGCTGTCCGGAACCGGGCAGGGAGAGGTTGTGGCAGATATTTATCAGCATATGGAACAGTATTTGTGAGCAGAGTGCTCTGATGAATTGGTTGATGTACATGGCGATCATCAGAGCTTGGTTTATTTATAAATAGCAGGAGTGGCCATGTCTTTTTTTAAGAAAATCTTTTCCGGTAAACATGCGTCTGATGTTTCGGAACCCGTGCCGCCGGCCAACTGAGTCGGATCCAAAGTCCGGATTGACCCTGTCACTTGATGATATTCTGATTCGACAGTCTGTCGCATCCAAAGACGAGGCGCTTAATTTATTGGCTGAGCAAATGTTGAAAAGCGGCTATGTGGCTGCCGATTACAGTGATGCATTAAAAGCCCGTGAGGCACAGGTCAGTACCTATCTGCTCAACGGTGTTGCGATTCCTCATGGTAATGCTGAAGCTAAAAACCTGGTGCTCAAAACCGGTATTGTTGTGGCTCAGTTTCCGCAGGGAGTGGTGTGGAATGATCGGGGAGAGATGGTGCATTTGGCGGTTGGCATTGCTGCCAATAGCGATGAACACTTGCAGGTACTGAGTAAGCTGACCAATGTGGTTATGGATGAAACTCTCGCCCGGCGGTTGGGTAGTACTGCCAGCGCGATTGAAATTGCAGAGGCGTTGGGGCAGGAGGTAACTCGCGAAACTACATCAATGGCTGAAGACTTTCCAGTTCATCGTCAGGTTAGAATTATTGATAAAGCCGGTATGCATGCGCGTCCGGCAACGCTGTTGGCTGAACAGGCGGCAGGATATAGCGATACTGACATTCGTATTCGTTTTGGCAATAAAGCTGTGAATGCTAAATCGATGGCTTCCATTTTGACCCTTGGTGCCAGCTTTGAAGATGAACTGATCATTTCTGCTCAGGGGCCTCAGGCGGAAGCAGCAGTATCTTATTTGGCTGATATGCTGGCTCAGGGGTTGGACAATGAAGCAGAGGCAGGCGGCCATGCCAGTTACAATCCATTACAGGGGTTGAAGTCCATCGAAAATCCTCTGGGACGATTGATTGTCAAAGGTGCTGCAGCTTCACCCGGTATCGCCAGTGCAGGCATCTATGTCTTTAAAGAAGAAGAGCTGCAGTTGCAGAAAACAGCAACCGACCCTGAAGAGGAGCTTCGGGCGTTGGACGCAGCATTGCTCAGGGCATTCGATCAGTTGACCGAACTTTACCAACAGATGCAACAATCTGCGCCTGCAGATGCAGCGATTTTTAAGGCTCAACAACAGCTGTTGCGAGATGATTCTATTGTGGCCACGGCCAAAGATATTATTCGGGAAGGCCATAAGGCGGCCTGGTCCTGGGATCGGGCTTTAAAGGATCAGATAGCCGCGCTTGAGGCGCTCGAAGATGAACGCATAAAGGCACGCGCCGCAGATATGTACGATGTTGCCCAGCGTGTAGCGCGAATTCTGGAGAACAAAGGAGACGGTTTTCAGTTTCCCCATGACCGGGATTTTATCCTGGTCGCTTCAGAACTGACGCCCTCGCAAACGGCCTATCTTGATCAGGTGCCGATTAAGGCAATATGTACCGAACTGGGCGGACCAAACAGCCACATGGCGATTTTGGCCAGAGCGCTTGGCATTCCGGCAATTGTCGGGGCTGGAACCGGTCTTTTGGAGCGGCTGTCAGATGATCAGGCCGCAGTGCTGGATGCTCAGGCGGCAACGTTGATAGTTGAACCAGACGAGCAAACCCGGTTGCAGGCAGATCAGCTGATCAAAGCCTGGAAAGATATTCAGGATGTAGAAAACTCCCAAAAATTTGAAGCAGCCGTGACAACAGACGGTGTGGGTATCGAAGTGGTATGTAATATTGCCAAACCACAGGATGCTCAATCTGTGCTCGAAAACGGTGGTGAGGGCGTTGGTCTGCTCAGGACTGAGTTTATGTTTGAAGCATCTGCTGTTGAACCGACGGTCGATGAGCAATACGAATCGTTAAAACAGATCGTTTCCGTGTTGGGAAGCCGGCAGTTAATTGTGCGAACTGCAGATATCGGCGGTGATAAGCCGGTGTCCTGGTTGCACATGCCCCATGAAGACAATCCTTTTCTGGGGGTGAGGGGAATACGGTTATCATTGCGTAATGAAGCCATGTTCCGTAATCAGCTTAAAGCCATATACCAGACCGCGATTTGGCAGCATGAACAACAGGTGTCGTCCGGCATTCACATTATGTTTCCGATGATTGCCAAGTTATCTGAGTGGCAAGTGGCGCGTGATATTGCTGAACAGGTTCGTCGGGAGCTGAATGCACCGGTATTACCGCTGGGTATTATGATCGAAGTGCCATCGGCCGCATTGCTGGCGGATCATCTGGCCAAAGAAGTTGATTTCTTTTCCATAGGTTCCAACGATCTGACCCAGTACACATTGGCAATGGATCGGTTGCATCCACAACTGGCTGCGGAAGCGGATAGCTATAGCCCGGCATTGTTGAAACTGATCGACATGACCGTCAAGGCCGCCAAAGCTCATGGTAAATGGGTGGGGGTATGTGGAAATATGGCGGCTGACCCGGATATGGCCAGTATTCTGGTCGGACTGGGAGTTTCAGAGTTGTCGGTCAGTCCGGCCAACGTGCCGGCGGTGAAACTGCTGATTCGTTCGGTTGCGCATGCCAAGCTGCAGGAAAAAGCTGCTAAGGCCCTGCAGCTTGGACACTCCCGCGAAATCCGTAAGCTCTACGAAGATCGCAGCGATTTACTCTGATGTCATTTACAAGGCCTGGCAGGTGCCAGGTCTTGAATCAAAATGGTTTGACTACTACCAGAATGACAGTGCCAATCAAAATAAAGACAGGCAGTTCATTAATGACCCGATAGAACTTGTCACTTTTGGTATTTCGGTCAGCACGGAACTGTTTCATCAGATAACTGAGCCAGTGCTGATAGCCAATCAGCAGTACAACCAGCAGTAATTTGGCATGTAGCCAACCCTGGGATAGCCAGCCCGGATTCAGCCATAACAACCAGACACCCAGAATCAACACTGCAATTTCGGATGGCACCATAATGCCCCGGTAAAGTTTGCGCTCCATTATTTTGAAGCGTTCCCTGCCAGCTTCATCATCAGTCATGGCGTGATAGACGAACAGTCTTGGCAGGTAAAAGATACCGGCCATCCAGGTGACAACGGCAATGATGTGCAAAGCTTTAATCCAAAGATAAAGCATCAGTTTCTCCTCTCTCGTAACGGTCTTATTGGTAAATTATGGGGCAGACTTCTGTGCCGTTGTGTCCGCTTCCTGTGTTTGCTGCTCAGCGTTCTGTTCTTCTTTATGTTGTTTCCTCAGGCTTTCGCGCAGAGTGCGCTCCAGTAATTGAGAATAAATGGGGCGTCCTCCAAGCAACTGAGCCAGCATGGTGGCTCCCAGACAGGTTATCAGCAATGGCAGGATCAGGTGATAATTATTGGTCATTTCAATCACCAGTGTGATGCCTGTCAAAGGTGCTCTCACAGTTGCGGCGAACAGTGCGCCCATACCTGCTATGGCGAATGTGCCCGGTTCGATATTCATTGTTGGAAATAATGCCTGAGAGGCCAGCCCGAAAAACGTACCAAACAATGTCCCTATGGCGAGCATGGGCGCAAAAATGCCCCCTGGAGCACCCGAGCCAAAACAGACGAGGGTTAGGAATACCCGGCCAATAAACAGTGCCAGCAGGATCATCAGACTGTAGGCGCCATTGGTGGCTTGCGGAATAAGTTGCAGTCCACCACCGGTGAGCTCTGGAATATACAACAACAAAATTCCAAACGAACCGCCAATGAACGCTCCGATACCAAGCTGCCGCCAACGACTGCCTCGATAGAGTTTAGCGAAATGGTCGAGAGCTTTTACGACCATTTTATTAAACAGCACACCCATGATGCCGAATAGTATTCCCAGTACCAGATAGAGCCAGAGACTCCGCAGTTCAGGTGGCTCATAGCTGGGCATGGTAATGACCGCATCCTGGCCATGAATGACCCGGAATACAATGTTGGCCGTGATGGATGCCAGGAACACTGCTTTGATGGCGATCAGGCTGTACTTAAACTGAGGGCGCATCTCTTCGATGACAAACATGGTGCCCGCCAGTGGCGCATTAAAGGCCGCCGAAAGGCCAGCGGCAGCGCCAGCTGCCAGTAGTGAATGTTTACCCTCTTCGCTTTTCAGACGAAATATATCCGACATCATACGACCGATATTACCGCCCATCTGAACGGTGGGGCCCTCACGCCCCAGAATCATTCCTGAACCCAGGGAACCAAGACCGCCGATAAACTTAACCGGTAGTACCCGCCACCAGCGGACCGGACGAAGATTATCCATGGCACCTTCTATCTCCGGGATGCCCGAGCCGGCGGCTTCCGGCGCGAACCGCTGAGTCAGGTAATAGCCTATACTGGCCAGTGATGCACTGATCAAAAAGGCAAAAAACCAGACAACCCAGGCAGGTAGTGATTCGCGTATAAAGTCCGTTCTGTGTGCCGCAATGGCATGAATACCAATTTCAAAGTAGCTGGCGAAAACCCCGGCCACAACGCCAATAATAGAGGAAAGTATCAGTATGGAGAGCGGAGTTTTATCCTTGTTTAGAAATCTTCTGACAATATTACTGGGTTGCTCAATATTACCACTGCCGGAAGGTGTCGATTCCTTATTAGCACTACTCATGATTGAATTGAAATCCACAAATGTTTGAAATAACCGGATATGCTGCTGAAGGCACAATGACATGTGCCGTGACAATACCAAAGACTGGTGATAAGACAGTTGATATATATCGGTTCAGTCAGCATGAGACCTGACATGATAGGAAGAAACGTAGCTGTTCTCCGTGAGCGCCAGTATAGCGGTATTCATGGAAATATGACAAAGCTGTCATAGCTGTAGAGATCAAGTGTTAGCAGCGCATAGAGTTGTTATGATGGCCAAGCCGGCGTGGTCATAACCGAATCATCTGTAGACAGTCAGTTTTACTACTTTTTTCCAGAAGAATGTGCCGACTCGGTTATACTGAATAGTAAGGCTTCTAGTAATTAATAATAAGCGAGATGTTTAGAACAAAATGGCTAGAGTGAAAGGTAGCAAACAAAAACGTTTGGTAGTTGGGTACTACCACCCCTGGTGGAAATTTTTTAAGGCTGTTTTGATGCTGATATTGCTTTCAAGTGCAGTCTTGGGGGGGTATTGGTATGGTCACGACCGCAAGCTCAGCTTTGTCAATGACAACCACAAAGATGAGCAGATCGTAAATTTACAATCTCAGGTGAAGGATCTGACCCGGCAACTGGAAAGCGCTGTTTTCAGAGCAGCGACTGCCGAAAAAGGCGCTGAAGTGGACAGAGTCGCAAGTCAGAAAAATCAGCAGACGATCAAAGTTCTGAAAGATCAGGTGGCAAGTCTGCAGGAAGAAGTTACGCTGTATAAAGGAATTATGGCCCCTGCCAATAACAGTAGTGGTTTGCGGATACAGGAAATGAGTATTACGTCGACAACAGACCTGTCGCGTTTTCGTTACAAATTGATGTTGACGCAGGTGGGCGATAACAGTCGTTATATCCAGGGATTTGTCGAAGTCAGCATTCTTGGACAGAGCAATGGCGAGAAACAGACTATTCCACTAAAAGATATTTCTGAAGAAGTGGATAAAACCGATATCAAATTCCGGTATCGATATTTTCAAGAAATAAGAGGTGAGCTTAATCTTCCAGAAGGCTTTACACCCGAGCAGATTCAGGTTGTCGCACAGGCTACCGGGAATAAAACTGCCAGAGTGGAAAAGCTCTATGATTGGAAAGCTCTGGAGACAGGCAGCAGTGTGGGGCAATGATAAAAACGTGAAACATGACATAACCATAATCTCAAATAATTCTGAAGTCGTAGGCGATCTGAAAGTAAAGGGTGAGCTGCATCTCGATGGCAAGATAACCGGGAATATTCTGGCTGAAGATGATTCAGCGGCAGTGGTCAAAATCAGCGATAAAGGAATTATTGAGGGCGAAATTAAAGCTCCTAAAGTGATTGTCAACGGCACCGTTAAAGGTGATATCTACTCTTCCGAGCATATCGAGCTGGCCCAGAAAGCTAATGTGGAGGGGGATGTTCACTATAAAATGATGGAAATGGTTTTAGGAGCAAGGGTCAATGGCAAGTTGCTTCATCGCGATGATGCCAAGCCAAAAAAAGGGCTCTTCTCGGGAAAAGGCAATGACAAAACTGTATTAAGCCTGCCTGAATCCCAAAACAATACTTGATGGCTGCACTAGGGTTTAGCGATAATGGTTCTTCATTATCATAAATTTATTGGGTTATATGAGCGAAGCAGAACCGATTATCCTGACTGACGCCGCAGTCAACAAAATAAAGCAGTTGGTGGAAATGGAAGATAACCAGCAATTGATGTTGCGGGTATTTGTGACCGGAGGCGGATGTGCAGGTTTCCAGTATGGCTTTACTTTTGATGAGGAGCAGGCGGAGGATGACACCTGCATCTCCAAAGAGGGAGCTTCCGTTCTGGTGGATATGTTAAGTATTCAATATCTAGCCGGTTCCGAGTTGAATTATATCGAGGGGCTTGAAGGAGCCCGATTCGTTATCAACAATCCCCAGGCAGAGACAACCTGTGGATGTGGGTCTTCCTTTTCAATCTGACTGGATAAGTCTATGAAATTCGTGTTATCGGTGTGGCTTTCGATCGTCTGTGTTCTGGGATGGGCTGAGGATGACACACCGAGATACTACATGGCTGAAATTGAAAGCCATAGCTCAAATGAGATTTATTCAATTCTAAAACGGGCAGAGGATCTGATGTCCCACCAGCTCGGATTTCAACAGCAGGTTCCCATTGCCTTGGTGTTGCATGGTGATGAGGTTGAAACTTTTTTGCATGAGAACTACCAGGCAAATAAAGAAATCGTTGATCTGGCAGCCAAACTGGATGCTTTTAATGTGGTGGATATTCAGATCTGTGAAACCTGGATGGGGGAGCATGATATCAGCCGTGACCAGCTTCCCCCATTTGTGAACACTGTTCCCTACGGCCCCGCTAAAGAAGAAGAACTTAAAAAGCAGGGCTACATCTATTTTTAATCAGCTTTGGCAAAGCCATTGCTCTCAAATGAGGACAGTTGTCCAAGCATGTTTGTGGCATGGCGTTCAAAAGCGGCTTTCAGATCCTTTTTGATGGGTTCGGCACTGGGTAGTTCAACTGTTACTGGATTGACCGGCACGCCATTGACCCTGAATTCATAATGAAGATGGGGACCAGTTGCCAATCCAGTCATGCCTACATAACCGATAATTTGCCCCTGCTTCACCATCTTGCCTGACCGGATCGACTTGGCAAATGCTCTCATGTGTGCGTAATAAGTAGAGTACCTTTGGCCGTGTTGAATGACGACGACATTACCATAACCACCCTTTTTGCCAGCAAAAGTAATCTTGCCGTCACCAGCAGCCTTAATCGGTGTGCCGCTTGGCGCCGCATAATCGGTGCCTTTGTGGTTGCGGATTTTGTTAAGAATCGGATGTTTTCTACCAAGACTGAACGGTGAACTGATGCGAGCGAACTCAACCGGAGTACGCAAAAAAGCTTTCCTCATGGATCGCCCGTCTGGGCTATAGAAATCGGAATGCCCTTTTTCATCGGTAAAGCGAACTGCAGCATACTCAGTTCCATTGTTGGTAAATTTGGCGGCTAATATCGGGCCATAGCCCAAAAACTGACCATCCAGAAACTTCTCCTGATAGATAAGGCTGAAGCTGTCTCCGGATCTGATATCAAGAGCAAAGTCTATGTCCCAACCGAAAATTTGAGCCAGTTCCATGGTGAGGGCATCAGACATTCCTGCCTGCTGCCCGGCCAGGAATAAAGAAGAGGTGATCGTTCCTCCCGCATATCGGGTTCTATACTCTGGTGTTCTCTCAAGAGTGCGGTGATTGAAGCTGCCATCAACAAAGTCGAATCGCTCTGTTACCAGAGGAGATTTGATATAGTTGATGCCAACTAGATCTCCTTCCGGATTTTTCTCAAACACCATCGTTTCACCAGGTTGAATATTCTTTAACAACTCTTTCTGCTGCTTGTCGGCAATCAGCTTTAACATAATCTGTGGTGATACCAGAGCCTTATCAAATAGCGTGGAAAGGCTGTCTCCGAGAACAATTTCAAATGTTGTAAAGCTGTTTACAGGCCGTTGTTCGGTCACATTTGGCTCCTGCGGAAGATCGGGAAGCACCAGCGATACCTGTACGGGGTTTGTTGGTTGTGGCCAATAAATAATAAAAATAGAAAGAAGAACCAGAGCACCGATACTTAAGCGGTGTACTTTTGGAAGTTGCGTAATTGACTGTAACACTCGAAACTCTCAATAACTTGTTTCACAAAGATTAACAACATTGGTTTTTTGTTAAAACCCTTCCGTTGTAAAACTGATTTATCTTTTCCCTTGTCCTTAATTTAAGCGGACACAATGATATAATGCGCGCCTTTTTTCGAGTGAACCGTGGGAACACACATGAACGATGTCAATCAGTCCCTGGAAATCATCAAGCGAGGAGCTGCCGAAATACTGCTTGAAGATGAACTGATAGAAAAACTTAAAAAGGGAAAAGCATTAAGGGTAAAAGCCGGTTTTGATCCAACGGCACCAGATCTTCACCTGGGACATACTGTTGTATTGAATAAAATGAGACAGTTACAGGATCTCGGACACGAGATAATGTTTCTTATTGGTGATTTCACCGGTCTTATTGGCGATCCTTCTGGTAAAAATGCCACCCGCCCACCACTATCGCCCGAGCAGATTCAGCAAAATGCTGCCACCTATAAAGAACAGGTATTCAAAATCCTGGATCCGGAAAAGACAACTGTCTGCTTTAACTCCGAGTGGATGGGGCAGTTAGGAGCTGACGGGATGATTCGGTTGGCTGCCCAGCATAATGTGGCCCGGATGCTGGAACGAGAGGATTTCAAAAACCGCTATAAATCAGGTCAATCTATTGCGATTCATGAATTCCTGTATCCACTGGTGCAAGGTTACGATTCTGTTGCGATGAAGGCGGACATCGAGTTGGGTGGAACGGATCAGAAATTCAACCTGCTGGTTGGCCGGGAGTTGCAAAAGAACTACGGTCAGGAACAACAGGTGGTCATTATGATGCCCCTGTTGGAAGGTTTGGACGGCGTAAAAAAAATGTCCAAGTCGCTCGGTAATTATATCGGTATCACTGATGCTCCAGGAGAAATGTACAACAAGATTCTGACCATGCCCGACTCTCTTATCTGGCGCTACTTTGAATTACTGTCCTTCCAGAGTCTTGAGCAGATTGAACAGATGAAACTGGATGTTGAAAACGGCCGAAACCCCCAGGATGTCAAGGATGTACTGGCTCGTGAGCTGGTTGAGCGGTTTCATGATAAAGACGCTGCAGAAAATGCCCATAAAGGAGTGGGAAACACTGTGATCGAGGGAGAAATTCCTGAAGGTTGCCCGGAAGTTGATGTGGCGCTGGAAGATCAGGTAGAGCTTCCTATCAGCGCTGTTTTAAATAAAACCGGACTGGCCAATAACAGCGCACAGGCTCGCGACATGTTAAAAAATGGCAGTGTAAAAGTAGATTGGGCCGTAGTGGATGCTTCTTTAAAGTTACCTGCTGGTACTTTCTTGATTCAGGCTGGAAAAAAGAAAATTGCAAAAGTGACTTTAGGTTAAAAAAAGAATTGACGTTGAGCAAAAAGAGTTTAGAATTCGCGCCCCTTGTCACCGAGACGTCCCCTAAAGACGGCTTGAAGATGGGTTGAGATTCAAGGATAAGTCATTGAATTTCAACGAAAAAATCTTCAAAAAAACGGTTGACAGGGAGGCGCGAAAGAGTAAAATGCGCGCTCCTTGTCACCGAGACGTCAGAAAAAGACGGCTTGAAGATGAGTTGAGATTCGACGGACGAAAAAATCTTCAAAAAAAAGGTTGACAGGGAGGTGCGAAAGAGTAGAATGCGCGCCTCGCTTCGGGGGTAAACGCCGAAGCAGATAAGACCCTTGGTTGGGCATGATCTTTAAAAGTTAATCAGGCAATTCGTGTGGGCGCTGGCTGGTAAGACGCATAAGAGAATTATCAGTAAGCGAACTCACAATTCATTTGTACACGTTATAAGTAATTGTTGATAAGCGAACTGAGTCAAAATTGGGTTAGTGCACTTTAGGGTGTATTGACCGACGATTTTAAACTGAAGAGTTTGATCATGGCTCAGATTGAACGCTGGCGGCAGGCTTAACACATGCAAGTCGAGCGGTAGCATTTCCAGCTTGCTGGAAGATGACGAGCGGCGGACGGGTGAGTAACGCGTAGGAATCTGCCTTGGAGTGGGGGATAGCCCGGGGAAACTCGGATTAATACCGCATACGGTCTACGGACGAAAGTGGGGGCTCTTCGGACCTCACGCTCTAAGATGAGCCTGCGTAGGATTAGCTAGTTGGTGAGGTAAAGGCTCACCAAGGCGACGATCCTTAGCTGTTCTGAGAGGATGATCAGCCACACTGGGACTGAGACACGGCCCAGACTCCTACGGGAGGCAGCAGTGGGGAATATTGGACAATGGGGGCAACCCTGATCCAGCCATGCCGCGTGTGTGAAGAAGGCCTTCGGGTTGTAAAGCACTTTCAGTGGGGAGGAAGGCGTGAGTATTAATAATGCTCATGATTGACGTTACCCACAGAAGAAGCACCGGCTAACTCCGTGCCAGCAGCCGCGGTAATACGGAGGGTGCGAGCGTTAATCGGAATTACTGGGCGTAAAGCGCGCGTAGGCGGCGAGTTAAGTCGGATGTGAAATCCCTGGGCTCAACCTGGGAACTGCATACGATACTGACTTGCTAGAGTCTTGCAGAGGGGTGTGGAATTTCCGGTGTAGCGGTGAAATGCGTAGAGATCGGAAGGACATCAGTGGCGAAGGCGACACCCTGGGCAAAGACTGACGCTGAGGTGCGAAAGCGTGGGTAGCAAACAGGATTAGATACCCTGGTAGTCCACGCGGTAAACGATGTCTATTAGCCGTCCGTTTCGTTTTAGAGATGGGTGGCGCAGCTAACGCGATAAATAGACCGCCTGGGGAGTACGGTCGCAAGATTAAAACTCAAATGAATTGACGGGGGCCCGCACAAGCGGTGGAGCATGTGGTTTAATTCGAAGCAACGCGAAGAACCTTACCTACTCTTGACATCCAGAGAACTTTCCAGAGATGGATTGGTGCCTTCGGGAACTCTGAGACAGGTGCTGCATGGCTGTCGTCAGCTCGTGTTGTGAAATGTTGGGTTAAGTCCCGTAACGAGCGCAACCCTTATCCTTAGTTGCCAGCGGTTCGGCCGGGGACTCTAAGGAAACTGCCGGTGACAAACCGGAGGAAGGTGGGGACGACGTCAAGTCATCATGGCCCTTACGAGTAGGGCTACACACGTGCTACAATGGCCGGTACAGACGGTAGCGAAGCGGCGACGTGGAGCCAATCCGAGAAAGCTGGTCGTAGTCCGGATCGCAGTCTGCAACTCGACTGCGTGAAGTCGGAATCGCTAGTAATCGCGAATCAGAATGTCGCGGTGAATACGTTCCCGGGCCTTGTACACACCGCCCGTCACACCATGGGAGTTGATTTCACCAGAAGTAGGTAGCTTAACCGAAAGGAGGGCGCTTACCACGGTGGGGTCAATGACTGGGGTGAAGTCGTAACAAGGTAGCCGTAGGGGAACCTGCGGCTGGATCACCTCCTTAAACGCAAGTTGAGCCGGTCAGCGTTCACACGAATTGGGCATGATCTTTAACAATCTGGACGAGTTCGAAAAAAGTCAAGACAAGCGTCAAGGCACGTATCATGTTAGCGCTGTATAAACCTGAAGATAAGACGTTTTAGGGTTATATGGTCAAGCAATTAAGCGTATACGGTGGATGCCTAGGCAGCCAGAGGCGAAGAAGGACGTGGTAACCTGCGAAAAGGTTCGGTGAGGTGGTAAACGACCTGTGACCCGGACATATCCGAATGGGGCAACCCACCCGATTTATCGGGTATCGTGCACTGAATACATAGGTGTACGAGGCGAACCGGGAGAACTGAAACATCTAAGTACCCCGAGGAAAAGACATCAAATGAGATTCCCCAAGTAGTGGCGAGCGAACGGGGATTAGCCCTGAAGTGTAAGACTGGGTAGAAGAATCCACTGGAAAGTGGAGCCATAGAGGGTGATAGCCCCGTATTTGAAATCCTGATTACATGAGCACGAGTAGGACGGGACACGAGAAATCCTGTTTGAAGAAGGGGGGACCATCCTCCAAGGCTAAATACTCCTGGCTGACCGATAGTGAACCAGTACCGTGAGGGAAAGGCGAAAAGAACCCCAGTGAGGGGAGTGAAATAGATCCTGAAACCGTATACGTACAAGCAGTGGGAGCATTCTTCGGAATGTGACTGCGTACCTTTTGTATAATGGGTCAGCGACTTACATTCAGTGGCAAGCTTAACCGAGTAGGGGAGGCGTAGGGAAACCGAGTCTTAATAGGGCGTTGAGTCGCTGGGTGTAGACCCGAAACCGAGTGATCTATCCATGGGCAGGTTGAAGGTTGAGTAACATCAACTGGAGGACCGAACCCACATCCGTTGAAAAGGCTGGGGATGACCTGTGGATAGGAGTGAAAGGCTAATCAAACTCGGAGATAGCTGGTTCTCCTCGAAAGCTATTTAGGTAGCGCCTCGGACGAATACCACTGGGGGTAGAGCACTGTTTCGGCTAGGGGGTCATCCCGACTTACCAACCCGATGCAAACTCCGAATACCAGTGAGTACTATCCGGGAGACACACGGCGGGTGCTAACGTCCGTCGTGAAAAGGGAAACAACCCAGACCGCCAGCTAAGGTCCCCAAGTGCCAGTTAAGTGGGAAACGATGTGGGAAGGCTTAGACAGCTAGGAGGTTGGCTTAGAAGCAGCCACCCTTTAAAGAAAGCGTAATAGCTCACTAGTCGAGTCGGCCTGCGCGGAAGATATAACGGGGCTCAAACTGGCCACCGAAGCTGCGGGATTACAGTAATGTAATCGGTAGAGGAGCGTTCTGTAAGCGGTTGAAGGTACATCGAGAGGTGTGCTGGACGTATCAGAAGTGCGAATGCTGACATGAGTAACGATAATGCAGGTGAAAAACCTGCACGCCGAAAGACCAAGGGTTCCTGTCCAACGTTAATCGGGGCAGGGTGAGTCGGCCCCTAAGGCGAGACCGCAAGGTGTAGTCGATGGGAAACGGGTTAATATTCCCGTACTTAATATGACTGCGATGGAGTGACGGAGAAGGCTAGGCCAGCCTGGTGATGGTTATCCAGGTTTAAGGGTGTAGGTTAGGGGATTAGGCAAATCCGGTTCCCTCTCTTAAGTGAGAAGACTGAGACCTGAATACGGTGGGACTATGGTCCCCGAAGTGGTTAATGCCCGGCTTCCAAGAAAAGCTTCTAAGCGTCAGGTCATATTGAACCGTACCCGAAACCGACACAGGTGGTCGGGTAGAGAATACCAAGGCGCTTGAGAGAACTCGGGTGAAGGAACTAGGCAAAATGGTACCGTAACTTCGGGAGAAGGTACGCTCTTGCCGGTGAAGGGGCTTGCCCCCGGAGCTAGCGAGAGTCGAAGATACCAGTTGGCTGCAACTGTTTATTAAAAACACAGCACTCTGCAAACACGAAAGTGGACGTATAGGGTGTGACGCCTGCCCGGTGCCGGAAGGTTAATTGATGGGGTTAGCGCAAGCGAAGCTCTTGATCGAAGCCCCGGTAAACGGCGGCCGTAACTATAACGGTCCTAAGGTAGCGAAATTCCTTGTCGGGTAAGTTCCGACCTGCACGAATGGCGTAATGATGGCCAAGCTGTCTCCACCCGAGACTCAGTGAAATTGAAATCGCTGTTAAGATGCAGTGTATCCGCGGCTAGACGGAAAGACCCCGTGAACCTTTACTATAGCTTCACACTGGACTTTGATGTGACTTGTGTAGGATAGCTGGGAGGCTTTGAAGTTAGGACGCCAGTTCTAATGGAGCCGACCTTGAAATACCAGCCTGGTCACCTTGAGGTTCTAACGTTGGTCCCTAAGCGGGATTACGGACCGTGTGTGGTGGGTAGTTTGACTGGGGCGGTCTCCTCCCAAAGAGTAACGGAGGAGCACGAAGGTGTGCTAATCATGGTCGGAAATCATGAGGATAGCGTAAAGGTATAAGCACGCTTGACTGCGAGACGGACATGTCGAGCAGGTACGAAAGTAGGTCTTAGTGATCCGGTGGTTCTGTATGGAAGGGCCATCGCTCAACGGATAAAAGGTACTCCGGGGATAACAGGCTGATACCGCCCAAGAGTTCACATCGACGGCGGTGTTTGGCACCTCGATGTCGGCTCATCACATCCTGGGGCTGAAGCCGGTCCCAAGGGTATGGCTGTTCGCCATTTAAAGTGGTACGCGAGCTGGGTTTAGAACGTCGTGAGACAGTTCGGTCCCTATCTGCCGTGGACGAATGAGACTTGAGAAGAGCTGCTCCTAGTACGAGAGGACCGGAGTGGACGAACCTCTGGTGTCCCGGTTGTCACGCCAGTGGCATTGCCGGGTAGCTAAGTTCGGACAGGATAACCGCTGAAAGCATCTAAGCGGGAAGCCCCCTTCAAGATGAGGTCTCACTGATCCCTAGAGGATCCTGAAGGGCCCTTAAAGACTATGAGGTTGATAGGCTGGGTGTGTAAGCGTTGTGAGGCGTTGAGCTAACCAGTACTAATTGCCCGTGAGGCTTGACCATATAACGCCTAAGGCGTTTTGAGCACGACGATGTGCGAGGTTGAGCGCTGATAAGATACGTGAAGTGTGGATAGAGATAGACACACATGACTTGTTGAGACGATAGACGAACTTGTTCAGAACAGCGGGGGCTGGTGAGAAGCGATTCCACGGGCTCCCAGGCGAAAGCCGAAGCAAGCGAATTGCTTGACGACGATAGAGCGTTGGACCCACCTGATTCCATCCCGAACTCAGTAGTGAAACGACGCATCGCCGATGGTAGTGTGGGGTCTCCCCATGTGAGAGTAGGACATCGTCAGGCATCTAACACGACCCCGGTCTGGAGACAGATGTATCGATGCGGGGGGTTGGAAGCCATGGATCAAACTCTTTGGTCGACGCATTACCGACAACACCTATGCTACACTCCACTACTTCGCGCTTGGCCGGAGTAGGTACTTTGCAGTTGATTGTTGCTATCAATGTTCTGGAAGTTTTGCTTAGAACTAAAGAGAGTAATTTAGGTGAACTTGCCCAACAGTGTGAGACAGAAACATACGCAGTACTGGAGGCGATTGAGTACTTATCAGGCCAGGGATTGGATATCTCGGTAGGGTCGTCAGTCAAGCTATCGTTGCCGGATTCCATCATTCTACTTGACCAAAATAAAATCTGGTCATTTATCAAGCCATCTGTTGGCAATCGAATTGATAATCTTGAACTTTCCTATGTAACACCTTCGACTAATAGTCTAGCGCTAGCTCATAAGTCTGTAGATAAATTTAATTTCTTCTTAACTGAACATCAGGTTTCAGGCAAAGGGAGGCGAGGGAGAAGCTGGGTATCCAAGTTTGGTGATAATTTACTGATGTCGGCAGCTTGTCGCGTTCCGCGACCTCTCCATCAGGTTTCGGTATTGAGTCTTTGGAGTGCAGTCGCTTGTTACAATGCAATAAAGTCGTTAGGCGTTCGGGAGATAGGCATTAAGTGGCCAAACGATATATATGTGAATGGCAAAAAAGTGGCGGGCATATTATTGGAAGCTAAGCAGTCGACAGAAGGTTACACTCATCTCGCTGTGGGAATGGGTATTAACTGTAACCAGTTGGATAAAAATGTCTTTATTGGCCAGCCTTGGATAAGTTTGCGAGAGGCTATAGGGGGTTATGTTGACCGAAATTTTTTGGCAGCAGCCGTGATTGAAGAGCTGGTTAACTGTTTTACGGTGGCCTTCAGCAAACCAGATCGTCTAATTGAGCTTTGGCATGATCGCGATATTTACCTGGGTCAGAATGTCTGCGTTCTTGCAGGGGATGATGGCGAAATCTCTGGTGTACATCAAGGGATCACCCCAGAAGGGTTGCTTATATTAGGAACAGATACTGGAGAGCATTATTATAATGCTGGAGAAGTGAGTCTGCGAGGGCGTTAATGGCGAAAGCTTATCTGGATCTAGACATAGGTAATACTTTTACTAAATTTCAGGGCTATGGAGGGCTTGGACACCTGTCTGGCAGGTTTCGTAATTCTGATTTCCGGCAAATTGAACTAATGTTTGGTCAGGAGGTTGCTGGTCAGTCAGTAACGGTTAGACTTGCTGCTGTGGGTGATATAGGCCATTTTGACAGGATTGTCTCTATGCTTGATCGCTATGCCGTTAAATGGTATCGAGTCACATCAGAGCTGCTTACCGATTATATTCAGCTTGCGTATCAGGATGTAACTAGTATTGGAGTTGATAGGGTTTTAAATATGATTGCTATTAATCATATTTATCCAAAAAGGAAATATATAATCGTTTCTGTGGGAACGGCGCTAACGATTGACCTCCTTGCGAACGGGAAACATCTGGGGGGATACATCCTGCAGAGCCCTGAGTCTCAATTAAAGTCTTTCCCGGCAGTGGCTAACTTACCCTCATTGGATATTGGAGAGGATGTTTCATTGAATCCTGGCTCGAATACAGAGGACTGTATGAGGTCCGGGGTTATGTTGTCCGCAATAGCGGCACTTGAGTATATTTCTCTTAAACACAAAGGCTATGATGTAACTATCACGGGAGGAGGAGCCGCTCAGGTGTCGTCGCTGTTATCTTGTTCTCATCAGCTTGAAGAGAATCTTGTTTTAAAAGGAATGTCGTTTATTCATCGGGGTTGTGACTGATGAAATGGATATTTTTTGTATTGCTATTCTTAAATGTTGTGTTGTTCGGCTGGTCATTCTTAAAGGCCCCCGCAGATAAAGATGTGTCCCCCTCTGCCTCAAATCTATCGCCGGCTCAGATAAACAATATAAAGCTTCTCGGGTCAGAAACAGCAAAGTCGATAGCAACCAGTCTGCAGACTGGTGCTACAGAATGTGTTCAGCTGGGGCCATTTTCAAGCGACAGTATTGCGTCTCAAGTCATTCTTAGGCTTGGCGCTCTTGATATGCCTAGTCGTCAGGAAACACTAAAACAATCGGCGGTTAAGGACTATCTGGTTTACCTGCCGCCATTCAAAAGCTTATCTGAGGCAAAAGCAAAGCTTAATGAGCTTAATCAGCGTGGTATAGATAGCTATGTTTTTGGCAGTGGCGATCTGGCAAATGGTCTATCGCTGGGAGTTTATTCCAAGAAAAACAATGCAGAAGCCATTTATTCGAAAATCAAGGCACTGGGTTATAAGCCGATTATTAAAGAAAACACCGTAGATAGTTCTGCAATATGGGTCGTGATAAATGCAGATGGCTCTAAATACTTTAATGAAGGAATTTTAGAATCGCTGCAATCAAATTTTCCAGAAATAAATTCCCGTTTAATAACATGTAATTAGCTTGAAACAATGAGCTTAAGTGCGTATTATCGCGCCGCGTTCGAGAAGGGTGTGAAGACTCCTGTATTGCAAATGCCTTGTTGATGATAAGTTGTTGTTTAAATTGAATTTTTAAATAAAAAATTGTTGACAAGGTGGGGGCATATGGGCAAACTTTGCGCCCGCTCAGGAGGGGTTCCCGAGTGGTCAAAGGGAGCAGACTGTAAATCTGCCGCCTCGTGCTTCGATGGTTCGAATCCGTCCCCCTCCACCATTTTCTTGTGCGGGTATAGTTCAGTGGTAGAACCTCAGCCTTCCAAGCTGATGATGCGGGTTCGATTCCCGCTACCCGCTCCATTGTTATGCTCGCGTAGCTCAGTGGTAGAGCACTCCATTGGTAATGGAGAGGTCACGAGTTCAAGTCTCGTCGTGAGCACCAGATTCTAACAGGCAGTCGGCCTGTTTTTTGTATTAACGGTTTGATGAGGTAGATGCGATGTCAAAGGCAACCTTTGAGCGTAAAAAGCCCCACGTCAACGTGGGTACAATTGGTCACGTTGACCATGGTAAAACCACGCTGACAGCGGCCCTGACGCGCGTATGTGCGGATGTATGGGGTGGCACGGCGGTGGCATTTGATGGTATCGACAATGCGCCAGAAGAGCGTGAGCGTGGTATCACGATTTCGACTGCCCACGTAGAGTATGACTCACCAAACCGTCACTACGCCCACGTGGACTGCCCAGGACACGCTGACTACGTTAAGAATATGATTACTGGTGCGGCACAGATGGATGGTGCGATTCTGGTGTGTTCAGCAGCAGATGGCCCGATGCCTCAAACTCGAGAGCACATTTTGTTGTCCCGTCAGGTGGGTGTTCCTTACATCGTAGTGTTCCTGAACAAGGCTGACATGGTTGATGATGAAGAGTTGTTGGAACTGGTGGAGATGGAAGTGCGTGAGCTGTTGTCTCAGTACGATTTCCCAGGTGACGATACCCCGATCGTTATTGGTTCAGCGTTGATGGCGCTGGAAGGTAAAGATGATAACGAGATGGGCACTTCAGCGGTTAAGAAGTTGGTTGAAACTCTGGATGAATACATTCCAGAACCAGAACGTGCGATTGACCTGCCGTTCCTGATGCCAATCGAAGACGTATTCTCAATTTCTGGCCGTGGTACTGTGGTGACTGGACGTGTAGAGCGCGGCATTATCAAAGTTGGTGAAGAAGTTGAGATTGTAGGTGTTCGTGACACCACTAAAACAACCGTTACCGGTGTTGAGATGTTCCGTAAGCTGCTGGACGAAGGTCGTGCAGGTGAGAACGTGGGTGTCTTGTTGCGTGGTACCAAGCGTGACGACGTAGAGCGTGGTCAGGTATTGGCGAAGCCAGGTACGATTACTCCGCACACTAAATTCGAATCAGAAGTATATGTTCTGTCGAAAGAAGAAGGTGGTCGTCATACTCCGTTCTTCAAAGGTTATCGTCCTCAGTTCTACTTCCGTACAACGGACGTAACGGGTGCGGTAGAGTTGCCAGAAGGCGTAGAAATGGTTATGCCTGGTGACAACATTAAGATGGTTGTAACGTTGATTGCTCCGATTGCAATGGATGATGGTCTACGTTTCGCGATTCGTGAAGGCGGCCGTACAGTGGGTGCCGGTGTTGTTGCTAAAGTAATCGAGTAACGCAGTAGTTTTTGTTAGCTCTAGCTCAGTTTAATTTTTAATTCTGAGCTTGCGTCTGTAGCTGTGCTGAATTAGAATCCGCCGGCTCAGTTACAGGCTTCTTTTAGGCCAGTAGTTCAATTGGTAGAGCATCGGTCTCCAAAACCGAAAGTTGGGGGTTCGAGTCCCTCCTGGCCTGCCACTTATTTTGGTACCGTTACAGGTGTTTGAATGAACTCTCGTGTAGATTCCCGTGGATCGTCAGCATTAGACTTATTTGTTTGGTTTGTTGTGGCTTTGTTATTAATTGCTGCGATCGGTGGGAATTATTATTTTTCAGAATATTCATTGCTGTATCGAGTATTGGCTGTGTTGGCGTTGGTTCTTGTAGCGGGTTTTCTAGGTTTGCAGACCAATAAGGGAAGGGATTTTAATCGGCTTAGAAAGGAAGCGTGGGTTGAAGTCCGAAAGGTAGTTTGGCCTACCAGGCAGGAAACCATGCAAACAACAATGATCGTTGTGGCTGTTGTTGTTGTTGTGGCTTTGCTGTTGTGGGTTATTGACACCCTTTTAGGTTTTCTGATCAAAACACTTATTGGATGATCTGTTATGTCTAAGCGCTGGTATGTGGTGCATGCTTATTCTGGTTATGAGAAGAGAGTTGCCAATGCTTTAAAAGAGCAAGTGGAAATTCAAGGTATGCAGGATTCTTTTGGAGAGATTCTGGTGCCGACAGAAAGCGTTGTTGAAATGCGCGATGGAAAGAGAAGGAAAAGTGAAAGAAAATTTTACCCTGGCTATGTATTGGTTCAAATGGAAATGAATGACAGTAGTTGGCATTTGGTGAAAAGTACGCCTAGAGTTATGGGATTTATTGGTGGTACTCCAGAAAAGCCTGCTCCGATTAGTGAGAAAGAAGCAATGGCGATTCTTGATCGCGTTAAAGAGGGAGCTGCTCGGCCTACTCAGAAGACTATATTTGAGCCCGGTGAAGTTGTTAGGGTTAATGATGGTCCTTTTGCTGATTTCAATGGAACAGTCGAAAAGGTCAATTATGAAAAGAGTCGCTTGCAGGTATCCGTTTCTATCTTTGGTAGAGCTACACCTGTAGAGCTTGAATTTAGCCAAGTAGAAAAAGGCTAATAGATTTTTTTGAATTTTTTGAGCCCTGAGGTCTTTGGATTTTCGGGGTTTTCATGTCTGTGAAAAGAAACGGGGAGCCTTAGGGCGTCAATACCCGAGGAGAGCTTAAAAATGGCAAAGAAAGTTCAAGCTTATATCAAGCTGCAGGTTGCAGCTGGTAAAGCCAATCCAAGTCCGCCAGTTGGTCCTGCATTGGGCCAACATGGTGTCAATATTATGGAGTTCTGTAAAGCATTTAATGCTGAAACACAGGGGATGGAACCTGGGCTTCCTATTCCTGTTGTTATCACCGTATATGCTGATCGCAGCTTCACGTTCGTTAAAAAAACCCCTCCGGCTTCTGTGCTGTTAAAGAAAGCAGCAGGTATTAAAAGCGGCTCTGGACGTCCAAACACTGAAAAAGTTGGAACTGTCAGTCGTGTTCAGTTGGAAGAAATTGCAAAAACAAAAGAGCCGGATTTAACCGCTGCAGATCTTGATGCTGCTGTCCGTACAATTGCTGGTACCGCCAGAAGTATGGGGCTTAATGTTGAGGGGGTTGAATAGTCATGGCGAAGTTGTCAAAGAGAGCTAAAGCAATAGCGGAAAAAATTGATAGCACTAAAGCATATTCGTTTGAAGATGCAGTCGCTCTGCTTAAAGAAGTTTCTTCAGTGAAGTTTGTTGAAGCCATTGATGTATCTGTAAACCTGGGTATTGATGCCCGTAAAAGTGATCAGAATGTTCGTGGTTCGACCGTTCTACCTCATGGAACCGGAAAAGAGGTTCGTGTAGCTGTATTCGCACAAGGTGCGGCTGCAGAAGCGGCAAAAGAAGCTGGGGCAGAAGCCGTAGGTATGGAAGACCTGGCAGAACAGATTAAGGGTGGCGATCTGAACTTTGGTGTCGTGATAGCCGCACCTGATGCTATGAGAGTGGTTGGTCAGTTAGGTCAATTGTTAGGTCCCAGAGGTTTGATGCCAAACCCTAAAGTGGGAACGGTTACTCCTGATGTAGCTACAGCTGTTAAAAACGCTAAGTCAGGACAGGCGAGATTCCGTACTGATAAAAACGGTATTATCCACGCGTCAGTTGGCAAGATAACCTTTGATGCGGTAGCTTTGAAAGAGAACGTAGAAGCATTGGTTAGCGACTTGAAAAAGTTAAAGCCTTCTAGTTCTAAGGGTGTTTATCTGAAGAAAGTTTCTATTTCTTCAACTATGGGCCCGGGCTTGGTAATTGATCAAAGCTCTTTAAATATTTAGTAGGTTAACTGATAAAGTTGATCGAATTAGGACTTTGGGGTTTCTGCTTGGCTTGCTGAGTAGGAGCCGTCAAAGACCGTAGGTGAGCAAATGATGGTCTTAAAAACAAAGATTGTCACTAGCTCTTAATGTCCTACGCAGATGGTGTAGACCCCGGACATTGAGCCGTGGGATTCTGCAACCGTTGAAACAAACCCGGTAGTTTGGGTTTCGGTTGAATGAGTATGTTAATACTCGAGATCCTGGAGAACCAAAGTGGCACTTAATCTCGAAGACAAAAAGACGATTGTCGCAGAGGTCAATGAAGTGGCCGGTAAAGCGTTGTCTCTGGTAATTGCTGACGCTCGTGGCGTTACTGTTGAAGACATGACAAGACTGCGTGCTAGTGCTCGCGAACAAAACGTTTATTTGCGTGTTGTTCGTAACACTCTGGCACGTAGGGCTGTAGAAGCGACTGAGTATGTTTGTACTCAGGACTCTTTCAAGGGTCCAAGCTTGTTAGCATTTTCCATGGAAGATCCTGGAGCAGCTGCTCGGCTGTTCAAAGATTTTGCCAAGCAAAATGACAAGTTTGAAGTTAAAGCTTTATCGGTAGGTGGTGAGTTGTTGGGTGCTGATCAGATTGAACGTCTGGCCAGCCTTCCGACGCGTGAACAGGCTCTTGGTATGTTGGCCAGTGTTACATTGGCACCAATTACCAAGTTGGTTCGTACCTTTAATGAGGTTCCTGCGAAAATCACCCGTGTTGTTGCAGCTGTTAGAGATCAAAAGAAAGACGCTGCTTAATAGACTTCGTGAATTTGCGAGTTGTTTAGATTATTTAAATTTGGAGAAAAAACATGGCTCTGTCTAAAGACGATATTTTGAATGCTATTGCTGAAATGTCTGTTATGGATGTTGTTGCTTTAGTTGAAGCAATGGAAGAAAAATTTGGCGTTTCTGCACAAGCTGCAGTTGCGGTTGCAGCTGCTCCTGCTGCTGCTGCTGAAGCTGCTGAAGAAAAAACTGAATTTGATGTTGTTCTGACCTCTGCAGGTGAGAAAAAAGTTAACGTCATCAAGGTTGTTCGTGAGTTAACTGGTCTGGGTCTGAAAGAAGCTAAAGCGGCCGTTGATGGCGCTCCAGCAACTTTGAAAGAAGCCGCAGGTAAAGACGAAGCTGAAGAAATGAAGAAAAAACTTGAAGAAGCTGGTGCATCGGTCGAACTCAAGTAACTCTTTGATATATACGACCATAAGCCGGTCGTAATTTAAATGGCTGGTAGCAAAAAGTGCTGCCGGCCATTTTCCGTTATAGTGAAAAAGAATTTTTATCCCATTGACGGGGTAAAATGTGTGCGAATTATCGCAAGAATTTAGAAAGTAGACGTCCTGTGTGAGGGCGTCTTTCAGGTAACTAACTGAGGAATACTGATGGCTTACTCCTACACAGAGAAAAAGCGTATCCGTAAGGATTTCGGTAAATTGCCTCCGGTCATGGAGCTGCCTTATTTGCTGGCCATTCAATTGGACAGCTATCGTAGTTTTTTACAAGCCGGACTGTCTCCAGATAAGCGTGTTGATGAAGGTTTGCACGCAGCATTTAAGTCGGTATTTCCTATTGTTAGTTATTCCGGAAATGCTGCGTTGGAGTATGTAAGTTATCGATTGGGAGAACCCACTTTTGATGTCAAGGAATGTCAATTGCGGGGAGTAACGTATGCAGCACCACTGCGTGTGAAGGTGCGGCTAATAATTTACGATAAAGAGTCGCCATCCAAAGCTATTAAAGACATCAAGGAACAAGAAGTTTACATGGGCGAAATTCCGCTCATGACAGACAACGGTACTTTTGTCATTAATGGTACTGAACGGGTTATTGTTTCTCAGTTACATCGATCTCCGGGCGTGTTTTTTGATCACGATAAAGGTAAGACCCATTCTTCCGGAAAACTGTTGTTTTCAGCAAGGGTAATTCCTTATCGTGGTTCGTGGTTGGATTTTGAATTTGACCCGAAAGATAATGTGTTCGTGCGTATCGATCGCAGAAGAAAGTTACCAGCTACTATTTTATTGCGCGCTCTTGGCTTTACAAGTCAGGAGGTGCTGGAAATGTTTTTCACTACGACCGAATATCGTGTTGAGACAGAAGGCTTTAAATTTGATTTGATCTCTGACAGGCTCAAAGGTGAAACTGCGCAGTTTGAAATCAAAGATGGTTCAGGTAATGTAATTATCGAAGAAGGGCGACGGATTACCGCGCGTCACATCAAGCTGATGGAAAAAGCCGGAATTAGCGAGCTCGAAGTGCCAGATGCATATATGCTTGGCCGTACGATAGCCCGTGATATTGTTGACCCAAAAACCGGCGAAATACTGGCTCCTTGTAATACCGAAGTTACTCCCGACCTGATTACGTCGGTCAGAGCTTCCGGCCTGAAACAAATTCAGGTTCTTTATACTAATGACCTTGATTGTGGACCGTTTGTCTCAGAGACTCTTAGAATCGATCCGACCAATACTCAACTGGAAGCATTGGTTGAAATCTATCGAATGATGCGTCCTGGTGAGCCACCAACAAAAGAATCTGCTGAAAACCTGTTTCAAAACCTGTTTTTCTCCGAAGAGCGTTATGATCTTTCTGCAGTTGGGCGGATGAAATTCAATCGCCGGCTTGGTAGAAATGAAGAAAAAGGTAGTGGCGTGCTGGACAGTCACGACATTATCGATGTGTTAAAGACACTGATTGATATTCGTAACGGGAATGGCCGAGTCGACGACATCGATCACTTGGGTAACCGTCGTATTCGCTCTGTTGGTGAAATGGCTGAGAACCAGTTTCGGGTTGGACTGGTTCGTGTGGAGCGAGCTGTACGTGAACGATTGTCAATGGCAGAAAGCGAAGGTCTGATGCCTCAGGATCTCATTAATGCCAAGCCAGTCGCCGCAGCAGTTAAAGAGTTTTTTGGTTCATCGCAGCTGTCTCAGTTTATGGATCAGAATAATCCGCTTTCTGAAGTTACTCATAAGCGTCGTGTGTCAGCCCTAGGTCCCGGTGGTCTTACCCGAGATCGTGCTGGTTTCGAGGTCCGTGACGTACATCCAACTCACTATGGTCGGGTATGTCCTATTGAAACCCCTGAAGGTCCAAACATCGGGCTGATTAACTCGTTGTCTACCTATGCCAGAACCAACAGCTACGGTTTCCTTGAAACCCCTTATCGTAAGGTTGTAGAAGGCAAAGCAACTAACGAGATTGCCTATTTGTCCGCTATTGATGAAGCTGCGCACACTATTGCTCAGGCCAACGTACCGTTGGATGCGGAAGGTAACATTCAGGGTGAGCTTGTTCAGGTGCGTCACCAGGGCGAATTTACACTGGCGCCGATCGAAAAAGTAGATTTCATGGATGTTTCTCCCCGCCAGGTTGTGTCGGTCGCAGCATCTCTGATTCCTTTCCTGGAGCATGATGACGCGAACCGGGCTTTGATGGGATCAAACATGCAACGGCAGGCGGTTCCTACATTGAAAGCGGAAAAGCCGCTGGTCGGAACCGGTATAGAGCTGGCCGTGGCCCGTGATTCTGGTGTTTGTGTGGTAGCACAACGTGGTGGTGTTGTTGAATCTGTTGATGCTAGCCGTATTGTGGTACGTGTTGATAATGAAGAAGTTGTGGCAGGTGAAGCAGGTGTTGATATTTACAATCTCACCAAGTACACCCGTTCTAACCAGAATACCTGTATTAACCAGAAGACTCTTGTGAGCACTGGGGACAAAATCAGTCGTGGTGACATCATGGCAGATGGTCCGTCAACAGATATGGGGGAACTGGCCCTGGGTCAGAATATGCGTATCGCATTTATGCCCTGGAACGGCTACAACTTCGAAGACTCTATTCTTTTGTCCGAACGTGTTGTGCAGGATGACCGTTTTACAACGGTTCATATTCAAGAAATGACCTGTATTGCCCGTGATACCAAGTTAGGTCCTGAGGAAATTACAGCAGATATTCCAAATGTTGGTGAATCTGCGTTAGCCAAACTCGACGAAAGCGGCGTTGTTTATATCGGTGCAGACGTTGGGCCTGGTGATATTCTGGTTGGTAAAGTTACGCCCAAAAGCGAAACTCAGCTGACACCGGAAGAAAAACTGTTACGTGCTATTTTCGGTGAAAAGGCCTCTGATGTAAAAGATACCTCTTTGCGTGTAAAAGGGGGAACGCGTGGTACTGTTATCGATGTGCAGATTTTTACTCGCGACGGTGTCGAAAAAGATCAGCGGGCAAAAGATATCGAAAGAATGCAATTAGAAGCATTCCGTAAGGATCTGAACACCGAATTTAAGATTATCGAACAAGCAACTTTCGAGCGTTTGGCGAGTGCTCTCGTTGGTCAAGCTGCTGCAGGTGGTCCGAACCTCACAAAAGGTGATGTTATCACTGCGGAGTATTTGCAGACGTTGCCTCATGAACAGTGGTTCAAGCTGAGAATGCAGGAAGAGTCTCTAGTCGACCTGTTGGAAAAAGCAGAAGAGGGCTTGGAAGAAACCCGCAAAGATCACGAAAAACGCTTTGATGATAAGAAGAAGAAGCTGCAGTCCGGAGATGATCTGGCACCAGGGGTTTTGAAAATTGTCAAAGTTTATGTCGCTGTGAAACGCAAGATCCAGCCTGGTGACAAAATGGCCGGTCGGCATGGAAACAAGGGTGTGGTCTCAGTGATTATGCCTGTCGAAGATATGCCCTATGATGAAAACGGTGAGCCTGTTGATGTGGTGCTGAACCCTCTGGGTGTGCCATCGCGGATGAACGTTGGTCAGGTGCTGGAAACACATATGGGGCTTGCTGCAAAAGGCATTGGTCGCAAGATCAATGAAATGGTTGAGCAGCAGCGTGCAGTCGCGGATTTACGTGAGTTTCTGAATAAGATCTACAATCAGACTGGTCAAGGCTACCGTCATGAATCTATTGATGAAATGACAGATGCTGAGATTATTGATCTTGCTAATAACCTTAAGGGTGGTTTGCCCGTTGCGACACCAGTGTTTGATGGTGCAAAAGAAGCTGAAATCAAAGAATTACTTCGTTTGGCGGGTTATTCGGATTCTGGTCAAATGCAGCTGTGGGATGGTCGTACCGGTGAGGCTTTCGACCGCCAGACAACCGTTGGTTACATGTACATGCTGAAATTGAATCACTTGGTTGACGATAAAATGCATGCACGTTCCACCGGCTCTTACAGTTTGGTTACCCAGCAGCCACTTGGTGGTAAAGCCCAGTTTGGTGGCCAGCGTTTCGGGGAGATGGAGGTCTGGGCTCTGGAAGCATATGGAGCAGCCTACACTCTACAGGAAATGCTTACTGTTAAGTCGGATGACGTGAATGGCCGGACCAAAATGTACAAAAATATTGTCGATGGTAACCACAAGATGGAGCCAGGTATGCCGGAAGCCTTTAACGTATTGGTGAAAGAGGTTCGTTCTCTTGGCATCGATATGGAACTGGAAAACGATGAATAGTCGTAGTGGCATGCATTTGAATTCGGACTTAGAAACAGGGTGCGTTTGCGCCCGCGTTTCAACCCAGCAAGCGGGAGTGAAATAGATGAAAGATTTGTTAGGTTTGCTGAAATCGCAATCACACTCTGAGGAGTTTGACTCCATCCGAATCGGTTTGGCGTCTCCAGATATGATTCGGTCATGGTCTTATGGTGAAGTTAAGAAACCAGAGACTATTAACTATCGTACATTCAAGCCAGAACGTGATGGTTTGTTTTGTGCTCGCATATTTGGCCCAATTAAAGATTACGAATGTCTTTGTGGAAAATATAAGCGACTCAAGCATCGCGGTGTCATCTGTGAAAAATGTGGTGTTGAAGTCACGCAAACGAAAGTGCGTCGTGACCGTATGGGCCATATTGAACTTGCTGCTCCAGTTGCCCACATATGGTTTTTGAAATCATTGCCTTCACGTATTGGTTTGATGCTGGATATGACACTTCGTGATATTGAGCGGATTCTGTATTACGAAAGCTTTGTGGTAATTGATCCCGGTTTGACGACTCTGGATAAGGGGCAATTGCTGACAGATGAAGAATACTACGAAGCAATCGAAGAGTTTGGCGATGATTTTGATGCCCGCATGGGAGCTGAGGCAGTTCAAAAACTGCTCGAAGATATCGACCTGGAAGAGGAAATCGCTCAAATCCGTGAGGAAATTCCTTCTACAAATTCAGAGACAAAGATTAAAAAATTATCCAAGCGTTTGAAACTGCTTGAGAGTTTCTATCGCTCAGGCAACAGTCCGGAATGGATGGTAATGACAGTTCTTCCTGTTTTGCCGCCAGATTTGAGACCGTTGGTGCCGCTGGATGGTGGACGCTTTGCAACATCCGACCTCAACGATTTGTACCGCCGGGTTATTAACCGTAATAACCGGTTGAAGAGACTTTTGGAGCTTTCGGCTCCTGACATTATTGTGCGTAACGAAAAGCGGATGTTACAGGAATCCGTTGACGCCCTATTGGATAATGGTCGTCGTGGTAGAGCGATCACTGGCTCCAACCGTCGCCCATTAAAGTCTTTGGCAGACATGATCAAAGGGAAGCAAGGTCGTTTCCGTCAGAACCTTTTAGGTAAACGGGTCGACTATTCTGGGCGTTCAGTGATCGTGGTAGGGCCAACATTACGGTTGCATCAGTGTGGGCTGCCCAAGAAGATGGCTCTCGAATTGTTTAAGCCATTTATTTTCAGCAAGCTTGAATTGAGAGGTTTGGCAACAACCATCAAAGCAGCCAAGAAAATGGTAGAACGTGAAGAGTCTGTGGTCTGGGATATTCTCGATGAGGTTATCCGTGAGCACCCTGTACTATTGAACCGGGCTCCAACGCTTCACAGATTGGGTATTCAGGCCTTCGAACCTGTCCTAATTGAAGGTAAAGCTATTCAGCTGCATCCATTGGTTTGTGCTGCTTATAATGCTGACTTTGATGGCGACCAGATGGCGGTTCACATTCCGCTGACTTTGGAAGCACAGTTAGAAGCACGTGCGCTGATGATGTCTACCAACAACGTACTTTCTCCAGCCAATGGTGAGCCGATTATCGTTCCTTCGCAGGACGTTGTATTGGGTCTCTATTATATGACTCGGGAAAGGGTTAATGCGCTAGGCGAAGGCATGGTATTTGCCGATCCGGAAGAAGTGGAACGGGCTTACGGTGCCAAAAAAGTTGAATTGCATGCCAGGATTAAATGTCGGATTTCTGAAGTACTGATTGATGAGGATGGGATCAAAACTTATCAACGCAGTATTAAGGAAACCACGGTTGGCCGGGTCATTCTGTGGGGTATTGTGCCTAAAGGCATGCCTTACGAGTTGGTGAACCAGCCAATGAAGAAAAAGGCAATTTCCCGGTTGTTGAACGAAGCTTACCGCATGGTTGGTCTAAAAGAGACAGTTATCTTTGCTGACCAGGTTATGTATATGGGGTTCCGTCAGGCAACCCGTTCAGGCTCTTCAATTGGTGTAAATGACTTCGAGATTCCGGCTGAGAAAGTAGAGATTATTGCCAAAGCTGACGCCGAAGTCTCAGAAATCGAAGAGCAGTACGCTTCCGGTTTGGTGACCCAAGGGGAAAAATATAACAAGGTTGTTGATATCTGGTCTCGCGCTAATGAACAAGTAGCGAGAGCGATGATGCAAAACCTTTCCAAGGAAAAGACTTACGATAAGACCGGCGCTGAGCTCGAGCAAGAATCATTCAACTCGGTATATATGTATGCTGATTCCGGCGCCCGGGGTTCACCAGCACAGATGCGTCAGTTATCTGGTATGCGAGGTCTGATGGCCAAACCTGACGGGTCTATTATTGAGAACCCGATTAAGGCGAACTTCCGCGAAGGTTTGTCGGTGGGTGAATACTTCTCCTCGACCCACGGGGCACGTAAAGGTTTGGCGGATACCGCTCTGAAAACGGCTAACTCTGGTTATCTGACTCGTCGTTTGGTGGATGTGGCTCAAGATGTTGTGATTACCGAAGTCGATTGTGGCACCGAGGAAGGCGTCATCATGGAGCCAATCATCGAAGGTGGTGACGTGGTAGTTGGGCTTGGTCAGCAGGTGTTGGGTCGTACGGCAGCTAATGACGTACTGATGCCAGGTTCTGACGATGTTGCAATTCCCGCCGGTACCCTGATTGATGAGAAATGGGTTCGTAGTATTGACGAATGGGGTATTGATCAGATTCGAGTTCGTTCGGCGATCAGCTGTGAAACTCACTACGGTGTTTGTGCAAAATGCTATGGCCGTGATCTGGCTCGTGGACACTTGGTTAATATCGGTGAGGCTATCGGTATCATGGCCGCTCAGTCCATTGGTGAGCCAGGTACACAGTTGACCATGCGGACTTTCCACATTGGTGGAGCTGCTTCCAGGTCAGCGGTGGCGGACAGTGTTCAGGTTAAACATGGTGGTGTTGCCAACCTGCATAATCTCAAGACCGTAGAACGGGACAATGGCGACTTGGTTGCGGTTTCCCGTTCTGGTGTGCTGGCTGTAGCGGATGAGCATGGTAGAGAAAGAGAGCGATATAAGCTCCCTTATGGTGCTGTGATTTCGGTTAAGTCAGGTACCTCTGTGGAAGCTGGTGAGATTGTCGCTAAATGGGATCCGCATACACACCCGATTGTGGCAGAAACGTCTGGATACGTGTCCTTTATCGGCTTGGAAGACGGTATTACTGTTAACTCCAAAGTTGATGAGTTGACCGGTGTTACTTCAACAGAAGTGATTCATCAGAAAGATCGTAGTGCCGCAGGTAAAGATATTCGTCCGTTAATTAAGCTGGTGGATGAAGACGGTGTAGAGCTGACATTCGGTGAAGCCGGTCAACCGGCACAGTACTTCCTGCCAGATGGCGCATTGCTTAACCTCTCTAATGGTGATCGGGTTAAAGTAGGTGATGTTATTGCCAGGATTCCTCAGGAAACTTCCGGTAACAAAGATATTACTGGGGGTCTTCCACGGGTTGCAGACCTGTTCGAAGCGCGTAAGCCAAAAGAATCAGCGATTCTTGCTGAAATTAGTGGTGTTTTTGGTTTCGGTAAAGAAACCAAGGGCAAAAAGCGTCTTCAGATCAGTCCGACCGAAGGAGAGGGATATGAAGAGCTGATTCCGAAGTGGCGTCATTTGAACGTGTTCGAAGGCGAACAGGTTGAAAAAGGTGAGGTGATTTCCGACGGTCCGATGAATCCTCATGACATTTTGCGCATTCGCGGAGTACGTGAACTGGCAAGATATATTGTTAATGAGATTCAGGAGGTCTATCGCTTACAAGGCGTTGTGATCAACGATAAGCATATCGAAGTGATCATCCGCCAAATGCTACGTAAGGTTATCATTCTTGACAGTGGCGATACAGGCTTTATCAAAGGCGATCAGGTCGAGTATGTATCGGTTCTCGAAGAGAATGAGCGTATCGCAGCAGAAGGTAAACAGGGCGCCAAGTATGAGAGGGTGTTGCTTGGTATTACCAAGGCTTCACTTGCTACAGAATCATTCCTGTCAGCAGCCTCCTTCCAGGAGACAACTCGTGTTCTGACCGAGGGTGCTGTTTCGGGTAAACAGGACTTCCTTCGTGGCTTGAAAGAGAATGTCGCTGTTGGTCGACTGATTCCGGCAGGTACAGGCTTGGCATATCACAGTGAGCGCAAACGTAAACGTGCGGCCAAAGGTGGTGGTGAACGTTTTGCGACCGCAACCGCAAGTGAAGTCGAAGCAGCCTTGACAGAGGCTTTGAACAAGTAGTTTACGAGTTCAAATGACTTGACTAGCAACAAGGCCGTCAATAGAATTCGCGTCCTTTTCCATGTCCGGAGCATTCTCCGGGCATTTTTATTTATAGAAGCAAGTGAGGTAAAGGCTTAATGGCAACCATTAACCAATTGGTGCGTAAGCCGCGTAAACGCAAAGTACAAAAGAGTGACGTTCCTGCTCTGCAGAATTGTCCTCAGCGTCGCGGAGTATGTGCCCGCGTATTTACAACAACCCCTAAAAAGCCAAACTCGGCTTTACGTAAGGTTTGTCGTGTACGTTTGACAAATGGATATGAAGTTAACTCCTACATCGGTGGTGAAGGTCACAACCTTCAGGAACACAGTGTTGTTCTGATCCGTGGCGGTCGTGTAAAAGACTTGCCAGGTGTCCGCTATCACACAGTCCGCGGTTCTCTGGATACCGCAGGTGTGGCCGATCGTAAGCAAGGACGTTCGAAGTACGGTACAAAACGTCCAAAGGGCTGATCATTTAATCGTTATAGATCAGAGTAAGGCCGATCATATTGTTATCGGACTAACCTGAAGTTAAAAAAGGGGCAAATCATGCCAAGAAGAAGAGTTGTCGCGAAACGCGAAGTCCTGCCTGATCCAAAGTTTGGCAATCAGCAGCTGGCAAAATTCATGAACCATGTCATGGTGAGTGGTAAGAAATCTGTTGCAGAAAAAATCGTTTATGGGGCGCTGGATAAAGTTGCAGAGCGTACGGATAAAGACCCCGTAGAAGTTTTTGAAGGTGCATTAGAATCTGTTGCTCCAATGGTTGAGGTTAAATCACGTCGTGTCGGCGGTGCTACCTATCAGGTACCTGTCGAGGTTCGTCCTAGTCGTCGTGAGGCTCTGGCTATGCGTTGGTTGGTTGATGCAGCGCGTAAGCGGGGCGAAAAATCAATGGCGCTACGTCTGGCTGGTGAAATGCTTGACGCTGCTGAAGGCAAAGGTTCTGCGGTTAAGAAACGTGAAGACGTTCACCGTATGGCCGAAGCTAACAAAGCCTTCTCTCACTACCGCTTCTAAAATACAGAGGACTGAGTCGTGGCTCGCAAAACTCCACTTAATCGATATCGTAATATCGGAATTTGTGCTCACGTGGATGCTGGTAAAACCACTACCACTGAGCGTATTCTTTTCTACACCGGTCTGTCTCATAAGATTGGTGAGGTTCATGATGGCGCTGCCACCATGGACTGGATGGAGCAGGAGCAGGAGCGTGGTATTACCATTACTTCTGCTGCTACTACATGTTTCTGGCAGGGCATGGCCCAGCAGTTCGATCAACATCGGATCAATATCATCGACACCCCGGGGCACGTGGACTTTACCATCGAGGTAGAGCGTTCTCTGCGTGTGTTGGATGGTGCGGTAGTTGTTTTGTGTGGTTCTTCGGGTGTACAGCCACAGACTGAAACAGTATGGCGTCAGGCGAATAAATATGAAGTGCCCCGCATGGTGTTTGTTAACAAAATGGACCGTGCCGGTGCAGATTATCTGCGTGTTGTTGAGCAGCTTAAAGAACGTTTGGGTGCGCGTGCGGTACCAATTCAGATGACAATTGGTGCGGAAGAAGAGTTCAAGGGTGTTGTCGACCTGATCAAAATGAAAGCTATTATCTGGAATGAAGAAGACCAGGGCATGACTTTTGATTATACCGATGTCCCGGAGAGTCTTCAGGCTCAATGCGAAGAACTGCGTGAGCAGATGCTTGAAGCCGCAGCTGAAGCCAGCGATGAGCTCATGGATAAATACCTTGAAGAAGGTACTTTGAGTGAAGAAGAAATCAAGGCTGGTCTGCGTCAGCGTACCCTTGAAAATGATATTGTATTGGTTTTGGGCGGTTCTGCTTTCAAAAATAAAGGTGTTCAAGCGGTATTGGATGCTGTTGTCGAATTCATGCCTTCACCAACAGAAGTTAAAGCTATTGAGGGTACCCTCGAAGATGGCGAAACCATTGAAGTGCGCGAAGCTGACGATGATGCGCCATTTTCTGCGCTGGCATTTAAAATCGCCACGGACCCATTTGTAGGTACTTTGACGTTTGTTCGGGTTTATTCCGGCAAGCTGAATTCTGGTGATTCTGTCTATAACTCAGTTAAGCAGAAGAAAGAGCGTATTGGCCGAATGGTTCAGATGCACTCTAATAACCGGGAAGAGATCAAAGAGGTGTTGGCTGGTGACATCGCTGCGCTTATTGGCGTGAAGGACGTTACAACGGGTGATACTTTCTGTGACCTAAACAGTAAAATTGTTCTTGAGCGTATGGAATTCCCTGAGCCAGTTATTTCTGTTGCTGTTGAGCCTAAGTCTAAAGCAGACCAGGAAAAAATGGGTATTGCTCTGGGTAAGCTTGCTCAGGAAGACCCTTCTTTCCGCGTACATACTGATGAAGAAACCGGTCAGACTATTATTGCTGGTATGGGTGAGCTTCATTTGGATGTGCTTGTGGACCGTATGCGTCGCGAATTTAAAGTTGAGGCGAACATTGGTAAGCCTCAGGTTGCTTATCGCGAGCGTATTACTGCGACCATCGATATTGACCATAAATTTGCCCGTCAGTCTGGTGGGCGTGGTCAGTATGGTCACGTTGTTATCAAATTCGAGCCGGCTGAAGATAATAATGCGGAAGGTTTGGAGTTTGTGAATGCAATTGTTGGTGGTGTGATCCCGAAAGAATACATTCCAGCAGTACAAAAAGGTGTTGAAGAGCAAATGAAGAACGGCGTATTGGCCGGTTATCCTTTGCTTGGCCTCAAGGCGACTCTGCATGATGGTTCTTACCATGATGTCGACTCCAGCGAAATGGCGTTCAAAATAGCGGCTTCCATGGCTACCAAACAGCTACGGGAAAAAGGTAAAGCGGTTTTGTTAGAGCCGGTTATGAAGGTCGAGGTTGTCACGCCTGAAGATTACATGGGTGATGTCATGGGTGACCTGAACCGTCGTCGTGGAATTGTGCACGGAATGGACGACAGTCCATCTGGAAAAATTATTAATGCCGAAGTTCCATTGGGTGAGATGTTTGGTTACGCAACCGATCTTCGCTCAATGTCGCAAGGCCGTGCTTCATACACGATGGAATTTTCGCAGTACTCTGAATGTCCAAGCAGTATTGCAGAAGCGATTATTAATAAATCTTAATTTGTTTGCGCAAACAAAAAACTGAGGGAAATTAACATGTCAAAGGCAACCTTTGAGCGTAAAAAGCCCCACGTCAACGTGGGCACAATTGGTCACGTTGACCATGGTAAAACCACGCTGACAGCGGCCCTGACGCGCGTATGTGCGGATGTATGGGGTGGCACGGCGGTGGCATTTGATGGTATCGACAATGCGCCAGAAGAGCGTGAGCGTGGTATCACGATTTCGACTGCCCACGTAGAGTATGACTCACCAAACCGTCACTACGCCCACGTGGACTTGCCCAGGACACGCTGACTACGTTAAGAATATGATTACTGGTGCGGCACAGATGGATGGTGCGATTCTGGTGTGTTCAGCAGCAGATGGCCCGATGCCTCAAACTCGAGAGCACATTTTGTTGTCCCGTCAGGTGGGTGTTCCTTACATCGTAGTGTTCCTGAACAAGGCTGACATGGTTGATGATGAAGAGTTGTTGGAACTGGTGGAGATGGAAGTGCGTGAGCTGTTGTCTCAGTACGATTTCCCAGGTGACGATACCCCGATCGTTATTGGTTCAGCGTTGATGGCGCTGGAAGGTAAAGATGATAACGAGATGGGCACTTCAGCGGTTAAGAAGTTGGTTGAAACTCTGGATGAATACATTCCAGAACCAGAACGTGCGATTGACCTGCCGTTCCTGATGCCAATCGAAGACGTATTCTCAATTTCTGGCCGTGGTACTGTGGTGACTGGACGTGTAGAGCGCGGCATTATCAAAGTTGGTGAAGAAGTTGAGATTGTAGGTGTTCGTGACACCACTAAAACAACCGTTACCGGTGTTGAGATGTTCCGTAAGCGCTGGACGAAGGTCGTGCAGGTGAGAACGTGGGTGTCTTGTTGCGTGGTACCAAGCGTGACGACGTAGAGCGTGGTCAGGTATTGGCGAAGCCAGGTACGATTACTCCGCACACTAAATTCGAATCAGAAGTATATGTTCTGTCGAAAGAAGAAGGTGGTCGTCATACTCCGTTCTTCAAAGGTTATCGTCCTCAGTTCTACTTCCGTACAACGGACGTAACGGGGGCGGTAGAGTTGCCAGAAGGCGTAGAAATGGTTATGCCTGGTGACAACATTAAGATGGTTGTAACGTTGATTGCTCCGATTGCAATGGATGATGGTCTACGTTTCGCGATTCGTGAAGGCGGCCGTACAGTGGGTGCCGGTGTTGTTGCTAAAGTAATCGAGTAAATAAAAGTTTGCTTAAAATGAAATAAGGCTCCGGAAGGGGCCTTTTTTTTACCTGGCGTTCTGTGGTGATGTTTTTATTTCCTGATAGTGTTTGTGTTGTTGACAGCCTTGTGGGTGATAAATATAATTCGCGTCCCCTAATTTCAGGGGAAATTCTAACTGCTGTTTAACAATTTTGGAGTTTTGGTCACATGCAGAACCAAAAGATCAGAATTCGCTTGAAAGCGTTCGATCATCGACTGATTGATGCATCCACTATGGAAATCGTCGAGACCGCCAAGCGAACTGGTGCTCAAGTACGCGGGCCCATCCCGTTGCCTACTCGTAAAGAGCGCTACACAGTCCTCATCTCTCCGCACGTGAATAAAGATGCGCGTGACCAATACGAGATTCGTACTCATAAACGTATGCTTGACATTGTTGAGCCAACTGAGAAAACAGTTGATGCGTTAATGAAGTTGGATCTCGCTGCTGGAGTGGATGTTCAGATTAGTCTGGGCTAAACCCTGGCAGATCTGAAATTCTCTGTGTAACAGTCCATAGCATGGGCGGCCATAGCGGGTATTAGCCCCGTACATAAGAGGTTGAAAAAATGTCTTTAGGTATTATCGGCTGGAAAGCGGGTATGACGCGCGTATTTGATGAAGCGGGTGCGTCTATTCCTGTGACAGTCCTTGAAGTGACCCCTAACCGGGTTTCTCAGTTAAAAACAGTTGAAACAGATGGCTATGTTGCTGTGCAGGTGACTGCTGGTAATAAGAAGTCCAGTAAAGTGACTAAGGCTCAGGCCGGGCATTTTGCTAAAGCCAATGTTGAAGCTGGTCTGGTTGTTAACGAGTTTCGTCTTGATGGCGAAGCTGAATACAAGCTAGGCGACGAAATTAGCGTTGCAATTTTCGAAGCTGGCCAAAAAGTTGATGTTACCGGTCAATCCAAGGGTAAAGGTTTTCAGGGCGCGGTAAAGCGTCATAATTTCCGTACTCAAGATGCTACTCATGGTAACTCCCTGTCTCATCGTGCCCCAGGTTCTATCGGTCAGTGCCAGACTCCAGGTCGAGTTTGGAAAGGTAAAAAAATGGCCGGTCACATGGGAGCAGCAAAAGTGACCACCCAGAGCTTGGAAGTTGTTCGCGTTGATCTAGAGCGTAATTTGCTTCTAATTAAAGGTGCTATTCCCGGTGCTACTGGTGGTCAGGTTATTGTTAAGCCGGCGGTGAAGGGGTAAAGCATGAATATAAACACTATTGGAGGCCAGTCTCTGGAAGTATCAGAGGCAACGTTTGGCAAAGAATTCAATGAAGCTCTGGTTCATCAGGTTGTAACTGCTTATTTGGCGGGAGCAAGACAGGGTACCAAAGCTCAGAAAACCAGAAGCCAGGTTTCAGGTGGTGGCAAGAAGCCTTTTCGTCAGAAAGGCACTGGTCGCGCGCGTGCTGGTACTATTCGTAGCCCTATATGGAGAGGCGGCGGTAAAAACTTCGCAGCAACTCCGCGGAATTTTGAGCAAAAAGTTAACCGGAAAATGTATCGCGGTGCTTTACGCTCTATCTTTAGCGAACTGCTTCGTCAGGATCGCCTGATTGTTGTAGATAGCATTAGTATCGATGCTCCAAAAACCAAGCAGTTTGTAGCCAAAATGAAAGAGTTGAATGTTTCTGATGCTCTGTTTGTTTCAGCAGAGGTAGATGAAAACCTGTTTCTGTCTGCGCGTAATGTTCCGCATGTTGATGTTCTGGACGTTGATGCAATTAATCCAGTAAGCCTGGTTGCATTCGAGAAGGTTGTTATCACCGTTCCTGCTTTGAAAAAGGTTGAGGAGGTGTTGGCATGAACGAAGAACGTATGCTGAAAATTCTTAAAGGACCACACATTTCTGAGAAAGCAACCGTTGTTGCAGATGGAAATGGCCAGTATGTATTTCGAGTGGTTAAAGATGCGACCAAACCAGAGATCAAAGAAGCTGTAGAAAAGCTGTTTGAAGTTTCTGTTGTATCTGTTCGTACGCTGAACCAGAAAGGCAAGGTTAAACGTACTGCTCGTGGTGTTGGTAAGCGTAGCGATATCAAAAAAGCTTATGTACGTTTGGCAGATGGTCAGGAAATCGATTTCCTGGGCGCTGAATAACAAAGGGGCTTGGAATAATGGCAATTGTTAAAACTAAACCAACCTCAGCGGGCCGCCGCCATCTGGTGAAGGTTGTAAATAAAGAGCTCCATAAAGGTGCTCCATATGCACCATTGCTTGAGAAAAACTCAAAGAATGGTGGTCGTAATAATTATGGACGGATTACTGTCCGTCACCAGGGTGGTGGGCATAAGCATCATTATCGTCGTATCGATTTTAAGCGTAATAAAGACGGTATTCCTGCGAAAATTGAGCGACTGGAATATGATCCAAACCGTTCTGCCAATATTGCACTGGTTTTGTATGCAGATGGTGAGCGCCGCTACATTCTGGCTCCTAAAGGCGTATCGGCAGGGGATATGATCGAAAGCGGTGAGCATACTCCCGTGAAAACCGGTAACACTATGCCTCTTCGCAGTATTCCTTTGGGGTCTGTTGTGCATAACGTTGAAATGAAGCCCGGTAAAGGTGGTCAATTGGCTCGTTCTGCTGGGACGTCTGTTCAGCTGGTTGCTCGTGAGGGTGCCCATGCAACCATTCGGTTACGTTCCGGCGAAATGAGAAAAGTACCGGCAGACTGCCGTGCAACTTTGGGTGAAGTTAGTAATTCTGAGCATAGTCTGCGTCAATTGGGCAAAGCTGGAGCCAAACGCTGGCGCGGTGTTCGTCCGACTGTTCGCGGTGTAGCGATGAACCCTGTGGATCACCCACATGGTGGTGGTGAAGGCCGTACTTCCGGTGGTCGTCACCCAGTCACTCCTTGGGGCGTTCCAACCAAGGGTTATAAAACTCGCACGAATAAGCGTACAGATAAGATGATCGTACGCCGTCGTACTAAGAAGTAATAAGGGGAAATAGGCCGTGCCACGTTCACTGAAGAAAGGTCCTTTCGTAGACCTGCATCTGATGAAAAAGGTAGAGGCTGCAGTAGAAGCTAAAGACAAAAGACCTATTAAGACTTGGTCTCGTCGTAGCACCATCTTCCCAGAGTTCGTTGGGTTGACTATTGCAGTCCATAATGGTCGTCAACATGTCCCTGTGCACATTACAGAAGACATGGTCGGTCACAAATTGGGTGAATTCGCTTTGACTCGTACTTATAAGGGTCATGGCGCAGACAAGAAAGCCAAGCGCTAAGGGGAGAATGATGGAAGTACAAGCAGTTCTGCGTGGTGCTCGTCTTTCTGCTCAGAAAGGTCGCCTGGTTGCAGATCAAATTAGAGGAAAATCAGTTTCAGAAGCGCTGGACTTGTTGGCTTTCAGTCCAAAGAAAGGTGCTTTGCTGGTTAAGAAAGTGCTGGAAAGTGCGATCGCAAACGCGGAACACAACGAAGGTGCTGATGTTGATGAGCTCAAAGTATCAACAATTTTTGTGGATGAAGGCTTGACTATGAAGCGCATTCGTCCTCGTGCCAAGGGCCGTGCAGACCGTATTTTTAAGCGTACGTGTCACATCACGGTCAAGGTTTCTGATTAAGAGGGGAATGTCAGATGGGTCAGAAAGTTCATCCTACCGGCATTCGATTAGGAGTGACCAAGGACCATACGTCCATTTGGTACGCAGATTCTAAGTCGTATGCCACAAAGCTATTGAACGATATCGAGGTTAGAGAATACCTCGAGAAGAAGCTTGAGAAAGCTTCTGTGAGTAAGATCGTTATCGAACGTCCTGCTCAAAACGCCAAAATTACCATTCATACGGCTCGTCCCGGAATTGTAATTGGTAAAAAAGGTGAAGATGTTGAAGTACTGCGTCAGGAACTGTCCAAAAAAATGGGCATCCC
This sequence comes from Gynuella sunshinyii YC6258, assembly GCF_000940805.1. Taxonomy (GTDB): domain Bacteria; phylum Pseudomonadota; class Gammaproteobacteria; order Pseudomonadales; family Natronospirillaceae; genus Gynuella; species Gynuella sunshinyii. Next base: position 6,026,865 of record NZ_CP007142.1, on the reverse strand, counting down.
CGTGCATATCAATATCGAAGAAATCCGTAAACCGGATCTTGATGCCAGATTGGTTGCTCAAAGCATTGCTGGTCAGTTGGAGCGTCGGGTTATGTTCCGTCGTGCCATGAAACGTGCTATGCAAAATGCAATGCGCGGCGGTGCCAAGGGTATCAAAGTCATGGTTAGTGGTCGTTTAGGCGGTGCGGAAATCGCGCGTAGCGAGTCATATCGTGAAGGCCGTGTACCTTTGCATACGTTACGAGCGGATATCGATTATTCGACTTATGAGGCGCACACCACATACGGTGTGTTGGGTGTTAAAGTCTGGATCTTCAAAGGTGAAGTGTTGGGTGGTATCGAAGAAGTTCGTGCCAAAGCCAAAGCAGCGCCTAAGAAGAAAGGCTCTCGATAAGGAGAACTGATCGATGTTAATGCCTAAGCGTACCAAATTCAGAAAGGTACAGAAGGGTCGTAATCGTGGCTTGGCTTTGCGTGGTAGCAAAGTAAGCTTCGGTGAATACGCTCTTAAAGCCACAGATCGTGGTCGTATTACTTCCCGTCAGATTGAAGCAGCTCGTCGAGCCATGACCCGTCACATTAAACGTGGTGGAAAAATCTGGATTCGCGTGTTTCCTGACAAGCCGATTACCGAAAAGCCTTTGGAAGTTCGTCAAGGTAAAGGTAAGGGTAATGTTGAATACTGGGTTTGCCAGATTCAGCCAGGAAAGGTTCTGTATGAGGTTGAAGGTGTATCTGAGACTTTAGCTCGCGAGGCGTTTGCGCTTGCGGCGGCTAAACTTCCGGTAGCCACCACTTTTGTAAAACGGACGGTAATGTAATGAAAACTAGTGAAATTCGTGAAAAAACAGTAGTTGAGTTACAGGCTCAGCTGCATACGTTGCTTCGCGACCAGTTTAAACTCCGTATGCAAAAGGCTACTGGTCAGCTGCAACAGACCCACTTGTTGGGGCAGGTGCGTCGCAATATTGCGCGTGTTAAAACCGTAATTACAGAAAAGCAGGGTGGTTAATATGTCAGAGAGTAATGCCCGTACTGTTAGCGGACAAGTTGTCAGCAACAAGGGTGACAAGACTATTACTGTTCTGGTTGAACGTAAGGTTAAACACCCGATCTATGGCAAGTTCGTTAAGCGCAGTACTAAGCTGCATGCACATGACGAAAACAATGAGTGCCAGATTGGTGATACCGTTACCATTAAAGAGTCGCGTCCAATTTCCAAAACAAAAACTTGGAAACTGGTTAGCATTGACGAGCGCGCCGCTGGCGTTTAAAGCCAGCGCAGTTGGCGAAGAGCGGTTTGGAGAAAAGAAATGATTCAAACACAAACGATTTTGGATGTAGCCGACAACAGTGGCGCAAAGCGTGTGCAGTGCATTAAAGTGCTGGGTGGTTCTCACCGCCGTTATGCGAGTGTTGGCGATCTAATAAAAGTTTCCGTTAAAGAAGCAATTCCTCGCGGAAAAGTAAAAAAAGGTCAGGTAATGAACGCGGTTGTTGTTCGTACCAGGAAAGGAGTACGTCGTCCAGACGGGTCACTTATTAAATTCGATACCAATTCAGCTGTGTTGTTGAACAATCAGCATGCTCCAATTGGTACTCGTATTTTTGGTCCTGTTACACGTGAACTACGTACAGAAAAATTCATGAAAATCATTTCCCTGGCACCGGAAGTGCTGTAAGCACTAGACGGTTGCAGGAACTGAGGTAGAGAATGCGAAAGCTAAAGCAAGGTGATCAAGTTGTCGTTATTGCCGGTCGTGACAAAGGCACTAAGGGCAAGATCCAAAAAGTGATCAAGACTGATCGGAAGGGTGATAAGTTCATAGTGACTGGTGTGAACATGGTTAAAAAGCACCAGAAGCCAAATCCAATGACTAATCAGCCTGGTGGTATCGTTGAAAAAGAAGCGCCCATTTCGGCTTCCAACGTTGCAATTTATAACCCAGAGACTGAGAAAGGTGACCGTGTTGGATTCCGTATGGAAGACGGCAAAAAGGTGCGTTTCTTTAAGTCAAACGGTAAAACCATTTCTTAAGGAGCCGGACAATGTCTCGTTTAAAAGAGCTTTATAAGTCTGAAGTGTTACCGGCTCTGCTTAAAGAGTTTGGTTATCAGTCAGTTATGGAAGTGCCGCGTATTACCAAAATTACCCTGAATATGGGGGTTGGTGAGGGTGCTTCTGATAAGAAAGCAATCGAAAGCGCTGTTGAGGATATGCAGGCAATCGCAGGTCAAAAAGCTGTGGTGACCAAAGCACGTAAATCAGTAGCTGGTTTCAAAATTCGTGAAGGGTGGCCAATCGGTTGTAAAGTAACTCTGCGCAATCAGCGTATGTGGGACTTTCTTGATCGTTTGGTAGATGTAGCCCTGCCCAGGGTTCGTGATTTCCGTGGTATCAGCCCGAAATCTTTTGATGGTCGTGGTAATTATTCCATGGGCGTTCGCGAACAGATTATCTTCCCTGAAATCGAATACGATAAGGTGGATAAACTGAGGGGTATGGATATCACAATCACTACCACCGCTAAAACCAACGAAGAAGGTCGTGCTTTGCTCAAGGCCTTATCTTTCCCCTTTAAAGGTTGAGGTGAATTATGGCTAAGCAAAGTATGAAGGCGCGTGAACTGAAGCGCACGAAGACTGTAGAAAAGTATGCTGAAAAGCGTGCTTCTTTGAAAGCAATCATTCATAATGTGCAAGCTTCAGATGAAGAGCGTTGGGAAGCACAGATGGCATTGCAGAAATTGCCACGCGATGCATCTCCCGTTCGTCAACAACGTCGTTGTCAACGCACAGGACGTCCACATGCGGTGTACCGCAAGTTTGGATTGTCTCGAATCATGCTTCGTGAACACGCCATGAAAGGCGAGGTTCCGGGGCTTAAAAAAGCCAGTTGGTAAGCTTAATGGTCTGGACAGGGGCGGTTTAGCCTCTGTTACCGCATTGTGCTGCACAATGGAGAAAACACATGAGTATGCAAGATACACTGGCGGATATGTTCACTCGTATCCGTAATGCCCAGCAGGCTGGGCATTCCACTGTAACCATGCCTTCATCAAAACTGAAGGTGGCAGTGGCAAACGTCCTGAAGGACGAAGGTTTCGTAGAAGGTGTTGTCGTAGAGGGTGATGCAAAGCCTGTTATGACTGTGGCGCTTAAGTATTACGAAGGCAAGCCTGTAATTGAACACATCAAGCGCATTAGTACTCCCGGTCTGCGTCAATATAAAGGCGCTAACGATCTGCCTAAAGTGGCAGGAGGGTTGGGGATTGCGATCATTTCCACTTCTAAAGGTGTCATGACCGACCGTTCAGCCCGTCAGGCTGGTGTTGGTGGTGAAGTCATCTGTGAAGTTTTCTAAGGAGGTGGATAATGTCACGTGTTGCTAAGTCACCTATTAATATTCCTGCCGGCGTTGAAGTTAAGGTTTCTGGTAATCAGGTAACCGTTAAAGGCGCCAAGGGTAATCTGAGTCTGGATGCCAATAGTGCTGTCGAAGTCAAAATCGACGGAGCAGTGTTGACTGTTGCACCCAGAGAAAACAGTAAACAAGCCTGGGCACAAGCCGGTACGGCGCGCTCACTAATCAATAATATGATTGTGGGTGTTGCTGAAGGCTTCCAGCGCCGTTTGTTACTGAACGGTGTTGGTTATCGTGCTAAGGCATCAGGAAATTCTTTGAATCTTACTCTTGGCTTTTCGCATCCTGTTGATTATACCGTCCCGGCTGGAATTTCTATTGAAACTCCTTCTCAGACAGAAATTGTTTTATCTGGTTCAGATAAGCAATTGGTAGGTCAGGTTGCGGCGGAAATTCGTGCATTCAGACCACCAGAGCCTTACAAAGGTAAAGGTGTGAGATATGCAGACGAACATGTACGCCGTAAAGAAGCTAAGAAGAAGTAAGGTAGGGCAAAGTCGATGAATAGTAAGAAAGAATCTCGCTTGCGTCGGGCCCGCCGCACACGGTTAAGAATCCGTGAGCAAGGTGCTCACCGTTTATGTGTGAACCGTAGTTCCCAACACATTTACGCACAAGTAATTTCACCAGAGGGCGGTCGTGTGTTGGCTCAGGCCTCAACACTTGAAAAAGACCTTCGTGGTGAAGCCGGCTGTAATGTTGCAGCAGCTGCAAAGGTCGGTTCTCTTATCGCTGAGCGAGCAAAAGCCGCTGGCGTTGAAAAGGTGGCTTTTGACCGCTCTGGTTTCCAGTACCACGGTAGGATAAAAGCTTTGGCAGATGCCGCCCGTGAAGGTGGTCTACAGTTCTAAGGGGAAGATTATGTCCAATAATGAACTGCAACAAGCTGGCGGCGAAATGATTGAAAAACTGGTTCAGGTGAACCGGGTCGCCAAAGTTGTAAAAGGTGGTCGTATTTTTGCGTTTACAGCATTGACTGTTGTAGGCGATGGAAATGGAAAAGTAGGGTTTGGTCGCGGTAAAGCACGTGAAGTACCTGCTGCTATCCAGAAAGCAATGGATGCCGCTCGCCGCAACATGATTAGCGTACAGCTTGAAAACGGTACTATTCAGTACCCGCTTAAAGCTCGTCATGGTGGTTCAAAGGTGTATATGCAGCCTGCTTCTGAGGGTACTGGTGTGATTGCCGGTGGTGCGATGCGAGCAGTATTGGAAGTTGCCGGTGTCCATAACATTTTGGCTAAATGCTATGGTTCAACGAATCCAGTAAACGTTGTTCGCGCTACATACAAGGGGTTGCAGCAAATGCGTTCTCCTGAAGATGTAGCGGCAAAACGCGGTAAGTCCGTTGAAGATATTGTGGGGTAAGGTGAATGGCTAACAATACTATTAAAGTTCAGCTGTTTCGCAGCCCTATTGGAACCCAGCCTAAGCACAAATTGTGTGTGAAAGGTTTGGGACTAAGACGAATTGGTCACGTAGTTGAAGTTGAAGATACTCCGTCAGTTAGAGGGATGATCAACAAAGTAAACTACATGGTTAGAGTGGTAGGAGAGTAATCATGTATCTGAATACTCTGAACCCAGGTGAAGGTGCAAAACACTCACCTAAGCGTGTTGGTCGTGGAATTGGTAGCGGCCTGGGAAAAACAGGTGGCCGGGGCCACAAAGGTCAGAAATCTAGATCAGGTGGTAAAGTTAAGCCTGGTTTCGAGGGTGGACAGATGCCTTTACAGCGTCGCTTGCCCAAGTTTGGCTTTCAATCCCGCATTGCCAAGACGACTACCGAAGTTCGCTTAAATGAACTCGCTAAAGTCGAAGCTGATGTTGTTGATATAGCTGCTTTAAAGAAGGCAAATATCATCAATAACACTATGGTGAGAGCAAAAGTTATTCTCTCTGGCGAAATCAACAAGGCAGTGACAGTGAAAGGTCTACGAGTCACCAAAGGTGCTAAGGCCGCCATTGAAGCTGCTGGTGGAAAAGTCGAGGACTAAATGGCTAAAGGATCACTACCTTCAGGCATGCAGAGTGGTCTGGGCGAGCTTTGGGCTCGCCTACGATTTCTGCTGCTGGCAATCCTGGTATACCGGATCGGTGCTCATATCCCGGTGCCAGGTATTAATCCGGATACGCTAGCTGCATTGTTTGAAAGAAATAAAGACACCATATTGAGCATGTTTAACATGTTTTCTGGTGGTGCATTGGTACGGATGAGTATCTTTGCATTGGGTATCATGCCTTATATTTCTGCTTCTATTATTATGCAGTTGTTGACGGTGGTGAGTCCTCAGCTTGAACAGTTGAAAAAGGATGGGGAAGCCGGGCGTCGTAAGATGTCACAGTACACCCGATACGGAACCCTTGTTCTGGCTATTATTCAGTCATTTGCAATTGCAGCAGGTCTGGCAAGCCAAGGTGTTACGTTTGAAACTGGTCCTAGTTTTTACTTTGTAGCTACCGTAACGTTCACCAGCGGGACCATGTTTATGATGTGGTTGGGAGAGCAGATTACTGAAAGAGGAATTGGTAATGGTATTTCCATGCTGATTTTCGCCGGTATTGTTGCGGGATTACCCACAGCGGTGGGGCAGTCTTTCGAGTCCGCGCGCCAGGGTGAACTGAATATATTGGTGTTATTGGGGATTGCTGTATTTGCAATTGTTGTTGTTGCTTTTGTGATTTTTATCGAACGTGGCCAGCGTCGCATTACGATTAATTACGCGAAAAGACAACAGGGCAGAAAAGTATTTGCAGCACAAACCAGTCACCTACCGCTAAAAGTTAATATGGCAGGTGTTATACCTCCAATCTTTGCTTCATCATTACTGCTGTTCCCAGGTTCTCTGGCCAGTTGGTTTGGTCAAAGCAAAGGCTTGGAGTGGCTTCAGGACATTAATTTAATTTTGGGTCCTGGCCAGCCTCTGTATATTCTGTTATTTGCAATTAGCGTTGTGTTCTTCTGCTATTTCTATACTGCGGTTACTTTTAACCCTAAAGATGTAGCAGAGAATCTGAAGCGGTCAGGTGCGTTCATCCCGGGCATACGTCCTGGTGAGCAAACCGCCCGTTATATTGATGGGGTTTCAGCTAGGCTGACGTTCTTCGGAGCGCTGTATATAACTGCAGTGTCTTTGATGCCACAGGCACTGGTATTGGCAGCTAACGTACCATTCTATTTTGGCGGTACTTCTTTGTTGATCGTTGTTGTTGTGGTAATGGACTTTATGTCGCAGGTGCAATCTCATTTGATGTCTCATCAGTATTCCTCACTGATGAAAAAAGCCAACCTGAAGACAATTGGCCACTAATTGTTAGTGTCCGGTCGTAATTGGAGTTAGTAATGAAAGTACGTGCATCGGTAAAAAAAATCTGCCGAAACTGCAAGATCATCCGTCGTAACGGCTCGGTGCGCGTGATCTGCAGCGAGCCTAAGCATAAACAGCGCCAAGGATAATAATTTTCTTGATTTCCATGAAATCAGACATTATTCTTTCGCGCCCTAAAATGATCAGGGTTCAGAGCCGGAGCATTCCGTTCCGGTTTTCGGTGTTTAATAACGGAGTAAGTTGAATGGCCCGTATAGCCGGCGTCAATATTCCTGATAACAAGCACGCTGTGATTTCGCTCACTTATGTGTACGGAATCGGTAAGCCCACCGCTTACGAAATCTGTGCGAAAGTCGGAATAGACCCAACTACCAAGGTAAAAGACCTGTCAGAGGAAACTCTCGATCAGGTGCGCTCAGCGATAACTGAAATCCCTACTGAGGGTGATCTGCGTCGTGAAGTGCAAATGAATATCAAGCGCTTAATGGATATGGGTTGCTATCGCGGTATTCGTCACCGCCGTGGCCTGCCCCTACGTGGACAGCGTACCAAAACTAATGCTCGTACCCGTAAGGGGCCGCGCAAAGCCATTAAGAAGTAAAAACGAATTATTTGAAGGAAATCGAAGATGGCAAAGCCAGGTTCTTCAAACAAGTCGCGAAAGAAGGTTAAGAAGCAGATTGCCGACGGTGTCGCGCACATCCACGCCTCTTTTAACAATACTATCGTGACGATATCAGACCGCCAAGGCAACGCTCTGAGTTGGGCAACAGCCGGTGGCTCCGGTTTCCGTGGATCCAGAAAAAGTACACCTTTTGCAGCCCAGGTGGCCGCTGAGCGGGCAGGTACTGCCGCTCAGGAATACGGTCTCAAAAATCTGGATGTAGAGGTGAAAGGTCCTGGTCCCGGTCGAGAGTCAGCTGTTCGTGCACTCAATGCTTGTGGTTATAAAATTAATAGCATCACTGACGTGACGCCCATCCCGCACAACGGATGTCGCCCACCGAAGAAGCGTCGCGTGTAACAGGAGGCACATGAATGGCACGTTATATTGGTCCAAAGTGTAAACTGTCTCGCCGGGAAGGTACCGACCTATTCCTAAAGAGCGGTGTTCGTGCGCTGGACACCAAATGTAAGGCCGAAAGTGCACCTGGTGTACACGGCGCACGTAGAGGCAGATTGTCCGATTATGGCCTGCAGTTACGTGAGAAGCAGAAAGTTCGTCGTATCTACGGCATTCTGGAGAAGCAGTTCCGTGGTTATTACAAAGAAGCTGCTCGCCGAAAAGGCGCAACCGGTGAAAATCTGTTGCAAATTCTGGAAAGTCGTCTGGATAACGTGGTTTACAGAATGGGCTTCGGTAGCACTCGCGCAGAAGCTCGTCAGTTGGTAAGTCACAAAGCGATTCTGGTTAATGGTCAGACTTTGAATATCCCTTCATATCAAGTGAAAGTAGGCGATGTCATTGCCTTGCGTGAAAGAGCCCAAAAGCAACTTCGCGTTCAAAGTGCACTTGATATTGCATCCAGCCGAGCGGTTGTCGGTTGGGTTGAAGTAGATAGCAAAAAGTTTGAAGGCACATTCAAAGCCGTTCCAGAACGTTCTGATTTGTCTGCCGACATCAATGAAAACCTGATCGTCGAACTTTATTCTAAGTAACCGATTGCTGGGGAGCATATATGCAGCGTTCAGTTAATGACTTTCTGACACCTCGTAACATAGAAGTTGAAGAAATCAGCTCAACACGTGCGAAAATCACTCTTGAACCGTTGGAGCGTGGTTTTGGTCACACGCTGGGTAGTGCTCTTCGTCGGATTTTGCTGTCGTCGATTTCCGGAGCAGCCATTACCGAGGTAGAGGTTGAAGGTGTATTGCATGAGTACAGCACAATAGAAGGTGTTCAAGAGGATGTATTGGATATTCTTTTGAACCTGAAAGGTGTAGCGGTAAGATTGTTTGAGCGCGATGAAGTTGTTCTCAAGCTAAACAAAAGCGGTGAGGGCGAAGTAACAGCTGGAGATATCCAGTTGGACCATGGTGTCGAAATCGTCAATCCAGCTCATGTAATTTGTCACCTGAGTGGGAATTCCAGTATCAGTATGACATTGAAAGTGACCACTGGTCGCGGATATGTTCCTGCTGAGTCTCGTGAATCTGCCGATGACGAGAGCAAGCCAATTGGTAAGCTACAGTTAGACGCATCTTATAGCCCTGTTATAAGAGTTTCTTACGTGGTTGAGTCAGCCCGGGTAGAACAACGTACCGATCTGGACAAATTGGTTATCGATTTGGAATCTAACGGTACGATTGATCCGGAAGAAGCTATTCGCCGTGCAGCGACTATTCTTCAGCAACAGCTTGCAGCTTTTGTTGATTTTGAAAGCGAAGGCGAAGCCGAAGTTAAAGAAGAGGAAGATAAGATCGATCCGATTTTACTTCGTCCGGTTGATGATCTTGAGCTTACAGTTCGTTCTGCGAACTGTCTGAAAGCTGAGAACATTTACTATATCGGTGACCTGATTCAGCGAACAGAGGTTGAGTTGCTTAAAACACCTAACCTCGGTAAGAAATCACTGACAGAAATTAAAGATGTATTGGCTTCTAAAGGTCTTTCTCTTGGAATGGTCCTCGAGAATTGGCCACCGGCAAGCCTCAAGAACGACGACAAAGTGCTGATGTAATCAGCACTCTAGTATCGGAAGGAAATTAACCATGCGTCATCGTAAAAGTGGTCGAAATTTCTCTCGTACCAGCGCACATCGCAAAGCCATGTTTAAAAATATGGCGGCGAGTTTGTTTGAGCACGAAGTAATCAAAACCACTCTGCCTAAAGCGAAAGAACTTCGTAGACATGCAGAGCCTTTAATCACCAAGGCAAAAGTGGATAGCGTTGCTAACCGTCGTTATGCTTTTGATCGTCTTCGTTCAAAAGAAGCAGTTGGCAAACTTTTTACTGACTTGGGTCCTCGCTATAAAGATCGTCCAGGTGGATATATCCGCATTTTAAAATGTGGCTTCCGTGCTGGCGACAATGCACCGATGGCTTTTGTGGAGTTGGTAGACCGTCCAGAAGTGGACGTGGTCTCTGACGACGAAGCATCCAGCGAAGAGTAATAGAAAACCCCGCTTGAAAGCGGGGTTTTTTTTGTCCCGTCCTCTCTATCTATTATTTATTTCGGTTATTTTTGCCTTTGAATGGCATAGTTCTGGACTGTTTGCATATTTGCATTGAAATATTGCGAAAATGTCATTTGTCGAAGCAATACAAATTGGGCATGCTTTAACAAAAAAGGAACAGAAACCGTGTATTTATCCAGTCGAATTCAAAACATCAAGCCATCTTTTATCCGAGAGATTCTTAAGGTCACTGCTCAGTCCGATGCTATTTCATTTGCCGGGGGCTTACCCAACAAAGATTTGTTCCCATTAAATGAACTCAATGCAGCAAGCAGCCTGGTGTTTGCTGAACACGGCGTTGATGCTTTGCAATATGCAGCAACAGAAGGCTATCCGCCGTTAAAACAGTGGATCTCCGATCAATATCGTATAAGAGAGGGACTGGAAGTAAAGCCAGAGCAAATCGTCATTACCAACGGTTCTCAGCAGGCTTTTGATCTAATTGGTAAGGTTTTATTAAACGAAGGCGATCCATTGGCGATAGAGCAGCCCGGTTATCTGGGTGCCATTCAGGCCTTTTCGTTTTTCCGCCCAGCGTGGCAATCTGTTCGATTGGACGAGGGAGGAATGAACCTTGACGATATCCGTAAGGCGTTGAAGTGTTCTACCCGTTTGTTTTACAGCGTACCAAACTTTCAGAACCCAACAGGTTTATCACATCCGAATCAAAACCGTGAAGCTGTTGCGGATATGCTCCGCGATCAGGAGTGCTTTTTTATTCAGGATGATCCATATGGAGCGATTCAATTCAGTGAGCAACGCTATCTGAGTTACGCCAGCCTGTTACCAAATCAAACCATATTGCTTGGGTCATTTTCAAAAACTGTCGTTCCCGCATTTCGTTTAGGTTGGGTTGTTGTTCCGGAGGCGTTGATAGATCCTTTTCTGATCGCCAAACAGGCAATCGATTTACACACAAATAGTTTTTGTCAGCGTGTATTGCATGAGTATGTCAGTGGCGACAGTTTTGCCCCTCATTTAACAAATATCATTGATAACTATCGTGCACAGAAGCAGGCCATGGTCGATGCAGTCGTGGAAATGATGCCAGGGGGTGTTAGTTGTAGTGATCCTGAAGGCGGTATGTTTATATGGTTAAAGTTGCCCGAAAACATCTCTGCCCGGGAGTTACTAGAGTATTGTATGGAGCGTAAGGTGGTCTTTGTACCTGGTGATACCTTCTATCTCGGTGCTGAGGATGGCAACGAACTCAGGATGAATTATTCCTGTCTGTCTGCTGAGAAAATTCGTGAAGGGGTGAAGATTATGGCAGACGGCATTAATCAGTTAGCCTCTAGATCTCGCTAAAGAACAGTATTCCTTTTTTGGTGCACCCTTTTCTTTCAGTTTTAAAAAAGGGCTGTTTCGGTGCAAGACTTAAGTCAGTCGCTCGCAGCTCTTACTTTCTCTTCGTTTAATTCTATTTCTTATTCACTCCAAGACGTTTTTTAGCTGACTACGGTGCGGTCATTTTCGGCAGGTTTTTGAAGCTACTTTTCCTGCGATACGCATACACCCGCTGGTGGATCTTTAGGCTGGCAAATTAATTGCACAAATAGAGTTATTGGGCTTATTTCCCTGTAATAAGCAACTGAACCACAGACTGCTTGTGTAAGCCGGTTCGTAACTCGCAATTAATAATGAGACGGGATATGAGTATAGATTGGAATGAATACCAGCCAAACCAGTTCTATGATGAGTTAATTCGACAACCAGGAAAACCAAGACCCGCCGGTCGAAAACTGGCAGGTTATTTGTGTAAGCTGACGGAGCAGGAACTGACCGAACGACGTAACGCGGCGGAGGTTACTATTCAGCAGATGGGAGTCTCATTTACGGTATATACCGATGGACAGAATATCGATCGTTCCTGGCCCTTTGACATTATTCCCCGCGTCATCGATAGCAAACAGTGGCAAAGTACAGAATTGGGGCTGAAGCAACGGCTGAAGGCTCTCAACATGTTTATTAATGACCTCTACCATGATCAGAATATTATTAAGGATGGAGTCATACCCGAACACATCATTAAAGAATCCAAAAACTTTCGTAAGGAGTGTGTTGGTGTAACTCCTCCCCATGGCGTCTGGGCTCATATTTGTGGCACCGATCTGGTCCGGGATGAGGATGGTAAGTTCTATGTGCTCGAAGATAATTTGAGAGTTCCGTCCGGTGTTTCTTATATGTTGGAAAACAGGGCGATTACCAAGCGGGTATTCCCTGAGTTGTTTGAGTCTGTCCGGATATTGCCAAATAACGCTTATCCTGCTGAGCTGCTTAAGATGCTCGGTTCGTTGTCACCCCGTAAGATCAAGCAGCCACAGATTGTGGTCCTGACACCGGGCATTTTTAACTCCGCTTATTTTGAACATGCTTTTCTTGCCCAGGAAATGGGAGCTGAGTTGGTAGAAGGCTCAGATCTGGTGGTTAATGACGACAATGTTGTTTACATGAAAACGATTTCCGGACTGGAAAGAGTTGATGTGATCTATCGGCGTATTGATGACTTATTTCTGGATCCGGAGGTGTTTAATAAAGAGTCTGTATTGGGCGTACCGGGATTGATGCGAGCATGGAAAGCAGGAAAAGTTGCTCTGGCAAATGCACCGGGAGCGGGTGTGGCCGACGATAAAGTCGTTTATGCCTATGTGCCGAAAATCATTGAGTACTATCTTGGGGAAAAGGCTATCCTGCCAAATGTTGAGACTTTTCTGTGCGAAGACCCTGAGCAGCGAGCCTATGTCCTGGCAAATCTTGAAAAACTGGTGGTAAAACCGGCTAACGAGAGTGGTGGATATGGCATGTTGGTGGGTCCTCACAGTACCAAAAAGATGCGTGATACTTTTGCCGAATTGATTTCCAGTAATCCCAGAAACTACATTGCACAGCCGACTCTGAAGCTGTCAACGGCCCCTTCTTTAGTAGAAGGAACGCAGCCGAAGCCCAGACATCTGGACTTGAGACCCTTCGTCCTTCAGGGAAAATCCATGTACTGCACAACCGGCGGGCTAACCCGCGTGGCCATGAAAGAAGGTTCGCTGGTGGTCAATTCCTCTCAGGGTGGTGGCAGTAAAGATACCTGGATCGTTGATATGGAGAAGCGCTGATGTTGTCGAGAGTTGCAGCACGGGTCTATTGGACCGCACGTTATCTGGAACGGGTTGAAAATACCGCCAGACTGTTGAGTGTGTTTAACAGTCTGTTATTGGATTTACCGAGTGGTGTTAATCTTGGCTGGTATAATCTGGTGATCATCAATGGCTCAGAAGAGGGCTTTGAAAGGCGATATAAGGTTCGTAACGAACGTAATGTTCTGAGGTTCATGATTGCGGACGTTAATAACACCTCCTCAATTGTGAACATGATACATTGGGTGAAAGAGAATCTCAGAACATCCAGAGATGTGTTGCCTAGCGAGACCTGGGAACTGATCAATGAGCTGAACATGTTTGTTCGGGAAAATATAACTGCCGGTATCAATAAAGGTTCCCGTCATGAGTTTCTCGATCATATTGTGCGGGCCTGTCAGCAGATTGTCGGTTTAATGGTTGGGGTTATGAGTCGTGATGCGGGTTGGCATTTTTTGCAACTGGGTCGGAATATTGAACGTGCAGATATGACAACCCGGTTTCTGGATGCCGGTGCGGCGATGATCATGAACGAAGCCGATAGTCCTAACCGGGATCAGATTGTCTGGAACAATGTATTGAGTTCTGCCAGTGCCATTCAGGCCTATCTCAGGGAAACCGGGTCTGAGGTCAGTGGTTCAGATGTGGTTGAATTTCTGGTTGAAAATTCTCAGTTTCCAAGGTCATTAAAATATTGCCTGCATCGAGTGAAGTCCTGTATTGATGAATTGCCCCGTAATAAACAGTTGTCAGTGACAGCCGGCAGTGTTCTGGAATTTAGCCTGAAAACGATCGATTACAACAAGCTGGGTCAGGAGCTGAGGGATTATCTGAATGACCTGCAGGTTCGTATTTGCGAATTGCATGATGAAATATCAGAGAACTGGTTTGCCGTATAAATGCGGCTGAGAGAGGAATAATGGCTATCCGAGTTGCTATTCATCATGCGACCGAGTATGAATTCGATCGTCTGGTGAAAGTCTTTCCCCATGTTGTGCGTCTTAAACCGGCGGCTCATTCGCGTACTCACATTCATAGTTATTCTTTAAAAGTAGAACCTGAAGATCATTTTATAAATTGGCAGCAGGATCCTTTTGGTAACTATCTTGCCCGGTTGGTATTTCCTGAAAAGATCAAAAGATTACGGATAGAGGTCGAAGTTGTTGCCGATATGACCGTTATTAATCCGTTTGATTTTTTTGTCGAAGAATATGCCAGAGAGTTTCCGTTTAGCTATGACGAACAACTACAAAAAGAATTGCAGCCTTATCTGGAAGTCACTGAAAAAGGCGAGTTGTTGCAACAATGGTTAGCATCGTTTGAAACTAAGCCGGAAGAGAACATCGTCGATTTTCTGGTTCGTGTTAATCAAACCTTGCAGCAGCAGATTGGTTATGGGGTCAGACTTGAACCCGGCATCCAAAGCTGTGAAGAAACATTGACTCTGGCCAAAGGGTCCTGTCGTGATACCGGCTGGTTATTGGTGCAGATTCTGCGCCACCTGGGATTGGCTGCCAGATTCACTTCGGGTTATCTGGTGCAGCTGACGGCAGACCAGAAATCCCTCGATGGACCTTCCGGACCGGACAAAGACTTTACCGATCTGCATGCCTGGTGCGAAGTGTATATTCCCGGAGCCGGATGGATTGGTCTGGACCCAACTTCCGGATTGTTCGCAGGTGAAGGACATATTCCGTTGGCATGTACGCCTGATCCGGTATCCGCAGCGCCGATAACCGGGGCAACAGGCAAGTGTGAAGTGAAGTTCAGTTATGTCAACGAAGTGATCCGGGTGCATGAAGATCCAAGAGTCACCAGACCTTACAGCGATGATCAGTGGCAGACCATTCTGGCGCTTGGCAATAAGGTGGATCAGGAATTGCGCCAGCAGGATGTGCGGTTGACCACAGGAGGCGAACCGACGTTCGTATCAATAGACGATATGGAATCGGCACAATGGAATACCGAAGCCCTGGGCGAGGATAAACTGCGGCTGGCTAAAGACCTGTTGATCAGTCTGAAAGAACGTTTCGCACCCGGCGGGTTGTTACATTATGGCCAGGGTAAGTGGTATCCGGGGGAAGAGATTCCGCGCTGGTCACTGGGATGTTTCTGGCGAACCGATGGTCAGCCTCTGTGGCGGCAACCCGAATGGCTGGCCAGGGTCAGTCAGAACTACCATCATACCGTCGCCCATGCGCAGCAATTTTCTGAACAGCTGGCCAGTCGTCTGAAGCTCGATACCGGCCACATTATGCCCGCCTATGAGGACTCGTTGTTTTATTTGTGGCAGGAGCAACGACACCCTATCAATGCTGATTTAACCAAAGCCCGCACCCGCGATTCGCTCGACCGAAAGCGACTGATTCAGTTACTTGATCGGGGAGTTAACAGCGTTACGGGTTATGTCCTGCCATTGGAATGGGACTGGTACGCCCATGGTTGGCGCAGCGGTCTATGGAAGCTGCGGTCAGATGTGCTGACTCTGATTCCCGGTGATTCGCCGATAGGCCTGAGGTTGCCGCTCGATTCACTACCGGAACCTGAACGGGTTGATGAACTGGTTCAGCCGGAAGCCGACCCATTTGCATCGAAAGAACCTTTACAGCCATCGGGGCATGCCAATGATCAGCTTGGTCAGCGTGCTTCTGCGGCGCGCCCGGCATCTGCTGCGGTTGCAAAGCAGGGTGTGACTGCGCAGCGTGTATCCGGAGCTGCTGTTTATGCCAATACCATTCGAACGGCATTATGTTTTGAAAGCCGTAACGGCAAGTTGCATATTTTCATGCCTCCCGTCAGTTACCTGGAGCACTATGTCAGTCTGATCGAAGCTATCGAGGATACCGCAGCGGCATTGAACATTCCGGTTGTGCTGGAAGGTTATGAACCGCCCAAAGATGATCGTTTACGTAAGTTGCTGGTGACGCCTGATCCTGGTGTTATAGAAGTGAATATCCAGCCGGCTTCCGGTTGGCAGGAACTGGTCGAGAATACCGAAACTCTGTATGAACTGGCCCGGCAATGTCGTCTGGGAACTGAAAAATTCATGCTGGATGGTCGTCATTCCGGTACCGGTGGTGGTAATCACGTCACTTTTGGCGGAGCCCGTCCGGTGGACAGTCCGTTTTTGAGGCGGCCGGATCTGCTGATGAGCCTGGTGACATACTGGCAGCATCATCCGGGCTTGTCCTACCTGTTCTCCGGTATGTTCATTGGCCCGACCTCGCAATCTCCCAGGGTGGACGAAGGGCGTGATGAAAGCCTGTATGAGCTGGAAATTGCCTTTCAGCAGATGCCTGCCGGTGAAGTGCAGCAGCCCTGGCTGGTTGACCGGTTATTTCGTAATCTGCTGGTGGACATCACCGGTAATACCCATCGCTCGGAGTTTTGCATCGATAAATTGTATGCCGCCGGGTCTGCCAGCGGTCGTCAGGGCCTGCTGGAGTTTCGTGGTTTTGAAATGCCGCCCCATGCCCGTATGTCGTTGGTCCAGATTCTGTTGCTACAGTGTTTGATCAGCCGTTTCTGGAAGCAGCCTTATCGTCATAATCTGGTGCGCTGGGGAACGGAGCTGCACGATAAATTCATGCTGCCTCACTATGTCTGGTCCGATATCCGCGATGTGGTCAGGGATCTCAATGACCATGGTTATCCATTCGATCTGCAATGGTTGGCACCGTTTGAGGAGTTTCGTTTCCCTCATTACGGCAGAACCCAGATCGACGATATAGAGCTGGAACTGCGCTGGGCGATTGAGCCCTGGCACGTTCTTGGCGAGGAAGTGAGTAGCTTTGGTACGGCCCGTTATGTGGATTCATCGGTTGAGCGTTTGCAGGTCAAGCTCCGGGGGCTGGTGCCGGGCCGTTATGTATTAGCCTGTAACGGCCGTAAAGTGAATCTGAATCCCACGGATACCAAGGGCGAGTTTGTCGCCGGAGTACGTTACCGGGCCTGGCAGCCACCTTCGGCATTACATCCCACCATTGGTGTTCATACGCCGCTGGTATTCGATCTGATTGATACCTGGAACGGCAAGAGCATCGGCGGTTGTAGTTATCATGTTTCCCATCCTGGGGGACGAAACTACCAGACCTATCCGGTCAATGCCTTTGAAGCAGAAGCCCGGCGGGTCAATCGCTATTTCAGTGGCCAGCATACACCCGGCAAACTAAGCCCCACTCCGGCTGGCAAAGTGTTGCGCGAGTTTTTTGAACATAAGCACCCACCGCAACCGATGGCGCCTCCACAGGAGCGTCCGGATATTGAATATCCGCATACTTTGGACTTACGCAAACGACCTGGCTGACAGCCGTGTGTGGAAGTATGGCAACCGGTTGGCGGTTGATCACCGGTTTCGCTATGCTTGCCGACCATTTCTCCATGAAAACGCTAAACTGATGATGAGTGACCAGGATTTAAGGTTGAGAGCTGAATGCAACAGCAGATGCAAGATATGATGACAACGACGGGGTATGCAAAACCCGCCGATAGTCGGGATGAAGTTTACGACTCCGAGGGTCAGATACGCCCACACTGGAAATATCTGCTCGAAAGTCTGGAATCCCTGGGCCCGGAAGCCATGCGGGAACGGCAAAAAAAGGTTTCGCGGATTCTGCGCGACGACGGCGCCACCTACAAAATCTATCAGCAACCGGAAGCCAGTCAGGTCTGGCAGCTTAACCCTGTCCCGTTATTGATCGACAGTGAGGAATGGGCGTTTATTGAAAGCGGCATGTTGGAGCGTTCGGAGTTATACAACCTGATTCTGGAAGATGTATACGGTCCGCAAACCCTGATCAAACATAAAGTCATTCCCCCTGAACTGGTGTTTTCCAGTGCCGGATTTTTGCGCAGTTGTCATCAGTTGAAAATTCCCGGCTCCCATCAACTGATCATTCATGCCATCGATCTGATCCGTAACCCCAGCGGCCAGCTGACGGTGATTTCCGATCGCTGTCAGGCACCATCCGGTGCCGGTTATGCGCTGGAAAACCGTACTGTCATGACCCGCGTGTTTCCAAGTCTGTTTCGCGACAGCCATGTTCATCGGCTGGCTTATTTTTTTACCCAGCTGCGGTTAAAACTGAACGATCTGAACCCCAACGGGGGGTTGCCGAGAGTTGTGATTCTCACGCCCGGAGCGCTCAACGAAACCTACTTCGAGCACGTTTATCTGTCTAACTATCTTGGTTTTCCGCTGGTGCAGGGCAATGACCTGACGGTACGCGGCGGTTATGTCTGGATGAAATCTCTGGATGGTTTGAAACGGGTTGATGTGATTCTGCGTCGGGTGGATGACATTTACTGTGATCCGGTTGAGCTGCGCGGGGACTCCCACCTTGGGGTTCCGGGCATTATGGGGGTGGCGCGGGCCGGTAAGGTCGTGATTGCCAATCCATTAGGGTCCGGTTTTTTGGAAAATCCCGCCCTGTATCGTTATTTGCCGGCAATTGGCCGGCATTTGCAGGGGCGTGAACCCCGGTTGCAGAATGTTCGCACCTGGTGGTGTGGTGACCCCGATGATCTGCAATATGTGCTGGATAATATTGCCACGCTGATGATCAAACCCTGTTACCGCAAAGCCGGCGCCTATTCCGTATATGGCCCGAGTCTGGATGCCAACAAGCTGACCGCGTGGAAAAACCGCATTAAGCGTAGTCCATACATGTATGTGGCCCAGGAATATATGCCAAGTTCCTGCTCGCCGACCTGGCATCAGGAAAAGATGTTACCAAGGCATTCCGTGTTACGGACATTTTCCGTGGCAGGTGAATTCGATTACGCCATCATGCCTGGAGGGCTGACCCGGGTGAGCCTGGATGAGTCTGCTCATGTGGTGTCCAACCAGACCGGCTCGGTCTCCAAGGATACCTGGGTGTTGGCTTCCGAGCCGGAGAAATCCGTCGCGGTCAAAGCGGAAGGGACGCTCGAAGAAACGTTCTCCATTCAGCAGGAATTACCCAGCCGGGTGGCCGAAAACCTGTTCTGGATGGGACGCTATGCTGAACGGGCAGAAGCGGCGTTGAGATTTCTGCGGACTGTGTTTTTGCAATTGAATCGGGTCGAACCTCTGCCGCAGAGCAGCTACCGCATTCTGCTGAAAGGGCTGACCCAGTTGACCATGAGTTATCCCGGTTTTGCGGCAGACAACGAAAAACTGTTTGCCAACCCGGAAAGCGAATTGTATCAACTGATTCAGGATCGTCACCGTGCCGGATCGGTGGCGGCGAACCTCTATGCCATGCTGCGCTCAGCCGAACAGGTCAAGGAACAGCTGACCAGCGATACCCAACGCATTATCAATGATATTGGTGATGAACTGGACATCCTGCGCAGTACCTTGCGCCCTGGACTGTGGTCTGCGCCGGAAGAGGCGCTGGATCCGCTGGTCACTACACTGCTGGCACTGTCCGGTCTGGTGCAGGAGAGTATGGTTCGCGATTATGCCTGGAACTTTATCGATCTGGGGCGGCGACTGGAACGCAGCCTGCAAATGATCAGTCAGATTCGCTCGCTGTTTGTGCCTTGTCTGAAAGATGAAGAACAGGAACTGCTGGTGGAATCGCTGCTGTTATCCAACGAATCCATCATTACCTATCGGCGCCGTTATCATTGTCAGCCGGAAGTGGGCAAGGGGCTCGATATGCTGTTGTTTGATGCATCAAACCCGCGCTCCATCCTGTATCAGCTCAATAAGATCAGCAAACATCTCAAGCAGTTACCCGTGCAGGGCGGACATTTGAGCGCCCATGATAAACTGATTCTGGAAGCGACCACAGCGGTACAGCTGTGCGATATTCACACCATGGCTCAGGAAGACAACAATGGCGTCAGAACCTTGTTGGATCAATTG
This sequence comes from Gynuella sunshinyii YC6258, assembly GCF_000940805.1. Classification (GTDB taxonomy): domain Bacteria; phylum Pseudomonadota; class Gammaproteobacteria; order Pseudomonadales; family Natronospirillaceae; genus Gynuella; species Gynuella sunshinyii. The sequence continues at coordinate 6,006,955 of NZ_CP007142.1, read as the reverse complement.
ATGGCCAGGATTCAGCGGCTGTTGGCGGCCACATCCGATGCCTTGAGTGATCGTTATTTTGATCATACCGCCGGTCCACAACCACTGGTCAGAAATACCTTCTGGCAGGATGATTTATGAAATATCAGGTTCGCCACACCACCCGTTACAAGTATCAGGAAAGCGTCAGCCACTGCTACAACATGGGCTACATACTGCCCAGAAATACGGCCCGTCAAACGGTCTATGACAGCAAGGTGAATATTTCTCCGACAGCGGTGCAAGCGCAGATACAAGAAGATCTTTATGGTAACCATGCTTATCATTTCAGCATCGAAACGGCTCATGATGAGCTCGACGTGACGGTTGTCAGTCAACTGGAAGTACAGGAGACTGAAGCAATCAATTTGCAGATTGGTAATTCCTGTGAATACAGCAAGACGCTGTTATTCAAAAGTGATCATGCTGAGACATTGGCGGCGCGAGAATTTATGCTGGAGTCCCCCAAGATCAAAACCTCCCAGGAACTGATGGACTATGCCGCTCCGTCATTCACCGATGACCGCACGTTATTGGCCGCAGTGATGGATCTGACCCAGCGTATTTTTAATGACTTCACCTATGATCCGGAGTTTTCCAACATATCCACACCCTTGAGTGAAGTGCTCAAGCATCGTCGAGGAGTCTGTCAGGACTTCGCGCATCTGGGGATCGCCTGTCTGCGGGCTCTCGGTTATCCGGCCCGATATATCAGCGGATACCTGGAAACCCTGCCGCCACCGGGACAGAAGAAACTGGTCGGTGCAGATGCCTCCCATGCCTGGTTCGCTGTTTATTCTCCGGGCGAAGGCTGGTTCGAGTTTGATCCCACCAACAACCAGATGGCTGGGGTCCAGCATATTACCACTGCCTGGGGACGCGATTATGCCGATGTTCCGCCATTAAAAGGCGTGGTATTTGGTGGTGGTGAGTCGTCGACTTTACATGTGGCTGTGGATGTTATGCGGATGCCCGACTAACAGACTGGTTGCAAAAATACCAATACCGAGCTGCAATCACCCGGTCATTCCATGGCCCGGGTGAGATATTTGAACGGGTCAAAACAAGGCAGAACCGTTACTGGTTGGATTGGATCACAACAGAAGACATCTGATCATTGGCATAGGGTGTTAATGCCCAGAAGTGCGGTGTGTCGGTTGTCAGAGTCCAGGAGCTCCCCGAAAAATAGTTATTCTGATACATGGTCACGGTCCATCCGGCAGGAATTTTTACGGATGACGCCCAATCGTCGGGTACTCCTTTGGCTGCGAGTTGCTGTTGCGTATAGCGACCGGGCATTAGTGACTGACCAGTACTGCCACCGTAGTTAATATCCTGATAGAAGATCACTCCGTCATTCTGGTTGTTACCATCATCACTGACAAAAATACGTTGGGCAAAATGATATAGACCGGGTTTCCACACCGACCAGTCATGACCTGCGCCTTCGTGGAGCAGATAATCATGCTGGACTCCATTGGCATTCATATAGTCGTGTATTTCTCTGGCAATTGAAACCAGACCGTCCGCTGTGCCACAGGAGAGCCAGAGCATTGGTAGCCTGTCTGTGTCGGATATGTCCGGAATCAGGGCGTCTGCGGCTTTGGTATTGGGAGCAGCCGAAAATGCGCCCACCCAGGCGAATGTATCCGGGTTACCGAGACCGAAGTTCAGCGATTGGCCACCTCCCATCGATAGCCCGGAAATGGCGCGAGAGGTTCTACCGCGGTTAACGGAATAACGGGATTCAATAAACGGAATAAGGTCGTTCAGCAGTTCGTATTCAAATGTGGTAAATGATTCCACCACCTGTGGATCAAAAATATCCCCGATGGGGATATCATCGTCCATGGCACGACCATTTGGCATCACAACAATCATGGGTTCTGCCTGATCGGCGGCGTAGAGATTGTCCATAATGTTAAGGGGAGCGCCGTTATCGGACCATTCGTTGATATTCCCGCCGATACCATGCAGCAGATAAAGTACGTTATAGGTTTTATTGGATGAGTAATCAGGGGGCAGCAGCACCCGGGTGTTTTTATGAGCACCTGCCACCGTCGAATAATATTGTACGATCTGATAACTTCCATGAGGAATGGAAGGATTGTAGTGGTCGTAACCTGCTGGTGGGGGTGAGATATCCGCTTTGGCCGGAATGGTTATCAGGCTTCCAAGGATGGATGCAGTCATGAGAATTGCTTTGAATGATATTGTTTTCATTATTATTCCTTCATTGCAGTTAAGGGTACTACTTCTTGGATGTCGGAACACGAACGTCGTTATGAGTGGTCCGGAAAAACCTATGGGGCCTCTGAAAAATAGAAATAGTTTTGATGCAGGCGAGGAAGCACCACTCGCAACACCGCAGTTTACTGACGTAAATGAGGATGTGAGACTGGGGCTGACAACGTCCTGCGCGAAAATAGTTCATTTTTCAGAGGCTCCCTATATCCAGGCAGGACAGAATATGTTTCACCTGCATGAACACATCACTTCATAGCAAACCGGTTGTCGCTCTGGAATCGTGTTTTAGAATGTTATAGCGGGGGCAGGCAGATGGTTTTTCGATACTGTGAAACAGTAGCCATAATAATCAAACTGGAATGCAGCTCGGTCTGACGGTGGTTCCTGCTTTGGTATGGGAGATATCTATTTGCTTCTAAAAAATCTGGCTTAACAAATGTTATCTTGAGACTCATACAGTGGCTAATACCACTGTATGAGAGTTTGTGGACTAAGGCGCTACGTCTAGGGGTGTTTCTCCGGGCAGTAACAACCAGACCTTACCATAATGTTTGAGTGCGTTGGCTTGCTGATACGCTTCCTCACCAATGCCAAAATACATATCAATATGACCAGCACCGTTGATGGCTGCACCTTTGTCCTGTGCCAGCAGGAAACGGTATTCGTGCCTGATCAGGTCGCCATGGGAATCGAGTATGGGAATCAGGCCAAGCAACACCGACCCCAATGGAATCACCGCGGGATCCACAGCGATGGAGTGGCCGGCCGTCAACGCCACATTGGCAGCACCAACCGGTGAGTCCTGGCCTTCGCTGAAAAACGGATAGCTGGGATTTTGGGATAACACCTGCCGTTGACGTCCGGGGTTTGCCAGTAACCAGTCTTTAATCGTTCGGGAGGAAATCCGCTCTTTGGCAATTTCTCCGTTTTTGATCAGAATTTTACCCAGGCTTTTGTAGGCATGACCGTTTCCGCCTCCCCAGGAGAGCAGTCGTCGGGAACCATCCTCAAACTCCACCACACCAGATCCCTGAACCTGGAGAAAAAAGTTATCGATCAGACTGGCACTGTAGGCAATTTCGAGCCCTAACCCATCCAGAGCACCCTCGAAATCAATCGCCTGACGATCCGGCAATGGACGTTTAAATTCTGCTTCGGTTGGTTTGCGATACAGGGGATATTTATAAATATCGTCAGCCGTGTGGCGTACTTTCATGACCGGGACATAGTATCCGGTAAACTGCACATTGCCGCGTTTGTCGTCACCCTGTAATTGGTAGAGGTTCAGGCCAGGGGCCTGTTGGGGATTTTGCAGCCATTGACTCAGACGTTCGGCACTGAGCTGTAACTGTTGTCGGGTGACCTCCAGATTGCCAAGCACATAGTGATCTTCAACACTGGGGCGACTCAAAAAACTCTGCTGCAGTTTCAATCCCTGTAGCAGGTCCGCAGAGGGTTGTGACCAGGTCGGCCATGGCGGACTAGGACGATATAACTCCGATTGTCGGCGGACCTGAGTATCCCGGCCATTGCCGGCAAAATCATTGGATGAATCTATTTCCCGTAAGCTGCAGCTCAGCAGCGTCATACTCAGGGCAATAATTAAAAAACGATGAATCAGATGCATAATGTTGAATGACCCAGGGTGTTATCCGCTAAATGTGTAATCAGCCTCAAACCTCAACCGTCGATAAGGCAATTGCAGGCAAGGCTGCACAATGAATGAAAGCTGTTAGCTTGTAAAGGGAGGTTGTTCACGGTTTGGTGATGAATGTTGATTTCATAATGATATTGACGACTGCGGAATCACTAATGAGTGCGATCTGCCTCAGACCCGCTACCTGCGAAATCGCCTGGTCGTGATGAACGGACAAATATGGTCGACAGGCGGGCAATGTTCAATCATCTGACCCGGTTATCTGGACTGGCCGGCCTTGGTTTTATGGAACAGGTTATTTATGGTTTTTTGGGTTCCGCCTGACTGTCCTTAACGATGCGTTGCAGCAATTTGGAACTGCTCGACAGCATTTGCAAAAACGCCCATTCGCCAATGTAAAACGGATCTTCAAAATCATCATAAAGGTAATATTTATGACGGACTTTCCGGCGGTAGGCTGTTGAAGAAATATTATCGATTTCTGCAAGGTCCAGAACATGCCTCTCCACTTTCGATCGAATATATTCCGGGTCAAGCAACATGGTCGGTACGTCCGGATACTCTGCCAAAAGTTTCATGGCAACCCTGCTCAGAATATCTCTGTTTTCCTGGCTATCGGTTTTATTTTTTATCCACTCAAGTAACTCGAAGATATTAAAATAGACATGAGATTTTGGCGGGAATGTGTCAGGGTCATCACTGCGAAATACTTTTCTATGCTCATCCAGAACCCTGCTGAACAAACTGATAATATGTGCAATTTCGTTGATACATTCCTCCGTGCCTTCCAGGCTGTTGGTCAATAACCGTTCATGCATGCTGTTCCTGGCTTTTATCCATAAATAGATGGCCGTCATGCGAGGAAGATTGCCCAGTGGTGACGGAATAATATGAAAATTAAAGGTCATGTCGCTCTGATCGACTTCGGAATCAGTTTTTTGGCGGCACCAGCGGTTAATGGAGTATCGGCAATAATGCTCCCAGATTCCGAAGATCATTAAATAACTGCTGATGTTTGAACGATACCAGAGCAAGTATGAGTATTGCTCTTGCTCTTCACTGGTTGAAATACGTTCAAGTATTTCCGATGTGATCATGGTGTGGTTATGAAAATGTGGGTTTCCAGTCAGAATATCCACTCTCTCTTTGATATTTGTGGCCCTGTCACTTTTCTCAATACAGTCGCGCGCACTTTTGAGCAGATCATTCAACCATTTTGGTGTGGTTTTTATTTTATCCATCAGCGGAGTGGTGATGCTTGTTTCAATCTCTGCACATTTACTCCATGGAAATATTTCCAACAGCGCGATCCAATTAAGCAATAGAGAAATATATTGATGAGCCGCTTCAGCATAACGGCCTTTTCGACGTGAGTTATCGGCGGCAAGAAAAGTGAGTTTGAACGAACGTTCAAGCATTTCACTTTCTGTCAACTCAGAAACCGGTGTGAGTTGCTGCCATTTGTTGTTTTTGTCATCTTCCAGCAGATTCTCAAAATTGGATAGTTTGCCAGATAGATTCAGGAGATACAGTACCGGTTCCGACCATTGAGCAAAAGCCTGTTGATATCGTTCCGTATGGTTTTTCGGGTTGAGTTGGGCTACTTCGTTCAGGTTTTTTTTAAGTTTCTGGGCTGCCAGGGAAAATATGGATTGCGCATAAATGAAAGTGGCAGGGCTGATGTGATATTTCCTGAAATAATCGTCCACATTCTCGCTGGATCGTTTCATGGAAAACTGAATGAGCCGAAGAACGACTCTGGGATTCACCTTGTTGATAATTTTTTGGTAATTTCCAGCGAAATAGTTGATTAATAACGTCTTTGAATAGAGCGTGGGGTCTTCTATAACCACTTTTATTTTTTCTATTTTATGAAACAGTTCATGGGTCAACGGTTTTCCGGATTTTAGGGCCAGAAACTCCTGAGCCAGCAGTGTATGTTGAAGGTTGTTATCAAAGTCTTTGTGACGACCATACATTCCATTGCTGAGTTCAGTTTTTTGTTTTTCGTAAAAATTTTCCTGACAAGTGAGTTCGGCTTCCCGGTATGCACTCATGGCCGCCGCATTGTTTTCGCGAATTTCTTCCAGCAGCCCTTTTTTTAATAGCACCTGTATCAGTGTGTAGTGCGCTTCCAATGATATCCCGCCGGATAAGCGCCACTCATTACCCTCTTTATTTCTGAGCAGCTTTTTCAATAAAAAAGTGGCATTGGCATAGTAGGAGAATGCCATATCATAACTTTGTTCCGAGGCATAAATATCACCCAGTATCGATTGTAGTTTGGCACTTGAAAATGAACTTTTGGAAAGATCATCCGGCTTCTGGTTTTCCACTTCCTGAATATAAAATGCCCGTACTGGTTCTGCCGAATCCAACGCAAATTCAAAGCTGGATGATTTCGCTCCGAGGCTTTTGGACAGATAGCTGAACTCAAGATCTGTGGTGATGTAAAAACGATACGGAAAAAGATTACTGGCCGTTCTGCGAATGATGGACTGAAAGGTAGAGTTGACCAGCTCATCTGCGACATACGCCAGATTAGTCTCTGAGTGAACGTCAATACCGGCGACGGTTCTGTCCAGCATCGCCCGCGAAAATCCCTGGCTGTGAAATCGCACGACATCGAGAATGCTGATAAAACTGGAGACGACGGATTTATCGTGGGTTCTGGAAACCAGACGACCGATGTTGGTGCTGTATAGCGAATACAGCTTGGCACTCACGAACATTTTTCGAATGTCTGAGGGTGTAAAAAACAGAAAAGGTGTGGATTTGTTCGCGTTGGTGGGTAACAGATTGATGCTGTGTCTATGGGTCAGTTGGTCGTAATAGTCCTTGTCGTTCCATTCAATATGATCCTGCACCATCATCGACATTCGCTTGATATTTCCCCACGAATGCAGGGTGATGAATTTGACAAACAGTTCGTAGAAAAACTGAACATCGAGTATTTCCACGTTATGGTTCTCGTTTGAATCTGCAAAAGTTAGCATATTCTCGAAATCCGGATTGTCGTCTGTCTCTTTACCCGCCAGTACCGAGTTGATGTATTTTTTCACCATTGAATGAAATTCATGAAGCTTGTGATCGGAGCCATCCGTCAGCAGCGTGGGTACTTCGAATATTTCTTTGAAAACACCTTCATACAATACGCTGGTGTAGCCGGATTCCGAGTAATAGGCATCCACCATTTCGCGGCCGGCAATTATGATGAAAATGCAGTGGGTTCCGTTGAGCAGGGATTTCAACCCACCAAGCAGCTCATCGACTTTGGCTTTACGGGTTTTTGAGTTCTGGGTATTTTGTTCCACTGGAGCAGGATTGATTTTATCCACTTCATCCAACACAACGATGTATTGATAGCTGGAATGTCTGTAAAACGTGGTCAGTTCCTGCTGTATTCTTCTGGCCGAAATTGGCTCCTGGGAATAGGACTGTTTCAATCTGACGCCGATTTTCGCGGATAAACCACCATCTGCGGTAAGGCCCATTTCGATCATTCGGGCGTAACGGGTTAGCTTAACCAGCTGGCTGATTTTTCCGAGCTGGGTGAAATTTGGACCTCTGAGTATCATGATCCAGCAAAGGCCCAAAAAACACAGAATCCCGCTGATGAGCGCTGTAAATTGCAGCAGCTCATGTCTTGCCACTTCATTGTGGACAAAAGCAGTAACATCAGTGCTGCCGGAAATATGAACGCCGTAAAACACACTGATAACCCACATCAGTATTAGAAGCAGAACCCTTTTTGATACAGCATGCTGCCATTCTCTTCTGGTTTTTACATAAGTACTTTCGACCAGATCACACAGAATGTCACGAATGGACAAGCCTGAATCCACACCGAGATCAATACGAATAAACAGTGGTTTGCGGGAAAGTATTTTCCAGGGTTGATAGCGCTTTTTGATCTCTTCCAATACCTGGTTGACCAGCGAGGTTTTGCCAACACCACGATAACCACCCACAAGGAAACAGCCGCCAATACCAAATGCCTTGATCAAGGTTTCCCTGAGTTTTTTCCGTAACCTTTGCCTGCCGATAAACAGAGGTTTTTTATCGATCCTTTTTTGGATGGGAATAAACACATATGGCACATTTTCTCTGCTCATGACAATCCCTGCGTTTGTGAACCGAATGTTCGCCGTTCTTCGGGTATGGTTTTAATCACGGATCTGCCAATGATCGAAGTAAGCGATACACAGATGCTGACTCGTAAGCATCATTACCAAAAAGTCATGGAGTCAGAAGTCATGCTTTAGTACTGCGTTTCGATTGCAAAACCGTTACCAGGGTTTAACGTGCCCTGATTTGACTGAATATCCGCGTTGGGTTTTTTTGCGCCGATGCTGGATATTGCCGCATCACAACAGAAGCCACAAAAAGAACGAGTATTGCTGACCTTTTTATGCGATCAGCGCAACGACACCCGATAAGCACCACCGATCACCAGATACTCTCGTTCGCCTTTCAGTATTCCCGGCAACAGTTCGGGGAAGAACAAAATTTTGGCAGACGGTACCTGAGTGTGAAAAACGTAATCGCCAAAGCTTTCGGCATGTTCACTGCTATGGCTGAAAGAGTTGAGATTGTTGAGTAGCAGCACATATTCGCGTTGTTCAGGTTGTGCCAGTACATCGTGGTCCTGTAGCCGGTTGACACCACGGTATAAGCGCCAGTGTGAGGTATCCGGAAAGCGTCTTTGCAGTTCGTACTGACAAAAGCCGTATAACAGATCCAGTTGCGCTTCCAGGGCGTTGGTGTTGTACAGTCCTTGGGCATATCCGGCCAGATAAGCCTGATAATTATGAGAGTCATAATCATGCAGAGGTCCCAAATGATTACGCGGCAGCAGACCGAAGCGCGATGTCACCCAGCTTTTCAGAACCGCTCCTTCAGTGCCGCTGGCGTTGAACATCCAACCGCGTAACAGGCGCAGATAGTTGGCTTTACCCCGCTGATAGCGCTTGTGGTCGCTGACATAACCGGCTTCATCCAGGTGGTCCAGCAAAAAACACGAGCGCATGTATTCCTTGAAGTGTTCCACCCGATCATCAGGGTCATCCATGGTCTGCAGTGTGTTAAACAGTTCCGAATGGAATTCCTGTACGCCGTCAATCAGCAGAGCAGCGGGATGTTGTTGAAATTCCAGGCTGCCAAGGATGGCCGCCGGCAGACTGCAGCGGTTGATGGAGCGATACGCAAAAGGTGGCAGCAAAGGCAGGTTTTGCTGATTGGAACTATTCATATTATTGTTGATCCAATATCGGCCAGAACCAATGTTGAACGGCCATAATAGCGCTTTCTTCAACCAATGACAGAAAAAACTACCATGACAGATCGTGAACAACGTTATCAGGGTTGCCTGTTAGGACTCGCCTGCGGGGATGCTGTTGGTACGACCCTTGAGTTTCGGGAACGGGGGAGTTTTGCACCACTGACCGACATGGTCGGAGGTGGTCCTTTTAACCTGAAGCCGGGACAATGGACCGATGATACCTCCATGGCTCTGTGCCTGGCGTATTCACTGCTGGAATGCGAAGGCTTTGACGCCGATGACCAGATGCAGCGTTATTGTCGCTGGCGCAATGAGGGATACCTGAGCAGCAATGGTCGCTGCTTCGATATCGGCGTAACGGTTTCAGAGGCGATCAGCCAATACCTGCGAACTGGTGATCCCTATTCCGGGTCAACCAATCCCTTTACCGCCGGGAACGGCTCACTGATGCGGCTGGCCCCGGTCGTCATGTATTTCAGTCCGGCACTGGAGTCGGTGATCCGCTACGCTGGCGACAGCTCCAGAACCACTCACGGTGCCAAAGAATGCATCGATGCCTGTCGCTACTTTGCCGTCCTGCTGCATCAGTGTTTTGCCGGTGCAGATAAGGACAGCATTCTGCATTCCGCGCTATATCAGCCGGAAACCCGCAAAGTAGCCGCAATTGCCACCGCAGGTTACCGGCAAAAAACCGTCGACCAGGTGCGAGGTACCGGTTACGTGGTCGACAGTCTTGAAGCGGCATTGTGGTGTTTTGCCAGTACAGAAAATTTCCAGGATGCCATTCTGCAGGCCGCCAACCTAGGTGACGATGCCGATACCACGGCGGCGATCTGTGGCCAGATTGCCGGAGCCTTTTATGGAGTTGATGGCATCCCATCACACTGGCGCCAAAAGGTCACCATGCAAACTGAAATACTGGAACTGGCAGATCGTCTCGCACAGAAAAGACTTTAATATCAAATGATAATCATTATTATTGCGGATCATTGATGACATTCAGACCGATCAGTCTGATTTGAGATTCGTAATAGTAAGGGTTGTATGCATGTTAAAGGTTATTCTGATCAATCTGATTGGCTGTTTGTCGGTGCTGGCGGGCTCATCACAGGCTGTAACTGTGGAAGATGCCAGAGGTTTGTTCAGTATCGATAGCGTACCGCAACGAATCGTTGCGCTGGAATTTTCGTTTGTGGATGCTCTCGCCGTTGTCGGAATCAGCCCTGTGGGCATTGCTGATGACAAAGACCCCAGCCGGTTATTGCCTGAAGTACGGCAAATGGTTGGTGACTATCGTTCGGTGGGCACTCGTTCGCAACCCAGTCTTGAAGTGATTGCGTCCCTTAAACCTGACCTGATCATTGCCGATGTTGGCCGCCATGAAGCAGTGTATGCACAGTTGAATCAAATCGCCCCGACCATCCTGTTGCGCTCGCGTCGGGAAACCTATGCTGACAACCTGGAGGCTGCTGCCGTCATTGGTGAAATCGTCGGCAAACACGAGCAGATGCAGGCCCGACTGCAGCTGCACACGCAACGTATGAGCGAGTATGCCGCTCAGCTGCCAGCGGACCGGCAAGTACAGTTTGCCGTTGCCAGGGATGATGCCTTGTTCGTGCATACGGAAGATTCCTATGCCGGTGGTGTAATCGCCGCGCTGGGAATGCAAACGCCGAAGACCGGTCGCACCGACCAGACCGCCTCCCGCCAGATTACCCTTGAACAGCTCGTAGCCACTAACCCGGAATATCTGCTGCTTGGCCCCTACGTTGAAAACAGCATCGATGTGCAATGGCAGCAGGAACCACTGTGGCAGATTCTTCAGGCGGTGCGTCAGCATCGTGTTTATAAGGTCGATGGCAATATCTGGGCTCGTTGTCGGGGCATTCTGGCGGCAGAACACATGGCCCAGGATCTGGTTAGGGTGATGGGGGCTGCGGCATCCTGATTGTCGGTTATGACGATCTTCACTCCTTTTTTCTGTATTACCAAGGAATCGAATATGTTGAAACATCTGTTTTCATTGCTGGCCGTCAGCCTGCTTTTCAGCGCAGTTATGGCATCTGCCGTGACTGTGCAGGATCAAAAAGGCACTTTTACTCTGGACCAGCCGCCTGAACGTATCGTCGTGCTGGAGTTCTCGTTTGCCGATGCCCTGGCGGTACTTGGTCTTCGTCCCATTGGCATTGCTGATGATAAAAATCGTGATCGATTGCTGCCGGCAGTCAGTGACGTTGTGGGCGATTACACCTCCGTCGGCACTCGGGCGCAGCCCAGTCTGGAAATGATTGCAGCACTGAAACCGGACCTGATCATCGCCGATATTGAGCGCCACGAGGGCATCTATGATGAACTGAACAAAATCGCACCGACCCTGATTCTGACCTCTCGCAGTGAAACCTATGAACAAAGCCTGCAGTCAGCAGTCATTATCGCCAAAGTGGTTGGCAAAGAACCGGAAATGCAGGCCCGGCTTCAGCAACACCGACAGACCATGCAGGACTATGCCCGACAGTTGCCGGCCGGAGCCCAGGTCCAGTTCGGCGTGGCGCGTGAAGATGCTTTGTTTCTGCATACCTCCTATTCCTACGCCGGTGGGGTTATTCAGGCTTTGGGGATGACGACACCGGATCCTGGTCTGAACGATCACTCAGCTTATCGTCAGGTCAGTCTGGAGCAACTGGTGGCTTTGAATCCGGAATACCTGATGATCGGTCCCTACGCGACCAACAGCCTGGACGTGCAGTGGCACAGCGAACCACTGTGGCAATTGCTCACCGCGGTGCAACAGCATCATGTCTACCATGTAAATGGCAATACCTGGTCGCGCTGTCGTGGAATTCTTGCGGCGGAGGCTATTGCCAGAGATATGGTCGCCATCATGTCGACCCGATAGTTCCTGCTCATGTGGCTAAAAAGTGGTTTGGTGACGCTGGCGTTGCTGCTGTTGGCATGGTGTTCACTGTTTGCCTGGTCACCGATCCACATATCCCCGGCACAGGCTTTGCTGGCACTGCTTCGGCCTCAGGCTGACAGCATTGCTCATGCTGTGGTATTGGACCTGCGCCTGCCACGGATGCTCACATCCATGTTGGTTGGTGCGTCACTGGCCGCCGCCGGTGTACTGATGCAGGGATTGACCCGTAATGCGCTGGCCTCACCGGCTATTCTGGGTATCAATGCCGGTGCAGCACTTGGAATGGCACTGGTATCGACGGTTTCATCATTTATGGGGGTCATGCTCAGCTCCGTGGCGGCAATGATTGGTGGTGGCACTGCCTGGATACTGGTCATGCTGCTCGGAGCCGCCTGGCGCCCCGGTGCCGAGCGCGGTCGGCTGGTGCTCGCCGGCGTGGCGGTATCGGCCTTGTGTGCGGCATTGACTAAAGCCGCAGTGATCATGGCCGAAGATCAGGCCGCCGGCGTGATGACCTGGCTCGCCGGCAGTGTCGCTAATGCCCGTTGGTCAGTCCTCGCTCACCTGTGGCCTGCGGTTATTCCTGCCCTGTTCATAGCATTGATGCTGGCTCCAACATTGAACTTGTTGACTCTCGGGGACGATGGAGCCCGTAACCTCGGTGTTCGTATCGGCTGGATCCGGCTGTTGGTCGGCGGTGTGGTGTTGGTACTGGTTGGTCCGACGGTTGCGGCGGTGGGGTCAATTGCGTTTGTCGGTTTACTGGTTCCACACATGGTGCGTGGCTGGATTGGTGTTGACCACCGGCGGGTGCTGCCGCTCAGCATGCTGTTGGGCGCTGCACTGGTGGTGCTGGCGGATATTGTCAGCCGGGCAGTGGTCTACCCGGTGGAGACCCCGGTCGGGGCGATACTGGCGCTGGTGGGGGCGCCGTTTTTTATCTACATGGTCAAAGTCCGTACATGAATATCGCTGTTTTCCGATTGCTCACATTAGCGCTTCTGGTGCTGTTGATGATGTTGTTGAACTTGGCCCTGGGAGCGGTGAATTTATCCTGGATTCAGCTTTGGGATGGGCTACATCGGGAAAGTGAGTACTTCTTTACAGTGCATGAATATCGGCTGCCGAGGATCTTTCTGGCGTTGGCGGCAGGTGCCATGTTGGCGCTTGCTGGAACACTTGTTCAGGGCGTGATCCGCAATCCTCTGGCGTCACCGGACATTCTGGGTGTCAGTCAGGGAGCCGGGTTGGCAGCGGTGGTCATGATGACCCTTTGGCCGCAACTGTCGGTCATGTGGCTGCCGTGGGTGGCGCTGAGCGGAGGCTTTCTGGCGGCCGGCTTATTGTGGCTGATCTGCGGTCACAAAACACCACCGGTCAAATTTGCCATTACCGGCGTCGCACTGGCGGCCTGTTGCAGCAGCGTAATCGACTTTTTGATGCTGACGCGACCGATGGAAATCAACAATGCGCTGCTTTGGCTGACAGGCAGTTTATGGGGCAGGGGCTGGTCGCAACTGGCACTGGTGGCTCCCTGGCTGGTGCTGTTGGTACCGGCCGTATGGCTGGCGCACCGGCTGAATCTGATCGGATTGGGAGATGACAATGCGGTTGGTTTGGGGGTGAATGTTGCCCTGGTCCGGGGGCTGGCACTGGCGATTGCCGTTGGTCTCACATCTGCGGCAGTGTCTGTTTGTGGCCCCATAAGCTTTCTGGGACTGGTGGCTCCACATCTGGCCCGGCAACTGACTGGTGGCCGCCACCAGCAACTGATCCCGGCGGCCATTCTGACTGGCGCATTATTGTTGTTGGTCGCCGATCTTGCGGCCCGTATGGTCGATCCGCCGATTGAACTCCCGGCCGGCATCATGACGGCTATTATCGGCGCTCCTTATTTTCTCTGGTTGTTATTCAAGGCGAAGTAATTCATGCAACTAAGCACTCAAAACCTGGTTGTGGGCTACGATGCCGAAACCATTCTCAACGGCATCGATCTGACGGTTCCCGACGGCAAAATCACCGCTTTGCTTGGGCCTAATGGTTGCGGCAAATCAACGCTGCTGAAAACCATGGCGCGACTACTGCAGCCACGTTCCGGCCAGGTATTGTGGCAGGGGCAGAATCTGCATCGCCAGCCGTCGCGGCAGATTGCCCGTCAACTGGCGATGCTGGCGCAGACCCAACAGATTCCAGAGGGTGTCAAAGTAGCGGAGCTGGTAGCCTATGGGCGCAGTCCCTACACCGGATTCTGGGGACGGCTAGACCAGACCGACCGTGACATCATTGAGCGGGTCATGATTCAGACCGGTATTCAGGAACTGGCTGAACGCATGGTTACCGACTTATCTGGTGGCCAGCGACAACGGGTCTGGCTGGCCATGACATTGGCCCAGGATACCCCGTATCTGCTATTGGACGAACCGACCACTTACATGGATCTCAACCATCAGGTTGAACTGATGCAACTGCTGCGACAGTTAAATCGTCAGGGGCGGACCATCGTCACCGTGCTGCACGACATCAACCAGGCCTGCCGTTACTGCGATCACCTCATCGTCATGGCCAACGGCGCGGTCCACGCTCAGGGGACACCCACTTCGGTACTTACCGCTGAACTGCTGGAACAAGTGTTTTCGGTCAAGGCCCGGATTTATCCTGATCCTGTCGCCGGTACGCCGATGTGTGTTGTGGAATGACATTTAAAGGACCTGGTTATTCGCAGGACACCCACTCAAGCTTAAAGGACACCCGCATATGGAATTTCCCTGGACACCCACCTGGTCAGTCAATGACAGGACACCCACCACATTCAGGAAAGCATTCAGGGGACAAGCATTCAGGGGACACCCACTTTCCCGGGAAGCTGCATGGGTGCTGAAAAAAGCGTAAATGAGTGTCGTAAACAGGTAACTTTAGCGGTGTGTCTGTCTGCACAATCGGGCCATTCGCCATGGAGATACATTGCATGACTCAGTCACCTGAAAATGCCCTGACCACACCTTATTACACCGCAGTCAGTACTAACATCTGGAGTAATGGCCGGCATGTGGTGCGTTGTGTCAGGGAGATCTACGAGACCTGGGATACCAAAACCTTTATTTTCATGGCTGAGCAGCCGGTCATGTTCTTTTTTAAACCTGGTCAGTTTGTCACGCTGGAGTTGGAGATCGATGGTCTGCAGGTCATGCGTTCTTACACGATCTCAAGTTCTCCGTCAGTGCCGTATAGTTTTTCCATTACGGTCAAACGAGTGGTGAATGGGTATGTATCCAATTGGTTGCATGAGAATCTGCGCCAGGGCGATGTTATTGCCGTGCATGGTCCGGTCGGTGTGTTTAACTGTATCGATCATCCGGCGGACAAGGTTTTGTTGTTATCAGGCGGCGTGGGAATTACTCCGTTGATGTCGATGGCACGTTGGTATTTTGATACCAATAGTGAAGTGGATATTGCATTTGTACACAGCGCCCGAACACCCAGAGATGTCATTTATCAACGTGAACTTGAGCACATGTCTTCCAGGGTGCCGCATTTTGCTTTGCATCTGATCTGCGAGCGCCAGGAGATCGGGCAGGTCTGGCATGGTTATCGTGGTTTTCTGGATCTGGCCAGATTGGAACTGATGGTACCGGATTATCTGCAACGGGAAATCTTCTGTTGTGGTCCCACTCCTTATATGAAGGCAGTCCAGAATCTGCTGAAGGAACAGGGCTACGACATGACGCGTTATCATGAGGAGTCGTTCGGTGCCACTCCCAGTGACGTCAAACAGGATGCTCTGGAGCAGGCTGAGATTGCCTCAGAAGAGGCTGATGCGATTAATCAGGCAGATCTGCTTCAGGTGCAATTCACGACGACCGGAAAGAGTGTTCAGGTCGCACCGGGAGAAACTGTCCACAACGCTGCCGCCAAGTTGGGGATGCATATTCCCAAAGGTTGTGGGGTCGGTATTTGTGGGACCTGCAAGGTACTCAAAACAACCGGTGAAGTGACCATGGAACACAACGGCGGCATAACCGATGAGGATGTTGAAGCCGGGTATATTCTGTCCTGCTGCAGTGTCCCCAAAACGGATGTCGCCATCGAATACTAGCAGCTTGTTTCGTTGCTGAGACCGACATCATTTATTACTCCGCCGGCCGTTGATTGCGCGTACGCTGCCGATCAATCATCAGTGTATGGAATTACTCAAAAGCGCATTTTATCGATCACAACCGAACAGGCGGCGAGGGTGTTTTGCACACTATTGGCAATGCGAGTGGAATATTAACAATTTGCCAGGCTCGCTAACGAAACACCCAATCTACTCCCCAATACTCCGTGAATGAGCTGAGTTTAATCCTTTCTCGCCTCGGTATGCCGCATCACTCAATCCAAACTTAGTCGCGACCGAATACGAAAACAATGCGTGTCCAGGATGCAGGAAGCATTTTGTCTGTTCTGATTCGCCTGGTTTTTGTCCCTTGGATATCATTCTTTAGTTGGAAGTGATAAGCAGTTCGCTGTTTTTATGTGACCTGTGTTCATTTTGTCGGCGGTGCATGGAATCATGCCTGGGCGACGATATTGCGGTGTGGTGTGGAAAGTTGGCGGTTTTTGGGTGGCTCCCAAACGAGAGGGTCAGCGGTTGCGAAAACTTCACCGGCGGTCTTTACTGAACTTTGCCGTTTTTGGCGGTCATCGCGATAAAAACATAACGGTGTTTTGGCCGCAGTGTGATGCTGGCAAACGATATCTGCTGTTATCTGATACTTCGGTAACCGATCATGTTCCGGTTGTGCGGTGTAAAGCAGTTTATTGGTACCGGATTAAGGTGGTCAGTCTTATTGCGGCTTTTGGTTAGCAAGGATTAGTAACGTATAGCCCGATCAGTTGATGCCTTCCATGTCGTTGAAATGGACCAGCATTTTGTGACACCTGATAAAAATATGGATCTTCTGAATAATATCGGCGAGGAAGCCAGAGTAAGACAAAAATCTGCGAAAAGGTAAGTTTATCGGTCATAAATGATCGACGTGTGCAGACTTTAACGCAGCGTTTTAAATACCGGTTGACGCAAGCATACATGCTCTGAACATCCCGGTTTTTGCGAACAGAACACTGGTCCAGAGTGAGGGAATTCTGATGACTCAGAAGTTGGTGCGACTTGTCAGATTATTTTTTACAGCAGAACAGCAAATTATCCTCGATGCACTTACGCGTTTGGATATCGATGTCATCCAGAGTGATCGTCCGATAGCCGATACCATCCCGAATCTGATTGTTGAAGATCAGCAGGGGCGATTACCGGACATTCATGCTCTTGATGATCATTATTTATTTCATGTCGCATTTTGTCAGTCCCGACGGCAAATTCCCGGTGCCACCACTATCGAATATCCAACGGATCCTATTATCCTGGCCAACTGTATTCGCCAGTGGCTGCGCGACAGCGGTTATGAATCCAGCCTACAGTCTCCAATTCCCGGACTGTCGTTGATCGGCCGGTCCGAGGTATTTCTCCAATTGGTACAACTCATTCATCAGATGGCAGAATACGATGCCCCGGTATTGTTAAAAGGCAAAACCGGCACTGGCAAAGAAGTGGCGGCCAGAGCCATACATTATTTGAGCCCCAGGCAAAATAAACCATTTATTGCCGTCAATTGCGGTGCTTACAATGATGACCTGTTTATTGCCGAGTTATATGGTCATGAACGGGGAGCATTTACCGATGCCAAACAAAAGCGCCTGGGGCTGGTAGAACAGGCCCAGGGTGGTACCTTGTTTTTCGATGAAATTGACAGTCTGAGTCTCAAGTCGCAAGTATCATTATTACGTTTTATGCAGGATCGTGAATTCAGGCCCTTAGGTTCAGAGAAAATCCGTCAGGCCGATGTGCGGCTGATTGCTGCCAGTAACCGGCCTCTGGAAGAATGGGTGCATCAGGGGCGTTTTCGTGACGATCTGTTGTTTCGTCTGGATATTCTCGGATTGAATCTGCCCACCTTGAGTGAACGCACAGAGGATATTCCATTGCTGGCGGAATACTTTATGAATCAATTCAGCCGGCAATATCAAAAACCGGAAAAATACCTTCATGCTGATACAATTTCCTGGATGATGGATTATGACTGGCCAGGCAATATCCGCGAGCTGGAAAACTATATACACCGGGTTTTTCTGTTGAGTCCTACCGAGGAAATTCGTGTAACCCACCCCAAAGGCGAGCCAGAGATTTTTGTTTCAAAATATATGAAACATGAATCAGAAGTCTGTTCCAAAAAAAATGAAAAATTAGCATCTGAACCAAATGGATCCGAAACCTTGCAGTTGTTCAGTGCAGCAAAAGATCAGGCCGTAGAACTGTTTGAGCGCAATTATATTGATCAGGCATTACGGGTGGCCGGTGGGAATATTGCCAAAGCTGCCAGGATGGCTGGAAAAGAAAGGCGCACATTCGGACGACTGGTAAAAAAGTATGGTATAGATAGCAATAACTATCACAGATAAATACCTTATTTATGAATTGTCATGCTAAAATTCATTCACAGTAATCAAGTTTCGTTTTAATTTTTTTAAAATTATTGATGCTGTTCAATATCAATAGCGTCTTTGTTGGCTTTTTATAATAAACATAATAATGGCACGACGTGTGATAAATAGTTCCGCGATTTCTATGTAACTCATTGAAAAAATCAATCTGGATTGGTTTTGTTTTTTTGAAATGTGAATCAGATCGTCAATCGTTTTTAATAGTCAGTATATTCTGCATTCACTTCTATGATTATCCGGACTAAATTTTTAGAGCTATATATAAAAGTTATTTTTACCTCTAAAAATCAAAATAACGGCGATCAGTAGGTAGACGAAGTTATGGATTAATCCTGTATCTCATTATGCCGGATTATCACTAAAGCATGGATGCATCATCATGAACCTCAAGTTCACGATGTCCTTTAAAGTTCTGGAATTTTACACGCTCCTCCAGATATTAAAGGGTTATGCAATCAATTTCGGGTGTGAACAACAAGTGCTCTTATACAGAATCGAACAGGTTTGTTCACAAGGACTACCCCGCGTTAAAAATGTGTCGGATTTTTGATTCATCCGGCAGGAAGGATGACTTAAAGAGCCACTGAAAAATAGGAATAGTTTTGATACGGGCCAGAAAGCACCGCTCGGAAAACCGTAGTTTACTGGTGTAAATGAGGTTTTGAGAGTGTGACGCCTTCAGCTGGAGCTGACACGTCTTGCGCAAAAATAGGCCATTTTTTAGAGATTCCGTAAATTAAACCCACTCTCAGAGATCACATGGTTATGAAAACTCAACATCATCGTAGTAGTAGTATCATTAGGCATGGCTGTCTCAGCTTTGCTCTTCTGACTGCCACAACAATTGCTTCTCACTCCCAGGCGGCAGCCAATCGACCGGATGGTTATACGACTATCTGTAAAATCGGTGAAACCTGCTCGGTTAGCCAGGCCACCAATGTGGCGTTTGGGGCTGCTGGAGAATTTGTATATAAGGTATTGAATGGTACCTTTTCCTGTACAGTGGCTACCTTCGGCAGTGATCCGATTCCCAGTAAGTCAGTGAAAGAATGTTCGATTCCCTCTGATGGTTCATCGGGTGGTGGCTCCTCCGATAGCGGCGACACCAGCGCGGTAAGTCTGAGTGGTCAGGCTGGGGATGGCTCCGTTTCATTAAGCTGGAGTGATGCCGGTACTGACTCTACCTACCAGGTTTATTACGATACCGATTCAGATCCATCAGGCAGAGTCCGGCTGGCCTCTCTTCGATCGGATGTACACAGTTATACCGCTACCGGATTGAGTAATGGCACCACTTACTGGTTCTGGATCAAATACCTTCAGAGCGATGGAACCTACAGCAATTCCAACGCCTTCAGTGCTACTCCGGTGGCTTCTTCCAGCGGTGGCGGTACAACTGATCCAAACGGAATCGTGGTGGATACAGCAGCAGAAATTCTGTCTGCCATTTCTTCTGCTGCGCCGGGAGATGTCATTTATGTCCGCGCCGGTACATATTATTTCAGCAGTACCATTGAGTTGAAAAACAACGGCAGTTCGTCCAAAAAAATCACCTTCAGCAATTATCCGACAGATAATGGTCGCCCGTTGTTTGATTTTTCCAGTATGTCGGAAAGTTCCAGCAACCGAGGCTTCAAACTCAGTGGTAATTACTGGCACGTCTACGGTATCGATGTCAGAAAAGCGGGTGATAACGGCATGTTCATCAGTGGTTCCAACAACATTGTTGAATTCTCGACGTTCTATGAAAATGCAGATACCGGGCTCCAGTTGGGTAACGGCGCCAGCAACAATCTGATTAAAAACGTGGACTCTTATTACAATGCTGATTCATCTCTCGAAAATGCCGATGGTTTTGCCGCCAAGCTGGACGTTGGCA
This sequence comes from Gynuella sunshinyii YC6258, assembly GCF_000940805.1. Lineage (GTDB taxonomy): Bacteria > Pseudomonadota > Gammaproteobacteria > Pseudomonadales > Natronospirillaceae > Gynuella > Gynuella sunshinyii. Next base: position 5,986,422 of record NZ_CP007142.1, on the reverse strand, counting down.
CCGGCAACAAGTTTTATGGCTGTCGGGCGTGGAATAATCTGGATGATGGTTTTGACGGTTACCTCCGGGGTGCCAACAATATTACCACTACTTATGAAAATACCTGGGCTATCCGTAATGGTTATATGAAAAATGGAACCAAAGGCAGTGGTGATGGTAACGGTTTTAAAACCGGCGGCAGCGATGATAAAGCACTTAAGCACAATGCCGTGTTTATCAACACCATCGCCGCTGGCAACATAGTGGATGGTTATGATCACAACAGTAACCGTGGTAGCATTACCATTTACAATGCCATTGCTCATCAGAATGGTCGTAACATCAATTTCGGCAGCACCAATATTGCGCAGAGCCTGACCATTAAAAACACTATTTCCTATGACGGTGATGGTAGCGACAGCCTGAAAGCCAGCTCAACGAATATTTCCAATAACAGTTGGCAGAGTGGTGTGTCTACCAGTTCATCGGATTTCCAGAGTCTGAATATCGATCAGCTGCTGGCACCGCGAAAAGCCGATGGCAGTCTGCCGGATGTCAGCTATTTCCATTTGGTACGGGGAAGTGATCTGGTGAATGCAGGTGTTGACGTGGGCCTGCCTTACAGCGGATCGGCACCGGATATTGGTGCATTTGAAGCAGAATAATCATTCTGTTCATGGCAAAAAAAGGCTCTGTGACAGAGCCTTTTTTTTGTGAGTGATTTTAGACGGAAGTGGTAATTAGCCTTGGTCAGGAAGATAACCACTGTGATTCTGTTTTATGTGCTTGTGTCGCAGGGATGGCTGGCGAATTTTTTCCTCCGTCTCATGTTCAAATTTCATCCAAATGTATGATATTTCAGACTATTCATAGCTCCTACCATGGCAGTCATTCGGGCCTTCAGCAATCCTTCCCAAATCTATAGGATCCCCTGAAAATGCAGAGGGTTTCGAAGCCTGCCGGAAGGAATTTATCGTCAACGAATGCATCTTCAGCGTTATCCCCGGTCTGATAACGGAGAGAACAAAAATGATAAAACAACAAGTGGAAAAGACGCTTGACAGCATTCGAAACCACCTGTTTATTCAATCCGCGTATGCGGGCCATCTAAATGAACAACAGGTCTTACGCTGGATCATGTGTGTCGTTAGAGAGAGCCGTTCGTTTCCTGATATCATTCAAAACATGCTGGCTGTCACCGAAAATCCGGTTGTTAAACGGGCGTTGCAGGAAAACCTGGATGATGAACTGGTTAATGGTGATATGCAGCACGCTCACTTCATGCATTATCTGGAGCTGATACAGAAAGTGGGGTTGGATAAAAATGCGTTCCTGGAATACCCGAAAAAAACGGGAATCAAACTGGCTGTCAGTCTTGCCTATAACATTTCAACTTCCCGTAATCTTCCAATGGCATTGGGTTATATGCTGGTCAACACGGGTATGACACCGATTACTTATGATGCAGTCAGGGTAGCATCCAAACGATTTTTCCCTGATCTCAAAACCACTTTTTTCGACGTGCATATTGAAGTGGATGAACAGCATGTGACGACTTTGTATGAAGCCGTAGCTGCATTACCAGAAACGGATCTGAATGATGTGCTGGAAGGTGTGCGGATAGATGAGCGGGGGATGGCTGTATTGCTGGATGAAGTCTATGGTGCATTTGATTTTTGTGCTCCGCCAACTGGCTTTACCATTCCCGCTGAGCTGAAAATAGCATAAAAATACCGAAGTATGGCGGCAAACTGTGAACATCAGTATTGCCCCTGTTATTGTAACCCTCTCTGGCAGATATCTTGATCATGAAAACCAATACCTCCGGATCACCCTCGCCACGCAACCACACCGTTGCAATTGTCGATGCTTATTCATCCGGTATCGATATTGCCCCCGCATTTCAGAATGCCGGTTGCTCGTGTGTTCATATTCAGAGCCGGAATAATCTGCCGGAGAAACTATTACATTCTTATCGGCCAGACGATTTTGTCGAGCAATTGACTTACAGTAACACGCCCGGGTTCTGGCATCATCTGGAGGAATTGTCTATCACCGCAGTCGTGACCGGTTGTGAAACCGGCACGATACTTACAGACCTGCTGGCGATGAAACTCAAATTACCAGGTAATGACTTTTCCAGCAGCCAGACACGGCGAAACAAGCTGGCCATGCAGGCGCAATTGAAGCATGCAGGTCTGAAACACATTCCTTCAAAATGCGTTAGCAGTATTACAGAGATAGAACAATATGGACCGGAATTGTTGGAGTACTCCGGCCGGGTAGTACTGAAACCAGTAGAAAGCTCTGGTACCGACGGCGTGTTCGTATGTGCCGATATGGATCAACTGAGACACGCTTTTGCCACGTTATTTGGAGTGGATAACCAGTTGAACCTGCGTAATTCGGAAGCGCTGTTGCAACCGTTTATCGTGGGTGACGAATATGTGGTCGATACTGTCAGTATGTGTGGACATCACCGGTTATGTGCAATCTGGAAAATGGGTAAAGGTCAGCACAATGGCGGCTCGGCTGTCTGTGAATATACCGAACTGATCAGTTTGCCGGACGCGCAGTTAGCGGAGTTGCAAGACTATGTTTTTAAATGCCTCGATGCTCTTGGAATTCACTATGGTGCTGGCCATAGCGAATTGTTTCTGACGGCTCGCGGCTGGGTATTGATTGAAACCGGTGCCCGTATTCATGGTGCCGGTTTTCCTATTTTGTCCGGGGATGCACTGGCACAAACCCAGATCGACGCACTGGTGCAGTGCTATCTGGATCCAGATTTATTTATGGCTGCATTGAGCCAGTCCTATCAGCCGTTAAAAGCACTGAAAATCAAAGAGCTGATCGCATATCAAAGCGGAAACCTGGAAGCTGTAAGGGCCATTTCGGACATTCGTGCGCGCGAAACTTTTCTGGCCTGTCAATTACCCGAAAAAGGAACCAGAATTTTCATTACCCGTGACGTATTCACATCTCCTGGCTGGGTTGCTCTGTGTCATGATGACCCTGAAAAAGTGGAGAATGATTACCAGTGGCTGAGCCAATTAGAACAGCGGGGAATGTTTGACTTTGTCTCATGATTCAGAGAACCGTATACAAGGCTCCGGTTACATATTTGCCTATGCATTTATCGGTGCCGTCATTGATGTACTGCTCTCTCATCTGCTGCAGAACCTGCCGGTATTCGTGCTGCTATTCTGGACGTTTTCCGGTACCTGGAGTGGATTTGTCCTGATAACACTGTTGTTCCGACCCGTGCGCTGGTCCCATATTCGGGTCCATTTGCCATTAATTTTGTTGATCAATATTGTCACGGCAGGTGCATGGGCGGGATTATTTATCGGCCTGAAATGGATAGAGCCATCGCTAATGGTTGCCATCATATTCGGTTTGTCGCCGGTGATGGGGGCCGCTTATGAATATTACCAGGGCAGGGAGATCAGCAGTCATTATCGAATCGTTATTGTGGGATTGACCATGACCGCCGGCCTGCTGTTATATTTTGCCGTGGAACATAAGCGTTACAATCCATTTGCATCGGTCTGGCTGTTCAGTGTTTGTTTGTTGCTACTCTCTGGTCTGACAGCCATGAGTCTTTCTGCCTATACCTATTTATCCCGGCATTTACACCAGCAGGATTTCTCTGCCGTTCAGGTACAGACGTTGCGCTTTCCTCTGCTGTTGATATGTGTGGCACTCGCGTTGCCCCAGGATCACCGTCAGTACCTGTCTTCTGATCACTTTTGGTCATATCTGGCGGTGATTGTATTACTCGGAAACATACTGCCGCTATGGTTGCTACAGAAAGGGATTCAACGTGCACCGGCCTTGCACATTACCATCATTATCAATGTGTCTCCGTTATTGACCATGATCTTTGAGCTGTTTGATCCCACACTGCAGTACTACCATGGAAAATTACTGGCTATTCTGCTGTTGTGTGGTCTGCTCATGCTCAGTAATGAAAAACTGTTTTTAAGGATCAGGCAGACTCTGAAACAGGTTTAAAAAAATGGCAGCAGAAATACCTTACTTTTTTGGGACGTGGATCTGCAAAAAAAAGCCCGATTAAAACGCATCGGGCATAAAAACAGCTCACCTGAGGTGACCTGACAGAACAGGACGAACATGAGTTCGGATTCAGTCGATAAGAGTAATGGTTCCAGACAGTCCATCAATTTCCACATGCTGAAAATGCCTGAGTTGAGAAACCGTTTGCCCGACCCCCACCACCGCAGGTATGCCGATTTCACGGGCGGTTACCGCACAATAACTCAGCACATCACCCGCTTCTGCAATGATCCCGGCGGCTTGATAGAAAAACGGCAGCCAGCGGGGATGGGCACTTTTGATCACCAGAATGGCTCCGGCGGGCATGTGCTCAATATCTTCGAGACGGTTGGCCCGATACACAACACTGCAGGCAATACCCGGACTGGCGGGAATACCGCATAAGGTCCCATTGACAGCTTGTTGCACTGACCCGGAAAAGTCTTCATCGTCTGAATTGCGGTCGGTCAGATATTCCGTTTTTCGCAGTAGCATCCGCTGGCGCAGCGTGTCTGGCAGACTCCACTGTTGCAGATTCTGAATTTCTGTCCGGGTAAGAAAAAACAAGTCCAGGGGATCTGTTAATTCAAAACGTTGACCCAGAATCGTCAGGGTATGGCGTAACAATTGCCCAATCTGGCTGGCTTGTACATTCTCCACTGTCTCGATGGCGGCGAAACTTTCTGCATAATGAACAAAGCCCTGCAACGCAAAATGATAGTCAGTCGGTACCAGGCTAAACAGGGTTTTCAGTGCCACCAGTTTGTCACGTTCCAATCGCGCTTGAATATCAAAATCAAATACGCGGGCGGTCAGGTCATGCAACAGTGTCCAGACTGTGGTGGGATTTTCATCCCAACCGGAATCATAAAAATCGGAACCTTCCTGGTGATGCTCAATACAGTGCAGTAGCGTTTGTCTGAAGCCTTCCGGGCAGTGGGCTAACTCGCTGATATCCGTTGGGTCCAGTCGCTCTGTCTGATGGTAGTACATCACCTGCATTTGTTTGACCAGTGTTCGTATCAACTGATTGATCCGCGACGATTTGGTACGAGTGGCACCCATAAGGGCCAGAAAAAGCTGTTGGCTTTCCATCGGTTCATACACAACCGAGGCCAGAACGTGATACAGATGGCGACTGAAAAACTGTTTTGCCAGAGTGCGGCGGATATAGGTGTCGAAATATTCACAGGTAAGACTCATTACCTGATCAAGATGATATTGACACTGATTGAGTTCCGCCTGAGAAAGGTCCTGTTGCTGTAGCAGCCTGACCTTTGCCAAAAACGCGTCCAGATCATTGACTGTTTGCACCGGTAAATTCAATAAACTCCCTGATTGCCGATAATATTCCGGTATTTCCAGCGAGTCTGGCGGAAGACTTGTATCAGGTGTTACGCCGTTGAGTGCCAGCTGCGCGATAATGGTTCGATTGCCATAAATAAAACCATCTCGATAACAGCATCCTTGGGCGCCCGCCATGATCAGTCCTGAACTCTCGCCGGCTTGTTTGATCAACGTATTCAAAGCGCTGCTGGCGCAGTCACCGATCAAAGGGGTTAATGGCTCCGGGAACAGATGAATGGTTGATGCCCGGTCGAGCTTGTCAGGCAGATTTTCCTGCATTCGGGTCTGCATCAGATATATCTGCCGGCCTACCTGTATCCACTCGACACTACAGGGGCGTTTTTGTCCGTACATAACTGTTCTGGTAAAACTGGCAAGACGAGTAACATCGGTGGCGGACAGGGGCAGCTTCGTTGTCTGACCGGATAGACGGATAACCTCTGCTACCGGCTCAGAAGATGCTGTTGAAAATGGCTGACTCAGAGCCGTTGTTCCAGTTGGCCACCGGACAGTCCAGTCATGATGGCTGATGGGGCGATTATCGGTTCTGCTTCTGCCCGGTAGAATCAGCTGGACATGGCTCTCGTGAAACTCCCCATTGAGTGGGTTGATGGAAAAAGCAATGCCCGAGGCATCCGCTCTCAACATCGGCTGTATCATGATCGCCATGGCGGTATCCATATGAGACAAACCCTGCGCCATGCGGTAGTTGATGACTTCAGGGCGCCACATTGTCTGCAGGGAGCGCTTGATATGATGCCAGACCTGATCTCCGGTCAGACTGAAATAACTGCCATACTGACCACTGCGAATGGCATCGGTATGGTTTGCAAACGTCGCAGACGTTCGTAACACAAATGTCGATGTTTCTGAGAAACTCGTCAGCCATTCCTGTAATTGCAGTCTGCTGTCACAATCCAAATTAATTTCCGAGAGTTCGGCACTCATTGTGCGACTGAGTTTGTACAGGTGCTTGTTAGAAGTCAGATTGCGGAATAAAGCCGCATGTCGTTTGATCAGGGCATTGATCTGATCACGATAAAAATCCGCACTCAGAACCAGGGTTTCCGGCACAATGATGTTCAGATCATCATAGAGTGTCCGATCAGCCAGCAGGTGAATTTCAGACAACATCTTACTTTTGTAACCGATTTCGGAAACGTCCGCTTTTTCGCTCAGGCCATAGAAATAAGTCACATGTCTTTTCCTGTTTGTAAAGTGAGAACCGGCAAGGACAAAATTCGCTCTTGAAAAATCATTCTTTAGTATGAATCGTATACGCCTGTTGAACATTTTGTGGTTGTTCATATCCCGTCAATCAGGTTTCGAAAATGTCTTTCGTAGTCATCTCTGCGTTTTCTGAAAAAATGTCTGAAGCATCAAACTTTTACAGCATTCCCGACAGATTGATGTCCTGATTGAAGAGTGGGTATTGATAAATATTTCAGAGATGGAAACAAGAGCGCTGGTTCATTAACTGTGCGCATTAATAGGAGATAAGCGATATTTCTTACGGTTAACAACTTAGCTTTTATTCAGTACTATCGCGGCTCTTGGGGTTTTCCTGCCATATAACAAGAGTGTTTCGGAATGCACAAAGTTGTTCGCGCTATTTGTATATTTTTGGGACTGGCTGGTGGCGGTTTGGCGGTCGCCCAAAATATCGGGGTTATGCTTGGGGGCATCAGCGCGAGTGCGGCAGATGCCAGCTCGATAGAAAAACTGTGTATCGTTGAATCCGTCCAAGAACGCTCTGGAGTTACTTTTCATATTTATGAAAATCATCGCAGTCGTATCGGCTCAGTGACTGCGGCACAAAAAATGGTTGAGGATGGCGTTGAACTGGCTTTATTGCCGTTGATTTCCGATGAAGCCATTGCGGCCATCTCTGTCTTGAGAGAGGCACATATTCCCTATCTGACCAGTGCGACCAGTGACAGTGTGATCAAGACGCCGAAGGATGGGTTGTCGCTGTTTCCCAGAAATAATGACCAGGCGGAAGCGTTGGCACAATTTTACCTGGAGCGCTATCCATCCCGACCCCTTGCAGTGATTACCGATGCCAGCAGTGCTTACTCCAAGCAGTTGTCTGCTCAGTTTATGAGTCAATTGAAAATCATGAATGCCTCCGTTGCTGTCACAGAGCATAACGTGGTTGGTGACAGCCTGGTCAAGCTTCCAGATTTATCGGGTTATGTCGTTTTTGCGGCGCTGTTAAACCCTAAAATTGCACTCCTTTATCGACAACTAAGGGATGATGGTAATGTCATCTTGATCGGCCCGGACTCAATTGGTGCACGTAAAGAATTTATCGAAATTGTCGGTCCAACAAACGACAACAATGGCACCCGAATGATTTTTCTGAAAAATTGGGATGGAGAAGTCAGGGGCGAATATAAAGACGATTTCTGGGCGGTCTTTTATCAGGGCTGCAATAAACAAAGTCAGCCGACCTTCGTAAATGCTTATGTGTATGACATGGTATCGCTGGCCGCAGAATGGGGGCGTAGCCGGGACACAGAAAATCCATTGGCAGTATTGGCCAAAAGTCAACGATCCTCCATTTTCGATGGCCAACCTATCCGCTTTTCAGAAAATGGCTATCGTCGGAAAAGCTATTTCTTTTATGAATACTTAGGGGGAGACGAGATCCACCCCATACCATCATCCCTCAATATCAGCCAGTCTGACTGAACTGATATTGGTTCACAATAGAGGAAAATATATGATCAGAGTCATGATAAATGGTGCCAAAGGCCGTATGGGAGCAGAGGCAGTTAAAGCGGTCAGTCAGGATCCGGAACTTGAGTTTGTAGGAGGCATTGGTCGTGAACATGACCTGGCTACCATGATTCAGGAATTGCGTCCGGATGTTGTGGTCGAATTAACGGTTGCGTCAGTCGGTTTCCAGAATACCAGAACTATTATCGAATCCGGTGTTTGTCCCGTCGTCGGAACCTCCGGTTTTCAGCAGCAACAGGTTTCTGAATTACAGACGCTGGCCGCAGAGAAAAAAGTGGGTGGTGTTATTGCTCCGAATTTTTCCATTGGTGCTGTATTGATGATGAAATTTGCCGAAATGGCAGCCCGATACCTGCCGGATGTGGAGATCATAGAGGCTCACAGTCCCAAGAAAGAAGAAAGCCCTTCCGGTACTGGTATTCGTACTGCAGAACTGATTACCCAGGCCTGTACGATGGAAAGACAACCCACTAGCTCCAAAGAATTACTGGCGGGTGCCAGAGGTGCTGTTCTACAGAATGTCCCCATCCATTCGATACGCCTGCCTGGCATCGTCGCACAACAAACGGTATTTTTCGGAGGTCTCAGCGAAACCCTGAAAATCGAACATAACTCTCAACATAGAGAGTCGTTTATGCCGGGGATATGTCTGGCTTGTAAGAAAGTCGGGCAATACCAGCAATTGTTTTATGGGTTAGAGCATATACTTGAATAACACTCATAATTTTATTCTCCAGATGGCGATTCCTTGATTTTAATGAACTTTCGTGAATCCAGAAATTTCTATTTCTGGTTTCATTGTGTCGATATTGAAATTGGCTGACCTGGAAAAATATCAGCAGCTTAGCCAGGGTATATTAAATGAGATTAAATCTCTCAATACTGATTTTGGCTGCAATAATATCAGGCGCTGTGATTACAACCATCATTGTCAATCTGTTGAATCCAACGCCAAGAGCCTCAGTATTCCTGCGTGATATGACATCCTCCTACACCTTCATGGATGATGTCTATCAATTCAATGTTCCTGCACTTGAGCGGCGTATGGAAAATTGGGCTAATCATCTCTATGAAACCACAAATCTTCCTATTTGTTTGTCTGCCAAATATCTGAATTTCCAGGAAGTTCCTGACATTAATATTTCTGTCTGCTCCAGCGGGACCAAATTGTCGGAGCTGGTCCGCAAGTCCAAAGACAGCGGTAGCGTTGATATTCGACTGGGAGACAAGTTACTGGGAGAAATTGAATGGTTGACACAGACAAAGTTTAATTTTCCTCTTTTTTTTAAGATTTATGCATGTTATTTGGTTTCTTTCTCTGTAGTTTTGTTGTCAGGTTTTTATCTGTTTTTATACAAGCCAAAACCTGAGAATAACCAGGATGAAGAATCAGTGATATTGACAGCATCCGATATACGGCAGTCCTTATATCGAGTTATGGGAAATAATCGTCGAATACTTGGTTTTCATGATAACTGGATATATGGCGAACGTAGCCATCCATACATTAACTTTATAAATCTGGATGGTTCAAAACTTCGTATAAGAGCTTCTCTCAGTGATATCGCCGTTATATTTCCTGGCACCCGCCATATCAGTAGAAGCGCGATTATTAACACAGCTGTCGGAGTTCATCAGTTTCGGGAAAACCAAGTGATATTAACCATTAAGGGTGAACCTCAGATATTTGATATAGATCCTTCTTATATGGAGATGGCAGTCATTTGAGAATTTATTGCCATGTGCTTCGAGTGGAATTGGAGACGCCTTATTAAACCATGCTTCCGATATCGATTGGGTGCCAGCGAGTCGTGCTGTTCCCGGACATGTGCTTTTGGATTTTGATGACTTAAGGAGTTTCCAGCCTGAGCAGCAAATCGGTGCCGTTGATGGTGTCGTTTTAATTCCTCCAAGAGTTGAGCCTCTACAGCGTAATTTCAGTTTCAGGGGAAGTTTCAGGGGACACCCACTTAACTTAAAAAAGACACCCATCTTAAAACTTGATCAATTTTTCGATAGCAGGCATTATTCGATACTGTATATTTATCAGGATGGAGTTATGGCCCGATCAAGGAAGTCACAAATATCACTCGATGCCACCCCGTACTATCATTGTATCTCCCGTTGTGTCCGGCGGGCCTTTCTCTGTGGTTTCGATCCTCTCACTCAAACCAGGTCGAAGACCGCTTGTTATGGTTGGGTGAGATTTTCGCCATTGATATCTGTGCCTATGCCGTCATGACCAACCACGTGCACGTGGTACTCCATGTTAATCTCAGGCAAAGCGAACAATGGTCGATGGAAGAGGTTATTACCCGCTGGCATCGCCTCTACAAAGGCGTTCCCTTGAGTCATCGTTACCTTAACGGTGACCGTTTCTCTCCGGCTGAGGAGAAAATATTAATGACATTGGTCGAACAATGGCGCGAAACATTAACCTGTCGCTTTTGGGAAGGCCGGTTTAAATCCCAGGCATTATTGGACGAAAAAGCACTCATCGCCGGCATGGCCTATGTCGACCTCAATCCCGTCCGGGCCAACATCGCAGCCACTCCTGAAACCTCCGATCACACTTCGATTCAAAAACGTATCCTATCCATCCAGAACAACCGTCAACAACCGAGTGAGCTCATGCCGTTTGTCGGTCACATCAAACAAGAGATGCCGGAAGGCATACCTTTTCCGTTCAAAGATTATCTGGAACTGGTGGATTGGACCGGACGAGCCATGCGGGAAGACAAACCGGGATTCATTGATAACCAACAACCACCGATACTTACACGTCTGGATATCTCGGAGGCGCAATGGCATCGTTTGACCCAACGTTTTGAAAAGCAGTTCAAATGTTTTGCCGGCCAAAAGTCATCGTTTGAAAAAATCAAAGATTGCTTCAACCTGAACCGAATGCCACCTAACTTATTAGCCGGCTAATAAGCAAAACTCAACTAAAAAATACCTGTCGATCTCATGGGCGTGCTGCATTCCCATTTTGCATATTCTGTGCATAAACATCCATTTCGGGCGTTTGAACTATTCAAATAATCAATGTGAATTTCTCGGTGTTTAAATCTACAAGAGAAGAGCTCTAGATTGTTAAATGAGAGTATTTTAAATCTCCTGGGTCTAAATGAGTGTCCACTTATTGCAACATTTACTGTGGGTGTCCAATTACATATCTTTGTTACATTCATTTACCATGGATGTCCTATAGGTAAAAATACAAATATGGGTGTCTCCCTTAAATTTCATGGCATTTTTGGAGTTACTCTTTTTTTCCGGTCATTTCCCTGGGGTTGGTGATGTCGATAAATCCTCGCAGTGCTTCGTTGTCGAATGTCATTTGATCTTTTTTATGGTCGTAAAGAACGGCAGTCATATTTGCGCCATCTTGCCGGCTTTCATCAGGGTAGGCCCAAAATGAATATCGGACCTCTGAGCGTTTGATGCCGCCTGCAACCAGTAGTTCATCTTCTTCAGTATTGGTCGGGTTAAGATGCACCCGGCGGCTGTCGACATCGGCAATGGTGACAGTGGCACCAAAGTTGTCGGAGTTTTTGAGCCTTTTCAATCCCCACTCATCCTGACTGCCTTGCCCCGTTGTCCAGTTAGGGGTGGAAGAAACGTATGCACTGTCTTTGCTGCTGCCTTTGTGATCCATCATTTGGGATAACCGCTGTGAATCTGAACCCGTGCGGCCCATTGCCAGATCCACTTCCTGCTGAGCTTCGTTACGCTGCTGCTGTAGTTTTGGGGTCGATCTTTCAAGCATTCCTTTTGGCATACCGGAAAGACCCTGCAATTTACGATTAACCTCGGTCACAGTTGATACAGCTTTGCTGGGGGAAAACATTTCCTGATCTTTGTTAAAAGTACTTTTACGGCCTACGTTATGGTTCTGTTGCTTTAGTAGATCCGGGTTTTCGAGTCTGATAACTCGTTGAGTGGATTTGTTACGAGTTGATTCGCCGGATGACATAAATGTTTCCTCTTGAATAGAGCTGACAATGCTTAACGCTTGTCGTGTTATGTTGGGTGTCCCGTTAATTACTTTCCCTTTTACTGTTTTTATTAATTTATGACGTTTCTTTCGGAGCATTTTTGACCATGTAATTGCTATAGGCATTTACATAGTTACTGTGGTGCTGGCTTTCTCCTATTTTGAGGTGAGCATTGATGCCTGGCCGTGTTGATGTTTTTGAGGGATCAAATACGGCATTGAGATAGGGGCCACGTGTATTCCCTTTAAATCCGGGTTTGCCGGTGATGTCATTTTCATGTCCGCGTAGCATGTGGCTGTTCTTTGGCATTAATTTCTCAAAAGCATCAAGTGTGGCAATGCTGTAGCGTCTCTGCAGTGCTGGCACAGTGTCTTCCGTCAGATTCATTTTTCCGCTTTTATCCCGGTGTCCACTGTCCTGTTTCCCCTGAACAAACGGCAGGAGAGCGTCTTTGATGGCTCCGGCACGTTTTGTTCGTTGCTGGTCCGCAAATGTCTGGGCATAGGTCTCAGCCTCTGCTTTTACTTCTGCCAGCGTTTTTACTTTCTTTGCAACTTCCGGTGCCATCTCCAGAGGTTTGTCCCATGCGGACATAAAGGAATCCTTTTTTGACTTTAATATAAACAATCAATGCGAAACTCATGCCTATAAGCCTTTTGGATGGCTTTGAACAGCATTGTCCGTCAGATAAGGACTGATCGTTATGAGTTGTTTTCCATCGGTAAGAGTCAGGTGGGTGTCCAATGCCTCATTTCTACAAGTGGGTGTCCACTGAAAGATTCAACACTAAAAAGTGGGTGTCCACTGAAGGATTCAACACTAAAAGTGGGTGTCCCATGATGGGTGGCTAAAAGTGGGTGTCCCATGATGGGTGAAACGACCCCGGTGGGTCTTGAAAACCCCATCCAAAACCTTGTCAGTGGGGTGAAATGACCGCTTATTTTAAGCCGTTAATGTTCAGAGTGAGGCATAAGACACTGATTTCCAGGGGATAAATTTTTTCTTCTGTTGTGGCATCACTCTTGCGATTACCCATCTGTGTTAAACCACTTTTCAGGAGCAGCACAGTGCCAGACTTGGATGCACAACCTTATCAATCGGCGGCCGATGCGATACTGCGTTATCTGGCGCAGCGCCCGGAAGCCGCTGAAACCGTCGAGGGAGTTGCCAAGTGGTGGTTGGCAAGACAACGTTATGATGATTCAGTCCGACTGGTGCAACAGGCGCTGGATTATCTGGAAAAACAGGGTGAAGTGGAAAAAATGAGCATTACCGATGGTCAGGTTCTATATCGGAAAAAGCAATTCAGCGCTTCACATTTTAACGATAAACAGTGAGGTTAGGATTCCCCCATGTCCGAAAGTATCCAGAAAGTTCTGACCCGTCGTCGCCCTCCGAGGGTCAAAATCACATACGATGTAGAAACAGGTGGCGCTATAGAGAAAAAGGAGTTGCCGTTTATTGTCGGTATTTTTTCTGATCTGTCCGGTCCCAATCCTGTGTCGGCCAAACCGCCGTTGAAGGAGCGGGCTCTGGTTGAAATCGATGCAGAAACATTTGATGCTGTCATGGCATCTTATACGCCTGGCATTAAATTCAAATATCAGTTGCTCGATGCCAGTGGTCAGCCGGGTGATGAGAAGACCGGTACCCTGGGTTTTAATCGCCTGGAGCATTTCGCGCCGTTACAGGTTGTCAAACGATTCACGCCGTTGAGCGAGGTCTATACCCGTCGCGGTCACATCCGTGACGTTCAGGCCAGAGTGGAAAGTCACGACGGCATGGAAGAGTTGTTCTTCAGGATACTGAGTTGCGATGAAACCGGAAAACAATATCGCGATGCCCTGGTCGCCGGCTATCCTGCCGATAAGCCGGAAAGCTGGAGTGCTCCCTCCATCACATTAAGTTATGGTGGTACCGATGAAGCCATAAAAGCTCAGTTTGAAGCTGATCAGCAGTTGCTTAACCAGATCGCCGTGGAGAAAGTTCTGGGTGATATCAATTCCGGGATGGGATTGGTAGCCGATAGTCTGCTCGGTCGTTTTTTCCGCGAAGGTGTCATACATTCTGAGCTGGATAATATCTGCACTTCTTATCAGGATGCCGATGAAAATCTGAAAGCCCGAAATCAGGGATTTATGGATGTTTATCGTCAGCACATTCAGGATGTCGAAGGACTTGAACAGTGGTTTATTGATCTGTCCGTGGCTGCTGCCGCTGCTTTGGAAGAAGAGCAAAAAGCGCCGGCCGATCAGGATGCGGCGGTGATTGAATGGCTGCTCACAGTACGTAAGAGCTGTTCTTTGGATCGTATGAGACTATGGCGTGGCGATGATTTTGCCGCCATTCTGGGTGATAAAGCGCCGGCCGATCTGGCCACCGTTGCCGATGAACTGAAACCCTATGTTAACCATTTGATTGGCTGGGTTGTTTGCAATCGCGTTGCCATTAATGAACGGCAAAAAGTCCCCTCTCTGAACCTTTCCAAACTGATCGACTTTCAAGTAGCCGAACTGGATGATCAAATCGGCTTCACTCTGAATGCCATCATGCACAGTGAAGGTTTTCGCAGTCTGGAAGCCACCTGGCGTGGATTGCATTATCTGGTTTCACGATCAGAGACCGGCAAGATGCTCAAACTAAGAGTGTTGAATGTGTCCCGTTCTGAATTACGCGACGATCTTGATAAAGCGGTGGAGTTTGATCAAAGCCTAGTGTTCAAGATGATCTATGAAGCCGAATATGGCACCTACGGTGGCGACCCCTACAGTCTGCTGGTCGGTGACTATTATTTCGGTCGGGACAGCGAGAGCATTCATCTACTCAACAAAATATCCGAAGTGGCGGCTTCTGCCCATGCGCCGTTCCTGGCATCGGTAGAACCGAATATGTTTGGCCTGGAGAATTTCGAAAAACTCGCCAAACCCCGAGACCTCGGCAAGATTTTCGAGAGTGTTGAACTCAACGAATGGCGCTCATTCCGGGAAAAAGAAGATTCCCGATATGTCGCCTTGACGTTACCGAGAGTATTGCTGCGTTTGCCCTATGGTGAAAAATCCATGGCGGTTGAAGGTATGCGTTATGAAGAGCAGGTGCTGGAATCATATGGTAAGCCAGCTAAGGATGTAGGATCGGTTGACTATGAACACTGCCTGTGGGGCAACCCGGCGTTTATCCTGGCAGAAAGAATAACGCGGGCATTTACCTTATATGGCTGGACGGCCGCGATCCGTGGTGTCGAAAGCGGTGGTCTGGTACAGGATCTTCCCAACTATACCTATCGAACCGATTCCGGTGATATCAATCTGCTGTGTCCAACCCAGGTGGCCATTACTGACCGCCGTGAGAAAGAACTCAATGATCTCGGATTTATTTCCCTGTGTCATTGTAAGGGCACGAACCAAGCCGCGTTTTTTGGTGGCCAGACCACGAATATGCCGAAGAAGTATTTATCGGATGCCGCTAACAGCAATGCCGCCATATCGGCCATGTTGCCTTACGTACTGGCTGCCTCACGGTTTGCCCATTACGTCAAAGTCATTATGCGCGACAAGGTCGGCAGCTTTCTCACCCGGGCCAATGTGGAAACCTTTCTGAACGACTGGGCATCGCAATACATTCTGCTGGATGATGAAGCGACTCAGGATGTCAAAGCCTCCTATCCGCTCAGAGCCGCCAAGATTCAGGTGACGGAAATTCCCGGCAAACCCGGAGCCTACAACGCCACCATGTTCTTAAAACCGCACTTCCAGCTGGAAGAGCTGACCACATCCATCCGCCTGGTTGCGGAATTGCCGGCATAACCCGAGGAGTCAAGCATTATGGATCTCATACTTTTACAACCCGGAAATGCCGAAATATTCGGTGGTCCGAACGGCTGGGCAGATGGTGGCAGTTTGATCGATACCGAGTGGCGTGACGAAATACTCGATTTTGGTCAGTGCCTGGAACTGGTATCTGTGCATCAGGGCATGAAGCAGCAGGTCACCACCGATGTCAGTAACTCCGCCCGTACATCCGGGCGGCCGATTATTACTGAGTTTACCTGCGTGAAATATGTCGATAAGACATCAGTGAAGTTCTTTGAATACTGTCTGCGTGCAGAGCCGCTGGGTAAGGGCAAGGACGAACCCACCAAAATCTACATTTGTCGTAACTCTGGCGACAAGACCGCCAACATCATGACCTTCTCATTGCGTGACGCCATCATCAGTGAGATTCAGTTTCAGTCCCATCCTGACGACATGCCGACTGAGCAGTTCAAGCTGAATTTTACCGAGATACTCTGGGACTTCACCGTGCAGAACGCTGATACCAGTCGGGCCGGAAAAAAATCATCCGGTTGGTCCATATCCCGAAACCGTCCGATCGGTCAGTTTACGGATTAATGTTATGAGCGCAGACAGATTGCTGTTTGAGCGGCTAGGGCGGGAACCAGGGATGTCGGTTAAAGAGTCTGTTGCCCGCTCCATCCAACAGCTGACCACCACCCAGTACGTGCGTGATGGTCAGTTGTTACCAGGCATACTGAATTTTGGTATGCCCAGTATTTGTGATCTGGGTGTTGGAGGTGGCGATTTACGGCAATTTTCTGCGTTATTGAAAGAGCGGATTCAGCAGTTCGAACCGCGTATCAAAGGTGTTGATGTAGTGATTGAGCGTGGTCGTCTGGTGGTGATTGGAACGTTGCCCGACAGCGACGAGCCGACCCGTTGGTGGTTGTAATTCACGCTCTCATCTGACGGTAACCAATCAGGTCACATGAAAGTGATACGAGACTGAACATGGCAGGATCATTATGAGCACATTGTCCAACGATACCCTGAAACAATACTTTCTGCGTGAAATGGAATATCTGCGCAAAGAGTCTGTGCGTTTTGCCCGTGAGTACCCGCAGGTTGCACAAGAACTGGCATTGAATCAGGAACGTAGTGATGATCCTCAGGTGGAGTTGTTGTTGCAGTCGTTTGCCTATCTGAGCGGACAATTAAGATACCAGATGGCCATGGATGACGCCGAGCTGCCGAATCAATTACTGGCCGCACTGAATCCTCATCTGGAAATTCCCTGGGCACCACGCTCCATCATTCAACTGGATGTCGATCCGGATGGTGCGAGTTTCGACAAACTCAATGTGTTACCGGCAGAGTCGGTATTTACCGCACCATTGTCCTGGAACGATGAACAGCTGGGCTGTCGTTTTCGAACCACTCGTGCGGTGGATATCTGGCCCCTGGTGGCACACAGTGCACAGGTACAGTCCCGCGGCGGTCATGAACATGCTGAAGTGGTCAGTTGCATAAAGGTGTCTTTGAAGGTCAAAGGTCAGTACAGCTTTCGCACCATGCCGGTTACACGGTTGCAGTTTTGTCTGGATGGAGTAGACCGTTTCCGGGTCCATGATCTATTGTTCAGTTGTTTGCATGGCATCGAACTGGTGGATCCCCAGACCCACAAAACAATCGCAAGTCTGCAGGGTGATTGTTGCGAGTTTGTCGAAGACCTGAATCTGAATGCCATATTACCGGGGTTCAGCACCGTGCATCCGGGGCTGGTTAACATCCGCGAGTATTTTGCCTTTCCTGAGCACTTTCTGTTTTTTACTCTGAATGGATTGGACCTGAGCGGGTTCGATCAGGAACTGGAGCTGCATTTTTTGCTGACCCGACCCTGTCTGCAGATTGATGCTGATTGTCTCCGCCTGAACGCGGTGCCGATTGTGAACCTGTTTCGTCAGGCGCTGGAGCCTTTTTCCATTCAGGCAGGGCGTCTGGAATATCAATTGACCGCTGATCAGTTTCGTCATCCGGTTACCGAAATTCTAGCTCTGGAGCAGTTGCAGTTGCAGGGCATCGATGGCCGGGTCATACAGGTACCGCCATTATATGGCAGCACCGCCGACATCGATGAAGGGTATTGGCTGGCCCGGCGTGAACTCAGCCAGACCACCAGCGTTCCGGGAACGGAATTGTTCTTGCGTTTTGTCGATACCCGGCTGCGGCCGGCAGGATTGCAGACTGCCAGAGTCACCGGCCGGGCCTGGTGTTGTAACCGCCGACTGGCCGAAAAACTCAGCAACGGTTCGCGTCTGAATCTGGAAGGCGCAGGTGCAGTGCAGACCGGCCATCTGTTGCGCAAACCCAGCCGCCATCAGACCCCGGATTTATCCGGCGACCGTTCGCAGTTACTGGTTGGCCAGCTCAGCAGCCACTTTCAGCCGTTCGAAAATGGTGAAGTCGGGGTTAACATGCTACGCAATCTACTGAAGCAGCATCTGGGAGTTGCGGAAGCGGAAATGATTGCCCAGATCGATGCCATCGTCCGTCTGGATACCCGCCGCATCACCCGTCGGGTAGGTGATGATCTGTGGCGTGGTCATTGTCATGGGCTGCAATGGCGGGTAAGTATCGATCTTGACCGCTTTGGCAGTGTCAGTCCGCTGGTGTTTGCCAGAGTGCTGAATGAAACCCTGAAGCATCGTGTGGCCCTCAACAGTTTCTCAGAACTTGCCATCATTGATGCCGGCAGTGGCGAAACCCTGCACCGCTGGTCCGTGCGTCAGGGGGCTTTATGGCAGCAATAGCGCGTTCCTCCGGCACCACTCCGATGGACCTGTATCAACTGGTTCGCGACCATCTGCCGGAGACCGTCAGTACCACTCAACAAGTGCTGGATACTCTTGGCGAACATGTACAGTTTCGCGGGTATCTGGGGTTTGAACATCCGTATCACGAAGTGGCCAAAGTGGATACCCGTACTCAGCCGGTACAGGTGTATCTCAACCGGTTTGCGGTGTCCGGTCTGATGGGGCCGCTGCCAGAACCTTATTTTCAGTGGTGTTATGAGCGGGTGCGGGCGGGTGATTTTGCCATGGCGGCGTTTTTTGACATGTTTACCCATCGTATCAATGCCCTGCGTTATCTCAGCCGGGCGCGACGCCAGCCGGGATTGTCGCCTTTGCGGCCGGAGCATTCTGTGCCCGGCAAACTGTTATCTGCCTATGCCGGGATGATCGACCAGCGTAGCACTGTGGTGGAAGACTCGCCTGTGACCGGTCGCTTGCTGCTTGGGCTGGCCGGGCTGTTGGTTTACGCGCCACGCAGTCTCAGTCTGCTGCAATTGATTCTACAGCGTATTCTGAACTGGCGGTTGCAGGTGGATGGTTTCCGGGGCGGCTGGCTGACAGTGGATGCTGATCAGCAGGTGGCTCTGGGCCGGCGCAATTCCACTCTGAGTATGCGCGCCGCAGACACCACGCAGCTGGGAAGCCGGGTCTGGGACCAGCATCTTGGATTGCGATTACGGGTCTGGCTGGAACATCCGGACGCCTGTGTGGATTACCTGCCGGAAGGCAAACGCCATGAATGGCTGAGCCAGTTATTACGCATGCTGACTTATTGCCGGCACGACATCGAAATCTGTTTTCTGTTTCCCCACTCATGGCGCAGCCGGCGTCTGGGCAGTGATGGTATTCGTCTGGCCTATAGCAGCTGGATGCAATATGAAGACCGGGACAGCGCGCCGCAATGGACCATCAGACTGCGCATTCCGGCGCAACCGGGAGGTCAGTATGAAGCCTGGTGAGTTTCATGACATCGGCCTGACCCGGCTGGCAAATCGTGATGCCGATAACCTTTATCTGCATCTCAATATCTGGCTGGCCGATGGCCGGCAGGTGGGGCGTAACTATTTTCGTCTGCATCAGTTGCAGGGACAGGAAGCGATTTCCTCGCCATTTGAATTCCAGTTGCAGTTACGCGGCAATACCGATCCTGACAGCCAGAACCGTTTCACCTTTGAACAATTTATCGGCCGGCCGGCCACCGTGGCCATTAATCTGGCCAGCGCCGAAGATCAGGGCCAGCAGCGTTTCGATGATGCCATCGCGGGAGCTGCGGCGGTCGATCTCAGTTGTTTCAACGGCATCATTGCCGACTTCGGTATGTCCGAACCCGGTGTTTATCATGCTACTCTGAAACCGGCATTATGGCGTCTGTCTCTGACCAACCGTTACCATATTCACAAACACTGCAACATCCGCGATGCCATTGCCGGGGTACTGAAGGAACACGATATTCACTATTCCGTAGCCTCGCTGAACCATCCGGATAACCCGGCGGTGGCGCGGGTACAGGATTGGTTGCAGGCCGGGGAATCGGATCTCGATTTCATCACCCGGTTGATGAGCAAGGCCTATCTGTTTTATTACTTCGTGCACACCGGTGACCGCCATACGCTGGTGCTGGCAAATCAGGCCGGTTATCCGGAGGTTTATCCAAATGGTGAAACCCTGCGCTATTGCCAGACCAATATTGAGGCACAAGGGCTCGATCAGGAACGGGCTATCACCCAGTATCAATATAAACAAAGCCTCAGCAGTTCCAGTGTGACCGGTGTGTTCGTGCGTCAGGAAAATGCCTGGGAGCAGGACACCGTGGCCGATTTCCAGAGTTATCCGCCCTCGACTCAGGGAACCGGTGGCACTTTGCCGTTCAACCTCTATCGAATTTACCAGTACGGCGTCAACCGGGAAGAAGTGGACACCCACGTGAATGCCCAGCGTGACCGCCTGAATACCTCGGCAACGGATTTGTCCGGTGCCAGTCACTGTCCACTGTTTCATTGTGGCTATCGATTTACTCTCAGTGCTGATCTCGGCAACCTGCAGAATCCGCAGGTAGTCCGGCCGTCACTGGAAGGCCGTTCGTTTGTGCTGACTCAGGTACAGCATCAGTGCAGTCTGGATGGGCAGTATCAGAACTCCTTCAAGGCGACAGAATCCGATGGCCTGATCACCCCGTTCAGCTTGCAGGACACCCACCAGGGATCGATTCTGGCGCGGGTTGAGGAGCACGTGAAACCGGATGACTGGCGTTACTACGATAAGGACAATTTCGATCCCCAAAATGAAATGGTGGATGGTTACGAGGCTCAGCAGTCACATCGGCTCAAAGGCGTGTATGTGCGTTTCTCCACCGATCAGGGCGAGTCTGACAAAGTCTGGGTGAAACTGGCGCCGCACATGCAGACCGTGCCCGAAGTGGGAGTGATGGTCTGGGTCTCGCGCTCCAATGACGATTCCGAGCTGCCGGAAATCCAGAGCATCGTTCAGGCCAATGGCAATCGCACCGTCACGCCATCGCGCTGGACCGCCAGCACCAATGTCGGCAGCAGTCACTCCACCAGTTATGGCGACAGCAAAAGCATTCGTTTTGGCCTGTTTTCCAAGGCTGATCTCAATGTCGCCGTATCGATGGTGGAACAACGTTACCAGCAAGGTCACCAGCAGTCGGACTTCAGTGGCAGTCAGCAATGCAATGGACAAAAATTCAAGGATGTCAGTTATTCCCAGGGTGCCGGTTACAATTATTCGACTTCTGAATCAGGGCGTTCGGGCTTGTTGGGCCAAAGTGAATCCTACGGCTGTAACTACAGTCACTCCGAAGGCGCAGAAGTCTGGAGTTATTCCGATTACGACCATGCCCGTAATGAATCCTACAACCAGAATACCGAAAGCTACTCCCGTATCAGCGGTAAAACCTATAGCGAGTCCACCATCGGTGAAAGTGAAAGTCATTCCACCATCACCGGCGACAGCCGTAACTATCATCAGGCACTCGGACTCAGTTATAACCAGAGTCTGGTCAACAGGACTGAAAACCAGAACATCGCCCAGGGCAGTTCGACGTCATTGGGTGTCAATCTTGGCCCGATCTTTGGTGTTTCCATGAATATGGCACCGGTGATGAACAGCAATACCACCATCAGCCCAACAACGTCGGTGAATACCAACATCGGCTCAACGACTTCCAGCGCCGTACATATGGGCAGTTCGTTATCCAGCTCACTGCAACTGGGCAGTTCAACGTCCAGTAATACTCAGGTTGGCACGCAGACCTCCATTTCCAGTATGACCGATTCCACCTCCGTCAACTCGATTCTGTCGCAGACCCAGGCCTCGGTGACCGGTATGAGCACCCGAGGCTCCATGACCGGTATGGATACTGGCGCGTCCATGACCGGTGTGCAGGGCAATATGTCGATCACCGGGGTCAGTTCCGGTTTGTCCGTCACCGGGATACACAGCGCCATCAGCGTGGTCGGTGATAGTACCAGTATCAATGTCACCGGTGCCTCCACCAACATCAGTGTCACGGCGGAGTCAATGATGGTGGATGTCAACGCCAGTGGCGTTAAATGCATTGTGGATAACCGCATCGAAGCCAAGGTGGAAGATCTCAATGTTGCCATTCAGTCACTGATCAAACTGGTGCTTTAACATGAAAAAGACGCTGAAAATTGTTAAACCCATGACACTGGGACTGCTATATAAGCCGTATTCGATCGCCCGGGATCATTTTTTATCCGTCTCGTCACTGGCTTTTTTCAATCTCAGTGAACAACCGGTATTACTGCCGGAACATCGGCAGTGGGCAAAAGTGAGCCAGTCGCTTGGCACCGGCCGGATCCTTGATGAAGCCATGCCCAAGACCCACGGTGAAGTCCTGTTGGCTGGTCATGCTTATCCCCACGCCTCAAAACCGGTGACCCATATGCAGGTGCGGTTGCAGATTGCTCAGGTGGATAAAACACTGGCGGTCAGTGGCGACCGGCATTGGTCGTTAGGGTGGCTACCGTTGATCCGGCAGAGTCGTGCCAAACCCATCACTCAAGTTCCACTCGATTACAGCCGGGCCTATGGCGGCGAAAAATATGCTCTGAATCCGGAAGGCTGTGGTGATGAGCGTCTGCTGTCGCTGCTGTTCGGCCAGCAAGCCAATCATGGCCGCCTGCCCAATCTCAGTTATCCGGGCGAGCAGCTGACCCTCGGCAGAAGACCGCAACAGCCGGCCGGGTTTGGTGCGTTGGGGCAGAACTGGTCACAACGACGGAAAAAAGCCGGGTGTTATAACAAACGCTGGTTGCAGCACGAATACCCCGGTTTTCCGTCATCACTGGATCAGGAATTTTTTAATACCGCTGCTAAAGATCAATGGATCGATGGATATTTTTCCGGTGGCGAAGCCTATCAACTGGATAACCTGCATCCCCATCAGGCTTGTCTGAAAGGTATCCTGCCAACCATTGTGCCCAAAGCCTTCGTGCAACCGCAAACGCAGTCGCTCATAGAAGTGGCGCTGCACTGGGATACCCTGTGGCTGTTTCCGGATCACGATCTGGGTCTGCTCATTGCTCATGGCAGCATGCCCATCAGCGACAGTGACGCATTGGATATCGACGCCATCATGTTAGCCTGGGAACATCCTCAGCGGTCAAAAACGCACCAGCATTATGAACAGGTGCTGGCCCTGCGCAGTGACCCGCAAACCGCTGTCATGCATGCCTTTAATGAAACCCAGCTGACGGGTGACACGCCGCCGTCAGCTGCACCCGTGGATGCAAAACCGGTATCGGCGCTGTTAACACAGTTAAGCCAGCAACTGCCGGTATCTGACGCACAACTGGCCGACGCCGCGGCAGAGGTGGAAAGTGTTCCGGGATTGAGTCAGGCACAAATTGACGCCGGGCAGTTTGATCTGACAGAGATAATGACCGCCGCCAAAACCAAGGCGGACGCACTGAATCAGGAACGTGAACAGGCGCTGAAACAACTCGCTGACATGATAAAGCTGCCGGATGACGAGGCCCAACCGACACTTGACCCGGCCCAGGCACTGGAACGTATTTATGTACCCCGGCAACAACTCGAACAACTCACACAACTGGCTGACAGTTGCACCGATGCCGCACAGCGTCAGCAAATTCTCGACAGTGTGCCATTGATCGTCCGGCAACAACGGCAGAGCCGGAAACTGGCGGCAGAATCCGATTGCCAGCCGATCAGTGACCGCGCTACCGTTGCATTGGCGCAATGGCTGAACAAAGCGCGGCAGCAATCTCTGCCATTGAACGGGCTTTGTCTGGCCGGCATCCGCCTGAATAACGTGGATCTCAGTGGTCTGGATCTGCGTGACATAGTGTGGGATCTGGCGGAATTTACCGACTGTTGTTTTGATGGATCGGATCTGTCCGGTAGCTGCTTTATTCAGGCGCGCTTTCAGCGCTGTACCTTTATCGACAGCCGGTTGCAGGAAACCAACTGGAGCCATGCCGAACTACATGAAGTCACCCTGACTCGCAGTCACCTGCAACAGAGTCAATGGAATCACAGCGTTGCCAATGACTGCCGCTTTGATCACAGCGTGTTCGATCAGGCCATGATGTTGGAAGCGGATTTTCGCAGCAGTGATTTTGCCTCGGCAACCATTCGGCAGGTTAATTGGGTCAAATGTCATTTACAGAACAGTCGTTGGCAGGCCATCGAGGGCGAGCAGAGCAGTTGGCTCGAATGTGAATTGCAACAGGCCGATTTTACCCGCGCCAGTCTGACTCAATGTGCCTGGCTCAATGCCCGCGCCACCGCCGTCGTGTTTGATCAGGCCCGGCTCAGCCGGTTTCTGGTCAGCGGTGAATCCATCCTCAATCAGGCCAGTTTTAACCAGTGTGAAGGTGATCAGACCGGCTGGCGTTATTCGGATTTGTCCGATGCCTGTTTCGATCACTGTTATTTCCGGGAATCCGATTTTGGCATGACCGAATTGCAGCGTTGCAGTTTCCGGTCGGCGTTTCTGCAACGCTGCCTGCTCATGAGTGCCGACGCCTCAGAGTCCGACTTTACCGACAGCAACTGGTATCAAAGTCTGGCGCGCAAGATGATTTTGAGACAGGCCATCATGCAGGGCGTGCAGTTGCATGGCGTGGAGCTGGCCGGTGTCGACTGGCAGGACTGTCGTATTCGTGATTGCGAACCGGCCATCAGGAGGAAAGCCGCATGAACCGCCAGCAGTTTCTCAATCAGGCAGAAAGTGGTCAGCCATTTAATGAGCAGACATTCCGGCAGTTTAATTTCTCCGCCATGGTGCTGAAAAATCTGGTGTTTTCAAACTGCGTGTTTGATGTCTGTCATTTTGCCCAGGCAACCTTCCACTATTGCGTGTTTTCTGATTGCACACTGATCAATGCCGAGTTTCAACAAGCCACGCTTGAAGGCTGTCAGTTTGTTAACAGCCGTATGGCCGGTAGCCGTTTTGATCATCAGCCACAGCTCGACAGTTGCAGTTGGGTCAAGTGTCATCTGAATCATGCTGACTTTACCGATACCCGGCTTACCCACTGTCAGTTTATGGACTGTGACATGAGCACCTGTCAGCTCGCTGGCGTTAACGCAGAGAGCAGTGTATGGAGTCAGTGCACGCTGCAACACGCCAGTTGGCGGCATGCGCATCTGCATAACATCGCTTGTCTGGAAACCGACCTGTCCACGGTGGACATGACGGGTCTGATCGTGACTCAGGGGATGTTTCCAAAATGCCGTCTCAGTGACCAGAATCTTACCGGTATCACTCTGTGTCGTTGTTCATTCACCGATTGTCGGTTTGAACGGGTGGATTTCAGTCAGACCATGCTCGATGAAACCAGTTTTGCCAAAGCGCAATTACTGGCATGTCGGTTTGATCAGACCAGTGCCCGCAATACCCTGTTTTTACAGGCTCAACTGAGCGAATGCCAATGGCACAAGACCAGCCTCGAAAACTCCATCTGGCAGCAGGCGCAGTTGCAGCACTGCGAATTCAATGGCAGCCGGCTGGAGAAAAGTTACTGGCGTCAGGCGCAGTTACAGCACTGCGATTTTGCCCAAGTGGATTTTCTGCTGGCGGATCTGAGTTACGTCACCGCCACCGACTGTCGTTTTAAACGCGCGGATTTTTGCCGTGCCAGCCTGCACTGTGCCGATATCAGCCGCGCCCAGTTGCGCGGTGCCCGGTTACGCCGGGCCTTCACCACTCAATCATCCAAAGCCGCCGCCGAAGCACCGGCCCGGCAACGGGAGCAAGCCGCATGAACCCAAATATCCATCCGTTCCCAAGCTCGACGACTCAGGCCTATCTGCTGACCGCCAGAGTCACGGAGATTCACCGTACATCCATTCGACTCAACAATGGCATGACCGCCGCGCTGGCGCTTTCGTGTCTGGTGGAACCGATGATCGATGATCTGGTTCTGGTCTGTCATGCGGGTGAGTCGGGCTGTCAGGTCATTCAGATTCTTGCCCGTGCCAATACTGCAGAAGTACATCTGCGTCTGCCCCAGGGACAGGCGCTGAATATTCAGGCCGAACAGATCAGTCTGATCAGCAGTCGCAAAACCATCATTGGTTCAGCCGGTGAACTTGAACTCAATGCCTTACGGAATCTGAAAATCAATGCTGCCCAGGTACTGATGAGCGTGGCGGGTACATTGGTACAAACCGCCAAAACCGCTATCGGCCAATTTGGTGACCTGAGCCTGAGTGCCTCGCACCTGTTGCGGTTACAGGCCTTACGGCAACTGATCACGGCTAAAAAAGAAATCAAAGTGGACAGTGACATTATTCATATGGGGTAAGCCATGTTTGCAACGACACAACTGATTGCCATGAGTTTCGCGTTTCCGGATGTCTGCAAGGTCATCGTCGGCGTAGCCGTTATCATGCTGCCATTTCCGAATCTGGCCATGGCCAGCGTGCATATTCCCAACGTCTACAACCACTATATCGGCGGTGGCATGGTTCATAATCTGCTGACTTTCGGCACCATCAGCAATGGTGATGAAGCCGGGGTGGCCATGGGCATCGTGTCTAACGTCATCATCGGTCCGGATCAGTATCTGCTCGGCAGCTTCAAGGTTTTTCACGGTGTGTCGCCGGCATCACGGCAGACCAGCATGACCACCAATAACTCTTACAACATGGTGGGCATGGTGCTGGTACCCAGTATCAACACCGTGATTCTGCTGGGGTGAACGCATGATGGGCAAGTATCTGTTGCTATGGGTTGTGGTCTTGAGCATTCCCGCCTGCTCGGTGTTTTCGGGTCGTGCCGGCGTCAATGGTTACGAGGTGGTGAGTGAGCCGCAAGCCAATCAGGATACCGCCACCGCACTGGATATTGTGTTTATTTACCGCAAAGAATTACTGGCGCAGTTGCCTGACAACGCGCCGCAATGGTTTCTCAATCGCGCCGTGATTGAAGGCAAATTCGATACTCAAATGGATGTCCTGTCCATCGAAATTCCGCCCGGCGATCTGATTCCCAAAACCAAACTGAAAGGAAAGCAAAAAAACGCCAAGGCGGTGCTGCTGTATGCCAACTATCTGAATGCGGCGGCTCAACAACCCATTAATGTCAGTGCGTTTACGATACCGCAGATCATTCTGCAACCGGACAAGATTCTGGTGATTGAAACCGGCACCAGCCTTTTCAGGAGGTTATTTAAAAAATGACCATTTCAGTACTGCAACAGAATCCGCTGCTCTGGCATGAAGGCATGCTGTTGGCACCCCAACATTTTCAACAGAACGATATCTACTGGCAGCATCAGTTGTGCCAGGCCATTGCTCAGATTCAGCCCTACTATTGGGGCGTGATTTCCATGGACCTCAATCAGACACTGGTGGATAAGGGACTCATTGAGGTCACTGATCTGCATGCCGTCATGGCCGATGGCAGTCACATCATCGTAAATGAGGAAACCGTACCGAGTGCGTTGAGCTGTAATCTGGATGACAGCCAGGCGCTGAAGAATAACAAGCCTACCGGTATTTATCTGTGTGTGCCGTACCGCCTGGAAGGCGCAGCCAGTTCCCAGGGCATGGTGCAGCGGTTTATTCAGATGGATGGTGGTGAAGTGGTGGACGAAGCCTCCGGCCAGGGGCGGGTACCGGTGATTCGCATGCGCCCGAATATCCGTCTCAGTTTTGATAAGCTTAGCAACCATTACTGCCTGCTGCTGATGGTGGTTCGCAAGGGCATTGATAAGAAAAATTACGGCATTACCGGTTACCATCCTCCGTTGTTGCATTTGCGCGGTGCGGATTTTCAGCAGCAGCGGTCATTGCGTTATTGTGTGCGTCAACTGGCGGCACTGATACGGGAAAAAGCCATACAACTGTCGCGTACCAACAGTCACAGCCGGCAGTTTTTGTACGCGCTGACCTCTTCTCTGCCACCGCTGGAAGTGCTGGTACAGGCACCCGGAACCCATCCGTTTGCGCTCTATCAGGCGCTGGCCCAGTTGCTGGGACACGCGTCCGCCCTGACGGAATCTCCCGTTCCGCCGCAGATTGCCGCCTACGACCATGACAATCCCGCCAAATGTTTTTTCCCGTTATTGAGTCTGCTGCGACAGCTGATTGCCGATATCGTTATTAAATTCCGTTACAAGGAATTCACCTACCTGCGTGAGCAAACCTTCGAGCTGCAAATCCAATCAGAATGGCTGCAGCAAGAGCTGGTGATTGAAGTGGTGCCGGCCAGTGGCCAGACCTTCGCTGATATCGAACAATGGCTCGATAAGGCGCGCATCGGTTCGGTGCCGGTCTTGTCCGCTTTGAAGGATCGTCGTTCACCCGGTGCCCGGGCCGAACGCCTGTCCGATACCGAACGTTTCCATTACAACCAGAGCGGCAGTGCGATGATGTTTCGCATTTACAACCGTACCCTGCAAATCGATCAGAAAGACATCAAAGTGATTCAGCCCGATCAGCCCCTGCAGATCATCGGTGAGCATCATGGTGCCACACCGGCGGCGATCATTTTGTATGTGCGTAATAACGTCGGGAGCGGATGATGAAATTTCAGGATAAAGAATTCGAGCTGCTGGATCGTTTTCTGGATGCTTACGAGGCGGTCACCCGTATCCGCGAGACATTACGGCAACAGGAGGATTACGACCCGGACACTTCCGCATCCGGTATCTGTCAGCAATTGAAGCTGGAGATCGACAGCGCACTGCAAAGCCAGGACAACGACGAAAACCTGCTCGCCGCGTTGCAACGCAGTCGTTATGCGCTGGTGGCTCTGGTGGATGAGCAACTGATCTGTACCACCGACTGGGCCGGTAAAAACTCTTGGGTGAACAACCTGTTGGAGGAACATGTTTACAACACTTCTCTGGCCGGCTGGGAACTGTTCCGGGATATGGACCGGTTAATACTGCAGGACTCGGATTTGCCCTATAAACCAGTGCTGGCATTGATCTATCTGATGGTTCTGCAACTTGGCTTTCGCGGCGAGCTGCGTGAAGAAGATGAACGGTTACAGCCTTACTTTGACCAACTCCAGGATCTGGTCGACGGCCAGACCGATGGTGTTCCGCCAGTGGTTCTGGAGCAGGCCTTTGAGCAGGCTTACCAACATAATATTGAACCCGGCAGCCAGCAACGGCTGGCGCCGTTGAGTCGCTGGATGACCCGCATTGTGCTGTTGACCGGTGTTTATCTGCTGGCATCCCTGGCGGTCTGGCTTGGACTGCTGAATGACTTCAGAAGTCTGACCGAGGTGTGATGATGACGCTGCTGTTTTATCTGCTCGCCGCGCTGGCTCTGATACTGCTGCTCATTCTGAGCAGAATGGTGTTTCGTGCACGCCTGCCACAGCTACGCCTGAAATGGCCGCAGAGTCTGAACATCCGCGCCGGTATCCGGCGCTGGGATGGTATTAAAAGTCTGCTACGGCAATTACGCACCCACTCGGATGCCCGTTATGGCATCCCCTGGATCATGGTGATCGGCGAACCCGGCAGCGGTAAGAGAGATGTCGTCAAGGCCATGGTCAAAGGTCAGAAAGTGCGACTGCTGGAGCGTGACATCGGCCGTTCGTTCAAATCCCAGTCGGTCAATCTGCACGATCAGGGCA
This sequence comes from Gynuella sunshinyii YC6258, assembly GCF_000940805.1. GTDB lineage: Bacteria > Pseudomonadota > Gammaproteobacteria > Pseudomonadales > Natronospirillaceae > Gynuella > Gynuella sunshinyii. The sequence goes on along the minus strand of NZ_CP007142.1, from coordinate 5,956,562 downwards.
TATTGCTCGATCTCGAACTGAGCGACAAACAGAGCTGGCAGGATGCCCTGACTGAATTGAACAACTGGCGTCCGGAACGGCCGGTGGATTCCGTGGTGTTGATGATTTCCGCGACTACCTTGCTGGAGGCCGAGTCGGCCCGGCTTCAGACCCTGGCCAGACGTCTGTACACACAGTTATGGTCATTACAAAAACATCTGGAGTTTATTACCCCCATTTACCTGCTGGTGACCCAGACCGAAGAAGTGCCCGGTTTTGTCAGTTTCTGGTCTGCCCAGACCCGTTATCATGATCAGATGTTTGGCTGGTCCAGCCCGGGTTCTGAAGAAGCACGTTTCTCACCGGCCTGGATCGATACCGCTTTTGATGAACTGCAACAGCAGTTATATCAGTTACAGAGTCAGTTCATTGCCCACGGCTGTGAAGTGGAAGATGCCGATGGCTTTGTGCTGTTTCCCAAACACTTCGACCAGCTGCGTGGTAACCTCAAAACCCTGTCCGCCATTTTATTTCATGAAACCGTTTATAAAACCGGTGCCACAGTTCGTGGCCTTTATTTCTGCGGCCGGGTTGATCACAGCTCGCCACCGGTATTTCTGACTGAACTGATCAGTCGCAAAATTTATCCGGAACGCAATATTGGCCGCCCCATCCGGCAGGCACAGTTATCACGCAACCAATTGATCCGACGGATCCAGAAAGTGACGCTGGCGGTGTTTGCCATGTTGTTTTTGTCGTTGTTGGCCACCAGCTGGATTTTAAAACAGGACATGTGGACCCAGACTCAGGCGCTGCGGCATATCAACCAGATCGTTGATCCTCATAGCGATCAGGCCACAACACCGTCAACGCTGACGGACAGAGAATGCCTGTCGGCGGATCAGTTTTTCAGTCTGGTGCGGTTCATCGGTGAGATCCGCGCGTCCGACTGGTACTGGAATATTCCGTTCTCCTATCCGGTCTTCAACAGCAACAGTCCGGCTAAATTATCCGCCGGACATGTCGCCAACGGCGCGATTGAAAAAGTCATCATGCCGGCTATCAAATGCCAGCTTGAACACCGCATTGCAGGCATCAGCAATAACCTTCCCCAGACACTGACAAGACCAACCCGGGAAGCCGAACAACAGTGGTCTGATATGGTGGACCAACTGACGGGTTTTGCGGTGCAGAAAAGTAATTTTGAATTGTTGTCCCGGCCGGTTGCGCAGGCAGAGCGGTTACGGAAACGCGCTGTCAGGAATGATGCGCAGACACTGGAGGATCAGATTGGAGTAAAAACAGTGAGCGCGTTTGATGCACTGGTGAAGTACCTTTATGGCCGTTCTCTGGAAAACCGCTATCTGTCATCTGAGTGGGCGTTGTATCACGCGCTGCTTGAAGTTGATTATCGCGATAACCAGCTGATCATGCCCAGAATCGTCGCCGAACACTTGCCACAGTTGTTGGCTCAGCGCACTGATGAACTGGTGGATCTGCATATCAATACGGCCGCTGCTGGTGTTAACGTACTGGCTGATCTCGCCGGTGAACAGGCGGCCAGAAAAGAAGTCCGCGCTTTCCGGGGCTGGCACGACTACATTTTCTCAACCTGGCTGGGCGGTAATGAGCAGGATAACCATTGCCTGGATCTGCAACTGAAACTGCAGACCCTGATTGAGGAATGGCCGCAGTTGGACAGCCCCGCGCTTGAGCCTTCTTTTTCCGTTCAAAATTGCTATCGGCCGATGCTGGATAAACTGTTGCAGGTGGTGTGGAATGGCGATCCTATCGTTAAACTGGCAGGTGAGCGGCAGGTCATCGATTGGAGCAATCATTTCCGCTTTGAGCTTGAAGCGTTAAAAAGCCTGTCGGAAAAGAGTTTCATGACGGTTGAGACCCGGCGTCGCTTTAACTGTAGCGAAAAACTGCTCAGCAGCTGGAATGATCAACCGGTCAAATCCGCGCTGGCCTATCTCAGTGAGTACCAGAACTTTTTGTTGCATCAGCGGGAACTCGCCAACGCCGCCGGCCTGACCGATGTCGATCCGTTGTATATCAAAGTGGGGCATAAGCAGGTGCAGCGACTGATGGATACCCTGGTGGATCAGGCTCTGCCCGATGCTGACAAAACCCTGTTGCAGCAACAGGAACTCGCGCCCCAGAGTTATGCGTTCAATCGCGCGGTGGATAATCTGATACTGGCGCGTTCTCTGTATTATCAGTTGATTGGCGATGGTGAGCACGCTGCCTGGATCAGTTGTGTCGATGACTATGCCGATCAGCGTCTGGCGGTACTCAAAAACCTGGCCCGCGAAACCTTTCAGCTCAATCCCGGACAGGGAGCGCAGGAACGGTTGTTTCCGGCGCTGAAAGACACGCCGACCACGGCATCTTATTTTCAGTCCGAACTCAGTCGGGTGCAGTGGCTCAGTGATCTCGCCGCCCCTTACAGCGCGTGGTTTGGCGCAACAGTGCTTGATTCCGGTGACGATCCCAGACGCTTCTGGTACAGCACTATCGATGAATTGAACCGACTGGTGGCATTGAAAGATAAAACCAGTCAGGCACAGCAACTGGCCGATTTTCTGAATCAGGTTGCCTTGCCGCTGGACTATCAGAGCTGCCAGCAAACGTTGGCAGAGCAACCAGCCGATACCGCCGAAATCAACTTATTTGCGGTCCGTCAGACCGGTCTGATCCGGCAGGCAAAGGCACAGTGTCAGAACTATCTTGAAGCCGGCAGTCAGAGTGTTTATCTGGCCTTGAAAGAACAGTTCAACCGTACTCTGGCCGGATATTTTCCGTTTTCAGATATCAGCGCGGACGATGCCGATCCCCTCGACGTGGAAGCCTTCTTCAGCCGTTATCAAAGTGAGCGTGATGGGTTGCTGGCCTGGGCTGACAGCCAGAATAATCCGCAGGTGCAGGAATTTTTGAGTCACCTCGATCAGGTGGCCAATCTGATGAATCATCTGCTGGTGGACGGTCAGATCAAGCCGCTTAATTTACAGCTATCGTTCCGCTATGCCGCGGCACGCAGCCCAGGCAGTGAACAGGTGGTGCGTTGGCAGCTCAGTAATGGTTCCGAACAGGTGTTCTATCCGAATGGTGGTAGCGAACTTGCCTGGTTGTCCGGTGAGCCCGTGCAGTTTACCGCACGCTGGGCAGAACGTTCACCCGTGCAGCCGCAATTCGACAGTCGCCAAAGTAATCTGACTGTGAGTGGCCGCAGCGCCAGTTTTCGTCAGGAAGGCAACTGGGCGTTGATCCGTTTTGTCCGCCAGTATCTGGACAGCAGTTCACCGGTCAGTAATCGATTGGCACTGAGTTTTTCAGTGCCCGTCAAAACGGTGGATGATACTCAAGACCGCGATCTGCAAAACAGCATATTGCGGTTAAGCATGGCTTTTCAGGTTCAGGATATTGGCAAACAAAACTGGGTTCCACTGAACTGGCCGGCGGTTTTTCCGAGCCGGGCACCGGCCATTTAGGAGGTTAGCATGGACACTATGCAGTTGTCTGAACAACTGGAACAACAGACCGGGGTCTCACTGGCGGCACTGCTTAAGGCTGTTAGTGATGAACAACCGACTGGCGTCAATGTGCGTGGCAATGGTGTGTTCAATGCCATTCAGCTGGCCCGTCAGGCAGACGATCCGACGCTACCCATGGGGCAGTGGGAACATGACCTGAAACAGGCAGACTGGCACCAGGTGGTCGAAATCGCCACCGTCGCCCTGCAACAAAAATCCAAGGATCTGCAACTGGCCATGTGGCTGCTGGAAGCGCAGATCTATCGCTGGGGGTTTGAAGGCATCGCCCCATCGGTGTTTTTAATCCAGCAATTGTGTGACCAGTTCTGGCCCGATCTGTTTCCCAAAATCGTCAATGAAGATCTGGAATACCGGATCAATATTTTTCGCTGGGCCAACGACAAACTGCCCACGGCCATCAAGCTGATTCCACTGACCCAGAACAACCGGAAAGATTACTGCTGGTCAGACTGGGAAGTGGCCCATCGCAATGAACACATCAAAGCCCAACTCAATAAAGATGCCGCCATCGAAGGCCCGATGATCAGTGATATACACACGGCGCTGGCAGCCACTCCCAGTGGCTTTCTGCAGTATCAGCATCAGTTGCTGGAAACAGCGCTGGCATCCTTTGATCAACTGAGTTTGACCCTGGCGGGTTTGTGTGGCGATGAAGCCCCGTCTTTGTCCGGATTGACCGGTTTGCTCGCGGATATCCAACAGCTCACCGACAGCGAACTGCGCAAGCGCGGTTATCGTTTGCAGGATAACGATAGCGGTGAAGAAAACGCTGCCGATGATGCCGCGCAGCCTCCAGCCACTCACGGTGGCGGCGGTGGAAGCTCGGGTGGCCAGGGTGGTGACGGTTATGGCCGCGCGGAAGCGTATCAGCAACTGGCGGCCATTGCCGATTACCTGAGCCATGTAGAACCTCACAGCCCGGTGCCGGCGCTGCTAAGGCGGGCGGTGGAGTGGGGCAATATGAGTACTGGTGAGCTGTATCACCAGTTGTTTATTCAGTGTCAGGGCCAGCTGAATATTTTTGAGCTGCTGGGAATTGCTGACGAACATAAGGGTTAACAGATCTATCGGAAATAAATTGTTTTCAGCAACTTTCTGATCAGAAAGGAGACAGAAATGTCCGATTCAACATCGTTATTTAAGCAACATGATGCAGCGACCCTAAGGGCCGACAAACTACCTTATCAACAAGGATGTGCACTGATGGCGATTGCCAAGACTGAACGCAAAAGCAGTAATCAGGTGCTTAGTGAAATGCGCCATGAGCAGGGGCTCGCATCCGGAAAAAACCTTCAGCACGATGCAACGCTGCTGAGCACACTGGGTCAGCGAGGGTATACCGCCCAAAGCGATGGTTATATGAGCTGGAAAGACGCGCAGGATTTTATGAAGTCGAGACCAGCTCCAGGGAAAGGTAAAGATACCCGCTACTTCGCCATGACGTTCCCGCCAGGCACTGATCCGGACAAAGCCAGCTCTATTGGCCATGCGGTCTCCGTCTCGGTCTCCAAAAGTGGCGGCATTACCGTATTTGCCAACAATTCCGATCGCGATGCGAAAGGTAAATGGGTTGGCGGAAAATCACCTGATCAGGCCGGCGGTCGACCGTTTCAAAGCAGTATGTCTGATCAGCATCAGATCCGTTTGTTTAAACCACCCAAATAAATCCAGGAGCTGAAAATGAGTGTCGCATTTGTCAGTGATGATCAATCCCTGCCGGTAGTTACCGGGACAGCCGTGTTGATGCATCAGAACATTGCCCGCCGGGTGCATTCGAGCTGTCAGAGCCGTTACCGCATTACCGTCAGCCAGCGCCTCTCTGAGCTGGATCAGCTGCGTCAGCTGTGGTCGCAATGGGGAGGTGAACTGAGTTCGGCGTCGCTGTGGCAGCTGGCACAAACGGCCGAGTATCTGTGTGACTGGAGCCTGCTGGCAGCTGTCTGCCGACAGGGATTACGGGCTGGTGATGATCTTTATCCGTTATTCCATGATGGCTATGTACAGGCCTGCTGGATGGCAACCGATTATCAAACCGCGTTGGATGAGAGCTTCAATGCCTTACTGCTACAACCCACATCGGCGATCCTGTTTGAGCGACATCAACAGATGGTTCGATGGTTACAGCACAGCCATGCCCAGTGCCTGGGAGTATTTGATGGTTTGCAACAGAATAAACTGATATTGGAACCGCTGGGACAGCAGCATGCAGAGAGTTTCTTATGGCAGTATCTCGATAGCGATATCCCACAGCGCTGTTGTCTGCCGGACTTTAATTCCCTGGAAGAATGGCATGACTGGTATCAGCGTCAATGTTGCACCGATAAACGTACATTTGCCGTCATGCATGAATGCTGGGGAATGATCGGCGTGGTCAGTCTGCTGCAATATCGCGATATTGGTTTTTTTTATTATTGGATCGGTCCCGATTTTCAAGGCAACGGTTATGGCCCGTTGGCGGTAAACATGCTGCTGCAACATGCATGGCGGAATGCCGGCTTAAGGTGCTGCTATGCCAAAGTGTTTGACGATAATCTCGCCTCAATTTCGGCCTTGAACAAACTCGCTTTTCAGCCTTTGCCGTTTCGGCCGCAACCACCGTTTGCGGCTGAAATGCTGTTTTATCTTGGTCCGGCGCAAGGTGAGCTGGCGTTACGAGCTGAGTTCAGCGAGTTACTGCGGTTTATGGATTCAGAAATAGTGTTATAAATCTGTCAACGGGGAAAATCAAAGCATGAGCTCATCAACACGAAAAGCAAGTGTGACATTTACCGGCGCAGTTTCCGAAGATGTGAAACGAGCGACAAATGCAGTCAGTACTGGCATGGGTAATGTGTTTCCGGATGGCCACCATAAAATAAAAATTCGACAGAAAGCCCTTCAGGGCAGTTATGCCGAGTCCAGTCAAACCGGCCATCATGAGTCGATAGCGGTGGATATGAATAAACATACCGGCGATAACGATACCCAACGCGGAAAGCTGGCTGCCACTCTGGTTCATGAAATGTCATTGCACGCATTGCCGGATCTGACCAATAAAAGTCTAAGTCAGCCAGAGACATCCGCCGATCATGATCATAAACAGATGTATAGCGGCACGGGCCGGGGCGCATATTTACAGCATAGCCGGAGCACTTTTAATCAATTGCAAAATCCTGCTCAGAGAACCGCATTTGCAAATGAATGGCTTAAGGACCAGAACACTCATATCAATCGTGAAAGCAATCCGACCGTGAAAGCGGAGGCACAGCAGTGGGCTCAGCAACGACGTAATTCCATGGTGGATGCACTGACCCATCCACAGGGACACCCCTGGGCGCCGCAGCCGCCGGTCAATATTATGGATGAGCTGATGAGTGCGCCAGCGCCGTCTCAGCATCTGTCCCTCGATGATATTTTTGCTCCGCCGCTACAGCCACAGCCGTTGCAAGCTCAACCACAACCGGTGCTGCCTTCTGTTCAACCACAACCACAACAGAGTCCGTCCGGTACCGTGTCTCAGCAAAACAGTTATCAGGACCCCTTTGCTCATTTAATGCAGGGAAGCGGGCCGAATCCCAGTCATCAGTCTGTTCCAAACCAGCAGTTACGCGCTCAGTCAAATCAGTCTTCGTCCCATGGTAACGACTTTGCCGATCTGGTGGCGATGCAGAAGGCAAGTATGAGCCGAAAAAAAGATCATTAATGATTATTTGATGCATTAACAGTTACCAAAAAAAGGAATCGGATATGAGTGAGGCCCCCAAAACAACCCCAACCAAACCACAAAGTGAACAGCCTTATACCGCTCGGGGGAGACCGCTGGAGCAGAAGTTTTTCGATTCCAGAATCAAAAAGCGGGAGTTACAGATAAAAGACCCTACGGTTCCTGTTCAAGGACGAAACCGCGCTAATAGTCTGCGACGTCTGCAGGTGCCGATGTTGGAAAGCCTGGTGAAAGGAAAAAATGAAGTGAGTGAAGCAGCCCAGCGTGAGCTGGATGTCAGGACGGAAATGGTCGCCCTGAGCACACAACAGTTCCCTGAAAATGCTAAACCGAAAATGGCCAGTAAAGGGCCGATCTCCATGACCGAAGCAACTGCGCTCAGGTTTTCTGCCAGCCTGGCCGAAGAGGCACAGGATGAACTGAATGCCCAATCTAGCGGGAAAAAACAGACGGTGGGTCTGATTGGTATCGCCAATGTGGGTGGTACACTCGGTATGGGGTTTTCCGGTCGCAAGGACGAAGAGCCTTTTATGCAGGATGTTCAGGGGCGCATGCTGGAATTGCAGCAACACTATCAGCAGGCTGATTCAACCACAGGCTGGAGCAGTCAGCTGGTGCCGGTTCAAACACCTGGATTCAGCGATCTCGGTAATGTTTGTGCGGCATCCCGTGCCAATCTGGCGGCGCGTTCGGCTAATGGTGAGTTTGCCAATATGGAGAATATTGGCCGGGCAGATTTGCCAACGCCAGACACTCTGGTGGAAATGACCACGCGGGCAACCCATCCTACTGGCGGCAGACTGAAGCAATATGAAGCTCAACCACTGGACACAGCCGACTACCCATCACAATATCAGGTACAACCCATGCAGACCCGGAATAGAAACGGCAGTATTGCCAATATGGCCGACTCCTGCCCAACCTGTATGGAGGAACGAGCCAGACACACACCGTAACAAAACAATTGGATCAACCGGTTATGTTATTGACCACTGCGATATGGGCTTGATGGAATTGCAAATATGTCCAGATGCGGTGTTCGATTTTTCTCTCAAGGTAGTAGCGAATCATCGTTGCCTTGTTTTGTTTTGTTTTCTTATTTTATTTTAAAGTGGGTGTCCTGTTGTATTTTGTCTACGGAAAATGCACTTCAGTCCTTTGACATTCCGGGCACAGCCTCCTTTTGACGATGAAATTTTTTACTACCGTGGACCACAACATAATGAAACTGTTCTGAAAACAGAACTAGCGGAATTATTAAGGTTCATGGATTCAGAAATGCAGTTAACCAACCTACTGTTAGCGGAGCAATCACATGAGTGAACAACAACGTAAAGCAACCTTAACTTCAACCAGCAATCCCCGGGGCCAGATAATATCCACCAGCGATGATCGCAGTGGTAGAGTCAAACCCAAACATCTGGTGGTGGACAGTGCGCAATCCATGCCCAAGAGAAATCTGGAAGTCATGACCTTACGAAACAAGTACAGCGGTGATACGTTTCAGGTTCATTCACATAACTTCGGTCCGTTTCATCAGGTACCAATGAATAAACCCCGAGAAAAGGGTGATCAGCAACCTTTATCTCCGAGAACCCAGCAATCGTTGTCTGACAAGTGGCATAATTTCAATCAAAACTGATGTCATAAAACGTTGTTGAAAACCAAGTGGGGACTTTATTCTCAGGGTTTATTGAGAGTGGTCCGGTATATCTGATCACAGTCAGGAGCAATCGTTATGTCTGATGTCAAACCCGTTCACGAACAACTCCGTGGCGACAAAGTCACCCTGTCTCGCGATGCCTTTGGCGCTGATAAATCCATTGCCCGGGTCGGTATGCGGGTCTGGCTTGAAAAAGCCTACGACCTGCATCAGTCCGGCGCATTCGCCAGTAAGGATGATAAGGGTATTAGCTCATCGATTAAAAGCATCTATAACCAGCATACCGTGCGTGTGACGGATTCCGGTATTCAGGTCAGTAAGGCTCATCCAGTTAAGGTGTCGGATGAGTCTGGTATTCGCCAGCAGGCGCAAAGGGAGCTGGGGGACTCTGTGGCTATTGATGAAACCCGCTTGCCGAGTAAAAGAGGCACCGCCGGCTTCTTCGCATTTCGTAAAGACGTTGATCGTGAACGCCAACAACACGCTAAAGAAACCGGTATAGAATCCCGCTTCAGTCTGATCTCACGCAAACTGCGTGGTGCAGACAATCCGGATCAAGCCAGTCAGGATGGTTTTGGTGACCGCTCTTACAAACGAGTCTGGAAGGGTATTCTGACCGGTGCGAGTCAGTTGTTTTCTGGCCAGGGCAAGATAATGACGGCTGGCAATCTTGCTCGTGGTCGTGCGGATGCCGGCGTGGTGTATTCCCAGCGGCTGGAGGATGAACAACAGATTACCTCAGCCGCCGGAACCCTCTCAGAAGCTATAAAAGGCAGCCGTAGTTACCATGTTCCCTTTGGTATGGACAGAGCGGACAAAGGCGTAGCCTTTGGTGAAACCATTCGTCACGTGAGCGTATCTGGTAGCATTATTCCGGCACCCGGATATCATGCCCATGACCCCAATGTCTCATCCAGTTTTGGCAACAGCCGGGCTCCGATTATCAAACACGCTCTGGACAGTATTCTCAGTGAAGGCTTATCCCACGAAGAAGCATTGAGCCGTTCCATCAAACACTTTGGTTATGATGTTCAAAACCCATCCAGAGTCTCGACTGAAGCCATGCAGCAACGGCAGATGGCTGTACAGGCGATGAAACGATCCAAGGTTTGATCATGTTCAATTGATACGGTTGCTATCGCTGAGAACGAAATAATGAATGCATCTGAAATTTGAAAGTCAGCAGCATGGATGCTGCTTTCTCCTGTTTCTGCAGCTTTGCGTCCAATTCATGTTAACCCAACGTAAATACTTGCCAAGTTAATAAGGCGGGCACTGAAAAAACCGGGCTGCCATATTTCAAAATATGAGTGTCACTTTTGACTTCGATAAAATTGGTTCCGCCTGTATTTTTCGAAAGATGGCGGCAGAAAAACTCAAAAAATCATTTCGGCCAGATATCGCCTACACAAGAGTGTGGACTCTGGAATGTGAGTCGACACGGCTACAAACAGATCAAACCAACCTGGCCTGACAGATTTTTTCCACCAGCGTCTTTAGCTTGATCACTTCCGATTCCAGGTATTTCAATTCCTCTTCTGTGATTTCGTAATGCTCCGAATAACGTGCATCGATGTAGGCACGTTGCAAGCGGCGAAAACAGCGTCGATGAAACTTACTGTCGAGCGGAAAAATACCGGTAAACTCAGGATCAATTTGTATGCAAAAGTGTTGTAGCTTTTCGATATTGTGGGTTTTGGGCAGGTAGTTGGAGCAGGTGAGGAGTACGCAGGAATAGAGGCGCTCGGTGGCTTGATGCAGATTGAAAGCTGCTTCGTTTATCATCAGCTCCTTAAATGTATATTGGAAAACCTTGATGCTGGCACCGGCATTTGTATGCCATTGATCATAATGCTTCTGCGCAATCTCGCGCCGTTCTGCTTCGGTTAAATTTCCCGGTATTGCCAGCGGCCTGGGGGTTGCCGAAAACAGCTCAATGCCTTCCTCACGGATATCCTTAAAAAAATAATGACCTTGAAGCAGGCGTTTATTCACGTCTTCCAGGTCATGCACAATCAACCCCAGCGGCGCAGAATGTTCTTCTGCCCGTTGCCAGACGATATCCTCATCCACCAGCGTCGGCTTGTTCACCACCACCAGAATATCGTAATCACTGATATAACCATTCTCGGATCATTCACCCAGGTACCCTTGGCGTGACTGCCAAAGAGAATGATTTTCAAAATCCGGTACTCGGTTCTGCGCCCGGTCTTGCCTTGCAGAAAATCCTCCAGAGTATCACGCAGGATGGTGGAAATGGTCTGGAGCTCGTGCTGCTTGGCTTTCGGCAGGTGATCAAGGCCGGTTTTCATGGTGATAGTGACAAATTCTTGAATACATACAAGCGGCTTAGTGTGAGGGTTGATAGCCGGAATGTCTATAGATTGGCCGGGTGTGGGCAGTGCTGGTTGGAGGGGTGTATAGGGGGCGAAACCAGTGATTGAGCATGTGGCAAATAACAGCGTTGTGAATAGTTTTTCGGGTATCGATTGTTTGCATTTTACATGTCCCTGTCAGCATGATTTACACGATACTGTATTCATAAACAGCATATATAAAATAACACCTATTTTTTTACGATAAATGTCATAAATAATCATGCTTTAAGACTCAGTATCCAGATATTCGCTGGATACTCGATCTGAAGACATAATCTCCGGAATAATGAGCAGAAAATACGATACTTGTCTGGTTGGTTAAGTATCATGGATATTCTATAAAGCCATGAATTCAGTGGCCTGCAGGCGACCGATTTTTCTGGATACTGCGTCTCCAGACCGAATATCCGGCGAACGAAATTGACAGAAATGGGCTGTGTGCCTATGTTGATGGGATTTGATGAGACTGAGTGAGTTTAGCTGCTCAGGAAAAAGCGTCTTCTGGATATTTTGTCAGATGACGTGGAGTAACTATTATGCATTGTAAGGAGGATAATATAATGGAAGATATGATTGAAAATGCTGTTCAATTAAAGCCTGAATACATTGTTGGCTTATCCATCTTAGCCACTGTAGGCTTGGTTGTTATGTGGGGTATGTTCTGGAATTCAGTTGCAAAATCCCAAGAGAATATATTGGATATTTTAAGATCGCCTTCCTTTTTTAAAACAGTAACTGTTATGGGCGTGATAGCAGCAACTGTTGTTCTGAGTCTCGCAGGCAGGCTAGAAGGAAATATTACGGGTGCTATTCTCAGTGGTATAGCAGGATACGTACTTGGACAACTTTCAAGTAGACATGATAGCGAAAAGCATTAAGTGCCAAGCATAAAAAGCGCGTGTTGCAGATTAATTTCCGCTGCGCTTCAATTAACTGCAAATGCGAACGTTAGAACTGGTTCTTCATTCAAGTAAATTATGGTTCCGTGGCACAGTCAAATCCGCTACGGTGCAAAGTTAAAATCAGTTGGCATCCAATCGTTAAACTGGGTGCCAGGTTACCAAAGAATTGGGCTTGTCCAGTGGCAATTGTTATTCAAAGTTCAGTGGTTTTCCGGTCAAGCACAATTCTAACAATACAAAGCTGCGGACCACTGGCGTGTCCTCAGTTTTAGGCGTTAGCTTACAGAAGAATCAGAGTATGGAACAGGATTGCATAAGTGTTTTACTGAAGTCTTTCGTGATGCCTTTGGTTGCCGTTTTTATTGGTGCTAAATTGGCCTTTAAAAACATGCGTAAGAAAGAAAGCATTGATATCGAGACAACTAAATATGAATGCGCTACCAAGTGGTTACTTGAATCAATCGAATGCTTGAATAATTTGTGCGTTCTGAAACAAAGGTATTTGTTACTTAGCGGAAGCAGTGCCTATCGAAGCATTAGCTTAAGAAGGCAAAGCTACGTCTTTGAAAAGGTTAATGTTTCAGGTCTCGAATCTCTTCATTTCCTTAATAGTGACGGAATCGAAATTGAAAGGCTTGGGTTCAGAAACTTTTTTAGAATTAAGCAGTTGTTTTGCACGTATAATCGAATAATATCTTCATGGGTTGCAATAGAAGAAACTAAGGCTGAAATCGATAACATAATTGCTAACCACGTTCGTGCAGAAGGGGGTTTTGAAATTACACATGAGCTGATTGATGAAATAACGCCCATCAAGCTTAGCAACTATATTATTCTTTGCGAGAGTACATTTTCGCTTATTAGTGATTTATTGAATGATTTTTATAAGCTTACTCAAGACTTCCCAGTAATAGTTAATGAAGTTTTAGATCTAAAGCTGATTGGAAAAAGAGATATTCTGACATACATGCCATCAGACAAACATTTAGAAATTATACACTCGACTTTTGAAAAACTTGATGATGAACAATTTAAAGAGATAAAAAATATTGCGCCACAGCATAAAAAATGGCGGGAAAATCAAAGCTAACAAGTTGCTTAATTTCGTTCCGGCCGCAAGAAACACGGCCTCCACTGGACTGCCTACGCTACGCTGCGGCAGCCCATTAGCAAAGCGTTATGAAAATCCGGGAGTTTGCCCATGGAAAATTTTTGGGAAGTACTATCAATAGTTTCCTCTATTGTATCTGTAATTATTGGTGGGTTCGCAATTTGGCTTTCTGTCACATTTTATAAATGGTCAAATAAAGTCTCTGAGGACACGAAAGAGGCTGCGAAGGGTATTTCTGCGAGCGTAGATAGATTAGAAGTCTTATTTGACAGACTTTATTCGGACACATTCGGTATGATGAAAGATACTGTCTCGGATATGCGTAAGCATATTTGGAGCGATAGCAGTGAAGTCACTGACGCTCTACAAGAAAAATCAAATCAGAAAATCGAAGAGGTTAAGAAGGAAATGAAAGCAGAGTTAGAATCGGTATTGTCTAGAGTTGGGCAAACTGAGGGTAAAGTTGACCACATCAGTGTTGACTTAGATTCTGTAATTCAAAGAGCTATTGATGAAACACGGAAAATAGATAGCGATACACTTATATCTGATGTAGATGTTAATGTGTTAAATGATGTTCTTGATGTAATACGTCAAAAGGAAGCTGTGTCAGTTAGATCTGTTATTTATAGTCCAAGATTAAGAAGAACGTATACGAAGTCAGCAATTTTAGAGGCTATACAAACAAATATCGATGCAGAAATAGTTGTAGCTAACGGGCCAATTAGAAAGTTAGAAACACAATTGATTTACCAACCAAAATTTGATTCATAACAAATGTGGGCTGCGGACTTGTGCCTCGCCACAGCCACAAACGTTATAGCTTAAGGAAATTCAAAGCATGAGTGTGTTTGTTCAAATTTTTGATGAAGGCGATGGCTGCACATATAGCCTCCACTTTTCTAAAGAAGATGCTGAAAAAATACTGGAAGCAGATGAAGGTAAGCTCATAGAACTACCTAGTATCGGAGGAAACATTGTCCTGAAAGGTGATCAGGCTGTCATATTATATAAGAGCGGCTCGGGGCATGGTTCCATTTACTCAAGCTACGCAAACCTTTGTTCAATGATCAATGAAAGTGAATAATATGCGGTCTGCAAGCGCGAGCCATAACAAGGCAAAGCACGTCCGCCCACTACGTGGGTTGGACCTCCGCACTTCATGCTCCGGCCCGTGTTTGCGGCGTTAAAATCTGGAAGGAGTTCAAATGAAGTATTTTGCTGTATTGTTCTTATCACTAGGAGCAAAACATAACAGGACACCCACCTTAACTATTGATATTCACACCAACAGCCGGCACTATTCGATACTGTATATTTATCAGTATAAGGATGTATGATCATGACCCGATCAAGGAAGTCGCAAATCTCACTTGAAGCCACGCCTTATTATCATTGTGTTTCCCGTTGTGTCCGTCGGGCGTTTCTGTGCGGAGTTGATGCCCTCACCCAGATTAGCTACGAACATCGCCGCCAGTGGGTTGAGGATAGACTGTTGTGGCTGGGTGAGATATTCGCCATCGATATCTGCGCTTATGCCGTCATGTCTAACCATGTCCATGTGGTGCTGCATATCAATGTGCTCCAAAGCCGGCAATGGTCAGCAGAAGACGTTGTGATGCGCTGGCATCGTCTGTACAAAGGCTCAGCACTCAGCCACCGGTTTCTGAAAGGTGATGCCTTATCACCGGCAGAGCAGCAGGCGTTTGAAGCCTTAGTGGCCCAGTGGCGGGAAACCCTGACCTCCATCAGTCGGTTTATGGCGGTGCTTAATGAAGGTATCGCCCGGCGTGCCAATGCCGAAGATCGCTGTACCGGTCGTTTCTGGGAGGGCAGGTTTAAGTCTCAAGCATTGCTCGACGAACAGGCCTTAGCCGCCTGTATGGCGTATGTGGATCTGAATCCCATTCGAGCCAGGATGGCTGATACACCGGAAACGTCGTGATTTACTTCCTTTTGTTGGCAATCCCAGCGCAGACATGCCCGAAGGTTTGCCATTCCAATTAAGCGATTACCTGGAATTGGTGGATTGGACCGGCAGAGCGATTCGGGAAGACAATTTGAAAAACAGTTCAGGTGTTTTGCCGGGCAGAGGTCGTCGTTTGAGAAAGTCAGAGATTATTTTCAGTTAAGCCGAACGCCACCAAATTTGTTGGCGACCTGATTTCCTATCACGCCATCAAGCATCCTGTTTAAAAAGCCTGGCTCCTCAAGTAACCTGCTACGCCTCCGGGTCAGCCAGAACTATATTTTTGTTTGCTTTGGAACAAGATGTATACAGCTTGGTTCTGTAGTAAACCTGATTTATTCGATTTTTGTTCTGTAAGGTAGTAGCGAATCATCGTTGCCTTGTTTTGTTTTTTTATTTTAAAGTGGGTGTCCTGTTGTATTGTTATATTGGTGGTAAATGCATGAGTATAGAGCTACTTCAAACTATGGAATGGTCAAGGCTTTGCTGGGATCAAAGCTTTGAGGAGCGAATTGTTCTTTCTTCTATATTGCCTGTCATTGGGAATATGTATCCCGTTAAATTCGAATCTAATGAAGATTTTGTGAGCGAAGGTGTTGCTAGAATACTGTGGAAGCCCCCGCATTCTGAGCTAAATGGTTGGGGTGATAAGCGGCCCTCAGAGATTATGAGTTCTTACGTTTTGGACGGAGTGCTTACTGAGAGACATGGAGAAGGTTTATGCTTCAACTTCTTAGTTCAAGGTTGCATCAAGCTTGTTAGTTGCTTCGATCTCATTGGCCAGGAAGATAAGTCACCTTTGTCATATGTTAGTCAGGCTAACGGAAGTTCTCGGTTGCAATGGCAAACATGTAGGCCTGCTTTAATGGCTAAGATTGGAGACTACATATACTTGAGTTCATCGGAATGTGAGACTGATTTAGAAGTGATATTTTCTTATAGCAAAGATGATATGTGCGTACACTACTCAGCCACTATGCATGCTCCTGCATTTTATGATACAAAAATCACCAAATATCGACTAAATCGAGAAGAACGAAAGGTGATTGAGTCGGTTTTAGCAAATGCTAATTTGATTAAAGAATCTGTTGGTTTTTTCTGTAAGGAAATGGAAATATGTGGCGCCGAGTATTGGTAATCAAAATCATTCATAACAATTTGCTCAAGCTGATCCCTGGCGGGTCGGCTTAGCAAGGCGTTATCTTTTAGCGAAGTAGAATCAATAATGTCAAAATATCATGATGATAGTACTGCAGCTTCTGATCCAGGTGGCGTATCGCTAAGCTCATCAAAGTTGGATAAATTTAGGAAGGAATTACCCTTCCTTAAAAGAATATTTGCAAACCTTCGATACCCACCAGAAATGCTTGATGAGCACCTAAATCTCGGTGATAGTCGAGCAGCTGTTGTATTAGAAACACGAGGCAGGTTAATTGTTGCGGCCTATACTGATGAGTTGGATTGTGTCGCATTATTAGAATTTCCCGTAAGTCTCGTAGAAGAGAAGAAACTGAAAATCGGAGAAAAGCTTCTAACAGTTAACACTTATAGCAAAGGCGAATCGATAGCATCTGATCTAGAAAACGGGCCGAAAAGCTACAAGCGTTATAATAATTTTTACCCACTTATCGCCGACTTTCTTTCTGATGATTATCAAACTATTGAAAAAAGAAAATCTATAATAGACGAAAATGAATGGAAAAAAACAGTAGAGATGGGTGAGCGTAAGCTAGGAAATAAAGATTTCAAACCTAGAAATGGTAGCCCTTATACAAGTATTTTGGTTGCAAGATAACAAAACTATGCATTCGACGTCAAAAAGCTCCGTTCGTTTCACTCACTACATTTTTTACCGCAAATGATAGTGGCATTATGACTAAACCATGTTTGAATATAGTAGCTATTTAGAGCAACAAAATGTGAACGGCGATGATGCCTTATATGTGGTGGAGATACGCAATACCATTTGGTTTTGTATTTCTGATGGGGCCGGTGGAATTACTGGCGGCGCTAAGGCAAGTTCATATGTAATTGAGGCTTTTAAAGATTTAACGAGAATCGAAGGCTTTGATTCTCCAGATGATTTCGAGTCATTTTTGAGAATATATAACAGGACACCCACCTTAACCAAGAACATAACAGGACATCCATCTTAACTATAAAAAATATAAGTGGATTGGACCGGCAGAGCGATTTGGGAAGACAAACGTGGATTTATTGCAGAATCATTTCCTCCCATTCTGACCCGCCTGAATATTTCTGGTACACAATGGCAACAATTAACACAGCAGTTTGAAAAACAGTTCAGGTGTTTTGCCGGGCAGAGATCGTCGTTTGAGAAAGTCAGAGATTATTTTCAGTTAAGCCAAACGCCACCAAATTTATTGACGACCTGATTTCATATCACGCCATCAAGCATTTTATTGAAAAGCCTGACTCCTCAAGTAACCTGCTACGCCTCCAGATCAGCCAGAACTATATTTTTGTTTGCTTTGAAACAAGATGTATACAGTTTGGTTCTGTAGTAAACCTGATTCATTCGATTTTTTTTGCAAGGTAGTAGCGAATCATTATTGCCTTGTTTCGTTTTTTTATTTTAAAGTGGGTGTCCTGTTATATTTTGAAACAGAGTCATGAATCTCTATCAAACTGTTGAGCCAAGTTTGCTCAAGCTGAAGCGAAGATTAGCCAAGGAGGGAATCCTTGATATTTCTCATATGGATTATGAAAAATATTTGCGCACAGTTTTCTGGAAAGAAATTAAAGAGTGGATTGCTGAAAGAGACGATCACAGATGTGTAATTTGCAGAACAGAAAAAAGCAAATTTTGTGATCTTGAAGTACACCATAGAAGTTATGAGCTAGAAGTCCTTGAGGGTAGAAATAGTGAAATGCTTGTTTCATTATGCCCCAGATGTCACAAGCTCATCGAATTCTATGACGATGGCAGAAAAAGACTTTGCCTTCATGAGAAAGATGAAAAATACCATGAGCTTGTTCAAATTTACATCAATTTGGAAAGCAACGGGCTTCCGCTGAAGATTGATAAGTCCAGTCGAAGAGGTAGCGACTTATTTGAAATAACTTATATCGGCAGCAGTGAATTCTTGACGTTTTGTTCTCTAGAATCGCTAATGTTTGGCTTCGTTTTAGATATTCACCATAAGCACCGCTGTGAGGTCAAGATACCATTGCCTTTCGGTCGAGATAAGTTCTACCAAAAATCCGGTGCTAAAGTGTCGAATAAGGCCAGCGGAAAGGAAATCATCAACGTGAAAATCATAGATGGAAGCCCGTTAATTAAGGCATCAAATCATTGTGCCTACCCTTTATACGATTATCTTGTATCGTATATTTCACAACGAGAGCACTGGTATGTCGTTTGATGATTCAAAAGCATCTAACAAAACGCTGCTAGGGACATACCTACGCGAACATAACAGGACACCCATCTTAACTATTGATATTCACGCCAACAGCCGGCATTATTCGATACTGTATATTTATCAGTATAAAGATGTATGAGTATGACCCGATCAAGGAAGTCGCAAATCTCACTTGAAGCCACGCCTTATTATCACTGTGTTTCCCGTTGTGTCCATCGGGCGTTTCTGTGTGGAGTTGATGCCCTCACCCGGATTAGCTACGAACATCGTCGCCAGTGGGTTGAGGATAGACTGTTGTGGCTGGGTGAGATATTCGCCATCGATATCTGCGCTTATGCCGTAATGTCTAAGCATGTCCATGTGGTGCTGCATATCAATGTACTCCAAAGCCGGCAATGGTCAGCAGAAGACGTTGTGATGCGGTGGCATCGTCTGTACAAAGGCTCACCACTCAGTCACCGGTTTCTGAAAGGTGATGCCTTCTCACCGGCAGAACAGCAGGCGTTTGAAGTCTTAGTGGCCCAGTGGCGGGAAACCCTGACCTCCATCAGTCGGTTTATGGCGGTGCTATGAAGGTATCGCCCGGCGTGCCAATGCCGAAGATCGCTGTACCGGTCGTTTCTGGGAGGGCAGGTTTAAGTCTCAAGCATTGCTCGACGAACAGGCCTTAGCCGCCTGTATGGCGTATGTGGATCTGAATCCCATTCGAGCCAGTCTGGCTGATACACCGGAAACGTCTGACCACACCTCCGTTGATTTACTTCCTTTTGTTGGCAATCCCAGCGCAGACATGCCCGAAGGTTTGCCATTCCAATTAAGCGATTACCTGGAATTGGTGGATTGGACCGGCAGAGCGATTCGGGAAGACAATTTGAAAAACAGTTCAGGTGTTTTGCCGGGCAGAGGTCGTCGTTTGAGAAAGTCAGAGATTATTTTCAGTTAAGCCGAACGCCACCAAATTTGTTGGCGACCTGATTTCCTATCACGCCATCAAGCATCCTGTTTAAAAAGCCTGGCTCCTCAAGTAACCTGCTACGCCTCCGGGTCAGCCAGAACTATATTTTTGTTTGCTTTGGAACAAGATGTATACAGCTTGGTTCTGTAGTAAACCTGATTTATTCGATTTTTGTTCTGTAAGGTAGTAGCGAATCATCGTTGCCTTGTTTTGTTTTTTTATTTTAAAGTGGGTGTCCTGTTGTATTGTTGTATTTGCATTAAAATTATCTCTAATTTTCCCCGTTGGATCTCCCTGAAGGTAGTCTATTTATTTGGGTATTAGAACAAAAATGACTCATAGAATTGATTTAACAGAAACTCGGCCTATCATCCCAGAGCTTATCCCAAAGACAATGTGGGGTAAGAATGTACGAGCAATAATCTCGAAACAGAATTGGGATGCACTTCGTTGGAGTTTTGGTGCCATAAAGTTCCCTCCTCCATTTACTACTAGTGCAGTAACAGACTTAGGTCTTCCTAGACCAAATTGGAATGATGAGATCAAATGTCAAATCTGCGGGAAAAAGCAGGACAGCCTAGAACTACATGAGTTATGGGAGTATGAGAACGAATTAAATGTACAAAAGTTAATCGGGTTTGTTTCAGTTTGTGAGGACTGTCATTTGTCTTTACATCTCGGTTTTGCAAACACGGTAAATAAGGGTGAAAAGGCAAAAAATCATTTAATTAAACTAAATAAGTGGACAGATAAGGAAGCAGAGAAAAATATCAACTCTATATATAAAAAATGGCTAGAGAGGTCTCAGCACGAATATACATTAAATATTGATTATCTGAAAAAATGGTTTCCGGACACAAAAATTCACTTTAATTGGTTAGAAGATGAAGGTCGTTGGGTAGGTAATCGACTAGATGCAATATCGTGGGCGCAAAAATCACTTAAATCAGAAGCGGTAATTCTTGATACTGAAACAACTGGATTGCTAACAAAAATTAATGTTGAGGTGATTGAATTAGCAGTTATAAATATGAAAGGAAAGGTAATATATTATTCCCGATTTCATCCAAGATATAAAATACCAAAGCGTGTTATAGAAATTCATGGCATCAAAAATGAAGATGTGATTGAAGCGCCTAAGTTTTCTGAGAAACATGAAAAACTTTTAAAGTTACTAAACTCAAAGACAGTCATCACATATAATGCCAAATTTGATAAAGGAGTTATTGAAAATACATGCAAAATGTTCAAGATTTTACCACCAGATTGCAAATGGGAATGCGCAATGCATATATATAGAGTTTTCACAGAGTCAGGAAAGTTACTTCCTCTCCCAGAATCAAAACATAATGCTGTTGATGATTGCAAAGCTGTTTTAAACATAATTAAAAAAATGGCTAAAGGATAATATGTTCGAGAGACTATATTTATCCGTGCAGATCCACAAAATTAAATACAGTCTCTCATCTAACAGGAGAAAGTCGTTTCATATCGCTAAATATTCTTGCCTCTCCGATATTCATACTTTCCTTCATAGGGCTAGAGCGTACTTTGCCCTAACCACAAAAACCATTCGCCCAAGGAGAACCTATGCAAGACGCAGATGAAGCATTTTACCAACGCGCTGATGCGCATATTCATTTATCCAACGATCAGATAAATAAGAAAGCCACGCGTGGTAAAGTGAGTGCCTCAAATATGTACGCTACAGCTCGTTTCAATGCCTGGGTGAGTGCATGTGGTTGGAAAAATGGTCAAGACATGTCTGCTGCCAAACAGGAAACATTGGATTATTTTGTTGGCGAATACCGCAAAATGCTCGAAGAAAACCTGGATGACTATATCGAAAACTTCGATGCCTATATGAGGGACAACGCGTAATGCATGATAAGCCGTTCAAACGCGTTCCGGCCACAAAAAAAAGCGTGGCCTCCACCGGATTCGCTAACGCTCGCCATGTAGAGAGGAGGTTAGTTTACATGATATGAACATTGATATGGATATAATTGACGCGTTTAATTTGAAAGACGTTACTCTTCTTAGTGATGAACATATTGCCAATAATTCTTGCCCGATATTTGATAACCCTGGCATACCGCAAGAGGAGTTAATTCCTCAGTATATGCTTTGGGTCGTTAAAAACGGAGATCATGATGGTAACCTCATCTGTGATGGACTGTTGTCTGATTTAGCATTTTTAGGCAGGACTAAAAATTCACAACTTGCTCCTTTTAAATACAACCTTACGGGTCGTCAACTGGCTGTCGTTATAGAATTTATCGAATGGTGTAAGTCTAACTTGGTTTTGTCTGACGAAGTCGTTCTCAAAAGACTTCAAAAATACTGGTGATAAATACGGCTTAATGTGGACGTTCTGTTATATTCTCGTGTCCATATTAGTGTTCATAATTGGTGTGACTAATGAGTCTGGAGGAAGAAGTTCGAAATCTATCACTAACAGGTAGAATGATAGTGTGTCTACTGGCGTTCGAGGAGTTTTGTAAAGATCACTGTTTGGCATCTCCGGAAATAGATGAGTTCATTGACTATATGTGGAAGTGGCCACTTATTGAGGGCCCTGATCAGTTTGACCCCTGGATAAAATCATCACCAACGTTAATTGACTTCGCACTGGGTGGTGAATTGCCAGAAAGTGTAAGGCGTAAGCTTGTTGACAGTAATATTGAAGAGCACCGTTTCAGAAATGTTATTGAAGGTTTGGTTGAGATAATTTGGAGTAGCTTCTGGGGTGCGTCAGAAGATTCACAATCATACGAATCATTCCAAAAATCAATCAAATCCATGAAAATCGAGAGCCTTCCACCTATAACGCCATTTAAGTTTTCGCGGTTCAAAGATAACGGCGGTTGGGGTGAAAAACCAAGTTTAATAGATTATGAGTATTGGCAGAAATTGCGGTGCAGCGCGTAACAAACGATTTAAACTCGTTCTGGCCACAAAAGACATGAGCTCCACCGGATTCGCTAACGTTCGCCCTTTACTGGGACATTATTGGACAGGAAATTATGTATCTCACTGAAGTTATCGAAACAGACAGACTAATTGTTCGTGTCGCCAGGCCAGGAGATGGAGCCTGCTTTAACAAAGCAATACTTGAGTCTATCGACCAGTTAAAGGATTGGCTTGGATGGGTAACACCGCCCCCAACAACGGTACAGTCTGAAGAATCGTGTAGAAAGGCATATGGTCGGTTTCTGCTCAATGAGGATCTCATGGTTTTATTCTTCCACAAGGAAACAGGCGAAGTGGTTGGCGGTAGCGGGCTACATAATCCGGACTGGGATAAACGTCAATTTGAAGTCGGTTATTGGGGTAATAGTCGTTATTCCAAGCAAGGTTTAATGACCGAGGGAGTGAAAGCCCTGGTTTCTTATGCTCTAAAGGAACTTAAGGCATCGCGAATTTTCTTAACAACTGATGAAAGAAATATCTCTAGCTGGAAATTAGCCGAACGCGTTGGTTTTATACATGAAGGTACTTTGAGAAATGATCGTTACGACATGGCAGGAAAACTTCGTAATACGAAAATTTACTCGGTGGTTCCTTCTGATCCACAATAACAAGGCGCGATGGGCTTGAGGCTCGTGACTCGCCGCCAGCGGTTAAGTATGAAGCCAAATTATTTAGTTCATGATGAAATATATGTTCAAGTCAAAAATGCAGGGCTAGCTGGATGGGGCGGAAACGAAAGAATTTCTCATGATTCAGAGTTTATTGAAAGAGTCTTTGCAATCGAGGATGTTCCCTCTAAGGGTAAACTCCTTGAATTAGGCTGCGGTGAAGGGCATTTGAGTCGTTGCTTTGCTCGACTGGGGTACGAAGTTACAGGAGTCGATATTTCATCAGCAGCTGTTAATTGGGCTAAGGAGAAATCGAAGTCCTTGAATATTCCGGGACATTTTTATGTCGCTGATTTAACAAAACCCGCAATAGATTTTTTAGAAACCTACGATGTTATTGTTGATGGTAACTGCCTTCATTGCATCATCGGTGATGATCGACGAACGTTTCTTAATCTGGTATTTCAGTCTCTATTGAAAAATGGTGTTTTTTTTGTGAGTAGTTTGTGCTCAAAAGACGATCACAATGCACAAATAATAAAAGATGGTTTTGCATATCGTCACATATCATCTGTCAATAATTTAATATCAGAATTAGAGGGCATTGGATTTCATATTTTGAAAACAAATATCTATGAGCGAGAGAAATATAATCACATAACGGTACATGTGAAAAAATAGAATCCTGACTCAAAAAACTTCTGACATTCCGCTGCAATGGATGCATGTAAAATAAAAAGAATAAAGGGACAGCAAAGAATAAAGAGGCACCCACTTTAACCATCAAATAATACACATGATAAGGAAAATCCAGGATTACCTTGCAGAACAAGAAAATATCGGATGGATCAGGTTTACTACGAAGCCTGAAACCCAAAGCCACCACCAGCCTGTCATCAATGGACACGAGTGCGAAAAAGCAACTAAAGTGACATTAACCGGAGTGATGAGCCGCACGCCGGGCCGGGGTTGCGGATATGTCCTGGTGCCGGGAAGCGTGCATCGGTTGCAGATCGAATCGTGCACCCTGGCTGCCCAGGTGCATGCGTTGCTGTATGCCGGGTTGCAGTTGCTGACGTGATTGTATCTGTGGTTCCATGCCACCGTTGAGGCGGGTGCGAATGTCGCCGGCCAGTTGATAAGACAAAATAGCCTGTGCCCGGCTCGACAGTGGCATGTCGATCGTGGCGGCGGACTGATGCCGGGGAGACCAGGGAGAGCGTCCCCATTGTTCCAGAATCCGGGCGCGGCGATCACTCTCTTCAGGATAGGCCACACCGAGTACCTCACGACTGCGGTCTGTCTGCTTCATGAGCGAGACCTGATGGCGGTTGTAGCGGAGACCAAGATGAAAGTTCATGGCTGAATCCTGAGCGATGCGGTGATCTCAGTATTAACCCTTACACCGAGGTTCACAAGAATATGGCGCGCATTTTTCAAACCAACGTGATGGGAGAGGCCCATTTCCGGGTAGCCATCGTCAACCATCCCGGTCAGGCAGATCTTACGGTTTATCGGGTGAACAGTTTGGGGGAAAGGAGAGTCTCTAATCATTTAACTGATTCCGAGATTCTTGCCGAGACAATTCTGTTCTGAGGCTGTAGAGATTCTTTGGCGCTTTTGTACAGAGGTATGATCAGATGTTTCCGGTGTTGTAGCCATCCTGGCTCGAATCGGGTTGAGATCAACAGGCGGCTAAGGACTGTTCCTCGAGAAGCGCTTGAGACCTAAACCTGCCTTCCCACACATTCGTCTGGAACGAATATCCACGCAAGCCCACAGGGTCAATGTCAGGGAAGGCATTGATAGAATTTGCCTGTGCAGTTATCCCCAGCATTCGCTCCGCGGGCAATACCTTCATTGAGCACTGCCATAAACCGGCTGATAGAGGTTAAGG
Source organism: Gynuella sunshinyii YC6258 (assembly GCF_000940805.1). Lineage (GTDB taxonomy): Bacteria > Pseudomonadota > Gammaproteobacteria > Pseudomonadales > Natronospirillaceae > Gynuella > Gynuella sunshinyii. The sequence goes on along the minus strand of NZ_CP007142.1, from coordinate 5,931,481 downwards.
TATCCTGCCATTGCGACAAGTCCTCAAATGCCTGTTGTTGGAGTGAATTTCAGGGATTAAGATGGGTATCCTGTTATATTAAGACGAAGTAACTGCTGTTATATTAAGACGAAGTAACTGACCTCATACTGTCACGAATTTGCTTCGCAAAATATAGTGCCAGCATTCGGCAAATGTTCAAAACTTATAAGGTATTTATGAGAACAATACTATTCCTGAGCTCTGTTATATTTTCCGTGTTTTCTTTCGCAGAAGAAATAACATGGGTTGAGAATTCGCAATTGATGGTCGATGTAAATTGTGATGGAAACAAGGATCACACTATGATTGGCTATCATGGGTCAAATGTAATAGTTAAAACAAAAATATCGGGCTCAAATATTGAGTCAACACTAACCTTTGGAATTGGAGAACCCAACAGACAAGATGCTCTCTGTGGCACAGAAGTAACATTATCGAGCTACGAGTCCAGTACCGAAGGATTGATTGAAATATTTGGTGAGGCATTTCCAGAGTACAAAGAAGGTCCAGGATGTTACGATCTCTACATACAAGCTGGCGAGTGTGATTCAATTCATATGTATTGGAACCACACTACAAATCAACTTAATTGGTGGCGGCTGTAATGCCTTTTAATAAGTACCACCTGCATAGCAAAACCAAAGGCGCGCGTTGCTCTGCTTTTATTCTGCTGTGAGGTAAGCGTTCAGATGGTTATGGAGTTTGAAGCTCAGATAATTGAGCTGGAAAAATCATTGCTTACTTTCGAAGTAAGGCATTCTGAAGTTGGGCTTAGAAAAATCATTGCACCGGTTTCAAAGAAATAGGAGCTTCTGGAGCTTATTTCGGATTAGATAATCTTCCAGAACGCTTGCCTGCGCAGCAATCTTGGGTGCAGTAGTTCAGGACTTCGAGTTCTCACAACACAATGAAGACATCTGCCAGCAGGTCTTTAGAGTCTTTATAAAAGGTAACGATACTGACGAAGGTAGTTATTCACTTCGTAGCAGCGTGTGGTAAAAATTTAATGATGAATGGAAAATTATCTTCCATCAGGGCACAAAGGTTGAGTCCTTTGAGCTTTTGCCTTGGCAGTCATGGGCAGTTGACGCAAACATACCGCGCAACTGTTGCAGCGCTTTAACTCTTCAAGAGTCCGAAGAGCAGAATAAAAAACATATTTAACTATCTCAGGCTGCATGCCCTTAAGTGGGTTACTTATTTCGGCAGAATGGCACCACACACTGCGAGCCTTGCGCTTACTCGATGCCAACCGATTGTTTTCGACCGATGCTGCCTAACAAAATCATTTCCAGTAGCTGCTCGATTCAGCCGACCCTGAAACCCAAAGCCACCACCAGCCTGTCATCAATGGACACGAGTGCGAAAAAGCAACTAAAGTGACATTAACCGGAGTGATAAGCCGCACGCCGGGCCGGGGTTGCGGGTATGTCCCGGTGCCGGGAAGCGTGCATCGGTTGCAGATCGAATCGCGCGCCCTGGCTGCCCAGGTGCATGCGTTGCTGTATGCCGGGTTGTAGTTGCTGACGTGATTGTATCTGTGGTTCCATGCCACCGTTGAGGCGGGTGCGAATGTCGCCGGCCAGTTGATAAGACAATATAGCCTGTGCCCGACTCGATAGTGGCATGTCGATAGTGGCGGCGGATTGATGCCGGGGTGACCAGGGGGAACGGCCCCATTGTTCCAGAATCCGGGCGCGGCGATCACTCTCTTCAGGATAGGCCACACCGAGTACCTCACGACTGCGGTCTGTCTGCTTCATGAGCGAGACCTGATGGCGGTTGTAGCGGAGACCAAGATGAAAGTTCATGGCTGAATCCTGAGCGATGCGGTGATCTCAGTATTAACCCTTACACCGAGGTTCACAAGAATATGGCGCGCATTTTTCAAACCAATGTGATGGGAGAGGCCCATTTCCGGGTCGCTATCGTCAACCATCCCGGTCAGGCGGATCTTGCAGTTTATCGGGTGAGCAGCTGGGGTGAGGCCCATGGTGATGGTCTTTGGTACATCACCCGCAATAAGCAGGATGCCAATCTCTGGCTGTACTTTGGTTCAATCGGTATGGCCCAGTTCAAGGTCTGTTTTGTCTCTGATCGTGGTCAGGCTGGCTGGTTGAGCCAGCATCATTGCCGTTCCGCCTTTTCGCGGCTGAGCTAATGTTGGCCTGATACAATCGGTTTATGCACACGGGCCACTGTTGTACACCTCATGACCCGCTTATACTGCCTGCCGTCTTATCCATATCGGGCTGTTAAGCTCTGGAGTCTTATCCATGCCGGAAATTGCCGTTGCTGTCATCGTTACCCCCGGATTCAGCCCGTTTCACCTCTCGATTCCGAGCATCATTTTTGGTCATGAACGCTATGCCGCCGGCCGTTTCAGTCTGCGACTGTGTGCCGAAGTGGCGGGTCAGATTGCCTCAGACAGTGGCTTTTCGGTGCACACGGAGTATGGGCTGGAAGCGCTTGCCGATGCCGATATGATCATTGTGCCCTATTGGCCGGATCCGGATCAGTTGCCATCACAACTTATGCAGGATGCGCTGCGCCGTGCCCATCAACGCGGGGCAATGGTGGTTGGTTTATGTCTGGGCACCTACGTGCTGGCTTATAGCGGATTGCTCGACGGCCATAAAGCCGCCACTCATTGGGAATACGAAGCGGATTTCTGTCATCGCTTTCCAACCGTTCAATTGGACACCTACGCGTTGTACGTAGAAGATGGCGGCCTCGTCACCTCCGCCGGCACCGCTGCTGCGCTGGATTGCTGCCTGCATCTGGTGCGTCGTTATTATGGTTCTCAAGTGGCCAACGGCATCGCCCGCAGCATGGTCATTCCACCCTATCGTGAAGGTGGACAGGCACAGTTTATCGAACGACCGATCCCTGTTACTTCCCGGGACAGCCACATCAACGCGCTGCTGGATTACCTGCGCCGCAACCTGCAACAAGCACACACCATCGACTCCCTGGCGGAGCACGTCTGCATGAGCCGGCGGACTTTTACCCGTCACTTTCTGCGTGCCACGGGCATGAGTGTGAACGACTGGCTGAACAGCGAGCGGTTGCAGTTCAGCCAGCGGCTGTTGGAAAGCACTGGCCACTCCATTGAGATCATCGCCGGAATGGCCGGATTCAACTCCGCTGTAACGTATCGTCAACAATTTAAAAAGCAGTTCCAGGTCTCCCCGCAGGACTGGCGCAGAACCTTTCAGGGCCGGGAACATTCCATCGACGGATAATATCCATATCCGGTGGCGGACCCGGTAATATCACTGCTGCTTTGTGAAAAACAGGCCATTTTTCAGATGGCTCCTTAGCGCTCCGGCAGGGCCAGCAGGGCACGACAAACACTCATCATCAACGTCTGGCCGATCAGTGCTGTCTCATCCATGCCATTAAACGAAGGGTGATCGTACAAACCCAGCTGGGCCTGCATGAACGCCAGTATCTCGCTGACCTGGGTGCAGGCTTCGCGTTGGGTATGAGCCAGTCCAAAGGCTCTGAGATCAGAAAGGTGATGAATTTGTCCGTACTGGTCGCGCACGCTCAGGCAATGCCGGGTCAACAGTTGGGTGGTTTGTGCGTCGGAGAGTTGTATAGAAGACATAAGTGACTCCACTAAGAAGAGATCCCAATGCCCTCAGTCGGTGCTAAGCGACTGGGGGCAGGCCGAAACGGGTTAGCACTACCGCCCTTAGTGGAAAGCGGCCCAGCAAACGCTGGCCCGTACGGCCTGCCAAAACGATAAGATGAGCAGGGCTCCAGCATCTGATTTTGGCACAGGGTGCCTCAGATACTGCCACTAAGAGGTTAACAGGGTGCTAATCCCGACGCTGGATTTTGCCAGCGCGGCGCAACAGTAACCCGAACTTCGGGTGGAGTAAAGTGTTGGGGGAGTGGGGGGATCGTACCGGTTTCCGTGCCGGCCTGATTTGCTCGTGATAGTTTGCGACATAAATGTTTGTGTTAAACGACATGAGCGTGAAAAACGTTGTTTGCTGGCGAATTCCGGTTTGATCTGCCGTTCTTCTTTCACTATCATCCGCCGCCCTTCTGGCCAAAAGAGAAACACGGGGGGCAGTGTTATCTCACAAAGACCGCGTCCAACGGTTCTGCAGAGAACGGTTGTCGCCAGACATCCTGAAACCGCCATCTGCACGAATGCATATCTTTATTGCACACGATAAACGGAGGTGTCGACATCCATTTATTCAACCCTCATTTTACGATCTCTGAATGTTAACAAAACCGTTGAATAACGATTGGCAGAACCGCGTAGATTTGTGCTCACCAACACTATTCAGCGTGATAGTTATGGGACTGATAGACAATTTTTCCAGAGGATTTTTTATGTATCAAAACAAAGTATTCAGCACCGCGCGCCTGGATGTGTATAGCGTGACAACCGATATGGCTGAGGCGTTCCAGAGTTTTCTGCTTCGTAATAAAGAGCGGCTGGCACCTTTTGAGCCGCTAAGAGGAGATGACTACTACGAACTCGAAAACATTCGCCAGCGTATTCAGATGATGATGGAAGACGAAAAAAACCAGCGCGGTATATCGTTTATGATCACGGAAAAAGACTCCAGCACGATTATTGGCAACATCAACTTCAGTAATTTTGTCATGGGGGTATTCCAGGCCTGCCATTTGGGATTTTCAGTTGACGGAAAAATGGAGGGTAAAGGCGTGATGTTTGAAGCATTGACCGATGCCATGCAATACATCAAAACCCGTTATGGGTTGCACAGGGTTATGGCCAATCACCTGGTGACCAATAAACGCAGCTCAAAGCTGTTGAAAAGGCTCGGGTTTGTCCGTGAAGGTTATGCAGAATCCTATCTGAAAATAAATGGCGAATGGCAGGATCATATTCTCAACGCGTATGTGTTTGAGGATCATTAATCTGACAAGGATTTCGGTCGGGATTAATAGTATTTGCGTCAGACTAATGGTTGGCATGGGCGTCTGTTAATAATATCGCCCCGGCTATGAGTCTGAAACCTCAATAGAAAGACCACCAAACCCGCCAATCATCAGTGACTGAACGACGCAGAGCACAACTTAGGCCCGGGATCGTCAGTCACTCCGTATGAGTTCAGCGTTCACAAGCTGTTTCCCATTCCTGAAGACTTCACCACAAACCAGCGTATCTGTGAAACGGCCGCGTATCTGACGTTTAACGCGGCACCGTCCTGTCACTCGGGTACCTTGGCACGTTTATGCACGTCTTTCAGCATCAACATGGAAAAGACTTTAATTTCTTTATCGGTATCAAAACCGCACCGCTCAGGCGCTTTCTCTGGATTGCGGTAGGTGCCGAATAACATATCCCAAAGGGGAAACTCGGCGTAGTTGTTTTGATGTCTCTGGTACTCGTGATGGACCCGGTGCATGTCCGGTGTCTGAATGAAATAACCGATCCAGCGGGGGACGCTGATGTTGACATGATTAAACACTGATGCCATGGAATAAATGATGGCGTACCAGCCGACGGCTTCGATATTCAGGCCAATGATATGCACCATAATGCTGCCAAAGAAAGTAACGGAGATAGAGTTCAGTGGGTGGGTATAAAAAGTTGCCAGCAGTTCTATACGTTGGGGGCTGTGGTGCAGCTGATGAAACAATCGCCACAGCAAGTCACTCTTATGCATGGCAAGGTGCCACCAATAGACGGCGAGCGTGGCCCACATGAATCCCACGAGACCGGCTAACGGGGCTGGCAGGTATGCTGATGTGTTTACCAGCATCACATCAGGAATGACTGTGTCAAACCAGATGGAAAACAGCTGAGCACAACTGAGTGTGAATACCGTTATGCAGATCGCCCGGGTCTTCCACCAGGGGATTGCCGGATAATTCCTGGCTTTATAAAACCACTCAAGAATAATTAAAAATGCCAGAAAAACAAAAAAGCTTACATACATAATGACTGCCTCTACTCATGCACTTAAAACAGAGTCTGTTTTGGAAATTTCTGTAGAACCGAACTTGCGAGTGTTTCTATTAATCCGGCAATTAAATAGATCGCCCTGATCTGTTTAATAGCCACCCCTGGAAACCTGTTGGTGCTGCTCGAAACACCGAATCGTCAGGCTGCCTGATTTCCCGGGGTGCATTGGCTGTTACCAATGGTATGCGACATCTAGGGAACCTCTGAAAAATGGCCTATTTTCGCGCAGGACTTTGTCAGCCCCAGTCTCACATCCTCATTTACGCCAGTAAACTGCGGTGTTGCGAGTGGTGCTTCCTCGCCTGCATCAAAACTATTCCTGTTTTTCAGAGGTCCCCTAGGTGCTTCCCTGCATCACGCTGTTAACCCGGCATACATGTTTGTCGGGTTGATGAAATATCATACCGGCATTTTTGTCCGGTTTGTTACACAAAAATTTGTATAAAAATAGTAGTCATCTTTATATGAAATAAATATTTCAGCTGCTGATAAGTTTCTGAACGTATGTGGTTTGTATTGTCCGGATGTGTCCATAACTTTTTGTTGAATATCATTATTCCAAAAATATGGCAATCTGGTCTTTGGTATGTGCTGATATGGTTTTTTACCTTCATTTGGATTGAAATGCTCTGATAAATCAGTGATTTAAGTCGATTCGTATTTATGTTTTTGTTCATACTAAAGTATGGTTTAGTCGCCGCTGAGAGATGAGGTGGCTGGTAAATATTGTTCATGGTTTTGATGGTTTTTAGTAAGTACAAATAGTATTTGTTGATTCACATATTTCCGTAATATAGGATCTCGAAAAATAAAAAATGAAGTTAATAATTCAGTGGTTTCAATAATGTCTGTTTAATGGTTTCGGTTTTTTTAGCGATGGATGGTAATTATACGTCTTCGAAAACATGATTCATTTGTGTACAGATGACGTAAACCATTTTTTTCGAACAACGATCAACGAGGAAAGCCGGATGGCTCAAATTATGAAAAGTGCAGTTTCACGATTCTTTTATCCATCCTGGCTGCTATTAACCGTCCTGGGGTCGTATGCCATGATTGTCTCCGGGTTTGCAGAAGCGACGACCGTCATTTTATTCTTTTTTGCTTCCTGTGGTGTCATTCTGGCGTTGGAATGGTGGATGCCGTTTAAGCGAGAGTGGGTTAAACCACAAAAAGATATCAAGACTGATATTGCCCACTTCTTTCTTTCGGCAGGTGTGACGGTTTCCTTAATTAGAGCTTTGTTATATATCCCGTTGTTTATGCTGGCGAGCTACGTCTCTTCGATTATTCCATTTGCGTTGTGGCCAGCCAAATGGCCGTTGCTGATTCAGTTTGTGCTGGTGGTTATTCTGGTCGACTTTTTTACCTATTGGGTGCACAGGTTCATGCACACGGTGGATTTCCTCTGGCGTATCCATTCTGTTCATCATTCAGTGAGTCGTTTGTATTCGTTCAATTCTGTCCGGGTCCATCCATTCGAAACAATACTGTTTTATGTTGCGCAAACAGCGCCGATGGTGTTATTGGGCGCACCTGTGGAGCTCATGGCCATGTTTACCTGTTTTATTGGTGTCACGAGTCTGCTGCAACACTGTAACATCGATATTCGCTATGGCGTTTTTAATTCGATATTCAGTACTTCGGATCTGCATCGCTGGCATCATTCCAAGATCGTCAAGGAAGCGCTTAATTATGGCGATAACCTGATCATCTGGGACATCGTGTTTGGTTCATATTACCTGCCGGATCGGAATGGCCCGGCGGAACTTGGTATTGGCGGAGCGATTCGCGAATATCCGCAAAACTATATCGGCCAGATACTGGCACCGTTTACCTGGAAGCGGTTGGCTTATTCCAACAATGATACCGCGAGGCCAAAGGTATCGGGTGAGCATGATTGAAGCATTGAATATGCTTGGGCACGGTAGCGCTTTTTCAGCTGATAAGTTTGGTAATGAAATGTTCAGGCGGGACTATCGGGTGAAATACGCTTATGTCGCTGGAGCAATGTATAAAGGGATTGCCTCGGTTGAGATGGTGGTGGCCATGGCGAAAGCCGGACTCATGAGTTTTTTTGGCGCCGGCGGTTTATCCGATACCGTGCTCGAACAGGCCATCACAAGCATTCACGCGGCGTTGACTGAAAGTGAGACATTTGGGGTCAACTTGCTACCGGATTATGCAACACCCGAAAAAGAGATGAAGCGCGTGGACATCCTGCTTCGAAATAATGTGCGGTATGTTGAAGCGGCGGCCTATATGGAGCTGACGCCAGCCATTGTACGTTATCGATTACAGGGTCTCCATCGCAATGCCCGTGGTGAGGTTCAATGCGGCAATACTGTGATGGCGAAGGTGTCTCACTCGGAAGTGGCAGAGATGTTCATGCGACCGGCACCCTCTCGTATGGTTGATAAGTTGTTATCACAGGGGTTGATCACTGTAGAACAGGCTGAACTGGCACAGCATATTCCATTGGCACAGGATATTTGTGTCGAAGCGGATTCAGGGGGCCATACAGACCGTGGAAATGCCAGTGTATTATTGCCCGCCATCATGCATTTAAGGGAACAGGTTCAGATCCGGCAACAATACGTTCAACCGATTCGTGTCGGCCTGGCCGGCGGAATCGGAACTCCGGAAGCCGTCATGACGGCGTTCTTCATGGGCGCCGATTTTATTACCACCGGTTCCATCAACCAATGTTCCATAGAAGCTGCCACCAGTCCTGCCGTTAAGGATCTGTTACAAAACATAAATATCAACGATACCGATTACGCGCCTGCCGGTGACATGTTTGAAACCGGTGCGACAGTTCAGGTCATGAAAAAAGGCGTCTTTTTCCCGGCCAGGGCCAACAAACTCTATCGCTTATACAATCAATATCAATCTCTCGATGATATGCCTGAGGATGTTATCCGGCAGCTGGAAACGAGTTTGTTTAAATGCAGTATCGATGAGATCTGGCAGCAAACCCGAACGCATATGCAAAAAAGCCGGCCTGCTCAGCTGGCGTTCATGGAAACCAATCCCAGAAAAAAAATGGCCGCTGTTTTCCGTTGGTATTTTATCCACACAACCCGGCTTGCCCTGCGTGGCGATGAACACAACAAGGTTGACTATCAGATTCATTGTGGACCCGCACTGGGCGCGCTCAATCAATTACTACTGGGAACCGCTCAGGAACATTGGCAGAACCGTAGTGTGGTCTGGTTGTGTGAGTATCTGATGAGCCATGCCGCGCGACTCTTGTCAGAAAGATTCCGGCAATTCTTTTCAGACCATTAACCCGAAAACATTGACGCCGGACTGACAGTGCCATGTGCCCGGCTGACATAAACAGTGATTTCTATCTCTATCAATGAGGTGACAGATGAAACCGGTTTATATGTTTTCCAGTCAGACATCATCGTGTTATGGGGTGGGGTGGTCGCTCGTTCAAGAATATTATTTTCTGCTGGTTGAATCAGATGAAGAGCCTGATTGCTTCATCGGGTACATGGGTCTTTATGATCTCATGTTTTGTTCTGGTCAGAGACGATATACACAGCCTTTCATTCATATCTCAAGTGTCTTTGGTTATCTCGTCAGGCAGGCACGAAAATGTCTTTTGTCTGACAATTTTGCGGCACATATTCACGTTGAATCAGACACTCCTCATGCATTTGATGCCAATTCATATGTTTGTTGGGAATGTCTTTGCCGGAATTGGCGCCAGCCCAAGCTGTTAAAAGACACCGGAAAAGCCGGTCGTTTTTTAGAGTTTTCTTAAATGTTTCATGAGTCGATATATATCCGGGCAAGTGCTCCGTCCGGGCAATTTAAGAGTGTTGTAAACAGAGGTATAACATGCTTTCGGTAGTCAATAATTATGCCCATGGATTGGTTGCAGTGCCTGTTTATCTGGCGCTTAAAAAACACGCGATTGTCGATTATCTGGAGCAGCATCCGGATTGCTGTTTTGACGAGCTGGTTAAATTTTCCGGTGCCAATCCCGGGCATCTGAAAACTGCTCTGGTGCTGGCCGAAGCGATGGGTTATATCTGTGGTGTGCAGGCAGACAGGTTGCAATATTGTCCGGGTCATCCCGTTGCCTATCTGCCTGATGATCTGTTGTCGTTGTTGTCGATCGACTACGGCCATTACCTGACTCAGGAATCATTGCAATTGTCACTGGCTCCATGGATTGCACGGCTGGCGCGACGATGGGAGTTGCATGATGAAGAACTGGCGATGTTTGTCGATGGTTGTTTACTCGTGCCATTGTTGTTGAACATGCAACAGCATGATCTGCTGACCATCGATCCGGAACAACAAACCTTAAGTTTTACCCAACAGAACCTGGCGGCCGCTGATGAACTGCTGGAGCTGTTTTTGAATCGTGGCTGGCTGGTATCCGAAGGTGCAGCTCCGGTACTGACCGGTACCGGTGAATTTATCGCCCGGCGGATTTTTATTGTCGCCTCTGTGGCCTCGTATTTGCCAATGTTCGCACAGATAGAAACGGTGATTTTCGGCGATTGTCAGCAGGTATTCGAGCGCGACGAACAGGGCCACGAGACTCACATTGATCGGGCCCTCAATGTGCTCGGAAGTGGCTTTCAGCACCAGAAATATTTTGCTGATCTGGAAGCGTTGATCATCCAGATCTTCAACCAGCAGCCATTGGCGGAACAACCCTGTTATATTGCAGATATGGGCTGTGGTGATGGTCAATTGCTGTTAAAACTGATCACGGTGATCAAACAGAAAACCCTGCGTGGCGAACAGCTCGATCAATACCCTTTGCTATTGATTGGATTGGACTACAACGAAAAAGCCCTGGTTGAAACTGCGATGACATTGCATGGCGAAGCCTTCATGGTCATCAAAGCCGATATCGGTGATCCGGAGCAAATGACTGCACTGCTGGCGGAAAAGGGAATTCATGACCCGGAAAATATCCTTCATGTGCGTTCCTTCCTTGATCATGACCGGCCCTGGATTGCTCCAGTCAATACGCCACAACGTTATGCCAGTCACGTGCATGGAGTATTTACCCGCCCCGACGGTCAGATGATTGATCCGGCATACGCCTGGCAGGGGCTGCTGGAACATCTGCAGCGCTGGGCTGCCATTCCGTCCCGGTTTGGTATGTTGCTGCTGGAAGTCCACTGTCTGGATGCCGGGGTGATCCAGCAATATCGCGCCTTGACGGAGAGCCTGCATTTTGATGCCTACCATCGCTTCTCCTCTCAATTACTGGTGCAAGCCGGTGACTTTATTGCGGCGGCGGCTTATTGCGGGCTTATTTTGGATCCGGCGTTTGCGCGATGCTATCCACGTGTGCAGCCTTTCTCGCGTATTACGCTCAATTATTTTCGGCGTCGACCTTGGCACTTTCGCCTTGCCGGTCCGGATGATCTGGCGTTGCTGGAAGCGATGTCGTTCTGGCCTTTGAGTGATGACCAACAGGGGGTTTTGTTTGAAGAGACATCGATTGCCCGCATCATGGATGAGTTCAGTGTTGGTCAGTGGGTGGCGGTCGATAATGGAAAGGTTGTCGCGGCCGTGTTATGCCAACGCCGGGCGGACGCAAGCGATACTAATACCCGTTGGTGTCATCAGCATGATGGCAGCATGGCGGAAATTATCGGCGTTGCTTTGGCGGATCCGTCAGCCATTGTCGTGGCCTGTGATCTGGTCGGTTATGTCCGCTGTTATCTGGAGCTTGTCGCTGGCGTGGAAACGGTAGTTGGCGACCAGGCCTGCCTTGACTGGTTGCAGCAGGCGTCTTCTGATCCAATGCCAATGGTGAGTCAGAGTATTGAGCCTGATAACGATTTATTTAATGCCATTACGCCAGCCATTGAGCAGGTCATCAGTAACTCAGGGTTAACCGAACGCGAAGATGACGCTCCGGTCGAACAGGCGCTGAATGATTTCTGCTGTTTGTGGTTAATGAAAAGCATGCAGCGTCTGGGTGTATTCGTCGATCACACGAAGAAATATCCAAATGTCGAGGCACTGATCGGGCAACTTGATATTATCCCTAAATATCATCGCCTGTTCGGCTATTTTGTTGAAATGCTGGTTGCTCATGAACTCATTATTCCTGAGCAAAATGGTTATCGCGTTAACCCGAATGGCGCCAAACAGATTCCGGAAGATTTCGATCAGGCCAGTGAACATTTTCGCAGTCATTTTTGCACTCGTTTTCCGGCCTATGAGAGTTGCATCAATTTCGTTTTTCCAAGCTTGCAGCGCATACCGGAATTGTTGCAGGGTAACGTTGCTATAAACGATGTGATGTTTCCTGATGGCGATATGTCGGCTTTTTCCGGCATTTTTCTCGGTAATCCCGTGGCTGATTATTTCAATGGGCTGGCGGCAACCACTATCACGGAATTTATCCGTTCAAAACTGGATCAGGATCCTGATGCCAGTATCAATATTCTCGAAATCGGCGCGGGTACCGGTGGCTCCACTCAGGCCATTCTGCCGCGATTGACATCGTTCCAGTCTCACGTCCATTACTGTTACAGCGATATCTCCAGCGCGTTTACCCGTTATGGTGAACGCCGTTTTGGTGACGAGTATGAGTTTGTCGAATTTCGGCGGCTGAACATAGAACAGGCGCTGGGCGAGCAGGGCTTTGAAGCCCGGCAGTTCGATATTGTCTGTGCCGGAAATGTCCTCCATGACACCCGTTATATCGTCGATACCCTGGTACGGGTCAAACAGTTATTAAAACCCGGTGGAATCGCCGTACTCAATGAGTTTACCGCCGTAAAAGACTACCTGAATTACACCGGTGCTTTTCTGCATGGCTTTCTCCTTTATGCCGATGAGCACAACCGGCTGCCAAACAGCTGTTTAGTCAGCGCGCCAGGATGGCAACAGGTATTTGATAAAGCCGGCTTCAGCCGGACTGCAGTTTATGGTCTGCCATTTATCAAGCAGGCGCAGGCGTTTCGTCAGAGCCTGATTGTGTCATTTAAGCCGGTGCATAACGTGCACCTGAATCAACCAGATATCGATCCTGATCAAGAGGTGATGGCCACCTCAACGTCATCCAATCCGTCAGTGAAGAGTTACCCTATGACTGCATCACATAATCTGAATATGGCACACATCATCGAGTCGGTGATGAGCAAAATTTTAGGTGAGAACCGCGCCCAGGCGATCGATGAAGACACGCCGTTTATGTCCGCCGGTATCGATTCCATTGAGCTGCTGGAAATCCGCACATTGTTGGCGCGTCAGACCGGGCATGAACTGAGCGCGCCGTTTCTGTTTGAACACAATACCAAGGCCAAAGTTCAGCGTTATTTTGCCGGTGTCAGCAAGCACGATACGCCAACGGAAAACCATATCAACGAGGTCGCTGCTGTTACTCAGGCGGCTGATGTCAGCCAGACGGCCGATGCCGTGGAGGAGACGGATCTTCCGTCAGCGCAGACGACAAGTCCCGAAACATCGGATGATCAGCTGGTCGCCATCACTGGTCTGGCGTTGAATTTCCCAGGTGGCTGTCAGACCGAAGATCAGTTCTGGTCGCTGCTGACCTCATCCACATCGGCCATTACCCGGATGCCACCCGGGCGTTGGTGCTGGCCGGAGCACATCGATGTTGATGGTCACCATAACGGCATCGATTACGGTGGTTTTCTTGATCATATCGACACCTTTGATCCGGCTTTTTTCCGGATGACCCCGGCAGAAGCGGAATTGCTGGATCCTCAACAGCGGTTATTGCTGGAACTGAGCTGGCAGGCGCTGGAGCATGCCGGCTATCGTCCGTCCACGTTGTCCGGCAGTGATGCTGGCGTGTTTGTCGGTGCCTGCCATTTCGATTATCGCGAACTGCTGGAGAAACACGCGCCCAAAAATGATCCCATGCTAACCACCAGTTCCCACGCTGCACTGTTGGCCAACCGGGTGTCCTATTTTTATGATTTTCATGGTCCCAGCGTCACCGTGGATACCGCCTGTTCCAGCTCCCTGGTGGCCATCCATCAGGCGCTGGCAGCGTTGCGTGGCGGAGAGTGTTCAGTGGCCCTGGTAGGCGGCGTGAATCTGATGTGCAGTCCCTCCAATACGGTGGCGTTTTATCAGGCTGGTATGCTTTCCCATGATGGTCGCTGTAAGGTCTTTGATCAGCAGGCCGACGGTTTTGTCCGTGGTGAAGGTGCGGCCATGCTGGTGCTTAAGCCGCTGGCCCAGGCACAGCAGGACGGCGATAATATTCACTGCGTGATTCGCGGTTCAGCGATCAATCACGGCGGCCAGGCCAGTTCATTGACTGCGCCTTCACCCCAGGCTCAGGCGAATTTGCTGGTGAAGGCTTATCAAAACGCAAAGGTGTCGCCATTGTCCGTGGGTTATGTTGAGGCTCACGGTACGGGTACCCCGTTGGGTGACCCGATTGAGATCGACGGCCTGCAACGGGCGTTCAGTCAACTGCTGGAGCAGCAGGGTGAAACTCTGCCGGAATCGCCCTGGTGTGGCCTCGGCTCGGTGAAGTCGACCATCGGTCATCTCGAAGGTGCAGCGGGTATTGCCGGAATCATCAAAGCCATGTTGTGTCTGAAACACGGTGAGTTACCTGCCAACCTCAACTTTAACACCCGCAACGCACATATTCCCTGGGTACAACAGACGCCTTTCTTCATAGTCGATCAGCATCGCAGTTGGCCATCAGGTAAACATCCGCGTCGGGCCGGTGTCAGTTCATTCGGTTTTGGCGGTGCCAATGCGCATGTTGTTTTAGAACAGTATTCAGCGCCAGCAAACACCGAAATCGCATCTCCAGATGAGCTGAAAAAAGCCACCCAACTGCTGGTGTTATCGGCCAAAAGCGAAGCCCAACTGCGTCAGCGTGCCGAACGTCTGCTGGCTTTTTTACAGGTTGAAAACGGGCTGCAGCTGAGCGAGCTTGCCTACACCTTGCAGGTTGCACGCGAGCCGATGGATCACCGGCTGGCGTTCACAGCAGAGACGCTGGAGCAAGTCTGTGAGCGGTTGCAGCAGTACCTGCAGAACGCTGAGGCACAAGACTCGCAGCCTTGGTTCACCGGCCAGATCAGACGGGACAAAAACCGGCAGGGGTTGATTGTGGACGATGCTGCAGACGCAGCACTGTTGATGGAACGCTGGTTCATCCAGCGCAATCTGGACAAACTGGCGCGTTACTGGGTTAGTGGTGGTGAAATAGACTGGGCATTGGGCTGGCAGCAATATGTGCCCCGGCGGCTGACGTTACCGGGTTACCCATTTGCCCGTGGGCGCTACTGGATACCGACAGCGAGCGATCATAACGCACACGCAGAAACGCAGATGACCGATGCACATCAGCATTCCTCTGCCGCAGTGCCGACGGCCCATCAATTACCTGCTGACATCAGCCGCATTCATCAGCAGGAACAGGAGATCGAACCGATCCTGCTGCAGTTTCTCTGGGCGACAGTGCGCCAGTTGGATCTGATCGCACCCGCTCACGATGCTCCCGACAGTGAACTGCGTATCACCGGCAGCCTGCAAGGATTCTATGACCGCTGGCTGGCGGAAAGTCTGCGCCAGTTGCAGGCCCGTCGTGCTGAACTGCAACCGCAGAGTCTGGAAGACTGCTGGTCGCAATGGCGGGCTCAGCGTGAACACTGGCTGGCCGATCCCAATCAGCGCGCCCGGATCGAACTGGTAGAAGCCACCTTGCAGGCATTGCCGGAGATTCTGACCGGTCGAACCAAAGCCACCGATATCCTGTTCCCGAACGCCTCCATGGCCCGAGTGGAGGGCGTCTATAAAGGCTCGACCCGAGTGGATTACTACAACCAGGTGCTGGGAGATGTGGTCTGTGATTATCTGCACCAGTCTCAAGAGCAAGCGGGTTCGGCGCGCCTGAAACTGCTGGAAATCGGAGCCGGTACCGGCGGCACCACGGCCGGATTACTGCCCCGGTTGGCCCCGTTCCATGATCGCATTGATGAATACTGCTATACCGATCTGTCGCGTGCGTTTCTGCTGCATGCCCAGCAGCACTATGCGCCGGGTCATTCGTGGCTGAGAACAGAGTTATTCGATGTCAGCCGGCCGCTGCATGAGCAGAAGAATATTGGTGCAGGGCAGTACGATGTGGTGCTGGCGACCAATGTACTTCATGCCACCGCCAATCTGCGCGAAGCGCTGCGTAACGCCAAGGCGGCGTTGCGTCAGGGTGGTTTGCTGGTACTCAACGAAGTGGTGGCGAACAACCTGTTTTCCCATCTGACCCTTGGATTGACGGAAGGCTGGTGGTTGCATCAGGACACTGCATTGCGGCTGATGGGCAGCCCGTTCCTGTTGCCGGCACGCTGGCTGGAGCTGTTGAAGGCGGAAGGGTTTAGTGCCCAGGCGGTGATTCAAGACGGCCACAACGGAGGGCAGCAGATCTTTGCGGCTATCAGCGATGGCGTGGTGACCGCTCAGGTTCCGGTCACCAGACAGGAGGCCAGTCATCATGTCCAGCACCCGAATACATTACCTCCGAAGGAAACCAACGCGTCACAGGTCATCAGGCTGATTCAGCAGGCCTTGAGCGACACCCTCAGAGTCGATTGCAGCGAGATCGATCCGAACGACTCCTTTGCTGATTATGGTGTTGATTCCATCAGTGGTGTGCGGGTGGTGTCGTCATTGAACCAGACTTTGAAGTTACAGCTGGAAATCACCGCACTGTTTGAGTTCAACTCCATCAACCAATTGGCCAGACATATTCTAAGTCTGGATCCATCCCTGCCTTTTACGGCTGAGGCGACAGGTTCACAAACCATCATCGCACTTATTAAGCAAACACTGAGCGACACCCTCAAAGTCGATTGCAGCGAGATCGATCTGAACGACTCCTTTGCCGATTACGGCGTTGATTCCATCAGTGGTGTGCGGGTGGTGTCGGCGTTGAATCAGACCCTGCAGTTACAACTGGAAATTACCGCACTGTTTGAATTCAACTCCATCAATCGACTGGCCAGACATATCCTGGATCAACAGCCGATCATGCCAGCTGAGCGGTCGGTAACACCGGCCGATGTCGGGAGTCATGATCAGATCCCAGACCGCAAAGTTGTCTTACCGGTGCAAACAAACGCAGCAACCACCCCAAACGCGCCCGCCACCGCGCCGATTGCCATCATCGGCATGAGTGGCCGGTTTGCCGGCTCTGCCAATGTCGAGGAGTTCTGGGAGCATCTTGCCGCCGGTGATGATCTGGTCAAACCGGTTACCCGCTGGAATCTGGCCGATTATTACCGGCGCAGCTCAGATCAGTTGCAGCATTGTATGGACGGCGCTCTGCTCGACAACATCGATGAATTTGATCCGCTGTTTTTCAGAATATCCGGTACTGAAGCGAAGTACATGGATCCGCAGCAGCGGCTGTTTCTGCAGCATGCCTGGCTGGCACTCGAAGACGGTGGCTACCTGGGAGAGAGTCTGAACGGACAATGCTGCGGCGTTTATGTCGGCTGCGTCGCCGGCGATTACGATCAGCTCATTCCGGAACGACGCCCGGCTCAGGCATTCTGGGGGAACTCCAGTGCCATCCTGGCATCACGTATTGCCTATCATCTCGATATCAAAGGCCCGGCGCTGGCCGTAGATACCGCCTGTTCCAGTTCGCTGGTGGCGATTCATCTGGCCGGTCAGGCGCTGAGAAACGGGGAGGTCGATATGGCACTGGCCGGCGGAGTCTATGTACAAAGCACGCCAGCGGCTTATTACACCCCGGCAGATCAGGCCGGCATGTTATCGGCCAGTGGCCGTTGCTACACCTTTGATGCCCGCGCCGATGGTTTTGTTCCGGGCGAAGGCGTCGGGGTCGTTGTGCTGAAGTCACTGGATCGGGCGCTGGCCGATGGTGATCACGTATTAGCGGTGATTCGCGCCAGTGGACTGAATCAGGATGGCGCAACCAATGGCATTACCGCGCCCAATGCGGCAAGTCAGGAAAGCCTGATGCGTGATGTTTATGAGCGCTTTGATATCAACCCGGAATCGATCCAGATGGTGGAGGCTCACGGCACCGGTACGCCGCTGGGTGACCCGATTGAGTTCAGCGCTCTGAAGCGGGTGTTCCGTCACTATACTGATCGCCGTGGTTTCTGCGCGTTAGGGTCGGTCAAAACCAATATCGGTCACGCCGGTACGGCGGCGGGGGTGGCCGGAATCATTAAAATCCTGCTGGCGATGCGCCATCGGCAGATACCGGCGTCACTGCATTTTGAACGTGGCAATGAGGCTATTTCACTCGCGGACAGCCCGTTTTTTATCAATACAGAGTTGCTCGACTGGCAGGCGGACGGCCCCCGTCGTGCGGCTGTCAGCTCCTTCGGCTTCAGTGGTACCAATGCCCATATGGTGCTGGAACAGGCGCCTGAACCAGCGAACCGGCAATGGACCCGGCCCGGTTACCTGATCGTGTTATCCGGCCAGAGCCAGGCTCAGTTGCAGCAGCTGGCAACCGCGCTGCTACAGCACTGCCAACGGCATCCGGATGCGCATCCGGGAGACATCAGCTTTACTCTGTTGTGCGGACGTAAACATCAACCGAAACGACTGGCACTGGTGGTCGAAAGCATTGCCCGGTTATGTTTGCAGTTAAGCCAATGGCTGGCGAATTCTCAGCAATACGCCGATCTGCCGGCAGATACCTCCTGGATCGCTGAAGATCTGCAACCCCAGGCACAGGCCCTTATTCAACGGTTGCGTCAGGTGGATGGAGCTGACTATCTGGAGGTTTTGCAACAGCTTTCCAGGCTGTATTTACAAGGCTATCAAGGCGGTTTCAGCGCGCTGTTCGGTGGTCAGGGCCGGCGTATTTCACTGCCGGGTTACCCATTCGCCCGCGAACGTTACTGGATCGAGACTACACAGGAACTGCCCGCAGTACCGAATCCATCTCTGCACCCGATGTTGCAGCAGTCGTCCCGGGACGGCCAGCGTCATTGCTTTCACAGTCATTTCAGTGGCGATGAATTCTGGCTGCGAGATCATCGCGTCAACGGCCAGCGGGTCGTGCCCGGTGTCGCCTATCTGGAAATGGCGCGGGCGGCGATAGCCATCACCACCGCCAGTGATCATCCGGTCAGGCTGGAACACAGCGTCTGGTTGCGTCCGATGGTTGTTACTGGCGAAAACGGTCTTGATGTGAGTATTGAAATAACGCCGGATGCGGGAGTCTGCCGCTGTGAAATATTCAGTCATCAACAGCAGCAAAAGGTGCTCCACTATCGCTGCCAGGGGTACACCGAGACGGCTGCTCAGCCGCCTGCTCTGGCGCTGGCAGAATTACAGCA
Organism: Gynuella sunshinyii YC6258; assembly: GCF_000940805.1. Lineage (GTDB taxonomy): Bacteria > Pseudomonadota > Gammaproteobacteria > Pseudomonadales > Natronospirillaceae > Gynuella > Gynuella sunshinyii. The sequence goes on along the minus strand of NZ_CP007142.1, from coordinate 5,912,185 downwards.
GTCGCTACAGGGCAATACTTTGACTATGGCGCAGTGCCAACAGCGCATCAATGCCCTCGGGGTCGAAAACGGCAGCACGTTCAAAGCTCTGCAACAACTGAATTTCGACGCTGATCAGGCTCTGGGGCAACTACGACTGCCGGATGATGCCAGTGATGTTGACACTCTGCTGTTGCACCCAAGCATGCTCGACGCAGCGCTACAGACTGAAATCGCCATGGCGGCGGCAGACAGTGTTCCGCGCTTGCCTTTTGCTCTGAATCAGGTGCAGATGTGGCGACCCTGTCCCCGTCAGGCCTGGGTGCGGATCACCCGCGCTCAGGATTGCCGGCGCGGTGACGAGGTACAGAAATATGATCTTGATCTCTGCGATCAGCACGGCCAGCTATGCGTGCGCCTGCAGGGGTACAGTTGCCGGGCAGTGCCAGCCCGGTCGGCGGTAGCAACGCCGGTACAGATCAGCGTTCAACAATTACAGGAACAAGTGAAACAGGTCTTGATCGAACAGCTTTCCAAGGCCCTGGACGTGGGGCCGGAGCGGCTGGAGTTTGATGAGGCCTTTGCCGATTATGGGGTCGATTCGATTCTGGCGGCGCAATTGGCCAACAGTATCAGCCAACAGCTGGGGATCGAACTCAAAACCACGGCCCTGTTTGACTTCAACACCATCAATGCCCTGAGCGACCACATTATCAGTGAACATCGTCAGGCGTTGACGCCGGCAGCCCCGGACACTCAGGTGACGACATCAGTGCCACCTGAGGAGGCCGTCAATGTGGCCTGGGAGCACCACCACGCTGATCAGCCACGCTGGCAACCGGTAGTGAGCGAAAACCAGAACGTCACCGTCAACAATGCCGGGCCAGAAGAAGCCATTGCCATTATCGGTATGAGTGGCCGGTTTGCCGGGTCTGATAATCTGGAGCAGTTCTGGGACCATCTGGTTGCTGGTGATGATCTGGTGGGTGAAGTGAGCCGCTGGGATCTGACGCAGTTGTATCGCGACAGCTCCAGCCAGAAAGCGCACTGCTTCCATGGCAGCTTTCTGGATCGTATCGATGAATTCGATCCGGTGTTTTTCAATATTTCCGGGGTCGAGGCAGAACACATGGATCCCCAGCAGCGGCTGTTTCTGGAAGAGGCCTGGCATACCATCGAGGATGCCGGCTATGCCGGTGAGGCCATTCAGAATCAGAATTGCGGGGTGTACATGGGCTGTGTCGGTGGCGATTATCTGCATCTGATGCCAGGCCGGCGACCCGCTCAGGCATTCTGGGGCAATGCCGGTTCCATTCTGCCGGCCCGCATCGCCTATTTTCTGAATCTGCAAGGCCCGGCGCTGGCGGTGGACACCGCCTGTTCCAGTGGTCTGACGGCCATCCATCTGGCCTGTCAGGCACTGTGGCGCCGTGAAACAACCATGGCCCTGGCCGGTGGCGTGCTGGTGCAGTCCAGTCCTGCTTTTTACACCTCTGCCGATCAGGCCGGCATGTTATCGGCTACCGGGCGCTGCCACACCTTCGACGCCAGTGCGGATGGTTTTGTGCCCGGCGAAGGGGTTGGCGTGGTATTGCTCAAGCGGTTATCGAAAGCACAGGCTGACGGTGACAATATCTCAGCGGTGATCCGCGCCATCGGCATCAATCAGGATGGTGCCAGCAATGGTATTACCGCGCCCAGCGCCCGGGCGCAGGAGCGGTTGGTCCGTGATATCTACGACCGCTTTGGTATCCATGCTGACAGCATCGGAATGGTTGAAGCCCATGGTACTGGCACAGTGCTGGGTGACCCCATTGAATTCAATGCCCTCAGCAAGGCCTATCGCCACGACACCGCGCGCCGCGGATATTGTGCCATCGGTTCGGTCAAAACCAATATCGGCCATACCGGTACGGCTGCGGGTGTCGCCGGGTTGTTAAAAGCCGTACTGGCGCTCAAGCACCGGGCGTTGCCGCCAACACTGCACTTTCGCCAGGGCAATGATCAGATCAACTTTGAGGACAGTCCGTTTTTTGTTAACCGCCAGCTCAGAGACTGGCCAGCTGATGGCGGGCCGCGCCGTGCAGCGGTGAGTTCGTTTGGTTTCAGCGGCACCAACGCTCATGCGGTGATAGAACAGCCACCGGAACGGGCAATTCCGTCGCGTTCACCGGGCCGGGCTTATCTGCTGGTGCTGTCGGCGCAGAGCCGTTCGCAGCTGAAGCAGCAGGCCCAACAGCTGGTGCAGTTCTGTCGTGAGCACCCCGATACCGATACGGGCAATATCAGCTTTACCCTGCTGTGCGGCCGCCGGCACCTGGAACACCGGCTGGCGACTGTTGTGACCAGCCTGAGCGAACTCGCATCGCGGTTACACAGCTGGCTGGACAGCGACAGGCATATGTCGGTCAGTGTCGCTGAAGTGGATACCACCGGCGTGCGGGAAAAGGCCGGATTAAAGAATTTCGGTAATCAATCTATCGCCGACTGTCACCCTGGCAATCCGGATTACCTCGACCACCTGACCACCGTCATGGAGTTGTTCCAGCAAGGTTACCGGCTTGATTATGCCGGACTGTTTGCAGATGAACGTTATCAGCGTATCTCACTGCCGACGTATCCTTTCGCCCGTCAGCGCTATTGGGTTGGCGATCCTGATGGAACTGATGACAGAGCCGGTGACAGAAGGGTCGTCGAAACGCGGATGACGACAGCCGCGGCAGCCAGAGAGACATCCCGGTCAGCCGCAACGGTCACGGCAGTGAACAGCATGGAGAAAATCCTCAGCAGTGTGCATGACCTCGATGTTTTAGTACCCACCTGGGAAGCGGTGCAGCCGGTATTTGATCCAGCCCTGGCGCAGGATGATCAGCAGATGATTGTGGTCGGCGAAGATCCGTTGGTACAGCCCTTGGTGGACAGCCATGTGAATGCCATCAGGATTGATCTGAATGGGCTGGACATCGATGCCATGGCAGCTCGCTTGGTCATGGCCGGCGAATTTAAGCAGTTGTTCTGGTTTGCGCCCGCAGTGCCACGATTGAGCGTTGATGAGCAGGCACTGATCGATAGCCAGCAGTCTGGTGTCGTGGCCCTGTACCGTTTGTTCAAAGCATTGCAACAACAGCATGCCCAGACTGGTCTGCAGATCACCATCGTAACCCGGGACACTGTTGAGCTGGCCGGTGGCCAGGGACAATGTCTGGCCCATACCAGTATTCACGGTCTGGTGGGCAGTGCCGCCAAGGAATTTCCATATTGGCAGTTACGACTGGTGGATCTGGAGGATCGGGCTACCGCCTTGCCGGATATGCTCAGGCAGCTGCCGTTTGACTCTGACGGCAACGTCAATGTTTTTCGTCATAACGAGTGGTTTCAGCAGCGTCTGTTACCGGTACAGAATCTGGAAGGCAAGCGTGCTGATTACCGTCATGGCGGTGTATACGTCGTGATTGGCGGTGCCGGCGGTATTGGCGAAGCCTGGAGTCGCTGGATGGTTAAACATTATCGCGCCCGGATTGTCTGGCTTGGCCGCCGTCCACTGGATCAGACGATAACCGCCCGGCTCGATGCCATTGCCGCATTGGGGCCACGGCCGTTGTATGTCCAGGCTGATGCAACCCATCAGGCCGATATGAAGCGCGCTGCCGCCGAGATTGGCGAGCGTTTTGGCCGCGTTCACGGGCTGGTTCATTCTGCCATCGTGTTACGCGATAAAAGCATTGCCAACATGGATGAGGCTAACTTTAACGCCAGCCTGAAAGCGAAGGTCGACAGCAGTGTCTACATGGCGCAGGCATTTGCCGGTTTTGGTGTTGAGCAGGTGTTGTTTTTCTCGTCGATGCAATCGTTCACCAAATTACCCGGACAATCAAACTACTCTGCCGGCTGTACGTTTAAAGACGCTTTTGCCAGTCACCTCGCCAGACAGTGGGGGTGTACCACGAAGGTGATCAACTGGGGATACTGGGGCACGGTGGGTATCGTGACGGATGAATATTACCGTCAGCGTATCCAGAAAATCGGGCTGGTTTCCATTGAGCCCGAACAAGGTTTTATTGCCCTGCGGGCCTTGTTGAGAAGTCCTCTGCCACAGGCGGTGCTGATGAAAACCGAGGGACAGCCACAGGTTCCCGGAATCGATCTTAACTGGAGCAGGAACCAGACTCTCGCTCTCTATCCCGGAAGCGTTGGACCCACTCCGGTTTCGACGCAAAACCTGCCCGCTGACATCAGCCGCATTCATCAGCAGGAACAGGAGATCGAACCGATCCTGCTGCAATTTCTCTGGGCGACAGTGCGCCAGTTGGATCTGATCGCACCCGCTCATGATGCTCCCGACAGTGAACTGCGTATCACCGGCAGCCTGCCCGGATTCTATGACCGCTGGCTGGTGGAAAGTCTGCGCCAGCTGCAGGCCCGCCGTGCTGAACTGCAACCGCTGAGTCTGGAAGACTGCTGGTCGCAATGGTGGGCTCAGCGTGAACACTGGCTCGCGGATCCCAATCAGCGTGTCCGGATCGAACTGGTGGAAGCCACCTTGCAGGCATTGCCGGAGATTCTGACCGGTCGAACCAAAGCCACCGATATCCTGTTCCCGAACGCCTCCATGGCCCGAGTGGAGGGCGTCTATAAAGGCTCGACCCGAGTGGATTACTACAACCAGGTGCTGGGAGATGTGGTCTGTGATTATCTGCACCAGTCTCAAGCGCAAGCGGGTTCGGCGCGCCTGAAACTGCTGGAAATCGGAGCCGGTACCGGCGGTACCACGGCGGGATTACTGCCCCGGTTGGCCCCGTTCCATGATCGCATTGATGAATACTGCTATACCGATCTGTCGCGTGCGTTTCTGCTGCATGCCCAGCAGCACTATGCGCCGGGTCATTCGTGGCTGAGAACAGAGTTATTCGATGTCAGCCGGCCGCTGCATGATCAGAAGAATATCGGTGCAGGGCAGTACGATGTGGTGCTGGCGACCAATGTACTTCATGCCACCAGCAATCTGCGTGAAGCCCTGCGTAACGCCAAGGCGGCGTTGCGTCAGGGTGGTTTGCTGGTACTCAACGAAGTGGTGGCGAACAACCTGTTTTCCCATCTGACCCTGGGATTGACCGAAGGCTGGTGGTTGCATCAGGACAGCACCTTGCGGCTGACGGGCAGTCCGTTCCTGTTGCCGGCACGCTGGCTGGAGCTGTTGAAGGCGGAAGGGTTTAGTGCCCAGGCGGTGATTCAAGACGGCCACAACGGAGGGCAGCAGATCTTTGCCGCCATCAGCGATGGCGTGGTGCGTCAGCGTAAAGCCTTTGAACCGGGGTCATTATCGGTTGCATCGCCACCGCCAGCCACGATCACGGAGCGTTCTGAACCGGTATCGACGCACGAGAGCGCAGCTGTTGCTCAGGACTCGGGCGACCTCGAAGCGCAGGCCGTCACATATGTCAAACAGCTGCTTTGCCCGATTCTAAAGTTGTCGGTGGACCAGCTTGATGCGCGCAAGCCGCTGCAAAGTTACGGCATCGATTCCATTCTGGTGGTGCAGCTGACCGAACGGCTGCGGGAAATTTTTCCGGCCATCAGCACGACTTTGTTTTTTGAACAGAAAAACCTGCAGGGGGTGGCACGCGCTTTACTGGCGGATCACCGTGACATCCTGCTGGCACAGTTACCGCAACCAGTAGCAGCACTGGCCAGCTCAGCCACGATCGTGACACCAACGGCAACCACAGATGCCGCAGCGCCACACGACCTGGATCACAGCCTTGCCGGGCCGACCATTCACGACGGTCCGTTGGCGACCGCCAGACGCGATACCGACGTCGCCATTATTGGCATCAGCGGGCGGTTTCCCGAGGCCGATGATATCCAGCAGTTCTGGCATCACCTGACCGAAGGACGCAACTGTATCCGTGAAATTCCCCCGCAGCGCTGGGACTGGCGGCAGCATTTCGATCCGGAAAAAGCCAGGCCCGGTTGCAGTTACAGCCGCTGGGGCGGTTTTGTCCGCGATGTGGATCTGTTTGATCCGCTGTTTTTCCGGATATCGCCGCTGGAAGCGGAAAACATCGATCCGCAGGAACGGCTGTTTTTGCAGACCGCACATGCCTGTATTGAAGATGCCGGTTATTCTCCGGCCAGTCTGAGTGACACCCGCCGTGTCGGTGTTTTTGCCGGGGTGATGAATCAAACCTATGGCAATGAAGCGACTCACTGGTCCGTCGCCAACCGGGTTTCCTACAGTCTCGATTTCCAGGGCCCCAGTCTGGCGGTGGATACTGCCTGTGCATCCTCGCTGACTGCGCTGCATCTGGCGGTGGAAAGCCTGAACAGTGGCAGTTGCGAATGCGCCATTGCCGGCGGCGTCAATCTGGTGCTGTCGTCGCAGCATTACATCGGCCTGAGTCAGATGGGGGTGCTGGCGGCCGATGACCGCTGTAAATCCTTTGCCGCCGATGCCGATGGTTTTGTCGACTCGGAAGCCGTTGTGGCGCTGCTGCTGAAGCCGCTGGCCCAGGCAGAAGCGGACGGCGATGCCATTTATGCAGTGGTCAAAGGTACGGCGATCAACGCTGGTGGTCACACTCATGGCTACAGCGTCCCCAATCCCCAGGCCCAGCAGGCTGTGATCGTTACTGCATTGCAGCGGGCCGGCGTGGATCCGCGCACATTGAGTTATATCGAAGCACACGGTACCGGAACGGCCCTGGGTGATCCGCTGGAGGTTTCGGCCCTGAGCAAGGCGTTCGAACAATTGCGGGTGGCGAGTTCCGAGACCATCGAAAACGCCGGTACGAGTGATGGTCGCTGTGCCATCGGCTCGGTGAAATCCAATGTCGGTCATGCTGAAAGCGCTGCCGGTCTGGTTGGCTTAATCAAAGTCCTGTTGCAATTGCAGCACGCTCAACTGGTTCCCACCCTGCATGCACAGACACTGAATCCCGAAATCAAACTGACTCAATCGCCGTTTGCCCTGCAACACCAATTGAGTCCGTGGCAGCGGCCGCGGCTGTTGATAAATGGCGTTGCCCAGGAGGTCACCCGGCGGGCCGGGGTGTCATCGTTTGGCGCAGGCGGTGCCAATGCCCATGTGGTGGTGGAGGAATATGTCGATGAGCGGCCGGTGGTTCCGTTCCATGGCCGTGTGTTAATGCCGCTGTCGGCCATGAATGAAGAGCGCCTGAATGACTATCTTCACCGCCTGCACGATTTTGTGATTCACGCTGAAGAGTTGTCGCTGGCGTCTCTCGCCTGGACCCTGCAAACCGGGCGGACACCGTTGTCGTGTCGTTTGTTGATCTGCGTTGACAGCGTGGCTGCGCTGCGCCAGACGTTGAGCGAGCTTACGGCCGGTAAAACCTCCGTCGCCAGCCATAACACGATGGCGACAACGGATCTCAATGACCCGCAACTGCGACAGCTGGCGCAACAGTGGCTGTCCGGAGACGAGCTTGACTGGTCGGTTCTCTATGCCACCAACACACCGAAGCGGCTGCATGCGCCCGGCTATCCGTTTGCCCGGGAGCGCTACTGGCGGCAGGCTGAGGCTGTGCCAGTGAAGAGTGTTTCGGAGCACGCTGGTGATTCTTTCGAGCATTACCTGATCAGCGCACTGTGTGAGGCGGTCGAACCCTGTCGGCAGCAACCGCAGGCCCTCAGTGAATTGCATCAGCGCTGGCTGGCGACCAGTCTTGACATACTGCAACAACACCCCCGGCCCAGTGCTACTGCCGACGAATTGTGGCAACGCCATGGTCAGCAATGGCTGGCGGATGCTGAACTGGCGTCCAGAGCACGTCTGGCACATACCTGTGTGACGCAACTGGCGGATGTGCTCAGCGGTCAACGGCCGGCAACCGATGTGCTGTTTCCGGAGGGTTCAATGGCCCAGGTGGAAGCGATTTATCAGGGCTATCCCGAGGCGGATCGTTATCAGGACATGCTGGCCTCGGCGGTGGCGGAATTTGTGCGTCAGCGCCGGCAACAGTCACCGTCGGCCACCATTCGTATTCTCGAAATCGGCGCGGGTACCGGTGCGACCACCGCCGCGGTGCTGAAGCATCTGTCCGCTATGGATCAGCCGGTGACGGAATATTGTTACAGTGACTTGTCCATCTCATTTCTGAACCATGCGCGGGAAAAGTTTGCGCCCGACTATCCATTTTTGACCACTCAGATCATCGATATCGAGAAACCTCTGGCCATGCAGGGTGTGCCTGGACGTCACTACGACTGCGTGATCGCGGCCAACGTGCTGCATGCGACGCATGACATTCGTGTCACCCTGAAAAACGTCCGTCAGGCGCTGGCGGATGATGGCATGATGGCACTCAATGAATTGAATTCACGATCATTGCTGGCACATCTGAGTTTTGGTTTGCTGGAAGGTTGGTGGCGTTACCGTGATCCCGAACTGCGCATTCCGGGTACCCCGGCAATCTCACCACAACGCTGGCAAAGCCTGTTGCCGGAATGTGGTTTTGCCAGTCCCGAGTTCCCGGCAGCCGGACTGCACGACGGTGATCAGCAGATCATTATCAGCAGGCTCGGTTGTGGAATAAGGACAACCGTTGATTGGCCTCAGAGCCCGGAATCCGTTGCGGCACCGCTGAGCACTTTGAATCAGATCAGCCTGCGCAGTGAGCTGGAACATCGCCTGAAGGAATTGATTGCCGGGGTGATCAAGCTGTCACCGGCACGGATGACGGTGGAGACGACATTCGACGAGTACGGCATCGATTCCATTGTGGCCAACCAGATCAATCGTGCGCTCAAGCAGCACGTCAATGAAATCCCCAACACGCTGTTGTTCGAATACAACACCATTGCCGCACTGGCCGGCTGGTTGATCGACCAGCACCCCCAGGCAAGTGCCCGCTGGTGTGGAATGGATGATTCGCAAGCGGCGGTTGCGGCAGCGCTTCCGGATGCCACCGCGACGACCACTGCGGCTGTGCAAGAAGCGTCAGTGACGAGACTCGACAGCTCCCCGACCCCCGAAGATTCCGCCATCGCCATTATTGGCTTGAGCAGTCGTTATCCCCAGGCCGGCAACAATGAAGCATTCTGGCGTTTGTTGAGCCAGGGTGACTGCGCCGTGAGTGATATCCCGGCAGCTCGCTGGGACTGGCGCGACTGGTATGACGCCAATCCGGATGAGGTGATCGGCAGACAGCGCAGTTACAGCAAATGGGGCGCATTTATCCACGACTGTTACGATTTTGATCCGCTGTTTTTCAATATTCCGCCCCGGCAAGCGGCTGATATCGATCCGCAGGAACGGCTGTTTCTGCAACAGGCCTGGTGGGCGCTGGAAGACGCCGGATATGATCCTCAGCGCTTCAGTCCGTCACAACGCGAACACACCGGGGTATTTGCCGGTATTACCAAGCAGGGGTATCAGCTTTACACCCTCAACGGAGAACGGGAACTCCCCAACACCTCGTTCGCCTCGGTCGCCAACCGGGTGTCTTATCACCTGGATCTGCGCGGACCCAGCAAAGCCATAGACACCATGTGTTCATCGGCCCTGGTGGCACTCCACGAAGCCTGTGATTATCTGCGCCATGGTGGCGGACAACTGGCCATCGCCGGTGGCGTCAACCTGTATCTGCATCCGCTGAACTACGTCACTCTGGCCCGTAATCAGGTGCTGGCTGACAGTGATTTCAGTCTGTTTACGCCGGGTGGCCGGGGGTTTGTGCCCGGTGAGGGCTGCGGTGCGGTGGTGCTCAAGCCCTACCAGGCCGCAGTGGCCGATGGGGACGATGTCTACGCGGTGATTCGTGCCAGCGCCGTCAACCATAGTGGCAGAACCAATGCTTACATGGCCTCCAACCCGGAGCGTCAGGCGCAGGTGATCCGCACGGCGTTGCAGCAGGCGCGGCTTGAACCCGCCGACATTGATTATGTGGAAGTGGCAGCCAGTGGCTCGGAAGTCGGTGATTCCATTGAATTGCGGGCGTTGTCCAAGGTGTTTGGCGAACAGGATGGAAAGGCCGGCCGGCAGAGTTTTGGTTCGCTCAAGGGCAATATCGGTCACGCCGAAGCGGCTTCCGGCATGGCGCAGCTGAGCAAGGTTTTGCTGAGCATGCGCCATGAAACGCTGGCCGCAACCCTGACCCGGGGCGAGCTGAGTGAAGCATTACCGTGGTCATCGTTGCCGCTGCATTTGCAGACCGAAACGACGCCGTGGCCGCAGGCAACCGATGATGACGGTCTGCGTCCGCGTCGTGCCGGTATCAGCGCCGTTGGCGGCGGCGGGGTGAATGCCCATGTGATTGTTGAGCAGCCAATATTGCCGCCGGCATCAACTCCGTCTCAGCCGGTGGTGTTTGTGCTCTCGGCCAAACACGCAGAGGCGCTGCGGGCGCTGGTGACGGCCTGGGTTGATTATCTGGAGCGGCCGCTGGCGCAGCTCGATCTGGTCCGGATTGCCTGGACCCTGCAGCAGGGCCGCGCGGCAATGCCGGTACGGCTGGCATTGGTCTGTGAAACCCTGGAACAGTTGCGCAATGAGCTTCAGACCTGGCTGGCTGATCCGGATGCCAGTGCCTGTGTCAGTACGGATTCTGGCCCGCTGGCTAACGGCACAGGGATGATTGATGAGCGGGAGGCAGCGCTGGCGCAACGGTCGTTGCCCGCGCTTGCAGATTTGTGGGTACAGGGCGAGTCGGTTCGCTGGGCCGCATTGTATGCGGGCCCGGTCCGCCGCCTGAACGGCTTGCCGCTGTATCCGTTTGCCCGCCAGTACTGCCGTTCGAGTGCTTCAATGGCCTCATCGGCGACAGCCATCGCGACCACGGAGACGCCTGCACCCCGGACTTTTGAGAACAAAGCGGCGGAGTTCTACACCGTGGTGGCGCATGAATACGCCAGTGATGAGATTGAAGAGTATTTAACCCTCAGCCCATTTCCGCAGCGAGAGCCGGGATTCTCGATGACGGCGTATTTCAGCAACGAAGAGTTTCACCGCCGCTGGCAGCCTTATGTGCTGAGCAAGCAGATCGAGTTACGTCAGGTATTGTTCTTTAAAGAGCCGTTCAATCGCATGCAGCGGGTGCTGGATTTTGGCTGTGGTCACGGCGCTGATGTGATTCAACTGGCGGAAATGTTCCCCAATCTGCGTACTCATGGTTTTACCATTACCGAAGATCAGGCGCGCCTGGGCAATCAGCGCATCAACAGCAGGCAGCTGACCTCGCGGGCGCGGATTTTCCACAAAGACAGCGGCAAGGATGCGTTTCCGGACCGCTATGATCTGATTTTCGGCATCGAAGTCAGCTTCCACATCCGCAATAAAGAAGGGCTGTTCGGGAATATCCAGTCGGCCCTGAAAGAAGGCGGCAGAGTGTTGCTGATGGATTACATCGCCAATCTCTCCGGTGCCATTGTCGACCCGGCGGTGGAGATCAGCATTCCAACCCGGGAGCAGTGGCCGGAGTTGCTGGCGAGACACGCATTGCGGATCGATGAACTGATCGATGTCTCCGCTGAAATCGGCAACTTTGTCTACGATCCGGATTGTGACAAAAACACCGCCCATCTGGATAAAGTCGCCCAGGACAGCTTTCGTAACTTCACCAATCAGGCCATTTCCCTGGAGCGTGGCTGGGTCAGCTATGTGTTGCTGAAGCTGAGCAAGGACAGCAGCCTGAGTGTCGATGAGTTGCACGCCCTCAATACCGCCAGACTGAGATCTGCGATTCCCTATCGTCAGGCGCTGGCGGAGATGCAGGCCGGTGATCCCCGTGTTATTTATCCGCGCTCAAAAACCGACCTGGCGACCATCCCGGTTGATGAACCGCAAGCCGCCGCAACGGTGATAGAACGCGCAACCGCCAACGCAGATGTGACGGATCGTCTGGCCAGCATTTTTACCGATCTGCTGGGATATCAACGTACCGACATCCTCCGACTGCCGTTCAGCGAGCTGGGTATCAGTTCCATCAATGCCGTTGAACTGTTGGAGCGCATCAACACCACCTTTGCGCTGACCCTGCCGACCAGTGTGGTGTTTGAAGCGGAAAACCTGCAGGCGCTGGCCGCCATGATCAGTGAGCGGCTGGTACCGCCTCGGCCGGTTACTCCCGCATCAGCTGCAACCGTTGCCGAAAGCGGGATCACCAAGATCGGGATGTCTGAAGCTGAGGTCTCCAGATCCGAGGTGATTGAACGACTGACGGCCATTTTTACCGACTTGCTGGGTTATCAACGTGCCGATATCCTCCGCTTACCGTTCAGCGAGCTGGGTATCAGTTCCATCAATGCCGTTGAACTGCTGGAGCGCATCAATACCACCTTTGCGCTGACCCTGCCGACCAGTGTGGTATTTGAGTCGGAAAACCTTCACGCATTGGCTGCCATGATCAGTGACCGGCTGCCAGTCAGTTCTGTATCCGTCGCCCGTCCGCTGGTGCAATCGAGCCCGGTGGTCAGTGTCCATGGCCATGAGAACGACGCCGTCGCGGTAATCGGTCTGGCCTGTCGCTGTGCCGGTGCCGATGATGCTGAGGCGTTCTGGCAACTGGTCAGCGAAGGCCGTGTCAGTACTCAGGATATTCACCGGGCAGACTGGCTGCGCTTTTTTGAGCAGCACGGTGACCAGGCCGTGCCGGCCCATTATGGCTACATGGACAGCGGCGAGTATTTTGATCCGGCCTTTTTCGGGATTTCTCCCAAAGAAGCCCAGGCCATGCACGTTTCCCAGCGTGTGCTGCTGGAAACCGGTTATCACGCCCTGGAGGATGCCGGTTATGCGCCGGGGTCATTGAGGGAACAGCAGGCAGGCGTTTTCGTGGGCGCAATGAATAACATCGTCAGCCCCGCTGATGACTTCAGCCATTACGCCATGCTCGGTGGTGAAAACAGCATTTTGTCCTCGCGGCTGGCATTCTTTCTCAATCTCAAAGGACCGGCGTTAACGGTTAATACCGCCTGTTCCTCGTCGATGGTGGCGTTGGATATTGCCTGCCAGCATTTGCGCGGTCATTCAGTCAGCATGGCACTGGCCGGCGGGGTGTCGATTTACGACAGCCCGGCGCATTTCGTGTCGATGAGTAATATTGGCATGCTGTCGCCCACGGGCTGTTGCCGACCCTTCGATGCTGATGCCGATGGCACGGTCGTCGGTGATGGGGTTGGCATGCTGGTGCTGAAACGGGTCGCCGATGCTGAACGCGATGGTGACCGGGTTTACGCGGTGATCAAGGCTTCCGGTACCAATCAGGATGGTCGCACCTCCGGCATTACGGTGCCGAGTTTCTCAGCCCAGAGTCAGCTGGAACAAACGGTTTATCAGCGGGCGGGTATCGATGTCGAGGACATTCAGTATGCCGAAACCCACGGTACCGGCACTCATCTCGGTGATCCGATTGAGATTCATGCGTTGAATGAAGCGTTCCGTCAGTTCACGCCGCGCCGTAACTTCTGTGCGTTGGGAGCCCTGAAAGCCAATATCGGTCATGCCGCCGCCGCAGCCGGGGTGCTCGGTGTCATCAAAGTGCTGCTGGCCATGCAGCATGGTCAGTTCCCGCCGATGGCGCATTATCGCCACAGTAACGCCGAGATCGACTTTGACCAGAGCCCGTTTTACGTGCCCCTTGACGCTCAGGAGTGGCCGCTGAATCGTCATGGCCGGCGACTCGCGGTGGTGAGTGCCTTTGGCTTCAGCGGCACTAATGCGCATATGGTGCTGGAATCCTCTGGCACACCAACGGTTAACGAAGTACAACCCGACGGGCCGTATGCCATGCTGCTGTCTGCCCGCACTGAAAAACAATTGAGCGAGGCTGCTCGTCGGCTGGCCGCTTATGTACGCCGTCATCACCCACCGCTGGCAGCGGTTGCCCGCACCTTACAGACCGGCCGGGATCACTGGCCGGAGCGGCTTGGTCTGATCGTCAACAGCGAGCAGGAGTTGCTGGCCCAGTTGCAACAGTTCTGCGACGAAACCACCTGCCCTGGCAGCGGTGTTCGTGGTCGTGCCGGAGCCCCTTCGGCGTTGATGACCCTGATGCAGCAGGATGCCGAGTTCGACAGCATGCTGGCGCGCTGGGTCAGCCAGCGGCGTTATGACCGTCTGCTGGCGTTGTGGGTCGGTGGTGAGGATATTCACTGGCAGGCGCTTTATCAGGAGCATGCGCCCATGCGGATCAGCCTGCCGGGCTATCCGTTTGATCGACAATGGCGGGCCGTCGAGCGGACAGTTCCTTCTGTCGGTGTCCCTGTGACGCAAGCGGTCACCGCTGCTGAGCCGCAGTCAGAATCGGCGGCAGCGTCCATCAGCACTTTTGTGGAGCAGTGGCAGCCAGCAGCACTGAGCCATGGAGAATATCAGCCGAAGTCTTTGTTGTGTCTGCTGTCACAGCCCGATCACCAACGCATGGTGACTCAGGCGGTGAAACGGATATTGCCGGACTGCGAGGTGCGCTTTGTCAGCCAGGGGGCCGGCGGTATTGATCGTCATCAGCCTGAGTCGTTTTCCCGGGCGTTTGCGCGACTGGCCGGGCAGGCTAAACCGGTGGATACCGTGTTGTATCTGTGGCCGTTGGAGGATAGCGCCTGTATCGAGGATCTGACGCTGCCGATGCAGTTGCTACAAGGATTGTTGACTGCGGGTCTCAAACCCCAACGGATAGTATGCGCCGGGCCGTTTGCGGATGCCCGCCAGCGTTGCCTGGTGGAATCCTGGTTGGGTATTGAGCGCTCACTGGCGCAGGCGGTATCGGGGGTTCAATTCGCAACGTTGTATCAATCGGTCAATGCGGATCAGCCCTTGCAGTCCGACATCGATGCCTGGGTGACACTCATGCTCGCTGAAGTACAGGCGAGGGAACTGCGCAGCAGTCTTTATCAGCAGCAGCAACGTTTTGCCCTGAGTCGTCAACCGGTCAGCTTGCCGCCAGCCAATCTGAACAGCAGCATGATCCGGACGGGTGGGTGTTATCTGATTACCGGGGGCAGTGGTGGGCTGGGCATGATCTTCGCCGAGTTCCTGGCGCAACAGTATCAGGCCCGTCTGGTGCTTATCGGTCGCCGTCCATCTGGCACGCAACAGGCTGAGCAGTTGCAGCGGCTGCGAGAACTGGGTGGCGAGGCCATCTATCTGAGTGCGGATGTCAGCGATCACCACGCCATGGGTGCTGCGATTCAGGCCGCGAAAGCGCGCTTTGGCAACATCCACGGTGTCATCCACGCCGCCGGGGTGGAAAATCCGGGCACCTTGCTGTCCACCACGCTGCCACAGATGCGCACGACTCTCAGTGCCAAGGTAGCCGGTACCCGGGTGCTGGATGAGCTGTTGCAGGCAGAAACGCTGGATTTCTGTTGCTACTTTGCGTCCAGCTCGGCGTTGCTGGGAGATTTTGGCAGTTGCGACTACGCCGTCGGCAATCGTTATCAGACCGCCTATGCAGCGTACCGTAATGAGCTGGTACGCCAGGGACAGCGTTACGGTCAGACGGTGGCAATAAACTGGCCGCTGTGGCAGGACGGTGGCATGTTCCCGGAACAGCAGGCCCAGCTCGAACTTTATCTCAAGGCCAGTGGCCTGCGATGTCTGAACCGCGATGAAGGGGTGCAGATCTTTGAACAACTGCTGCGACGGACTGAACAGCCGCAACCTGAATCCCATTGTCTGGTGCTGGCGAAGGCGTTGCCGTCTACTGATCCTCAGCCGCCGGTGACGAAACCGCCGGTGCAAACCCCTGAGGCCCCGGAGCAGCGGATTGCCGCCGCTGCCAACCTGCGGGAGCAGGTCAGTGCCCATTTACAGGAACAGATCGGTGAGTTGCTGGGATTTGAATCCGGACAGTTAAGTGAGGACTCACTGCTGGCGGATCTGGGCTTTGATTCCATCAGTCTGGTCAAACTGAGTCATCAGCTCAGTGATCATTACCACTTGGACATTACCCCGGCGACCTTCTTTCGTCATGCCTCGCTGGCGTCTCTGGTCGAGTACTTCGTGACTGAACACCATGAGGCTGTGACACGATGTTATGCCTTGGCACAGACACCTGTTGTGGCCAACACCCTGGCGACGGCATCCAACGCTGAGCCGGCGGTCATGGAAACAGCCGTGGTGCCGCAGCCCGCCCACGCGCATCAGGAGATTGCCATTATTGGTATTTCCGGTCGCTTTCCCGGTGCCCGTGATGTCGACGAATTCTGGCAACTGCTGATCGAAGGCAGAGACTGTGTCGCGCCAATTCCGCCACAACGCTGGAAGGTGGAGGATTATTATGATCCGACACCGGGCAAGGAAGGCAAAAGTTGCAGCAAGTGGGCCGGACTGCTCAGTGATGTTGATCAGTTTGATGCGGCTTTCTTTGGGCTGCTGCCGGCCGAAGCCGAAATGATGGACCCGCAGCACCGGTTGATTCTGGAGGAGTCCTGGCGGGCGCTGGAAAATGCCGGTTGCAGCGCTGAATACATGGCCGGGCGTCACTGCGGTGTGTTTGTCGGGGCTGCCGGGATGAACGAATACAACGGCATGCTGAAGCAGGCCGGCCTGGTCAATGCATTCTCCCTGTTGGGCAACAGCGCCGCCATGTTGCCCACCCGTATCTCCTATTTCCTCAACCTGAAAGGGCCGGCGATGCTCATCGATACCGCCTGCTCATCATCGCTGGTCGCAGTGCATCAGGCCTGTCAGAGCATTCGCAACGGTGAGTCGGAGATGGCCCTGGCCGGCGGGGTATCGCTACTGCTGACGCCGGAGCCGTATTTGTGGGCCAGCAGCGCAGGCATGATGTCACCGACAGGACGTTGCCGGGTGTTTGATCAGTCCGCCGATGGGGTGGTCTGGGGTGAAGCGGCGGCGATGATTGTATTGAAGGATCTCGATCAGGCCCGGCACGATGGCGACTACATTCATGGCGTTATCAAAGGCAGTCTGATCAATCAGGACGGTCATTCCAATGGCATTACCGCGCCCAATGGCGAAGCCCAGACCTCACTCGCACGCGAGCTTTACCAACAGCTGGCGATTAATCCCGAAACCATCAGTTATGTGGAAGCCCATGGCACCGGCACCCGTTTGGGGGATCCGGTGGAAGTGGAGGCACTCACCGCTGCATTTGCCGGGTTCACGCCGGCCAGGCAGTTCTGCGCTATCGGATCGGTCAAAAGCAATATCGGTCATACCGCAGCGGCTTCGGGCATCGCCGGGCTGGTGAAAGTGGTACTGGCGATGCAGCACCGGCAGTTGCCGCCGTCGCTGCATTTGCAGCAGGAAAACCCGTATATCCGCTTTGCCGGGACGCCATTTTATCCGGTTAAAACGCCGCAGCCCTGGACATCTGACAATGGTCAGCCGTTGCGCGCGGCGATCAGCGCTTTTGGTTTTTCCGGTACCAACGCCCATCTGCTGCTGGAACAGGCCCCGGCTGATACCGACCGGTCTCAATCAGAGCAGACTCTGGACCGACCGCAGGCGATTGTGTTGTCGGCGAAAACCAAATCCCAGCTCACGGCCATGGTTGCCGAGCTAAGGCAATGGCTGCCCGACACCGATGCGCCGCTGACCCGGATTGCGGCGACCTTGCAACTGGGGCGCACCCGGTTCCGCGAGCGGCTGGCAATGGTGGTGAGCACGACCGCGCAGCTCAAGGCTGAACTGGATCGGTATCACAGTACCGGGCAGGCGCAGTATCTGGGGCAGCAGCAACGGGAACTATCCAAACAGCCGCCGCTGCGTTTATCCGGTTCGACTGCCAGTTCCCTTGAGCAGGCGCTGGCCGGTTGGGTGAATGGCCGATCGGTCACCTGGGAAGATCTCTATCCGCACGGTATTGGCAAAGTCCCACTGCCGGGACACCCATTCAAACGTAAATCCTACTGGGTTAACGCTGAACCCGCTGACCTGCCGGCAGACTTGAAACCACTGCCGTCGGAGCAGTACGCCAGCGAGCCTGATGCTGAGCTTAGGGCGCAGCAGAGCCAACAAATAACATCAGAACTGACCCGTTATTCGCGAATACTCAGCTCAACGCTGACCGAGGAGCAAGTATGAATATGACTGTGAGCCGATTTGAACAGACTGCCATGGAATGGATAGCAGACATGCTGGGAATGGATGTTGACGAGTTGACCCCGGAACTGCACCTCGACGCCGATCTGGCGCTGGATTCGATCAAGATGATGGCGTTGATGAGCCATTTATCGCGGCGCATGAACGCCCATGGCACGCCGATGGAGGGGGACGCGGTCATGCCGGAGTTTATGGTGCATTCACAGACGATTGGCGATGTGATCGGTTTTCTCAAGGCTCAGGCAGGGTTGACCGATGATGAGCCGGTAACGCCCGACACAGAAAAACCGGTCGCAAGTGCCTTATCTGCAATCGTCGAAGATGAGTCACTGGGCATCCTCTATTCGCAGTATTTGTTTGTCGTCAGTCGTTATGTGGCCGCCGCCAGCGCCCTGTGCCATACCGTTCGATTGCGCGGGCCGTTTGATCTCCAGCGGGCTCAGGACTGCTGGCAGGCATTGATCATGCGACACCCGGCGCTGCGCGGTTATTTCAGCATCCCGGCCGGGGCAAACCGAATGGCCGATTATCGTTTCCTATTGCATGCTGATCCTCAGGTGCCGGCGATCAAGGTCACTGATCTTCGTCATCTCGACCACCATCAGAAGCAGGAGCATTGTGAACAGGCATTTGAGGGCTGGATCAATCATCGCTGGGACATCCGGCAGTGGCCCCTGCATCAGTTTTCGGTGCTGCAACTGGATGATGACTGCTTTGAACTGGTGCTGGCCAGTGATCACGCGATTTCCGATGGTCTTGGTAACCAGCAGATGATGCGTGAGTTTCTGTTGCTGTATCAGGCCCATGAAAATGGCCAGGAACCCGAGCTGCCGCCGGCCACTACGGCAGACGCATATCGTGCCATGGTGCAGCGCCTGAACAGCTACGACGATGCCGATGAACGGCAATGGCTGAACCAGTATCTGCAACAGCAGGGACGTGAGGTGTTCTTCTGGAACCCCGGGCAACGACCGCCTCCGGATAAAGACGGCCGTTTTCGCAACCAGGCGTACCGGCTTTCCGCCACGGAGACAGCAGCGTTGCAGCAACAGGTGGCCCGCTGGCGGGTGCCTGTGAACGCTATTCTGGTGACGGCAATGCTCAGAGCGCTGGTGCGGCTGGGCCCGGAATACCCGCGATATATCATTCAGATTCCCACCAGCGGCAAAGTGTACCCCGGTGCCGATGCCTCCGGAATGTTGGGGCCGTTCGCTCAGAATATGGCCTTGAGCTTTGCAGCGCCCAGGGCCGGGGAGAGTTTCAGGCAGCAACTCGAACAGGTGCAGCAGACCCTGCAATCGGCGCTGATGCAGGGGGTGGATCGGACGCAGACCCGGCAACTGGGGCTGGTGCTGAAAGACCAGCTGGAGTTTGAAGGGGATCACTTACCCCAATGGCTGAGCCAGATGTTGAGCAAAGGGGTGAAATCCAACGTGTATATGCCTTATACCGGCAACAGCCACATTGAACGCCAGTACGGCTCCCTGGCGGTTGATGGCTATCGCGCCGGTACCTACAACAAGGCCGGCACCATCGATCTGCAACAGGAACTGTTTGATCGTCGCCTGCTGGTATTTATGAATTTTGACAGTGATTTTTTTGATCAATCCAGTATTGATCGTCTGGCGGATACCTATCTGAATGAGCTGCGCGACTGTGTGTCACTGCTGAACGGCAAATCATCAGTGGATGCAGTACCAACCGGTCAGTTCGCCGATGAACCGCTGGCACGACATATTCGCCAGCTGGCCAGTGAAATATTAGCGCAACCGCTCGCGGCAGAAGATTGCCAGCGCGATTTGGAAGGCGATTTGGGTATCGATTCCCTCGAACGGGTGCGGATCATCACTCGGTTGATCCAGCATTATCAGCAACGGGTGAATCGTCGGCAGTTGTTTGAAGCTCGCAGTATTACGGAGATGGCGCGTGCCATCGGCGCATCGGTGCCGGCTGAGTCCATTTCATATTCGGTTGATCCGGATGCCATCATCCCCGGCGACGATATTGCGCCGATCCCTTATCTTCATTTTGTGGCTCAAGCCCGACAAAACCCGGAGCAAATTGCCATCTCGACCGCAACGACTCAGCTGAGTTATCGCGAACTCGACCAGCGCTCCAATCAGCTGGCGTGTTATCTGCGGGAACAGGGGGTCAGTGAAGGCGACCTGCTGGCGGTTCTGTGTGATCGCGGTGCCAATATGGTCATCAGTATGCTGGCGATTCTGAAAGCCGGCGCTGCCTATCTGCCGCTCGATGCTGGATTGCCTGCGGCGCGTATCAAAGCGATGATGGAACTCGGTGGGGCTGAGTGGCTGCTGACGGAAGTGGCAGTGACGGACAAACTGATTGGTGTGTTGACTGAAGGCGCGCAACTGCAACAGATTGTGTATCTGGATGATTACGCCAGCATGCTGCCAACGTCTCTGGATATCCAAAGCACTCAGGTGACCCGCTCTGTATGGGGTGAATACAGTGATGAGGCACTGCCACTGAATCATAATCCGGATGCGTTGATGGCGGTGATGTTCACCTCCGGTTCCACCGGTACGCCAAAAGGCATTGCCACCACCCATCGCAGTTATATGAGCCGCTTGCGCTGGCATCAGCGGATGTTTCAGATCCGGCCCGGAGAGCGGGTCTCGCAAAACACCTCCTGCAGCTTCGATATTTCCATCCGGGAAATTTTCTGGCCTTTGATGGTCGGCGCGACGGTATGCCCGGTGGATCGTGCCATCGTTGCCAATCCCTGGCGACTGGCTGACTGGTTGCAAGAGCAGAAAATTCAGGTCTTTCAGTTTGTGCCGTCATTGTTTACTGCATTTGTCCAGGCGATGGTGAATGAGCCGTGGCAGTTTCCCAATCTGCGCTGGTTGTTGTTTAGCACCGAACCCTTGTCGGCCAAACCGGTCAGGCAATGGATTGATCGTTTTGGTATGCGCATTGGTATTGCCAATCAGTATGGTCCAAGCGAATGCGCCATTGAGGCCACCTGCCACGTAGTCGAGAAGCGACCGGCGGATGATGAGCTGACGATACCGATCGGCAAAGCGATGGATGACGTACATATCCTGCTGCTCGATGAAAACGGTCAACGGCTGGGCTTCGATGTCATGGGCGAGGTTTACATCGGTGGCGTGCAGGTGGCACAAGGTTATCTGGGCAACGATGAGGCAACGAACGCCGCGTTTGTCACCAATCCCTATCCGGATATTCCAGGTGAGCGGCTGTACCGAACCGGTGATCTGGCAGTCATGAAAGCCGATGGCAATTTGATCTTCCATGGCCGTCGGGATAACCAGATCAAAATTCGTGGCAACCGGGTTGAACTGGGTGAAGTGGAAGCGGTGTTGTTGAAAGACAGCTCGGTACAGGAAGCGGCCGTGATTGCTGTCGATCATGAAGAGCAGGATGGCAGCAAGCGATTGATTGCCTGGCTAAAAGGCGATGCCGAGCAGGAAGACCAGATCCGGGCCCGACTGGCGCAAACGCTACCCAATTACATGCTGCCCCATCGTATGCTTTGGCTGGAGCGGTTACCACGCAATTACAACGGTAAAATAGAACGGCAGAAACTGCATGAACAGTATCAGCAATGGCTGCAAAACGATGACCCCAGTGAACAGTTTGAACAACTGCTGCCACTGGGACCGGGTCAGCGCTGGTTGCTGAGTTATTTCGACGAGCCCTACCAATGGTGGGGGCTGTCGCGTTATACCTTTAAAAAACCGTTATCGCCTTCAGCCTTCAGCAAAAGCCTTAATCGAATGGTTAACCGACATGCCAGCCTGCGTACCACATTTGTCCGCTCCTCAAGTGGGGAGTGGCAACAAAAGATTCACCCAATCAGCGCCGGTTTGAAACTGCACCCCGAGTTTCTCGATGGAACCCATCTCAGCGCAGAACAATACCAACAGGCCTTACAGGCAAAGTTCACCGGTTTTGCTGACAGCATGCGTATTGACTGTTGGCCATTAATGAAAGTCTGGGTGGTCAAACGCGCTGAGCATCGCCATGAAATCTGCATCGTTGCTCATCATATGTTTGCCGACATGGTCTCCGGGCAGATCATGTTTCAACAACTGTGGCAGGATTATTCAAATCTTCTGGTCTCTGATTTGCCTGATCACAATGATGAACCTGAAATTGCGGGCTACAGCGATTTTGTCAACGAGCTGAGTCAGCGTGAACAAAAAGGCATGCTGAGTCTCGACCTTGATTACTGGCAAACCAATCTGACCCCGGCACTGGCATTTTCGGCGGATTATCCCGATGGAGACAACCGCGAACAAAGTACCGCCTTGGCCAGTTTTGTTCTGCCTGAAGAACATTCTGATCAACTGTTACGCCATGCCAGAAAAAGGTTTGGTGCGACGTTACATACGGTATTGCTGGCGCAATGGTATCAACTGATGAGCCTTAAGACCGGACAACAAAGAGTCATCCTAAGCCATCGGATGAACGGCCGGGATCTGGGTGACACAGCACTGCGGTTTGCGCACAGTATTGGCAACTTTGCCATCAACTTTCCCGTGGTGGTGGAAATGCCGCATAACGCCTCCTGCCAGCAACTGGTAGCGGCAGTTCAAACGGCATTCAAAGAACTGCCTTCCGGGGGTGTCAGTTATGACTGGTTAGGTGGGAAGCTGGCAGAAAATCTGTATCCTGATAACAAACTGACACCACTGCGCATCAACTACCTCGGGCATACCGATGACCTGGACTCGGAATCATTTGAAATTGACTGGGACACCGCCAATCGCCGCTTCATACCAGATCAACAAAAGCGCACCACCGATATAGAAGTGCTGATGTTCTTCAGAAACAAACAACTGCACCTGGACATCGACTACTCTCGGCAACGCTATCGCGACGAAACCATTCAGGAATTAGCGGAAGGATACTTCGCGCTGATTCGCCAGATGATGGAGAGTGTTGAGATGGCGCTTTGAAGAGCAGGCACCGTATCATAACGGCTTGTCGGTTTAACATCATTACTTTTTTGATATCTTGAATATCTGATTTGACCGTATGGCGAAAGCTTCTAAAACAACCGGATAAACGTGTCTTTTGAGTACCCGCCGGGTTCGAATCTTCCTGAGTAGTACTTATCCTCACCAGATATTGTATTGGCAAGTGATTCGAAACCTGGCATCTGGATAGCCAGTATGGAGTGTTGCCCGGTAAGTTGATCATCAATGGGGGGAAGTATGTTTGGAGTTCGGGAAATCCAGGTCATGTTTACGTGAAATCATCAAGCAAAAAGATTGGGGTGTCGAAAACTGCCGGTGGTTTATTCGAATTTTTTGGTTTTATGAAATATTTGAGCTATAGCTTCTACACTCAGATAATACAAAACCAACAAAATAAATTTGTTAGGGATCTTAAGTTGTGGTGCTATAGGACGCGGGTTTAACTTCCAAAACGGGAACTGAATTTGTCCATCAGACCAGTGTTTTCACCTGAGCCAAATTCTTGCCTGCGAGTAGCCTAAATAGCTTACAACCCTTCCTGCCTCAAGATAGATAGCGTTGATTGTATTCTTCAAAATGGGAGGGAGTTTGAACTAATCCAAATTATGCCTTGTCTTGCTTCCCTCGAATAACTACAGCTAATGCTGAGGATTTGAGCCACTCATCAGTTTCATGGATTACGAAATCTAAATCTTTTTTCCTGCTTCCTTTCAATGCGCATTCCCAAATTATTGCTACCCTCCATCCAGCATTGAGTAATAAGCTCTTTGCTTTATCATCATTTTCTTGGTTCTTTACAATTTTATTTTTCCAGAATTCTCGTTTTGTTTTTGGCCATTTAAAAAGGTGGCAGTTATGCCCATGCCAAAAGCAGCCATGAGCGAAGATGACCGCATTGTATTTTGGCAGGACAACGTCTGGCTTGCCGGGTAAATCTTTACGATGAAGTTGATATCGATATCCAAGAGCAAACAAGCCCTTCCGAACCTGCAATTCCAGTTTGGTATTTTTGCCTTGAATGCGCGACATGCAGTAGTGTCGCTGCTCAGGTGTCAGCGGATCCTTTTGTTCTGTAGTCGGTCTTGAGTCAGGCTGCCTGGGCATCGTGCAGAATAGTTTGTAAAGTTTGCCAGATTTCCGTTAACGCCATTCCGGGCTTGAGAGTGGCTGCGCCAAAACGAAACGTATCTCTGTAGCCTGGATGGAACAATCTTCCTGGCATAGATGTCTGTTTCCAATCAGTGTGAGATAACTCTGGAATATGAGGGCTCAATAAATAAGCGGCCCGAACCGCACCTGATAGCTTTTCCTGATCATCTGCCGAAACCAAAGCGTCTCTATACATATGGATAGAAGCCAGCGCTGCATTAAGATTGTTGTCGATACGATATTTTGCATCTAGAACAATCAGCTTTCCGTCTTCATTTGTGCTCGGTGTGATGAAAGTGATATCCGGGATCATATGTCGGCTGAACGAACCCGTTCCATTGTTTTCTATCCAATATTCTTTGAAGCGTCTCTGAAAAGACAGTGCAATACCATTTCCCAATGGGATAATAACTGCCTCTGCTTCAATTGTGACACTCCCAGATCCGGGGATATACGAAAATAGCTTGTTCAATTCGTGTGGTTGAACACCAAGGTTTTGTTGGGCAACTCGCAATAGCCTAAGAAAACACCACAGCTCATAGAGATCGAAAGTCCTTGCTAAAGGCATCTGTAAAAAATCGCCGAATATATTCGCTAGACCCAGATTGAAATCTCGATATATCTGGAAGAATTGTCTATAGGTTGGCACATTTCGATAGATTGATGAAAGTTCAGGCTTTCCAGGTGCATCAGGGATTTCTTGAAAGAGTGGTAGGCTTAACAACTCATATAAGATTCTGCTCATCCCGTTTGTTCGCCTTGCCCAGACGGAGCTCATTTGTTGTGATTCCTGATCCATATCCCCTTTGTTTCTGGAGGATTTTCTCAGGAGCTCGCTAATACTCTTAAGCCAGCATGCCCAGTTTTTCAGGCATGTTTTGATTTCTCTATGTTCGCGAATTACCAGGGCCGAATGAGTGACGCCCCTGGTAATTTGAGCTGGTAAGCAACCTTTTAGATTTCGGGGAAGGCGCGAATATTTGCCAGTCTCTCTGCGAATGTTTCCTGATCTGAAAGATTTTATAATTTCCGGCCCGGTTGCCCTTGATGCTTTGTAATACGGCTGAGTAATTTCCTGTCGCTTCAATACTCGTCTTGGATTTCGATTAATCGATTTGATAACGTGACTGAGCTGTTCCAGTCGTGAATACAGGAACTCAAGTCGGGCGATGGGCGGAACCGGTCCAGCTGAGCCTCGTGCAATCCCTGTTTTAAAGCTGGATAAGGTGAACAATGCAAACGTATCTTCCAGTATTTCCTGCACCATGGTGTCGAACTGATCGCGACTAAGCTTTCGCAGATCAGGATCGGTTACCAGTTCGAATCGGTGCACACCTTTTTTATCATACGAAAATGAGGCTTCTACCGAACCGGCATGAAATCCCGGAGTCCATTGCCAGAGTGCAGTACTTTGATCAAGTGGCCTCAGTGCCTCCAGAGGAACATCGTCAATGAACATTTCCGCGCTGAATACATCATCAATTTTGGAAAGCTCAAATAAATAGGTGCCGGTTTCCTGAATAAAGCCTGCTGGCAGAGGTGAAGCTTCAGGCCAGACCTGAACGGATTCGTTTCGCTTTCTCTTTGGATAAACAAATAATGCAGTCACGGCAATTTCTACCTGGATGCCTGGAAAGAGCCCATTTCATCAAGGTCATTTTTCAATTCGTTGATGGCTTGGGTAGCTCGAGGATAACGGCTGATTAATTGCTCCAGCCTGTTAAGCATGTTTCTCTGACTTTCTGAGCCTCTCAATTTTACCATGATTTTTTGTATCAAAATTTCGTCAATCGTATCGTCAGAATCTCTGTTCAAAGCGTTAGTGTTGAAATGATGATAAAGAAGCGCTTCTCGTGCGGTTCTGTAACCAAAACCCAGTTTTTCTTTAGCGAGACATGAATTGAGTTCTGAGAGTAGAGCTCCACACGAATCAATGGAATTAGTAAGCTCGGCGTTGCCAGATTTCATGGAGCTAAAATATCCTGCAAGGTCTACCTGTGACATGTCGACCAGAATTGAGCGGTCCAATATCTTATCGCTGAGAGGGTTGGTAGTTTCATCAATATTAATCGTACCGATGATGTAAAGATTTCTGGGCAGCGGTATATCGGCTCGTATCTCTCCACCGGTGCTTCCTTCCAGAGGAACGGAGTTTGAGTGGAGCTGAAGCGGGTGACCCGATTCCAGACTGCTCAGTACGTCCGAGAAATAATATTCAACGCGGGCGAGATTCATTTCGTCAAGACATACGAATACAGGCGTCTCAGGGTTAGCTGTTGCCACCAGGACTGCCTCAAGAAACGGGGGGACTATATAGCGGTCGGAAAGTACGTCGTAGTATCCTGTAAGCCCTGTCGGATCGGTCCACTCTGGCCTGACGGGGCAGATAAACAAAAAGGGGTCCTGCTCGACCATGTTTTCTAACCCATGCACAGATCGAGCGTACTGAATGGCTAGGTTGGTTTTGCCCGTACCGGACAGGCCTGCCAGAATGACGAAGTGCTTGTCAGGATGATAGTTCAGACCCGCATGATAACGCTCTATTAAATTATCAATGTAGTAACCACCTAGCTCCTGTATTCCTTTTGATATTTCGTTCAACGGTAAGCTGTGAGGTAATCGTTTCATTGCTGGTCGAACGTTACTCTCTTCCGGCCAAGGGGAGACTTCGTGAACCTTATCACGACCCACAAATTTGCCGAGAAAACCGACAAACTCTCTGGCCAGCAAGCTTCTGCGTGCGGACGGTGCTGGTGGGTAGAGCCCGGTGCTTATCTTATCAACGGCAATTCCATCACCAAAGCTGTTTCGATCAAAGCGAAGCGAGTCCCAGAAACCCTTGTTTCTCAAATAGAGTTTGCCATCATCTGCCAGATAGACTGCGACCAGATTGTTTCGATGTGAATATTCGAGATTGTCTGTCGATTCTTGTACCAGCTCCAGGTAGGGTGTCGCTGCGGTTTCTGCTACTTTATTTTCAGACTGTTTGGAAGCTGCTCCGGATGCGCGCATCTGATTGAGCCTCATAATAAGATCGCCCGCTCCAGACTTTACAAACACGGCGAAGTACACTTCGTCTTCCGGTGGAAATCCCAGTACGCAGGCAAAAATAAAACCATCGGTTTCAGGTTTGACATTGTCCAGGTTTACAACTCCCAGTTGCAATCCACCCTCGATAACCTTGGCGCTATTGGACACTCCGAATAGCTTGTGAAATTTGGTGTTTTCGCTATTGAGTGGATCTTCAATGATGCAGTCTTTAAACCGCTGCTGCCGTTCTGACAAATTCATCTACATCTTCCTGGTTGTTTGTTATTGCTTCATTAATCGTTTGAAATATCTTGCTGGCCAGCGCATAAGCCATCAGAGGGGGTACTGCGTTGCCAATCTGCCGAAATGCCGGGTTCATGGTGCCAGAAAAAATAAAACCATCCGGGAATGACTGCAATCTGGCTGCCTCTCGCACTGAAATGGTTCGTGCCTGATCACTATCGTAGTGGATGTGCGAATAGCTATCTTTACCCAGGTGAGCCATTAACGTTCTGGCAGGCTGGTCGGGCTCCATCTTCCGCCATTTATTAGGGAATTTACCAGGGTCATAAGGTGGTACCGTAGCCTTTTTCAATTCATCGTAAGCCTCGGAGCCTTTCTTGATAGCCTTTCCTTCTTTTCTGGCTTCTGCCAGTCGCTCCTCAAATAACTCAAGTGCATGCTGAAAAGCTTCAGGGTACTGATTGCCGTGGTCCATCCTCCGGAAAATGGCATAGTCTCTGGGCAGATAGCGGATTAAATGATCAAAGATTCCATCACTGTTTTCGAACTCCGGCCAGCCACGCATCAATTTTGCAAATTCATTAAGCCGCTGATTTTTGGGATAAGGAGTTAATTCAGTAAATCGACGAGCGCCACGTTTTAGCTTGCCTTCGAGGTGAAGGGTTATAGGTGGTAAGTCGCCAATTGCAGCTTTCGCCGTAACTGCAGGTTTCAGATCTGGGTGAGGTTCAGGTGGGTCCATGTATGAGTGCGCGGTTTCTTCCAAAAGATTGGGCTGGATCGTTTTCAATGCAACTTGCCGTGAACCGTGATAGCCCCTTGGCAAATCAATCCAGTTAGTGGGCTCAGGAAAACTGACCTGAGTTTCAAGTTCCTTGGCGTATGCAATAAGAAACATCCGTTCACGCATTTCTGGTACGCCGTAAAATACTGCATTTAACAATGTGTATTTACAAACGTACCCCATGTCTTCCAGAGTTTCGCAAATCTCTTCCGCAATGTTGTGGCCCCCATAGTTAAGAACATCAGGCACGTTTTCCATTAGAAGTGCTACTGGCTTGAACTTTTTAACGTATTGCAGGTAACTCAGATATAAATTACCGCGAGGATCATTCAGGAAAGCTTCCGGGTGTTCTGCAATTTCACGTAACTTAGCTCGACCAACTCTGGCGAAGGACTGACACGGTGGGCCCCCAACGATAATATCAATGCATGAAGATACAGATTTCCCCAGACCCAGTTCTTTAACAAGGCCTTCAGGTTTTGTCGCAGTGATATCTCTGGCCTTCGCATGTGATTCAAACTGGGGACTATCTGGATGAAAGTTTCGAGCATGGGTCATTGCGGCATGTTCATCAATTTCAAGAGCTGCAGAAATTTCAAACCCAGCTTTCTGAAAACCTAATGAAATCCCCCCACAACCGGCAAAAAGATCAAGCACTCGTGCTTTCTCGCCCTTCATCAGCCTTTCAATTTTGTTTGTAATAACTTTGCGTTTCAATTTTGTTTCCGCCTGCTTTGTGATCCAGTGCTTTGACCAAAATCTTGTTTGCACAGTATTGATCACTGATTTTTGTAGTATCAACTAAGTTATTGAGCTTTTTTCAACTTGTCGGATTTCAGGAGCATTTCCTCCTGCTTAGGTTCCGTGTGATGCTCGAAGTATTCGCTTACTGCTCTTCGTACAACCCAAGACATGGAGGCATCTTGCTGACGAGCTATCGCTTCCAAAGCCGAGTATTCGTTTTCCGAGAAGCTGACCGTTATTCGGGTTGTTTTCTTTGTCGTCATGGGGCTTTTTCAAATCTCTGGTTGATATAAATTTTCACGATCAGATCATGCATCAGGGTGATGCACTTTGCAACACTCTGATGAAAATCAGAGGTGTGTTTTGTATTGCCTTGCATGAGAGGATTTTCTGTTTGCTCAACCAATTCACCACACAAACTCTTTGATTGGTCCATTAATAAATTGCTGATTTTAAAGAGTTCTCTGTTCTCTGTTCTCTGTTCTTTGGTCATGGACTTGGGTTTTGAGAGATAGGAAGGGGCACAATGAGCATTCGGCCATTTAGAGAATATCCGCCTTGAAAAGTCCGTGATTGAAAATGCGGCAAAGTCCGTAAACCCTTACCAGATAAGCCTTGCACGGCCGTACGTAGGGTTCGTAGGTTGAAAAATTCGAAGGCGCCTTCCAATACAATATTCTAATTCAGGCATTGTCTGGTTTTGGTAATGCCGGATGGCGCTTTGCTTATCCAACCTGCGTCACAGCGGTTTGCACTCAGTAGTTGGTAATTTTGCTGTTAACTTCCCCGTTGCTGTTGAAATGCCTGTTGATGCCTCCTGGCAACAACGGGTCGAAGCGGTTCAGACCGCTTTCGAAGAACTGCCTTCCGGGGGTGTCAGTTATGATTGGTCAGCAGGGCAACTGGCAGAAGAAATGTATCCTGATAACAAACTGACACTGCTGTGCATCAACTACCTTGGACATCCCGATGGCCCGGACTCGGAGTCATTTGAAATTTGCTTCGTGAAAAAAAGGCCAAAAACGTAAGCGATCCACAAACCCGGGCTTACATTTCCATGGCCAGATTTACGTCCTGTTATTGATTCGGATTAAACCACTTCAAACCAGGTCACCATACCGGTGGCCTGATGATCGATCATGTGGCAGTGGATCAACCATTTACCGGTGTTGCCGGTCAACAGCCGAACCGTTTTACGCTGTCCTCTGGTCAGAGTGAGGCTGTCCTGCCAGCGGTTATCCGCCCAGGCATGATGACCGTGCCAATGGATGGTATGGGCAAAGGCCGTGCGGTTATCCAGCTGCAGTTCAATGGTCTGACCCGGACGCGTGCGAAACAGCGGTTCTGTCGACATACCCGCCTGACCAGCGATGGTCCACACCTGGCCGTGGTTAACCAGTTCCCGGAAGCTCAGGGTCTTGCCCTGATAGTGAGCTGTTTGCAAACGCCCCATGGCTCCGCCTTCCAGAATCAGATCGATTTTCTGATCAATCTCCGATGATGGCAGAGGCATAGGGTTAGCCGGTAGCGCCATAGTACCGGGATACAGTGGAAGAGCCATGGCGGCATTGGACGAAACGTTTACCTCTGCCACAAGCAATGGTGTCTGTCCACTGACCTCCAGCAGCTGACCGGTTTGATTTGCCAGCCACCCCAGATCCCAGCGTTCTCCCGGTCCCATAACAATCAGGTCACCCACGGGTTCAGGGGTCATCAGTGGTTGTCCGTCTTTGGCCAGCAGCAGCGCGCCTGGAAACTCAGGACGTAATTGCAGTATTCGGTTGGTGGCGGTATTCACCAGACGCAGGCGAACCCGATCACCTGGTTGAGTCTGTTGTTTCCAGGCCCCGAGCTGAGCATTCACACTCAGAATATTGCCCATTCGTCCTGCATGGGCCTGGGTGTGCAGATTGTTGAAGGTCGTATCAATCTGACCATCCTCGTTTAACAACCAGTCATCCATCAGTAAAAGCCAGTCCTGTTCAAACACCGGTTCCTTCTCACCGCTGACGATTAACGCGCCATACAAGCCCCGGGCCAGCTGTTCCACGGTATTGTGATGGCTGTGAAACCAGAAGGTACCGGCATCCGGTGACATCACTTCATACTCAAAATATTCACCAGGCTGGATGGGACTCTGGGTCAGGCCGGACACTCCGTCCATCGCATTGGCAACCCGGACACCATGCCAATGTACGGTGGTTGCTTGCGGCAGGTTGTTGGTTACCCGGATTTTCTGCGGCACGCCTTGTTTCAGGTGCAGTGTGGTCTGGTTGTAAGACCACAGGGTGGTCGGTTTTTGCAGCCAGTTTACGGTGCTTTCCTGCGCCTGCAAATGAAGGGTGGAATCAGCCGTCTGCGCCGCCCATAACGGTCTGGGCAGCATCGACGCCAGCATCAGTTTGGAACCGCCGGCCAACCATTGTCGTCGGGTTATTTTCATCATTACGTTACCTCTGTTCGTTCAGCTGTACGGTGTGACTACATGGTATGTGCTTTCCGATAGATACCATTTTGTTCCTGGACCTCCCGGATAAATGCCATGAGGTTGGTCATATCAGTGAATCCTGTCTGTGGCTGAGGCGGCATATTGCCGTACGGCCAGTGATGCTGCTGCACGCCGTTTTTAACCGCGCGCATAAATGATGCATTATCGTGGTGACCGGGGTTATAAATGTCATGAATGAGCGGTGGCCCCACTTTTGTCCCCTGCCCATTTACACCATGGCATGCGGCGCAATACTGATTAAAGGTGACCTGACCGGCCGCAGCTCTGGGGGTCAGTGGACCGATTTTCACGTCCACATGACCTGTTTCATGATCGGCGTAGGCCGTCATCGAAACACTAAGACAGGATAATAAGATGGCTTTCTTCAACATGGTTCAGTTCCTTATTCAGCTTCAATAATGGCTTGTTTTACAGCCGTTCTGGTTAATAGTTCCGGCAGTACAATTCCGTCTCTGGCTCTTGGGCTGAGCACGACGTTAAAGGGGATGGCGGAACGGTGGTAAGTGGCCAGAAGGGCTTCAATGGCGGGGTCGGGTCTGGTCCAGTCGGTCTGTATCAGAACGACCTGATGATCGTTAAAAAACTGTTGTATTTCGTCGGTATCCAGTACCGAGATTTTGTTGAATTTACAGGTGATGCACCAGTCGGCGGTCACATCCAGAAATACCGTATGTTGCTGACGCAGATGCTCACTGACGGCCTGCTGGGAATAGGGTTCCCAGAGCGGTTCATTCGATATCTGTTCACTATGACTTTTACTGAAGGTCAGGGACAAAAACGCGACACCCATAGCAGTGATCAGTGTCGTTATTGGCCGTGCTCTGGTGATCGGGGTGTATAAAGACACTATCCATAACACACTGGTTAAGGCCATCAGTACGATCCCGGGCAGGTATATATGTTTGCTGATCAGAAACAACAGCCATACCAGTGTCAGCCCCAGTCCGAGTGCCAGTATCCGTTTGACTGTCAGCATCCAGTGACCGGGTTCAGGCATCCGGTTGATGAGTCCCGGAGCCAGGGCCAACAGCAGATACGGCACTGCCAGCCCAAACCCCAGAGCGGAAAAAATTAACCATAATGTGAGGCTAGACTGAGTGAAGGCGAAAGCCACCGCAGTCCCGAGAAACGGTGCCGAACACGGGGTCGCCATTAACGTTGCCGTACCGCCCTGCAGATAGCTTTTTAACAAACCGGACTGGCCCTCACCCACTTTCACCAGTTTTCCCTGCAGGCCCTGGGGCAATTGAATGGCAAAACGATCCAGCAGGTTGGCCAGAAAGACCAGCATGATCAAAAATAGCGCCAGCAGAAACCAGGGATTCTGGAACTGAATACCCCAGCCGATATACCGGCCGGTTTGTTTCATGACGATCAGCCCGGTGGCAATGATCCAGAAAAAGCTCACCACGCCAAAACCGGAAACCAGTGCATGGGCTCGAATTTTTCCGGGCTGGTCATCGCGCCATTGCAGCCAGCTCATTAATTTAATGGACAATACCGGCAACACACAGGGCATGACGTTTAATAACATGCCG
Source organism: Gynuella sunshinyii YC6258 (assembly GCF_000940805.1). Classification (GTDB taxonomy): domain Bacteria; phylum Pseudomonadota; class Gammaproteobacteria; order Pseudomonadales; family Natronospirillaceae; genus Gynuella; species Gynuella sunshinyii. The sequence goes on along the minus strand of NZ_CP007142.1, from coordinate 5,879,214 downwards.
CCGATAAATGCCAGCATCAGCATCATGGCGAGCGTTATCAGTGTGGAGTTGCCTGCCTGCTCTGATGCTGACGCCAGTGCTGGTGACGACGGTGCCGGCCGCTTCTGGTGCTGCAAGGGAAATACCGTGGTAATGGCTTGCAGGGAATCCTTGTAGGTTACGATAAAATCCGGCGCTACGGCGCGCATGGGTACATCTTCAGGTTTTTGCCACCAGACTTTAACAACACCATTCTGCTGATTGATCAATGGTGCCGACCATTCATATACATCCTGATTTTCCAGAAACAACTCGGGCTTGAGACCGGGCTGTTCAAGGGTAAATTCCAGGTAGAATCCGCCGTCGTCCTGCGTGGCGATACCGGCAATATCCGATACCGGTTTTGGTACCCGGCTCAGATATTGGTTATACAAAGGGGCAACATTCCAATCGGTGTTATCGCTGATGCCGGTTTGAAAATGAATACTCAGAGGCAGAGATTGAGCCAGGCAGATTTCGTTGCAGACATAGACGGAAGCCGTTGCTGTGACAACGGTTTCGTCGGTGGAAACCGATTTGGACAACTGAAACGGCAAGACCACATGCTTGTCATAACCGAAGGTCTGTAACCCCAGCAGGGTAAAGGTTGAGGGTGCAGGCAGCTGCCATTGAACATCAGTGGACAACCAATTCTGATCCAGGGTGATTTTAGGCGCGGCCCCGGCGGCCCCGGGTACACGCCAGTAGGTTTTCCAGCCTGCCTGCAACGTCAATTCCAGCGCCATCGGTATCTTATCCATATTGGTAATGGACATGACCGGGCTGATCAGGCGGGCATTCACCGGCCCCTGTTCGAGCCAGGAGCCAGTGGCTGCCTGCGCCAGAGAAGCGCTCAGCCACCAGATCATTAACAGCCGGAAAACATACATACTTCAGGCATCCAGGGTATTGCGTGCTGGTGAAGGCAGAGCCTTCGCCGTCTGTTTGCCCTTATGGTTGTGCTCATCCGCACCATGACACGCCGTATGCCCCGGCATCATTTTCATCATCATCAGATGCATACCGACACAGGCCAGCAGACCAAACAAATACAACTTATCGCCGCCACCAAACAACATCAGCGCGAGAAATGGAACCACGCAGGCGGCGATACACAGGGCCATCATGGTTTTGCCTTTGAACCATGCGAATAATGAGTTCATATCAATTTTCCTCTTTCAATTGTTGCAGTACCTGCTCCAGTACTTCCAAGGGCTGGGCACCGGTAACCGGAATGATCGTGCCTTTTTGGTTATCCACCAGAAAGTTTCCGGGCGTACCACTCACTCCGGCACTTTGCCCCTGTTGAAATTGTTGCAGGACTTTGTTCTTGAACGTGCCGGCCTCCAGGCACTGGGCAAATGCCTTCACGTCATAACCCAGCTCCTCGGCCAGTGGCGTCAGGTTTTCAATCGGAAAGCCCTTACCGTTGGAGCGGGTACGTTGAAAGATCAAACGGGAATAATCCCAGAACGCCTGCTTGCCCCCGACCTCGGCCGCGCACTCGGCTGCCTCCGCCTCTGTTTGTGCACCGGGATTATGAAAATCGAGCGGGAAATGGCGATATACCCAGTTCACATCACTATGAGCATCGACAAAGGACTCGGCGGTAACATGGAATTTTTTGCAAAAGGGGCACTCATAATCTGAGTATTCGATCAGCGTATAACGGGCATCCGGATCGCCGTAAACGTGATCCTGTGATGTTACCGGCAGAATAATCTCCGCCTGCCGGGCTTTGGTTTTGGCCTCTTGCTCGGCACGCTGGGCATTTTGTGTTTCGATGAAACGATAAATACCTTCGCTGATGGCCTGTTGGAACGCATCACTTTGTATAAAAGTGTTCACTTTTTCCTCGACCAGCTGCTCAACCATGAGCTTCTGCTCCTGGGACAGTTCGGCCGCCAAAGTAACCGGTGTAAACAGCAAGAATGCCGTCAGCATTAACAAATGTTTGAACACAATGTATTCCTCTGATTCAGGTGGTTATGGTTTGTTGTTAACCTGGTAATCAACAATGTTTTCCTGACATGGTTGTCCATCGCCCGACAAAATCCGGCACCCATGCAAAAAAACAGATAACAAAAAACAGCCGAGCTTCTTTCACGCAGCAATAGTGCTCAGATCGTTTTTCAACAGTTGGTTAAAAGATCAGAAAATAATTGGAGGTGGAGTATTGAGAGAGGAGAAACCAGTGGCGGTAGCCGGGGTCAGAAGAGGAAAGAACTCATAGTTGGAAAAAGGAATAAATGACAACCCGGCGGAATTCAGCCCGGATATCTGGCAGTGACCCGCAACGGCCATGTCACAGCCGAAATCACTGATGCAGGTCGATGTTGGCTTGTTGTCCATATTACTGACATCAGCCATGGTATGCTGAATACTTTGGCCACAAACGGGATTCCACACAGGATCTGCCTGCACCGTTGTATTTAACAACATGACAGCCATAAAAATAAACAATACCCATGTACGCATGCGTTTTGTCATCTAATGAACCTGTGCACTTTGAATTTCCTGAATTTCATCGGAATACAATTAACTATCAATGATTAACAATAACCTTGGTGACCGGTCAATGGCAACACCATGGTTCACGTTTTTGATTATCCCTGATGTTCTGGTCAACAAAACGATACTGTTTCAGTCGCCGTTTCTGCCACCAACCTTTCTTCAAGGTGATCTGGTGTACTTCCAGAATGGCCTCAATCTGCTCAATATCAAGGCGAGTGCCATCATAAGCGAGCTTCAGCACACATTTTTCGGTGTCATAGTCCACTTTATCCAGACCATACAGCTTATCAATCTCTGCAATAGCGGGTTGTACGTCCTGGTTGGTGTGAGCATCCAGCACCAGCTTGCGTTTGACCAGATAGTTTTCTGAGACCCCTAATCTATGTTCAGTCATGATATCCACTCCTGTTATAACAAACTGGTTACGTCAGGATAGAACTTACAGCAACTGGAAGGTCAAGCGCTCTTTATGCGTTATTTTCGCTTGGGAACGACCGGAGGCTTATTGCAGCAATGAGAGATCCTGGCATTGGCGTTGGCCATGGTGTTCTCATCGACAAAACGGTAATAAGCAAAACGGATTTTTTGCAGCCTGGAAAGCGGTGCCAGAACCGCCAGCTCATCAAGTTGCTGTTGCAGCAATGACCATTGTTGTCTTGCCGCGCTATAGCGAATCACCATCGTGTTGTTTTTAAACTTCAGATCCTCGACCCCTTCTAACCGGGAGAGGGATTGCAGTTGCTGGCGTTGATCGGCGGATAAATCCGCAATCAGCCTGGCTTTACGGGTTTGAGTAAATGGATCACTCATCATTGGTTCCACATCGTTTATGGAAATAATCTGGCCACTCTAAACCTTCCATTAATGGGAATGTCAATACTCAGGTTGATCATGTTGCTTTCGATTCTATGGCACCAGTAGTTTTGGGCCTTACCTGTCGGTCAGTGACGAGCAGTATGGATCGGCTAAATTCAGACGATTACAATGGGTCACAATCACGTTTAACAAGCTGAACTCATCACTATTCTGTTGTCATATGCTTTTTAAATCGGATGTGTATGTTATGCAGAACGGCATAAAATGGAGCGAGATATCTGGCAATGACGTTTTGGGGAGCACGCGATAAAAGACCATCAGGTTTTTAGTTATCACATGAACTATGTATATGTAAATCTGCTGCAACATGGTTTGGTTACGCAAGTGAAAAATTGGCAGTATTCGAGTTGTCATCGTGCAGTTAATCAAGGGATATACGAATTAGACTGGTGTGGCACAAGGTTTGACGAAGTCGCCGGGAACAAACTTTGGAGAAATGGCATAAATGGCAGTCCAGCACGGCATTTGGAAAATAGGCGAGAAGCCTGAACCTTTGGCGACAATCCGGATGGATAGTGAAGCTCTGTTAGAAGAGCAGATTACCCGTGACATATCCATTCTTAACAGCAGTTGGATGTTGATCGGTCGGCAGGTCTATACCGATTTTGGCAAGTACATTGACTTGCTTGCCATTGATGTGACTGGCTCAATTATTGTTATCGAGCTGAAAAAACATAAAACACCAAGAGATGTAGTGGCGCAGGCCATTGACTATGCCGCCTGGGTTGAGCACTTGCCTTCAGAGAAATTCGTTCAGATCTATTCAGAATTTGCCGAAAAGAATGGCTTGGCCGAGAAGAGTTTCGATGAGGCCTTTAAAGCACGATTCGGAGTCTTGCCAGTAGAGGAGGATATTAACAGCTCTCACCAAATGGTGATTGTCGCGGCGGAGTTGGATGCCAGCACTGAGCGTATTATCAACTACCTGAATGACAAGGCCAGTGTGGCGGTCAACGCCGTGTTTTTCTCGGTTTTCCAGGACGGAGAAAATCAATATCTAAGCCGGGCCTGGATGATAGACCCTGTTGAAACCGAGGAACATGCGGTTAACACCCGCCAAAAAGGTGAGTGGAATGGAGAGTTTTACGCGAGCTTTGGTGCCGGGCCGGGAGGTCGAAACTGGGTCGATGCGGTTGACCATGGTTTTATCTCGGCAGGCGGTGGTCGTTGGTATAGCAAAACTTTGTTTATGTTAAAACCAGGTGACCGCGTGTGGGTAAACATTCCCGGCACTGGATATGTGGGAGTGGCGAAAGTGACCGGTCATGCGGTGATGGCCGATGAGTTTATCTCTTCTGAGTTTCATCTGAAAGGCGAATATAAGCTCGCGTCAGACTGTGGCGAGGATGAGGCTGAGTACTTTGTGCCGGTTTCCTGGCTTCACCAGGTGCCGGAATCCCAGGCTTTAAACGAGGTTGGGCTTTTTGGAAATCAGAACACTGTCGCGAGACCCCGTACTCCCAAGTGGAGCACACAGTGAAGCGGTTAAAAGAGATTTGGAAGATTGGCTGTTAAATAAAAAGTAATGGTGCCGTAAGTCGATAAGGTTTGTCGTGGTTGAGATGGGCAGACTCTGCGCTGCTTCTGTCAACGCTGATCTTTCCAGGCCAACCATCACGTTGTCCAATGCCAAAATGATAACTTCTCCTGAAGCTTAAACCCGTTCACCTTATTTGAATGGCTTGATAGGGTGTGAACAGAACCCGTTTGCCAAAGCTCAAATATGTTTCTAGTTCAAAATTTTCTATTTAAATCAATGGTTTATAGTTAGATTTTTTCATACTTTTTTTCATTGCATAACAGTGTTATGTAACTGTATGTAGTTAGGTTGGACGATGATTTTTTGGGATAGAAAGTTGTTTCGTTTATTTCGACTATTGTGTTTGTTTTGTTTGCTGCTAAAGTGCATCCAGTTATTTTTTAAGTTCAGTATTAAACGAGGTGTGTGATGACCACTCAAAAAATAGTCCACCTGCCCACTCCGGCTGAGGTGGAACAGGCTAAGGCTTCAGGCCGCACATTGTCCAAGTACGCTGATGCAGATAGGGTGAAGTTGTCACTGCGTGGTTCTAATGGTGAGACAGATGAATTGGTGCTGCCTGGCCAAGTATTGCAAATTCTGTTGGATGTGTTGTCAGAGATTTCAAAAGGCAATGCAATCAGTCTGATCCCACATCATCAGGAAATTAGTACTCAGGAAGCAGCTAATCTTTTGAATGTAAGTCGCCCTTTTCTGGTTGGTTTGTTGGAAAAGGATGAAATTCCTTTCCGTAAAGTCGGCACTCACCGTAGGGTGCTTTTAACCGATGTATTGGCTTATCGTGACAGTACAAAGCAACAGAGAACGGAAGCTTTGGACGAGTTGGCAGCTTTGTCTCAGGAAATGGATATGGGGTACTGATCGCCTGTGAGCAAGTTCACTGTCATTTATGATGCATGTGTTCTCTATCCTGCGCCTTTACGAGATATGCTGATGCGATTGGCCCTTACTGATCTCTTCAAAGTGCATTGGACTGATCAGATTCACGAGGAATGGATCAATGCCTTGCTACGCCAGGGCAAATTTACGCGAGAAAAGTTGGAGCGAGTTCGTGATTTAATGGACGCTCATGCGAGAGATGCCAAAGTCACGGGATATGAACTTTTAATTGATACCATTCAACTACCAGATTCGGATGATCGTCATGTGCTAGCGGCAGCGATTTGTTGCAATGCTGATGCAATAGTGACTTTCAATTTGAAGGACTTTCCCAAAGAGGTGCTAAAGTCCTACAGTATTGATGTACTTCATCCCGATGACTTTGTTTATTATCAAATTGATATGGCCCCATCGATTTGCTGTTCAGCAATTAAACAGCAGCGATTGGCATTAAAGAACCCTTCAATCGCCGTAGATGAGTTCCTTTCAATTCTACAAAAACAACAGTTGCCTCAATCTGTATCGAAACTCAGAGAGTTTTCGGATTTTCTGTAGCCAGTTTGGTTGCTTGTCTCTGGTTTATCATTTTCATTGGAACGAACAGCTGCATAGGATTATCGGTGAAGAGTTTGAACACTCACCTGAGAACATCTGTACATTATTTTTTAAGTTGCTGAAACAACATTTAAAGTCTGCTCAAACCGATTTATATGAATCCCGGTTTGAGCCGGACCTCTGGCCGCCGGCGCGGCCCCAATCCTTTCTTGGTGGATGGGGCACAGATTGCTGCTATACCCTGGCTTCCTTGCCAATATTATTCCAGGTTTTCCGATATTTATTAGGCTTTGAACCGTCGCAGCAGAAGCAATAACAGTCCCAGGGTCCAGATACCACCGAACGAACCGCCGCTACCACCACCACTGTAAGTGGCACGTGGGGTGTTGTTGTACATTGGTTGATCTTTATCGACATTGTATGACTGTACCGGTTGCGCTGCGCGTTGTTCCTGTGCCTGTTGTTCGGTTGCAATGCGGTCGCGGTTGTTGCGATCAATACCTCGGGATTCAAATACTTCGTCCCGTAACACCAGCATGGAGGTGTAGTCAGTCACCAGACTGTGTTCCAGTGCAAGATCGGTGATTGCCTGTTTGGTGTCGGCATTCTCACCGAAGTCCTCTATCTGTTGTTGCATCTGTTCGATCGTTGCAAAAGCCCAGATGCGTTCCAGTTCAGGATGCAGGTTGGCTGTGCCCGGAAAGTTGAAACGGGTGCTGTATTGCTTCGGTGTGCCTGATATTTTGCCTTCCAGGGTCACTTGCGCTTCACCGTCGCCCCAGTAATGGCCCATGACGATCAGCTGCTGACCACGATAGAGTGAGCCGATATCTTCGGGGGTCAGATCGGCAACTTTGATACCACTGATGTTCAGCTTAACTCCGTGCAGGGCCTGGTGAGTCACCTTGCTGGAGGCTTCCAGGATTTTGCCAACTATGTCGTCGCTGTTGGAGATGCTGACCGCAAAACCGTTGGAGTGGTGCGCCAGGGCTTCCAGCATCGGACGGTTGGCGCCGTTACCCATGATGAAGGTGAAGAGGCGAACGTCTTTGGTTTTCAGCAGTTCCAGAAAGCGTTGTTGTGCCGTCTCGCCCACGTTGGCGACGCCGTCGGTTACCAGAATGATGGCGCTGCTACGATCTGCCTCCAGTGAGTTCAATCCCAGTTTCAATCCGGCATAAAGGTCGGTGCCGTTGTTTGGTTGTATTGAGTTCAGTTTCTGGCTGTAATTTGCAATTGCTTCAGGTGTTGCATTGATATAACCGTTGGTCAGTTCCCAGGCTCTGTCATTAAACAGGATCAAACGAAAGCGGTCATTAGGACGCATTTTACCCAACGCCTTTTCAACACCAGCTGCCAGGGTTGCGTATTTGCCCTGCATGGAACCAGAGAGATCAAGTATGAAGAGCCAGTCGCTACCTTCGGTGATGGGTGCCAGGTCATCGCCGGGTGTTATGGTCATCATGAATGTGCCACGTTTGCTGGCATCGGGTTTGTACGTCACCAGATCGACGCTGCCTGGCAGGCCTTCTTTCATACGCCAGTAGACGAGAATGTCCTGGTCCAACGTGTGTACTACGCCGCCATTGTTCTGTTGTGCTTCTGTAGTGGTACCTGTTTCCTGGTCATAGGTGCCGCCTTTGGCCAGGTGCACGTGCCAGTCACCATTGTTGTTCTGGCTGACCTGTGCCAGTGGTTGATTGGGAATACGGATGGCACCGACGGGATAGGCCGAGCGCAGGGTGAGATCGAAACTGAAACTGTGGGTGACTTTGTCATTGGCGGTCCAGAATGAAAGCTTTTCATCGTCTACTCCGCCTTCTTCCAATGGGTAGTTGTAACGACCGATGCCGGTATCAAGGTGGGCTGTCTGCAGGTAGGTCAGACGTATGCGGGTGTCTTGTCCTGCACGCACGGGCGAAACTGAAATGTCGAAACTCTTGTAGCTGTGTTTCTCGGTAATACCGGCATCGCGCCCGGCCTGTTTCTCTTCTTCGTAAACTCTGCGGGCTTCTTGTTTCTCCAATACTTCACCGGTGATCGGTTTGCCATCGATCCACATAGTAAATTCATTGACTGCGCCGTGTTCCGGTACCGGGAATGAATAGATTGCTTCAAGATCTTGTGGGTGGGGGTTATGGAAAACCTGCTCAACAGTGGTGACAACGTAACCGTTCTCGATGACGACGTTTACATGGTGATCGCGTAACTCCAGTGCTGGCAAGCTGCCATTGGTTGGGGTGAGTAACCCTGCGGCATTGCTGGGCAGGGTGATAAAGCAGAGTAGCAGTGCAGCGGTGAACACAATGCATTGCCAGAGGCTGTAGTCAGAGTTTCGTCCGTTCATGGTTTTATCCTTTATCTGGTTGTTAATAAACACTGTTTAATTAGTTTGATAAAAAAGGAGGTCTGACCCTCCAGTAATTATGAACAGTGTTTAGTTATTTATATCAGGCAATTAAACGCTGTTCAATATATACTTAAAAAAATAATCACCTCACTGGATTTGCAATGGCAAGACGAAGCGATCACAGCCGTGAAGAGATCAAAGAAATGGCCCTCGAAGCGGCGGTCAATATTCTGGAAAACGAGGGGAGTAAGGGGATCAGCGCGCGCAATGTCGCCAAGGCCATCGGCTATACCGTTGGTACTCTCTATCTGGTGTTCGAAAACCAGCGCGATATGCTGCTACACCTTAATGCCCTGAGCCTGGACGACCTGGATGCCTGGCTCGAAGAACATACCGGTTCTGGCGCTACTCCGACTGAAAACCTGCTGCAACTGGCCGACGCTTATATCAGTTATGCCGTCGAAAAAAGCGCCCGTTGGAATCTGCTGTTCGAGATTCAAGTGGATGAGAGTAACGAATTGCCTGATTGGTATTTGATGCGCCTTGGTCGCCTTTTTGGCCGGGTAGAGTCGATTCTGTCGCCCCTGGCGAAGCAACATGGTGAACTGGAGATCCAGCGCGCAGCTCGGGTGTTATGGGCGGGGGTGCATGGCATCTGTATGTTGAAGATACGTCAGCGTCTCACCCTGGCTGGTGGTCAAAGTCCTAACGAAATGACGAAGATGCTGGTTGATAATTTTCTGGAAGGTTTCGGTAAGTAGCGAGTGTTGATTTTGAATGCTCTTTATCAAAGATAAGTTGAAGTCCGCAGAAGCCCCCGCTAATGCCCGGGCGTAGGCAATAAAAAAGGTGAACTGAGAACAGTTCACCTTTCTGAATTGGTGGAGACGGCGGGAATTGAACCCGCGTCCGCAAACTCTCCACTCTCGGTCCTACATGTGTAGCCTCTTCTTTAATTTACCGGTTACGTTTCCGAAGGGCAGGAGCGTAAACGGGAGCCTGGGATTAAAGTTTAACAGCTCCGGCCCAGACAACCTTTGCTGCGATCCTGAATTATTGACAGTCAGTAGGCGCCGTTCAGGCACAGGCCAGTGACCGCCGGGTGACTAATTGACCCAGTTTTGAGGGTTTATGCTGCTAGAGCGCCCTCGAAGTTGTCATCATTTGCAACTATTGTTTTGCAGCTTTGGATTTACGTGATTCGCTACCATCACGACATGCACCTTGAGCTTTGTAATCCACGTCGAAACCTTTTCGTCCCCGTATTCTTTACTGCTCAATGCCGGCTGATGTTGCTTGCCGGGTTGCCCTCTTTAATTGAAGGGGGCGTAGTTATAGTGGTTTATACGTGATGTTTCAAGACTCTTTCTTTTTGTCTGTTCCATTCACGCTCTTTTATGGTTTCCCGTTTGTCATGGAGCTTTTTACCTTTAACCAGAGCTATTTCACATTTTACGTACTGCTTGCTCCAGTGTAGATCCAGTGCAACGATAGTATAGCCGCTTTGTTCAGAGGCAGCCTTATACTTGTCTATCTGCTTGCGATGCATCAGTATTTTGCGATCACGTACCGGATTTGCCACAACGTGTGTCGAGGCTGTACTGAGAGGGCTGATGTGAGCACCTACCAACCAGGCTTCGTCGTGATTAAATATGACATAGGAATCCCGCAGTTGCGCTTTTCCTGCCCGGAGGCTTTTCAATTCCCATCCGGCCAGGGCAAGGCCTGCTTCTATTTTGTCTTCAATGTGGTAGTCGTGGCGGGCTTTTTTGTTTTGTGCAATCAGCCGCCCGGTGTTGTGAGATTTTGTCTTTGCCATGGGTGAAGTATAAGGGCTAACTTTCTGTTATTCATAGCTTTTTCTAAATCAGGAGCTTTTTTTGGTTTTTGGACATTACCAGTATGAACGTTTCAGCTACCGATGGATCATGTTGCTGGCGATTTCCGGGGCTGCGATAGGCTTCAGTAACCTGCTTAATTTTCCGATTTTGGTCGGAAGTGAGGGTGGCGGTGCATTTCTGGTGCTTTATCTGGGCTGTAAGTTTCTGGTGGCTATTCCTGTGGTGATGGCGGAAATGGCATTGGCGAGGCGATCTCGTCAGAGTCCCGTGTATGGAATGGAAACTGTTGTCCTGGAGAGCCATGGACACCGTATTTGGGCTCTGGTTGGACATTTCTCGGTATTGGCCGGTATTTTGACTGCGGCGGTTTATCTGGTCGTATCGTCGTGGGCCGCGGCTTATTTCTGGCATTGGTTGCATTTACCTGATGTTCGTGAACCTGATCATTTTTTAAGGTATTTCTTCCAGCTAATGAGTGATGCTGATGGGTTGATTCATATCCAGGCGATCATTATTGCGTTTTTGATCATCGTAACAGCTTTGGGATTAAAGGCGGGTTATCAGCCGATGGTCGTGGTAATGGTGCCAGCGTTGTTGCTTGCAGTGGTCTTCATGGGAGGTAGTGTTGTAAACAGTGCGGATTTGGGGTTCGCCGCAGAGAAGATTTTTACCTGGCGTACCTCGGATGTCAGCTGGCAGTCGGTGTTGCTGGCTATCCGGCAGTCGTTCTATACCTTGGGTATCGGCGTGGGGGCGATATGGGCATGCGGTTCTTTTATGGATAAGGGTCAGTCTATTGGATGGGCAGGTATTACTGTGGCGTTGTCAGATTTGATTGTCAGTATTGCGGTGGCATTTTTTGTTTGGGGTCATATCGGTCAGGCACTGGAGGAAGGAAATGAAGTGGTTCTGTTGTTTCAGTGGTTGCCCAGTCACCTGAGTTATTTCTGGGGGCTGATATTTTGGGGGTTTATGCTGCTGTCAGGTATTACGTCAGCACTGTTTCTGCTGGAGCCAGGCACTCGTATGATGGTTGAGCGTTTTCATCTGAATAGGGCATTCGCTGCGAGTATTGTGGGGGGGCTGGTTTTGTTGCTTGCTTGGCTGGGGCAGTTGTCATTCGGGCGACTCGCTGGCTGGTTTTGGTATGGTATGACAATCTATGAAAGCCTGGTGTTTATCTCATCGACGCTGTTGGTTCCGCTAGTGGGCTTTATGATGGCTTTATTTGTCGGCTGGGTAATGTTACCAGGAGAACTGGTAGAGGAGATTCGGCCATCACACCCTGTACGTTATGCCCTCTGGCGACTGGCTCTTCGCTTTGTTTCCATCGTGGCTATCCTGCTGTTATTCTTCGCTTCCCTTGAGCAGTACCTGTTATTAAAACCGGATATGATCCTGTTGTTGTCTGTATGTATGGGGATTTTGTTCGTTGGCATTCGAAAGATTTACTTGGAGTTCAGGCGTTAATGGCCGTAGTGATTGATCGTTCCGCACTGGTCAGGTATTCACCGTTACAGATGTATGCTCTGGTCAATGATGTGACCAGATATTCAGAGTTTTTAGATGGAGTTGCCAGTACCCGGGTGTTTGAGCAGTCTGAATCGCATATGCTGGCTGAGTTGGTGCTGTCGAAACTAGGGGTTAGGGTGATTTTGGTGACCCGCAACACGCTGGTGACTGGAGAGGTTATAAAGTTGCAGCTTGAAAAAGGGCCTTTTAAAAACCTGATTGGAGAGTGGCATTTCAGGCCATTGGGTGACAGCGGGTGCAAGGTCAGTCTTCATTTGGTATTTGAACCTGAAAACAAGTTGCTGGGGAAAGCTGTGGGTACAGTGATGTCACAGGTTGGAGGACAGTTGGTGAGCAGTTTTTGTCAAAGAGCGGATCAGATTTATGGCTGAAGAGTTTTCCATTGAGGTAGTGTACGGTACCTCGCAAAAACAAAAAATTATTACGGTTCAGGTTGATGCTGAAACTACTGTATTTGATGCGGCGGTAAAAAGCCGGATTGACAGGGAATTTCCAGAAATTGACTTTGAGACCCAGGCAATGGGGATTTTTGGTAAGCGAGTGGCAAAGCCGAAGGACCAGCGAGTACAAAAGGGCCAGCGCATCGAACTGTACCGGCCATTATTGATAGATCCCAAACAGGCCCGAGCTAATCGGGCTGCCAAAAAGGCCCGTGATGAAGAATAAGTTCAGGCACGGGGATAGTCGTATTACAGGTCATCTTCGCTGAACTCAGACTCTCCATTAATCGTACTGAGCAACCCATCCTTGAAGGTCAGTGTAATGGTTTGTTCCGTTGTTGCCTGGCCTCCCACGGTATTCCGATAGTAATAGAGCCATTCATCAGGAGTTATATCTGTATTCAGGACTGGAGTGCCCATAATAAATTTCACCTGTTCGGGTGTCATGCCGGGTTCCAGCTGGGCAAGCATTTCTTTGGATACTAAGTTTCCTTGAGGTACTTCAACGTGGTAAGGGGCGAGAATGCAGCCAGTTAATAAACAGGCTGAGAGTAAGGTTATAAAGAAAATTCGCATTCGCTAAATCTTTGACTCAAAAATTGAAGGGTCCATAATACCGTCATCATATGGGAACTAGAAGAGTATAAAGTCATGACACAGGACAAGCCTAAAGAATTACGTAAACTTGGTTTAAAGGTTACCGTGCCCAGGCTGAAGATTCTGCAGATGCTTGAAGAATCTGAAAACCGCCATATGAGCGCCGAAGATGTGTATAAGTCGTTTCTGGAGTCTGGCGAAGATGTTGGGCTGGCGACTGTATACCGGGTTTTGACCCAATTTGAGAGTGCAGGGCTGGTAACCAAACATAATTTTGATGGTGGTCATTCCGTATTTGAGCTGGCTGATGGTGATCATCATGACCATATGGTATGTATCGATTCTGGTGAAGTGATTGAGTTCGTTGATGAGGAAATCGAGGCTTTACAGAAGAGGATTGCAGACAAATACGGTTATGACCTGATCGATCATAATTTGGTGTTATACGTCAAGCCCAGAAGTTGATTAGTATCAAAACATTATTTTTTAGTACTTCGTGAATACTCTCTCAAATTCTGTTAAATGCATTATATGAGAAAAAAAACAATGTGTTAGGCTTGCATATATGTATTGGAATTTGGGATTTAAATTAATGAAAAAGTTAGCTATTGCATTCTTTTTGTTGCTGTCGGCTTCTTGGAGCTTGGCTTTGTCTGAAGGAGATAACGCACCGTTATTCAAGGCGAAATCTTTGTCCGGTGGTGACGTTGTTGAATTACGGAGCTTTCGTGGAAAGGTAGTTTATCTGGATTTTTGGGCTTCGTGGTGCGGGCCATGTCGAAAATCACTTCCAGAACTCAATAAATTGAGAGCTGAACTGGCTGGTCAAGGTTTTGAAGTTGTCGCAGTGAATTTGGACGAAAATGCTGAGGATGGTCTTGGGTTTCTTAAGCAGTTCCCAGTAGATTATCCGATTGCAGCAGATAGTTCAGGAAAACTGCCAGAGGCTTATGGAGTAGAAGCAATGCCAACTTCCTATATCATCGATCAGCAGGGAGTTATCAGAATGGTACATGCTGGTTATCGTGATGGTGATATTGCTGAAATTAAAGCCAAGGTATTACAGCTTCTAAAAAAATAATTCTCCTATGCATCATGAATGTTCTTTGAATTATTCAGGGAACATTCTTCCTGATGCTCTAATACGATTTTTTTCCATATTTTGGTTAAAAATATTCTTAGTAGCCATGTGCTTCTTACAAGATAAGTCAGGCAAAAGCTACACCATACTGCCTCAGGGGTTTGTGGAATAAAATGACTTATTAAGAAGAAACCGAAGAACCCTGCGATAACGCTGTTTCTCATGTCTCCAGACAATCTTGCCCCGATAAACACACCGTCCAGCCAAAAAGCCAGAACAGCAAGCAGAGGTAGGATTTGTACCCATATAAAGTTGTGGCTGACTAAATTCTGTAAAGCAGTTTGATTAGTCATCAGATGAATAATTACGTCTTTGAGTAAAATGAATATCAGGCTCAGGAGAATTGAAAAAGCAAGCGCAATCATGCCTGTTGTAATAAGAATTTCTTTGAGTTTTTGCCTGTTTCCGGCTCCCAGAGCCAATCCTGTCTGAGCCTCTGCTGCGGAGGCTGTAGCGTCTTGTGTATTGGATATGAGCGTAAACAAAGATAACAATATTGCGTTCACAGCAAGTGTCTGGTCATTGATTTGGGCCGAAAGTTTGTTGAGCCAAGTGACACTGAATAACAGCAAAAACGAACGAATCAGTAAGTTAAAGCTGGTCGCAAGCATGGGTTTGTAGTAGCCGACATTCAGTAACAACTGCCAATTTATGGTTCCACCCAGGCGCTTGTAGCGTTTTAACAAAGCTATAAAAATAAAGGTAACGCCAATGTATTCGCTAATGACGGTACCCAATGCAATACCGTTTGTTGACATATTGAAGCGAAATACCAGTACAACATTGAGCACCAGGTTGATTATCTGAGAAACAGAAACGGTATAGAGGCCAATGCGAGTATTTTGCATGCCAGTAAAAAATCCAATCAGCATGGAGTTAAAGATCATGGCAGGAATTCCCCAGGCTCGGATTTGCAGGTAAATTCGAGCCTGTTGTTCAACTTCAGGGCTGGAGTTCATGAATTGCAGGCCCATTTCAATCAGTGGCTTGTGCAGCAATAACAGCATGAATATGAGGGTACTGGCTACTATTGCATATTGAGTCAGATGAGTTTTGATCTCACCTGGATTGTGGGCGCCGTATGCGCTTGAAGTAACACCGGAGAGGCCCATGGCCAGAAAATTGAAACCCCAGAAAACGAAAGCAATTAGGCTGGAGCCCAGAGCAACGCCTGCCAGGAATATCGGGTTATCCAGATGACCCAATACTGAGGCATCAACCAGGCCCAACATAGGAAAAGATAGGTTGGCTAAAGCAACAGGCCATGCCAGGTGAAAGGTCTGTTTCCAGGGTAGGGATCTCAGTCTGTTCAACAGTTTTTCCACATAAGTTGGTGATTTCGAAGGGGTTGCTTCTGGTAATGATACAGGACGTGGCTGCGGAAATTAGAACGGCAGGCCCGACTATCGCCACAACCAAACGTGTATAGTGTGTTTTTTGAAATACAGCAATTAGGATGGGTATTTCAGTAAACTATTGCTAGTGCATCTTTTGCCCGTTTACCAGCATTTCCCGAGCATGTGCAACGGTTTGTGAGGTCAGCTCCACACCTCCCAATAGTCTTGCCACTTCATCTATACGACTGTTTTCAGTTACATAAGCGAGCGTTACTTCGGTATTGCCTGAGCGGGTAATGGTCTTGGTAACCTGTATGTGGTGATGTCCCAGACTGGCGACCTGAGGTTGATGAGTGACACACAGCACTTGGCCTTTTTCGCCCAGGTGACGCAACATTCTGCCGACGATTTCAGAAGTTGCACCGCTGATGCC
Source organism: Gynuella sunshinyii YC6258 (assembly GCF_000940805.1). Lineage (GTDB taxonomy): Bacteria > Pseudomonadota > Gammaproteobacteria > Pseudomonadales > Natronospirillaceae > Gynuella > Gynuella sunshinyii. Next base: position 5,863,160 of record NZ_CP007142.1, on the reverse strand, counting down.
GACATCAACTTCATCAAAAATCAGTGTCGGAATCTGGCTCTTTTGGGCGCAAACGACCTGTATTGCGAGACTTATACGGGACAGTTCGCCCCCTGATGCTATTTTTTGAATGGGACCAAAAGGTAACCCGGCGTTGGTTTGAATAAGAAATTCAATTTCCTCGTTGCCAAAGATAGCAAAGCGCTTGTCCGTCAGGGGGGTTAGTTGTACTTTCAACTGAGCGCCTTTCATAGATAGCAATTGGAGCTGCTGAGTAACTTCCTTTGCAAGTCTGATACTGGCTTTGGCGCGTTTTTCCGTGAGCTGATGGCTCAGCTGCTGGTGAGTATTCTGGAGTTCTTCGAGTTCTTTGTGCCATTTTTCCAGATTGAATTCGTCATCTTTTAGGGATTCGAATTCCTGTGCTAAAGACCGAAATGTCTCTAATAACTGGTCTGGATGGATCTGGTGTTTTCTGGCCAGATCGTAAATGATGGCCAGACGTTGATCCACATCAGCCAAGCGTTGCTGGTCAACTTCGAAGTTATCCAGAAAGTTACTCAGTTCTTTGAGGCCATCATCAATCATGATTTGCGCTGATGAAAAGGTTTCAATGATATCTCTGAGTTGTTCTGATTTTAATGTCTGTAATTGTTGATTCAGAGATCGTAAAGCATCCAGAATCCCGGGGGCGGATTCATCCCCCTCGCAGCGGGAAATAACCTGACTCAATGTGTTGACTGTATTTTCGCCATTGGCCAGCAGGGTTTGTTCCTGCTCAAGTGCCTGTAATTCATTTTCCTTAAGGTCCAATGCCTCCAGCTCATCAAGTTGGTATTGCAGCAATTGCAGGCGAGCGGACTTTTCGTCCTGTGCTTTCTGGGTTTGTTGGACCTTCTGGTGGAGTTTTCGCCATTCCTGATAAGCATCAGCCACTTTTTTGGCAAGTGTTTCGTGTCCACCGAACTCATCCAACAGACGACGCTGAACATCGGTATTCAGAAGAGAGTGATGTTCATGCTGATTATGGAGGTCGATGACTAGATCTCCCAGCTCTTTCAATTGTTGGGCCGGTACTGGTTTTCCATTAATAAATGCTCTGGAACGGCCCTCAGAGGTGATGACTCTTCTCAGTACACATTCCGCTTCGCCATTTTCAAGCGCCTGAGCGATCAGCCAGGTTCTTGCAGATGGAATGTGCTCTAACATAAAGGTGGCTGAGATATCCGCTTTTTCTGCTCCCGGGCGAACAACTCCGCTGTCGGCCCGGTTTCCTAGCGCATAACCAAGTGCGTCGAGCATAATGGATTTGCCGGCCCCGGTTTCACCGGTAACGGCCGTCATTCCCTTATGAAGCTCAATATTCAGTTCGGAAACAATCGTAAAGTCGCTGATGTGAAGATGGGTAAGCACAGTTTCACCTGTTTGAATATATATACTGGCTATAAATACAGTATATGGCAATGAAGTGCAACTGTTGAAATTGAGGCCAATGACCCGATATAGGACCGCCACTAACTGGTTATATTAACTTCGGAGAATACTAGAGATGACAACAGAAAATCAGACTGTTGATCAGGGAACGGGAGAAGGCCAATCTGAAGAGCTGCTTCAGCAGGAAACACAGCCTGAACAGCAGGGTGTTGCTGATGAAGCCGTGACTGGGACTGAGGGTGGCAGCGAGGCTGCTGAAGAAATTGCAGCCCTGAAAGAACAGCTGTTACGGGTTCATGCGGATATGCAGAATCTCCGTCGACGCATGGAAAAAGATGTTGAGGCGGCCCATAAATTTGGTCAGGAGAAACTGATTAAGGAGCTGTTGCCGGTTATGGATAATCTAGAACGGGCATTGGAGGCTGCGCCGCAGGAAGAGCGTGATTCAAACCCCGTTCTTGAAGGGGTTAATATGACGCTGGGGTTGTTTACCAGTGCTCTTAATAAGTCTGATGTGCATGCTATCAATCCAGAAGGCGAGCCTTTTGATCCTCAGTTACATCAGGCAATGTCCATGGTTGATAACCCTGAAGTTGAACCCAATACGGTGATTGCCGTAATGCAAAAAGGTTATACGTTAGCAGGCCGTCTGGTGCGTCCGGCAATGGTAATGGTCAGTAAAGGTGGTGGTCAAAAAACAATCGATGAGCAGGCTTGAAAGCCTTACAAAAAGCCCAATTATTCTGGCAAGCAATGAGAATTCGGGTAGAACCCCATCTTGAATTTAGGAGATAGTGAAATATGGCAAAGATTATTGGTATTGACCTGGGAACCACCAATTCCTGTGTCTCTATTATGGACGGAGACAAAGTAAAAGTTATTGAGAACTCTGAAGGTGATCGTACAACTCCGTCGATTGTGGCATTTACCGATGATGGAGAGGTGTTGGTTGGTCAACCTGCCAAACGTCAAGCGGTTACCAATCCGACCAACACACTTTTTGCAGTCAAGCGTTTGATTGGTCGTCGTTTTGAGGACGATGTTGTTCAAAAAGACATCAACATGGTTCCATACAAAATTGTCAAAGCAGACAACGGCGATGCATGGGTAGAGGCAAGGGGAGACAAAAAAGCGCCTCCCCAGGTATCTGCTGAAGTTCTGAAGAAAATGAAAAAGACGGCCGAAGACTTTTTGGGCGAAAAAATCACAGAAGCTGTGATTACTGTTCCTGCATACTTTAACGACAGTCAGCGTCAGGCAACTAAAGATGCCGGTAAAATTGCCGGGTTGGATGTCAAGCGGATCATCAACGAACCAACTGCAGCAGCGCTGGCTTATGGTATGGATAAAGGAAAAGGTGACCGGACTATTGCGGTGTATGACCTCGGTGGTGGTACCTTTGATATCTCTATTATTGAAATTGCTGACGTTGATGGCGAAACTCAGTTTGAGGTCCTTTCAACCAATGGCGACACGTTCCTGGGTGGTGAGGATTTTGACCTTCGTTTGATTAACTATCTGGCTGAAGAGTTCAAGAAAGACTCCGGTATTAACTTGAAAGGTGATCCATTGGCAATGCAAAGGCTTAAAGAAGCCGCTGAGAAGGCCAAGGTTGAGTTGTCTTCCAGTCAGCAGACAGATGTGAATTTGCCTTATATTACCGCTGATGCAAGCGGACCGAAGCATTTGAATGTTAAAGTGACCCGGGCAAAACTCGAAAGCCTGGTTGAAGATCTGGTTAACCGTTCTTTAGAGCCTGTTAAGATTGCTTTAAAGGATGCCGATCAGGAAATTTCTGATATTGATGAAATTATTCTGGTTGGTGGTCAAACTCGGATGCCTTTGGTTCAGAGCAAGGTTAAAGACTTCTTTGGTAAAGATGCCCGTAAAGATGTGAACCCTGATGAAGCTGTGGCCATTGGTGCTGCTATCCAGGGTGCTGTACTGGCTGGTGATGTCAAGGATGTTCTGTTGTTGGACGTAACACCTTTGACTCTGGGTATTGAAACAATGGGTGGTGTATCTACTCCTTTGATTGAAAAAAATACAACCATTCCGACTAAGAAAACACAGGTGTTTTCAACAGCAGATGACAACCAGACGGCTGTGACCATTCATGTGTTGCAGGGTGAGCGTAAAATGTCCTCCCAGAACAAGTCGCTTGGCAGATTTGATTTATCTGATATTCCGCCAGCGCCTCGTGGTGTGCCGCAAATTGAGGTTGCATTTGATATTGATGCTAACGGTATTCTGCACGTATCAGCCAAAGATAAAGGAACTGGTAAAGAACAGTCCATCGTTATCAAGGCGTCTTCAGGTTTGAGTGACGATGAAATCGATAAGATGGTAAAAGATGCAGAAGCTCACGCTGATGAAGACCGCAAATTTGAAGAGCTTGTGCAGGTCAGAAATACAGGGGATGGTCTTGTTCATGCGACTCGGAAAACGTTGCAGGAAGTAGGAGACAAAATCGACTCTGAGGAAAAAGCTTCTATAGAAAAAGCCATTGAAGAGCTGGAAGCTGCTTTGAAGACAGATGATAAGGATGATATTGAGGCAAAAACTAAAGCATTGTCCGATGCTTCAGCGAATATGGCGCAAAAGCTGTATGCTGAACAGTCAGCTAAAGATGCTGGAGCAGCAGAACAGGCTCAGGCAGGATCGTCCTCATCTGCAGGTGATGATGCGGTGGATGCTGAGTTTGAAGAGGTTAAGGACGATAAATAAGTCGTTAAGTGTTTAAGTTGAGGCGGCCTTAGCCGCCTTAATTACGTGGATTGAACCAAAGCATATGTCGAAACGAGACTACTACGAAGTCCTGGGTGTTGCCAAAGGCACCGATCCCAAAGAGATAAAAAAAGCCTACCGTAAGCTGGCTATGAAATTCCATCCGGATCGTAATCCCGGGGACGCCGAAGCAGAGCATAAGTTCAAGGAAATCAATGAAGCTTATGAGGTGCTGGCGGATGATCAGAAACGTGCCGCATATGATCAGTTTGGTCATGCCGGTGTGGATGGTCAAGGGGGATTTGGCGGCCAAAGTGGTGGCCATGGTAGCTTCAGCGATATTTTCGGTGATGTTTTCGGGGACATTTTTGGTAATGCTGCGGGTGGACGTCGCTCTCACGTTCAAAGGGGAAGTGATCTCCGATATGATCTTGAGTTGTCTCTGGAAGAGGCGGTTAGAGGAATAGATAAGCGCCTTCAGGTGCCGACTCTGGTTTCGTGCAAATCCTGTGATGGTTCCGGTGCCAAGAAAGGTAGTGGTACCACATCATGTACTACGTGTGGCGGTGTTGGCCAGGTTCGAATGCAACAGGGATTTTTCTCTGTACAGCAGACATGCCCAACCTGTAGTGGTTCCGGCAAGGTCATTAAGGATCCGTGTCAGGTTTGTCATGGTCGTGGTGCTGTGCGTGAAACCAAGACTCTGAATGTAAAAATCCCTGCTGGTGTTGATACTGGTGATCGTATTCGCCTCTCGGGTGAAGGGGAAGCCGGTTTGCATGGCGGACCTGCTGGAGACCTGTATGTTCAGGTGCATGTCAGGGAGCATTCTATATTTGTTCGCGACGGGGCTAATCTGCACTGCGAGGTGCCAATCAGCTTTGCAGATGCGGCTTTAGGTGGTGAACTTGAGGTTCCAACTTTGGATGGTCGCGTCAAACTTAAAATCCCGCCTGAAACCCAAACCGGCAAATTATTTCGTTTGCGTGGTAAGGGGGTGAAACCGATCCGATCAACAGTAATGGGTGACCTGATATGCAAGGTTGTGGTTGAAACGCCCGTTAAGCTGAATGAGTCTCAAAAAGAGTTGCTCAGAAAGTTTCAGGAATCTATGGAAGGTAAATCGCATTCTCCCAGAACCAAGACATGGTTTGATGGAGTTAAAAAGTTTTTTGAAGAGATGTGATGTTGCTTAAATAAGTATTTTAAGAAAAAGAGAGGCGGTCAGCTTCTCTTTTTTTTGCCTGTTGATTTGTTTGTGTAAAGGTAAAGTGTCTTCTGTTTGTGGCTAAGTCTATTGACTTTTATTTGTTCTCTATATACGTTTCAGTCAAAGCTGAAAAATAACAATAAAATCAATGAGATATAAAAGAAAATTAAAATCTGCGGTCTTTTTTGATCGTTTATTCCTGATAATGGGTCTTTCTTGGTAACTTTTTGGTGTTTTGTTCATCTTACGTTTAGGTTGTTTTTTTGTGCCCATATCATCTGAAAATACAATGTCGTAATACGTAAATTTTCAGCCCTAAGTGTCAGAAATTAATAAAAAAAATGCATTTGATGGCTTGACCAGAAATATAGCCTCTGGTTTGATAGGAACTGTTGCCAACTTTAGGTGTCGTTAGCTTGTTAGGAAGTTTGCACAATTATCATTGAGCTATCTCAAGATAGTTGTAAAGAAGGAATAAGGTTTGGCTTTTATTTTTGCAATGAGTGTGTAATATGGCCGTTGCAAATTTTATAACGATAAAAGAGATAACTAGCGTTTTTACTTTTTCTGTTTTACCTGAATGGAAGAAGCATTAATGACCGGTTATTCAATATAGTCTATCCGGTAAAAATCCGGGTTGATAATAATAAAGGGGAATCTTGAATGAAAGCGATTAAGATTGCTTCTGGTTTTGCAGTGACTGCTTTGGCTGCTGCTATCACCGGACAAGCTGCTGCTGCCGATACAGAAACATCATACACCTTCTACGGCACAATGAGTGCTGGTGCTGTTTTTGACTTCAAGGGTGATGACACTCGTGATGTTGATACACTGGAAAGTGATAATGGTGATAACGATATCGATGAGGGTGACTTCTATGGTCTGATGATGGATCTGGATGTTGTTCATGGTCCTTTCTCGGCCAATATCAGTATCGATGGTATCAAAACCGCTGGTGATCAGACGGCTGAAGTAACTGTTAATGATATTATTGTTACTGATGGCCCGATCTCTTTTGGTCAGGTTGGCGAAGTTACTGTGACTGATGAATATATCGGCGTGGAAGAGCTCGATATGGATGATGGTAACGACTTTGAGCCGGATGTAGGTATTCGCTATTCTGCTAATGGTCTAAGCATTCAGCTTGAAGGTGCTGATGACGATTCAACGGATGCGGAAACTGCTGACGATGTTATCGATTTCGGTGTAGGTGTTAACTATCACTATGAGATGGATGCTCTTAAGCTGGATGTGGAAGGTCAGTATCTTGATAACGGTAATCAAGGCGGGGAAACTACCTCTTCTACTTTCGTCGGTTTGGCGGCTACTTATGATTTGGGCAAAGTTGCAATTAAGGCTGCAATCAATAATACGGCTGGTGATGGTGAGATTGCTGTTACTAAAACGATTGATGATGTAGATGTTACTTTGTTTGATTTTACTGAAGTTGCTGTTCAGGTGGATGTAAACATTACAGATACTATCAGTGCATATGTTGCAGCTCTGAGTTCCACAGGAACCGTTAAGGCTGATGGCGTGAATGTTCTGGAAGATATCGATACCGCTGACATCGATGGCTATAATCCGGTTGAAGTAGAGGTGGGTGCATCTGCAGGTTTTGGGTCTATAACTGTTTCTGGTTATTATTATATGGATAACTGGGATGATAGTGGTGACATCCTGTACGGCAAGCTTGCTTACGCTCAAGACGCTTATGCGGCTTATGCGGATGTAGAGGTTGATGACCTGGATGCTGAAGAGATTGACTCTCCTGCCATCGGCTTGGGTGTGTCTTACACCAGTGAGGTAGGTGTTGTTTACGCTGCTGACTATGACTATCAGTCCAAGAAAGAAAAGGCTGATGTTTCAACTACCAACAAAATTGAGCTATCTGCTTCTTACTCTTTCTAAGAAGTTTTTAGTGGTAAAAAAGCCGGCGATTGCCGGCTTTTTTGTATCTATTCAATCAGAGACTTGCTGGATAATCTCTTTATAAACCACTCCAATGCTTTTCCGTTGTTATCTTTTCTCCAGGCAAGTAGTAACTTTCCCTGAGATGTTCGGTTGTCCGCTGTTTGTATTTCAACCAGGGAGCCATTTTCGAGTTCGTTCTGAATTCTGAACTTTGGAAGATAACCTATTCCCAGGCCAGCTACTTGGGCTTTTATTTTTTCTGTCATCCCGGGAACATAGAAATGTCTTTCCTGGTGACTTAGTCCTGCTGACATGGTTTGGGTCTTTGTGGTGGAGTCGGGAATGACAACCACTGGAAACTTAGATAGCTCTTGGTGTGCAACCGGCTGAGGATAGGTTGTCAGTGGATGATTTTGAGCCACAGCAAGGGTAAATTCCATGTCGCCGATTTCCTTTGTTTCCAAGTGATCGGTGTCTAGTGGTAGCCCTATTCGGGGGGCTATTAGCAGATTGGCATGATTGTTTTGAATGCTTTCCCATGAACCTGAAAGGGATTCTTCTTTCAGTTTTACTCTGACAAAAGGGGCGACATCCTGAAATTCTTTAATAACCGGGAATAGTTGGGCAATGTCTATAGTGGTGTCAAATACGACGGTGAAGACCACTTCCCAGCCGTCGGCGACCTGCTTTGCATTTGTTGCCAACATATCCAGTTGGTCGAGTATTTTTTGTCCTTCCCTGAGTAATAGTTTTGCTGCATCTGTCATCTGGGCTTTGTGCCCACTTCTGTCAAATAGCGCCAGGTTCAGGTCTTGCTCGACTTTTTGGATGGTGTATGTGAGTGCTGATGGGACCTTATTGAGCGCTTCTGCTGCAGCTGCAAAGCTTCCGTGTCTGTCAATGGCCTTGAGGGCGCGAAGAATGTCCAGGGTGATTGGATTGTGTGGCATTGATATGAGCTAAATGGCTTAAAGGAAAGCTATAATAATAACCCATTGCCAGTTTAAAGATAGGCTGTCACTTGAAAACAGAAAAAGACCGGCATGCCGGTCTTTTTCAACAATACCTGAAATGTGTGCGATTAAGCAGCTTTCAGGGACTTTATATGTGCGTTTAAACGAGCTTTGGTGCGCGATACTTTGTTAGGGCTCAAAATGCCTTTGCGGGCCATTTTGTCCAAAACAGGTTGTGCAGCAGTAAAAGCCTGTGTAGCCGCATCATAATCATTGCCTTCGATTTGGGCTTCTACTTTTTTGACGTAGGTACGCACCATGGATCGCAGGCTGGCATTATGGGCGCGACGCTTAATGGCCTGACGAGCGCGTTTACGAGATCCAGCTGAGTTTGCCACGATCTGGCTCCTTGGGAATATCAGTTAGTTAAAAAGAGGGCGCGATTCTATTGATGCTTTCGGTTCTTGTCAAATAAGATTAAGTTCTTTTAACGCGGAGCATTTCGGTTACACTTCGCGGCTCGTCTTGGTACTCAGAAATGGAATCGCTCATTGGTTAATACTAATAACTCACCATCAACTCGAAAGGGGCTTTTCAGGTCTACAGTAGCAGTTGGTGTGGGGACGCTCAGCTCAAGGGTACTGGGGCTGGTAAGGGATGTCGTAATTGGCCATATATTTGGAGCGGGAGGTCAGGTCGACGCTTTTCTGATTGCCTTTAAGATCCCTAATTTCTTGCGCCGATTATTTGCTGAAGGCGCATTTTCGCAAGCATTTATTCCGGTTTTGGCGGAAGTGAAGAAAGAATCAGGGTTGTCTGGAGTGCGTGATTTGATGGCGCATATATCTGCATGGCTTGGTTTGTGGCTGCTTTTGGTTACCACCCTGCTGATCGTTCTGGCTCCCTATGTGGCGATTATTTTTGCGCCAGGTTTTTGGTATCACGGAGATCTTGTCAAGCTGGCACAAACCACCGCTACGATTCGTTTGGTATCTCCCTACCTGTTTTTTATTTCCATGACCGCCTTGTGTGGTGCGGTATTAAATACATATGGCAACTTTGCTATACCGGCCTTCACGCCGGTCTTGCTTAATGTTTGTTTGATATTTTTTGCCGTGTTCGGCTCTTCCTGGTTTGAGCCACCCATTCAAAGTCTTGCAATTGCAGTGCTTGTAGCGGGTCTGGCTCAGCTGTTATTTCAGCAACCTTCTCTTTACCGGCTTAATGTGTTTGTCAGACCGAAGCTGTCATTTCAGCATGATGGGGTTCGTAAGGTAGCCAGACTTATGGTTCCAGCCTTGTTGGGGGTGTCGGTCAGTCAGATAAATCTGCTGTTGGATACGGTGCTTGCATCTTTGCTGGTTGATGGCAGTGTATCCTGGCTTTATTACTCTGATAGATTGTCAGAGTTGCCCCTGGGGGTGATTGGTATTGCTATCGCAACGGTTGTCTTGCCAGTATTGAGTAATACTCACATGGCGCAGGATAGTGATCAGTTTCGGGCGACTTTGGGTTGGGCTATTAAGCTCGTGGTGTTCCTGGGGTTGCCTGCATCGGCGGCGCTGTTTTATTTATCAGAACCATTAATCGCCACGATTTTCTATCATGGTGAAATGGACTTTCATTCCGTTGAGATGTCTTCGTTGTCTTTAAGGGCTTATTCCTTAGGTTTGCTGGCCTTCATGTTGATCAAGGTGCTGGCTCCTGGTTTTTATTCCAGGCAGGAGATGAAGACTCCGGTAAAAATAGCGATCTGGTCAATGATTTTGAATATGGTGTTTAACCTGATGCTGGTGTATTGGTTAAAACATGTGGGGCTTGCCCTGGCCACCGCATTGTCGGCATGGTTCAACGCAGGTGCCCTGTACTGGTTTTTGCGCCGGGATATGAAGTTTTATGTTGGCCGGGATATCAGGGCCTTTCTGTTGAGAGTATTGCTGGCATGCGCGGTCATGATAGGGTTTCTGTATCTGCTCTTGCCTGCCCCGCTGTTCTGGCAGACTCAGTCTATTTATGCTCGTGTTTATGCGGTTTCTGGTATGGTTTGTGTGGGAATATGTGTGTATTTTGCAGCAGTATGGGCTTTTGGTATCAGATTTCATCATCTGAAACGCTGAAATTGGTGCCGGCTTTACATATAATCCGCCTTCCCCCGATTCTCTCAGGTAAATAATGGAAATCATACGAGGTCTACATAATTTAAGAGCGCGCCATAAAGGTTGTGTGCTCACAATCGGGAATTTTGATGGAGTACATCGGGGGCATCAGCAGATACTCAGATCCACTGTTGTGACGGCTCGGGATCTCCATGTGAAATCCGTGGTTATGATTTTTGAGCCTCAGGCCAAAGAGTTTTTTGACCCTACAGGGGCTCCTGCTCGTCTGACAGGCTTTCGTGACAAAGTATCCTTGATGGAAAAAACGGGCGTGGACTGTGTGCTTGTGATCAATTTCAACGCCCGCTTCCGAGCTTTGACGGCTAAAGCGTTTGTAGACGATGTTTTAGTTGGACGATTGGGGATTAAGAGCCTGATCGTGGGAGACGATTTTCGTTTTGGGTGTGACCGCAGTGGTAATTTCGAGTTTCTCAAGCAAATGAGTATAGAGCATGCGTTCGAAATCAAGGACCACTCTACTTTTTTGAGCAATGATGGCCGGATCAGTAGTACTCTGGTACGGGACAAGCTGGCCCAGGGGTGCCTGACCGAAGCGTCTGCATTATTGGGGTGGGATTATTCCATTTCCGGGAAAGTGATTCATGGTGCCAAACTTGGCCGCACGATTGGGGTCCCAACCGCTAATCTCCAGGTGAATGGATATAAATCCGCTCTGGAGGGTGTGTTTCAGGTTGATTTGAAGCTGAGAGGAAGCACTTATTATGGTGTGGCAAATATTGGTCCCAAACCAACCCGGGATATCCATCATCCAAATTTAGAGGTTCACATCTTTGATTTTGATGAAGAAATATATGGTGAGCACTTAACCATCGTGTTTCGTCATTGGCTGAGAGCCGTAAAAAAATTTGCCAACATCGATGAACTGAAAATACAGATTCAAGAAGATATCGCCCAGGCGCGACAACTTATAACCGCAGAAAGAGTAACCAGATAAAGATCATGACCGATTACAAGTCGACTTTGAACCTGCCAAAGACAAGTTTCCCTATGAAAGCCAGCCTTCCTCAGCGCGAACCGGCTACGTTGAAGAGATGGCAGCAAATTGAGTTGTATCAGAAAATCCGGAATATCAGTGCCGGACGACCAAAGTTCATTCTTCATGATGGTCCTCCTTATGCCAATGGTGACTTGCATTTGGGGCATGCGGTTAACAAGATACTTAAAGATTTTATTATTAAATCCCGTAGTGTTGCCGGATTTGATGCTCCTTATGTACCTGGCTGGGATTGTCATGGCCTGCCGATCGAGCACAAGGTCGAGACAATGATCGGTAAAGCCGGGGATAAAGTTGATTACGAGACTTTCAGAAATGAGTGTCGTAAGTATGCTTACAAACAGATTGAGCGCCAGAAAAAGGGCTTTATCCGCATGGGAGTGTTCGGCAGTTGGGATAAGCCTTATCTGACCATGGATTATCAGACAGAAGCGGACATTATTCGTGCTCTTGGGCGCATAGCTGCAAGTGGGCACTTACAAAAAGGATATAAGCCGGTTTATTGGAGTGTTGTTGGTGGATCTGCTCTGGCTGAAGCAGAAGTGGAGTACCACGACAAGGTATCCACACAGCTCGATGTGGCATACCCCGCATTAGACAGGAAAGCTGTCTTTGACAAATTTAAGGTTGATGAAGCAGCAGATGCCGCTATCGTCATCTGGACGACAACACCGTGGACACTGCCTGCTTCACTGGCATTATCGGTAGGTGGCGATATTACCTATGTGTTGGTTCGAACTGATCATGGTCTGTTGATCGTAGCGAAGGAACTGGCTGAGTCGTTTAAGTCGAGAATCGGGGATGGACCGTTTGATGTTCTGGCAGAATGTCAGGGACAGGCATTGGAAGGATTGAAGTTCAAACATCCGTTCTATAATCGTGAAATACCTGTTCTGCTAGGCGACCATGTCACACTGGATGCCGGTACTGGTATTGTGCATACTGCGCCCGATCACGGTATGGAGGATTTTGCCGTTTGTAATAAATACGGTATCGAGACAATCAATCCTCTGAATGACAATGGCACATATCGTGACAATGTAGAGCTCTTCGCGGGAGAACACGTCTATAAAGTCGACGATCATATTGTGGAAGTTCTTCAGCAGAATGGTGTGCTGTTGAGTGTCGGTAAGCTGACTCACAGTTACGCTCATTGTTGGAGAACCAAAACCCCTCTTATTTACCGTGCCACACCTCAGTGGTTTATTTCCATGGATAAAGCTGGGCTCAAGCAACAGGCCATGGATGCGATCAAACAGATCCGTTGGGTGCCTGCATGGGGCCAGAATCGTATTGAAGCCATGGTAGAGCAGAGCCCCGACTGGTGTATTTCCAGACAAAGAACGTGGGGTGTGCCCATTGCCTTTTTTGTCCATAAGAACACAGGTGAATTGCATCCGGAAACGTCCAGGTTGATAGAGGACGTTGCACAGCGAGTGGAGAAAGAGGGGATTAATGCCTGGTGGAAAATAGAGCCACAGGAATTGCTCGGAGCTGAAGCTGATCAGTATGAGAAAGTCACTGATACACTGGATGTCTGGTTTGACTCCGGAGTGACTCATGATGCAGTACTTCGTAAACGGGAGGAATTGGGACAGTTTCCGGCAGATATATATCTGGAAGGTTCTGACCAGCACCGCGGATGGTTCCAGTCTTCATTGAAAACCTCTATTGCAATGAATGGTGTTGCTCCGTACAAGCAGGTATTGACGCACGGTTTCACCATTGATGAGAAAGGCTACAAAATGTCCAAGTCTTTGGGCAATGGTATCGAGCCACAGGAAGTCATGGACACTTTAGGTGCAGACATCCTGCGTTTGTGGATTGCCGCGACTGACTACAGTGGTGACATGACTGCGTCTCAGGAAATTCTCAAGCGTACTGCTGACTCGTATCGCCGCATTCGTAATACCAGTCGTTTCCTATTGTCCAATCTTGAGGGTTTTGAGCCAGCAAAAGATTTGGTAAGCGATAAAGACTTGTTGAGTCTGGATCGTTGGATACTGCGTCGTACTGCGAAATTGCAGAGAGAAATCCAGAAATCGTATGAAAACTATCAGTTTTTGCATGTATATCAAAAGGTTCATAACTTCTGTGTGCTGGAGCTGGGTGGTTTTTATCTGGATATCATTAAGGACCGTCAATACACCATGCCGTCTGAGAGTGTGGGGCGACGCAGCTGTCAGACCGCCATGTACCATATCATTGAAGCTATGGTGCGCTGGATTTGCCCAATTTTGAGCTTTACGGCAGAGGAAATCTGGACCTATATTCCAGGTGAGAGATCTGAGTCGATATTTCTGGAAACCTATTACGAGCCCATCCTGGACTTTTCTGAAGATCCGGATATGGACGAGGCCTACTGGCAGAACATTATTGACGTCAAAGCAGCTGTCAACAAGGTGATTGAAGCGGCCCGTAATGACGGAAAAGTAGGGGGTAATTTACAGGCGGTCGTACATCTATACTGTGATGACCAATTTGCCGCTGACCTTGGTAAGCTTGGGGAAGAATTCCGCTTTGTTACGATGACTTCCGAGGCCCATATTCACCCATTGACAGAGGCCCCAGCTGATGCAGTCAGTACTGATATCGATGGTTTGAAGATCTCTATTCATGCGTCATCGCATGCCAAGTGCGTACGCTGTTATCACCATCGTGAAGATGTCGGGCAGCATACTGATCACCCGGAAGTATGTGGGCGTTGTGTTGAGAATATTGACGGGGCGGGTGAAATCCGTCGTTATGCCTGATCTCAGAATGAATGAGAGGTGGATGTGAAAGTTGGTCCAAATACCAGAGTGACATTGCATTTTGCCATTCGTCTACCGGACGGCGCAGAGGTGGACTCCAATTTTGGGGGGAAGCCAGCAGAGTTTAATGTCGGGGATGGGAACCTGTTGCCTGGATTTGAGGAAAGTTTGTTTGGCATGACGGCTGGGGAACGTCGTTGTATGTCGATTCCTCCAGAAAAGGGTTTTGGAATGCCGAACCCTCAAAACCTGCAGCAGTTTCAGAGAAGCCAGTTTGATGAGCAAATGGAAATACGACCTGGTCTGGTTATTTCCTTCTCTGATGCAGCCAACTCGGAATTACCCGGAGTGGTTAAAGAAGTTAATGAAGATAGTGTTGTGGTGGATTTCAATCATCCCTTATCTGGTAAAACCCTGGAGTTTGATGTGGAAATTCTGCGGGTCTGTGAGTCAGGTCAATAGCCTATGAAATTGATGTTAGCCAACCCACGGGGATTCTGCGCCGGAGTTGACCGGGCAATTGATATTGTCAATCGCGCCCTGGATTTGTTCGGAAGCCCTTTGTATGTTCGTCATGAAGTGGTTCATAACCGCTTTGTTGTTGATGGCTTGCGTGAGCGTGGTGCGGTGTTTGTCGACGAGTTGGACGAAGTACCCGATGATCATATTGTCATTTTCAGTGCTCATGGCGTGTCTCAGGCTGTTCGCCGTCAGGCTGAACAGCGTGGCCTGAAAGTATTTGATGCCACCTGCCCACTGGTGACCAAGGTTCATCTGGAGGTGGCGAAGTACAGCAAAGAGGGAATGGAGTGCATTTTGATCGGCCATAAAGGACATCCGGAAGTTGAAGGAACAATGGGGCAGTACGATGATGGCAATGGCGGAGCAATATATTTGGTAGAGTCTGAACAGGATGTTGCCAGAATGACGGTCAAAAACCCCTCTCGCTTGGCTTATGTGACACAGACCACGCTGTCAATGGATGACACGGCCAAGGTTATCGATGCCTTGAGAATACGTTTTCCGGAGATCCATGGACCGCGTAAAGATGATATTTGCTATGCCACTCAAAACCGCCAGGATGCGGTTAAGACGCTTGCTCAGCATTGTGACCTGGTGCTGGTTGTAGGTTCCACTAACAGCTCTAACTCAAATCGTCTTCGCGAACTGGCAGAAAGAATGGGTTGTGAGGCCTACCTGATTGACGATGCCAGTCAGATAGATCCTGCATGGCTCAACAACAAGGTGTGTGTTGGTATTACGGCGGGAGCATCTGCTCCAGAGGTGTTGGTTCGCCAGGTTATTCATGGTATTCAGCAGTATGTAGATACTGATGTCGTTCATCAAAATGGGATAGAGGAGAACATTACTTTCAGTTTGCCTAAAGAGCTGCGCCTGATTAATCAGGAATAAAAGCGAGTAACACTTCACACTTCAAATTAAACTCTTCCACTGGTCCTGCCTAACATTCCTTTCATCGGTAACTTGGCGTTGTACTGATCTGTTTAATGTATCTTATTGACAAACTTTTGGAGTTTGCCAATGAGACAAAAAAAAGACCGCGGATTTACCATTATTGAACTGATGATCACAATTGCAGTTGTTGCAATTTTGGTGACCGTGGCTGCTCCTAACATGAGTGACTTCCTTCAACGCAATCAACTGAACTCTTATGTATTTGATGTGGTTGGAGCAGTGGCCGCCACACGATCTGAAGCAGTTACCAGGGGTGAGCGTGTTTCGTTTCGATCTAAAACCAGTAGTGACTGGTCGGATGGCTGGCAGATTATCTTGAGCTTTGATGCTTCGGTGATCCGAGAGGGAGAAGGTTTTCCCCGTGATTCGTATTCGATGAACCTGACCGACAGTTCGGGAACGGCTATATATGAATTCAGCATCGACAGTCGAGGAAAGCGATCGGGGAATGGGAATTTCTCACTTCAGTTAAATGATGGGCTCGGGCACAACAAGTCTCTGTCCATTCCCGTTTATGGCTCACCGATTGCCAAGCAGGAGTGATAGATCATGAAGACTTGCTCTAAACAGTTTGGTGTCGGAATGATCGAAATTCTTGTGGCTTTGCTGGTTATTACAATCGGCCTGGTGGGCGCTACAGGAATGAATGCTGTGGGCCTTAAAAACAGTGTCACTTCAATGCACCGTTCCAATGCTATGTTTCTGGCTAACTCCATCGCTGAAAAAATCAGAAGTACCGGTCCCAACAGTATATATGTCAATTTATCTACTCCAAGTAATCAGAGCTGTAATGGTACATCGGTTAGCTGTACTACCGATCAACTGGTGACATTTTATAAGTCAGAGTGGTTGTGCCAATTGGGAGCTGGTGGAAGTGTCTGTAAGGATAATCTTATGGTCGATGGCATTTTATCTGATGCCACAGGCAAGATAACTTTGCTGGCAGACCAGACCTACCAGGTTGAGATCACCTTCAGAGACACTATCGCATTCAATTCCGACGGCTCCAGAGATGCTGACGGTGCCCTTGTCACGTTAACTTCCGTAATTAATCCTAACTGAAAGGTGTTTATGAACAGTAGCAGGACAAATCTGCGTGGTTTTACGCTGATCGAAATAATGATTGCATTGACATTGGGATTGATTTTAACCGCTGGTGTGATCGTGATGTTTACGGTTAATTCCTCTACACAACGAGTGGTGCAGGAGAATTCCCGCTTACAGGAAAATGCAAGATTTGCGCTCAACGAAATAATGCTGAAATTACGAATGGTGAATTTCAGCGGCTGCAATTCCAATATTGATTTTTCCAATACAAAAGAATTTCTGAATACGGCTGATATCAGTGCCAGTAAAGCCTTTTATAACGATATTGCCAGCAATGGCATGATGAACGTTTACAAAGATTCCATTGGCTTGCCGGCAGCTATCAGTTCGGACAATGCCATTACTGAAGATATCAGTGGTATTCAATCTGACATGCTGGTGATTCGTGGAGTTGATGATCAGGGGGCTCAATTAATGACCGCCCAAAGTGGCGGAACCGATGGTGATATTCAAATTGCGAACACCGGATATGTTGCAAAAGAAGACACGTTGTTTATTGCAGATTGTGAGAAAACTGCGTTATTTCAAGCAGGAAATGTCAGTAACTCAGCAAGCACGTCGACCATTTCTCTAAGTCAACCAATATCAAATACAGATATTTTTTATGATGATGCAATCCTGTATCAGTATCAGGTCAATATTTTCTATGTTGGCAATTCCGATATAAAAAACTCCAAAGGACAGCCTATTCCAACCCTTTATCAGAAAACCAACAGTGATGATCCTTTCGAACTTGCACAAGGTATTTCTGATCTGAATTTCAGTTTTGGCATTGATACTGATGATGATGGCAAGCCAAATAAATTTGTAAATGCTGATGAAGTGAGTGCTTCGGAGTGGATAAAGGTAACGGTTATCAAAGTACAGGTAACTGCAGTTCCGATTGAAGATATTGGAATGAGGACTGGACGGGTTTTCTTTGCCACAGTGAGCTTGCGAAATTAGGGGATGTAAACATGCGACGATCTCAGCGGGGCGTTGCCCTGTTAATTGCACTGATTTTTTTGGTTGTGCTGACGCTGATTGGGTTGACATCAATGCGGACAGCTTCGCTTGAAGAGAAAATGACCTCCAACCAAAAAGACTATTATCTGGCTTTTGAAGCTGCAGAACTGGCTTTGAGGGCTGCAGAGACACAGCTATCGGGATTAACCAGTTTGAATGACTTTTCCGCCTCGCCTACCAATGGTTTGTATGCCTTTCACTCACTAAGTTCGAAAGTGTGGACGACAGTCGACTGGGATAATAATGCTATTAGTGTGACGGGGCTTGCCAAACAGACGACTGCCGAAGCCCCAAAATACATAATTGAGTTTTTAACGACAATAACGAAACCGGCCGATGATCTGAATATGGACAATGATACAGACAATAAAGTGGTTGGAGCGACATACAATATTTTCAGAATTACCGCTCGTGGTAAAAGTGGACGTGGTGGTGTCGTATTTCTTCAGGAAAACTACGGTGTGGGGGGAGTAATATGAAACGATTGTGGACATCAGCATTATTGTTGTTATGGGCTTTTCCGGCTTATGCAGGTGAAGTTCTGCTCTCCGAAAATCCTTTGGAAGTACCTGTCGGTGTTGAGCCGAATATCGTTTTTGTGATGGATGATTCCGGCAGTATGAGTTGGGATGCCATGACCCAGACTTATAGTGCCGGCGGGTTATTTATAAATAACCAGCCTGGCGAAACTAACATATCAGATGCTGGTAACATTGTTAATGCAACATATCCTAGTCGCTGGTGTTCAGATGGCATTTGTACATGCCAGCCAAATGAAAGCTGGGGTGGCGGATATAGTCTGGTTGCTGCTTTTAATGGGATAAGAAGAGATGAATGTCGTGTTGCTGCTGCCAACTCATGGCGTTTCCGCAACTCCGATTTTAATCCCATGTATTATAACCCTTCTCGCACTTACGTTCCGTGGCCCGGGCGCTCAGCGTTTACGTTTAATGGAGAACCGGTTCCTTATTCTGAGTTGATTGAAAAATTTAAACAAAGCAAGGGCATTGCCAATGATGTTCTGGTTGGGTTGGATGATCCTTATAATCCAAGGGAATGGATGGATCTGATTTCGGACAGCATCTTTTTGGATTACTACGGAAATCGTGAAAGCCCGAATGGCAATGAATTGCGCTATTACGAGTGGAAAGATACAGATAGTGATGGCTACTTTGATAACACAGATGAAATAACTGAAGTCAAAATTTCCACCCTCTCGGCGACAGAGAAAGAAAATTTTCAAAACTGGTTTAACTTCTATCGATCAAGAAAACTAGCTGCCAAGGGCGCGATAATGAATGTCCTGGAAGATATGGCTAATGTCCGTGTTGGTTATACGGTGCTTAACGGTTATTCCAATGACAGTATGTCAGTCGCCAGTATCAATGGTAGCCCTCTTTCGGTAGATAATAATAAGTACAAGCTGTTTTCGCGCATTGGTCAAACCAAGGCTGACGGTGGTACTCCGTTAAGGCAGGCTCTTTACGAAGTAGGTCAATACTTCAGTTGCTCATCAACTGATAACCGTTTTGGTAGCGGAGCATGTCCTGTTTTTACTGCCAGCGATGGTGGTATGTGTCAGAAAAATTATGTGGTTCTGTTATCAGATGGAGAGTGGTCGGGAGATTTGTCAAAGAACTTTGGCAATGTAGATCAGACAGGACGCTTTGCTGGAGACAGCTTTGCTGACGATCAGAGCAATACCTTGGCTGATCTGGCTATGTATTACTATCGCAATGACCTGCGCTCATCCTTGGATGATAAAGTTTCCATATCAGACGTTGACTATGATCGTAGTAATCTGAGTAAGGATAACCAGGATTACGTTATGCATCAGCATTTAAAAACCTATACCGTGGCATTTGGATTACCATCAGGTGTGGATGAAAACGCTATTTATGACATGTATAAAAATAACGTAACTTCATATGCCTGGGGAAACAACAAGGTTACTGATATGGTTCATGCGGCCTACAATGGCAGGGGTTTTTTCTATTCCTCCAATAACCCCGATGAACTGACACGTAGTCTGAAAAATGCCTTTATCAATATTCAAGGTGAGCAAAACGGTGCTTCTGGTATTTCTTTGAGTTCGCAATCGGTCAGCGAAGGAGAAGTGCGTTTGTTTCATGCAATGTACACCGATGATTATACCGGTGAACTGGAAGGTATTCCCTATAAAGATGGCGTTCTGGACGAGAGTGCGAAGTGGCTGGCGTCTGATCAACTTGAAGCCTTAATTGAAGATCCTCAACAGCAGCGTAATGTCTATACCTACAATCCGGAATCCCGTAAAGGGGTGGAGTTTGACTACGCTAATCTGACACAAACTCAAAAAGACTATTTTGAAACGGGCGTGTCCAGTATGACGCTTCCAGCCAGTTATAATGGCAAAATCGGTGATGAGAGGGTTCGCTATATTACCGGTGACATCAGGAACGATGATCCGGACTATATCGGTAGTAATGAGTCGATAGGACAATTACGAGACCGAAATGGATACCTGGGGGATATTGTGAACTCCACCCCAGTGTTCGTTGGCTCGCCAGCTTACTCCAAAAAGCGTGATTTTGGAGAGTTCCCGGCTGGTCAGTACAGCACTCATTATAATTCACATCGTAACCGTAAACCCATTTTATATGTCGGTGCAAATGACGGTATGTTGCATGGTTTTGACACGAGTACCGGCGATGAAAAGTTTGCCTATGTGCCAAATATTGCTATGCCAAAACTCTACGAATATACCTTGCCGACCTATAACCACCAATTTTATGTTGATGGCACTCCGGCTGTTAGCGAAGCGTATGTCGGAAACAGTTGGAAAACTATTTTGGTCGGGGGTTTAGGAGCGGGTGGAAAAGGTTACTTCGGCCTGGATGTTACAGATCCCGATAACCTGAATGAAAACAGCGTGTTGTGGGAATTTCCGGACAATTTGTCTGATCTGGATGTTGGCGGAGATCAATCCTGTCTCGGCTACAGTTTCAGCAAACCCACAATCGTCATGACTAACCAGGATGGAGCTAATGGGGAAAAACGTTGGGCCGCGATCTTCGGCAATGGTTACAACGCAGCTGAATGTGGTGGTACCGGAAAACATGAATCTGCTTTGTTTGTAGTGTTTCTGGATGGTTATAGCGCTGCCGGAGGATGGGGCGTGGAAGGTACTAACTATGTCATTATTCCAACGGGCAATGATGAGTTTACAGTTGATATCGATACCGACAATGACGGTAATAAGGAACGGGTGACTTATTCCAATGGTCTGGGAGAGCCCAGGGCCGTCGATACCAATGCTGATGGTGTCGTTGACTACATATATGCGGGTGATTATGCCGGAAATATGATGCGATTTGACTTGCGTGGAGATGTCAATCAGTGGTCATCAAAAACTCTGTTCAAAGCCAGTTACAACAGTGATCCGACCAGCGCATCTGTTGGAACATGGCAGCCGGTTGTGAATCAACCCGTCGTCATTCGCAATGATGAGGGGGGAATGGTTGTCATATTCTCCACCGGCAGTTGGATGAGTACTTCAGATGCTACTTCAAACGACATTCAATCTCTGTACGGTGTTTGGGATACGCTTAGTGACTCAGATTATCAAACTATTCTGACACCTAGCAGTCTTCAAGCACAGGAACTGAGCAATCACACAGATAGCATTGGTAACCGGCAGTACCGGACCGTAACAGACAAGTCTCTAGATTATTCGACGAACGGATATATGGGGTGGAAAATTGATTTCGACTTATGCCCATCTGCGACTGCTTGTACTAAGGAAGATAAGGGTGAGCGAATTATTCGAAGAATGGTACTGGTGGATGAAACACTATTTGGTGTCACGACGATTCCTTCTGCAAATGTGATGTGCTCTACCGGAAATGGAGGTTGGCTGTTTGCGTTTAAAGCGCTGACAGGAGGTGAGTCTCCGATAGGAACGGTTTTTGATATGAATGAAGATCAAAAATACGATGATAAAGACCAAAATAACAACCAGCAAAATGCTGCCATGACAACTGCAGGTCACGGGAATAGCGGTTCGTCGTCGGACATATTGATCTATTTCGATGAAAACGGCGCCAATATTGGAACCCAGGATAAGGGCGAGCCAACCAGCATTGGTGTGAATATTGATCTTGACGGTTTAACCGGGGAATTGTCCTGGAAAGAACTGGTGTCCGCTAACTAACGACTAAGAGGCAAATGAATATGTTTGGTTATTTCCTGAAGTCTGTGGCGATGTTCTGGGTCTTGTGTCTGAGTATCAATGTTTTTTCTGCAGGCGTAATACCAGAAGGATACCCACAGAATGGTCAAGCAGTCAGAATCATGAGCATTGATACAGTTAACTATACGCTGGAAACCAGTGGCTATATTTTCGAAGTGAGTCGGAATGTATATATCCGCTCAAAAGACGGTAAAAAGAA
Source organism: Gynuella sunshinyii YC6258 (assembly GCF_000940805.1). Taxonomy (GTDB): domain Bacteria; phylum Pseudomonadota; class Gammaproteobacteria; order Pseudomonadales; family Natronospirillaceae; genus Gynuella; species Gynuella sunshinyii. The sequence goes on along the minus strand of NZ_CP007142.1, from coordinate 5,841,001 downwards.
GTATTTGAACGAGATCAATCGCAGAGCCACAGCTGTAATCGTGGTAGACGACAAGCAACAGATAACCCAGATATGGGAAATGCCGGATAGTTTATTCAAGGACTACTAACGATGAGATATGTAAACAGAGGTTTTACTTTGATTGAAGTTATGATTGTCGTTGCGATTATTGCGATTCTAGCGGCAATAGCAGTTCCTTCGTATCGTCACTATGTTGTGAAAACCTATCGCTCAGATTGTCAGATGGCGCTTGAGGGGTTGGCAAATGCGATGGAGAGACATTACACCACTTCAGTGCCTTCAACGTATGCGGGAGCCGCAAAAAATGGTGATACTGGTGCACCGACGATTTTTGCGACACAGGCTCCAGTCGATGGTGCCAACAAACAGTGCAATTTAACGATTGAGCAAGCAAATGCTTCTACGTACACGTTGTCAGCTGTACCTATTAATAATCCCTCATCAGGACAAGTTAGCGTCCTGGCGGGGGATGGTGTATCTACATTGAATTCTCAAGGAGTGCGCTGTTGGTATAAGGGTGACTCGGCCTATTCGGCGACCACATCCACGACTTGCTCAAGCTGGAACTAAGGAATCCGGATAAGCCTGTTAACCTGGCAGAGTCATGTGCCAGGTTAATCAAACTGTAATCCACCCAAAATATCTTGATGTTGAAGAGCCTCAGCAACGAATAAATCTTGATGAGGATTGCCCATCCAAGTACTGATCTCTGTCTTTGTCAACACCGGTCCACATTCTTCCCTGACGATTTATGATGACACCGTAGGCGGGTACAAAGGCTCTGGTGGAACAGATTGAAAATGTCCCATTTTGGTTCGCTTTGTGTGTGGTTCCAGTGGGATCGTACTGTAATGCATTACTATTCTTAACCGGATTCCATAACAGTGTCACTTCCGGCAGAGGATCATATTGCGAGATCATTGTGTCTTCCGGGTCAAATACCCGGTTCGCATTTTGATCATAGAAGATGGAATATCCTTTACTCCATAAGTCGGTGCATCGGCCCTGAAACAGCGGACACATAGTCACAGTGGTATTGTTAAAAACGGCACTTTCCCTGGCAGTCTGTATTTGATTTTGCAGAATAAACAAAGCTGATTTGACTTTGTTGGTTTCTAAAAGCGTTGAAAATGTTGGGATCGCAACTGCTATCAGTATGCCTGAAACTGCGATTACCAGCATGAGTTCAATTACCGAAAATCCTTTTCCTTTCATGACAATATTCCTTTTTAATGTCTGTCTGCCCGGAATATTGTCGTTGTTTTTTATCTATCTCAATCAATGTTTCTAAAGTAGCGTGATTCTATACCCTTGGTTTACTAAAACGATACTCTGTTATTCGAGCCCCAGTTTTTTAAGCTTATACCTCATGGCTCTGAAGGTGATTCCCAGGTTTTTGGCTGCCGCAGTTTTATTCCAGCGTGTTGCCTCCAATGCATCGGTTATAACCTTTCTTTCGATTGATTCCAGATAATCCTCAAGATTGCTTCCAGCTTCATATTCAGGCGTCTCCAGCGCACTCAGACTGCTGCCTGAGCTTAGTGAGGCAGAAGAATCATTCCGCCGCAGGGCCAAATCTTTAGGCTCAATTTTTGCGCCGTCTGACATTGCAAAAGCACGCTCCAAAATATTTTCCAACTCTCGAATATTACCGGGAAAGTCATATACCTGAAGTGCTTCCTGGGCGCTTCTTGTCAGTTCTCTGGGGCGAACGCCGTATGATGTGGCCAGTTTTTCGAGATAGTGATGGGCCAAAAGAGGAATGTCTTCAAATCTTTCCCGCAGCGGTGGAATATCCAATTGGATAACATTGATTCGATAAAACAGATCCTGACGGAAGTTCTGATCTTCCACTTCATCCAGCAGGTTTTTATGACTGGCGCTGAGTATTCTCACGTTAACCGGCAGTTCCTTTTGTGATCCCACCGGTCGGATGGATTTTTCCTGAATTGCGCGTAGCAGTTTTACCTGCATATTCAATGGCAAATCAGCAACTTCATCAAGAAATAAAGTTCCTCCATTTGCGGCCTGGAAAAAGCCTTCTTTGTCTGCGATTGCTCCAGTAAAGCTGCCCTTTTTGTGACCAAAAAACTCACTTTCCATTAATTCTGATGGTATTGCTCCACAGTTTACTGCAATAAATGGTTGTTCAGCCCTGGGGCCCTGATTGTGAATATAGCGGGCGATGAGCTCTTTACCGGTACCGGATTCACCATTGATAAATACAGCAGCCTGACTGCGGGCCAATTTTTCAGCATTGTCCAGCAGTTCTATAAAAGGTTCAGATTTGCCGATTAGGTTGGCTTGCCGATTTATTTCATTTTCTGGTTTACGGATCCGGTTTGCCAGTTTGAGTGCAGAATGCACCAGATCCCTGAGTTGTTGCAGATCTACAGGTTTGGAGACAAAGTCAAAGGCTCCTCGTTTTAGTGCATCAATTGCAGAGTCCATCGTGCCATGTGCGGAGATTACTGCAACCGGAATATTACTGTATTTTTGTTGTATTGTTTCCACCAGGTCCAGGCCATTTCCATCTGGCAGATTCATGTCTGTCAGACAGATATGAATCTCTTTTTCTGCCAGCAATTTTTGTGCTTGTGCCAGACTGGTTGCAGCGATAGTTCCTAGCCCCATACGACCAAGGGTAATTTCCAGAAGTTCAACAATGTCCGGTTCGTCGTCTATGATTAATGCGGTTGCCAAGGTATCCATAGTGTCATTCCATATATGTCAAACGGTTTGGGTGAGAGAATAATATCCTAAAACAGCAGCCAATTGTTGCTGATGGATCTTGTTCTGTTGACTCTGCCAGCATGATTTGTGACTGATTTGCCTCACAAAGTTCTTTAGTAAGAAACAAGCCCAGTCCAGTACCTGTTTTCTCAGTAGTAAAGAAAGGTTCAAACAATTTATCGCGGTTTTCTGCTGAAATGCCCGGACCGAAGTCAATAACATCGAGATACGGCTGGTTGTTGGCATTGAGTATGCCGGCCACAATTTCAACTTCGCAGCGGTTTCCAGCCATTTTACTATACCTCAGGCCGTTACTGATCAGGTTGGTCAATACCTGTTGTAGATGCGACGGATCAAATTTGATCATCAGATCGTCAGCAACGCGGGTTTCGATTCTGGCGTCTTTATGGGCTTCCTGAAAAATAACCAGAAACTCCATCAGCCAATCTTTTAAATTGATAATTTCAGCATTAGATTCTGCACGACGCGATAACTGAAGAATGTTTTCGATAATCGTGTTCATCCGCTGAGAGTGATTCTTGATGATTTGAATCATGCGGGAATCGGTCTGATCAATATTCGGTGACTCTTCCAGTAGCTGTGCTGCGTGGCTGATTGCTCCCAGTGGATTGCGGATTTCGTGAGCGATACTGGCGGTAAAACGCCCCAAAGAGGCAAGTTTCAGCTGCTGGGCCTGCTGAGCGGTTTTACTGGTGTCTTCCATAAATATGATGACATCGGAATTTTTATTATTCTGTAGCGACGTGAAGTTCACAAATACTTCGGGCATCTTGGGGTGAATTTTTACGATATGTGAAGCGATATGCTCCTGGTTCAGCCATTGTTGCAGCAGCTCACATATTACCGGCGGTAACTTCTTGTTCTGAATGGACTCTGTTTCTGAGTCGGTAATCAATCTTGCCGCGGCCTGATTGCTGGTATGAATGATGCCCTTAATTGAACTCACAATGATACCAGTATGCATCCGTTGCAGGATCAGTTGGTTAGTCGCCTCAAGGCTCAGTATGTTTTCCGCCTGAATCTCCGCCAGTTTTTCGCTGGAGCGGGTTCGGCTCATTAGATACTGGATAACGATCGTCGTGGCAAAAAAAGCCAATCCGAGAAATGCTGCCTGCTGTGGATTGTTTGGTGCAATACCCGATAACAGCTCTGTATAGACCACTGAAGAGGTTGCGAAGGCCGCTAATAACAGACTGTTTCTGAACGACAGAAACAATGTTCCCACCGCGACGCTGACAATAATGAGATTCCCCAGGCCACTGGTGACACCTCCGATGGTCTTCAGGGCCAATGTCAGTAGCATGATATCCGTTATCATGATTGCCAGTACGGACGTTTGGCTGAGCAGTTGTTTGACCGTGATGGCGATGGCAATCGCACAGAGCACCAGATAAAAGCCCAGGCTGACAATAATCGTCTCGCGGGCATTTTCGATGGAAAAACTAAATGACAGCCACCCGAGCTGTATCATCAAAAAAAGCAGGCTGGCGAGGGCTATGCGATAAAGATTAAAGAAACTCATCAGAACGTTCTGGCGGCGCCTGCTGAGGTTGGTAATGCTGACGGTTTGATTTTCCATTGGATGATTTATTGCTGCAGGTTGTGCAGTCCCTTATTTTTAAAGTCAGTATAAAGCCAATATCAGGTTGTATTCCATTCGAATATCATTGCAATCTGACTGCCTTTGCGCAGAATACGGGCTTGGTTTGTTTGGAGTGGTATTAGTTTGAATAGTCTGAAAGTGGCACTGGCGCAAGATGAGTTTCCGGTTGGAGATATTTCCGGGAATGCCGAAAAAATGATCACATTGGCCCGTAGTGCACTGCAACAGAACGCTCGGGTGATCGTGTTTCCTGAATTGACCATCACAGGATATCCGCCAGAGGATTTATTGCTGCGCCCCAGTATGGCTATTCGGGTAGAGGCTGCGATGAATACTCTGCTCGAGGCCAAGTTGCCGATCTATATGGTGGTTGGATTCCCCAAATCCGAAGATGGGCTGCTGTATAACAAACTGGCCGTCATCTATGAAGGACACATACTCGTCGAATATGCCAAGCAACGACTACCTAATTATCAGGTGTTTGATGAAAAGCGCTATTTTTCTGAAGGCCAGGACACCAGCGTTATTGAAATAGATGGATTTCAGTGCGGGTTGACCATTTGTGAGGATATCTGGTTCGATCAGCCCGTTCGTGGTGCAGCCGAATCCGGCGCGGAGATACTGTTTAATATCAATGGTTCGCCGTATCACATAGATCGGGATGAACAGCGCAGAGCGAGGGTAAGTCAGGTGGCCGGGAAGTATGGTCTTTGCGTCGTCTATGTCAATCACAACTGTGGCCAGGATGAGCTGGTGTTTGATGGCGGCTCTATGGTTGTGACTGCTGACGGGGTTCAGCATACGCTGCCAACATATGAGTCACGCCTCGATATCGTAGAGCTATACCGAAATGGCGAAAACATTGGGGTTAACGGTGGTTCAGTCATACCTCCCCGTCCCAGATTTGAAAGTGTCTATCTGGCCCTGATTCAGGGCCTGCGCGCCTATGTCAACCGTAATGGTTTTAAAGGTGTGGTCATGGGCCTTTCCGGTGGCATCGATTCTGGTCTGTCGCTGGCGATTGCCGTTGACGCACTGGGAGCCGAGCGTGTGCATGCGGTGATGCTGCCGTTCGAATATACCTCCCAGATGAGCCAGGATGATGCAAAAGCTGAAGCAGAGGCTCTGGGGGTGCGGTATTCAGTGTTACCAATTGCCAGTATGTTCCATGCCGGAATGGAGACTCTTAAACCCTTATTTGATGGCTTGCCTGTGGATACTACCGAACAAAACCTGCAAGCTCGGATTCGTGGACAATTGTTGATGGCCATCTCCAATAAGACCGGATACATGGTACTGACAACCGGAAACAAATCCGAAATGGCCGTAGGCTATGCCACCCTGTATGGTGACATGTGCGGAGGATTTAACGCACTGAAGGATGTTCCCAAAACCCTGGTATTCGAACTGGCTCGTCATCGAAATACCCTGAGTCCTGTGATTCCGCAACGAGTCATTGATCGTCCACCGTCGGCAGAACTTGCACCGGATCAGAAAGACGAAGACAGTCTGCCGCCTTATGCGATATTGGATCAGCTGATAGAACGCTATGTTGAGAACGATGAGTCGTTAGAGACCATTGTGGCCGCCGGATTTGACAGGGCGGACGTTACCAAGGTGATTCGCCTGATTGATATCAATGAGTACAAACGCAGGCAGGCTCCAGAGGGCGTCAGGATAACGCCCCGAGGATTTGGGCGGGATCGTCGTTACCCGATTACCAACGCCTGGAAACCGGGTATCTGATCTCAGACAGGAGTCAGGTAATGTTTTACCTGACTGACTTGAAGCTGCCTTTGCTCAGGCTGGGGTGGTCGGGAAAGTTGGACTGCAGGATGGCAACGGTCTTTTGTTGCAGATCTGGCTGATCCATCTCGCCATATGCGGTTGCCAGGATAGCCAGCGCGTCGGCGGACGCAGTGCTGCCTTCATATTGTTCCAGTACCGTTACTGCACGATTGGCGGCGGCAACCCAGGCTCCACGGCGAAGGTAAAAATCAGCCACAACCAGTTCATGCCGAGCCAGGCGGTTACGGATAATATTCATCTTATAACGGGCATCAGGTGCGTATTCGCTTTTAGGAAAACGAAAGACAAAATCATCCAGATAGGTAAACGCCATCTGCGCTGCCGAAGGGTTTCGCGCTTCAGGATAATTACCGTTGACGATGGAAGTGCCTTTCAGCGATAGATCATAAGCGGCCAGTCCACGCAGATACCAGGCGTATTCTACTTGCGGATCATCTGGATTCAGCCGCACAAAACGGTCTGCCAATACGACAGCCTCGGCCAGGTTTCTGGATTTATAAGTCGCGTAAATCTGATCCAGTTGAACCTGCACTGCATAGCGGCTAAATGGATACAGATCCTCCATTTGTTTCAACTTACTCAGTGCCGTGGTGTAGTTCTTCCTATCCATGCTCTTTTCAGCGGCTTGGTATAAAGACTCTTCATCCACAACCTGGGTTGCACAGGAGCTGATAATCAGGCTGGTGATAAGAATGGCTGGGATTTTTGGGAAAGCTAATAACTTCATTCGAAGATTCAACATCGGTTGTCTACAATGGGCGCACATTTAACCACAGCAGATTTTCAGATGGCAGATCATATTTCTTTAAAAGTGACCGTTCCCAATGAATTAGGCCAGAAACGGCTGGATCAGGTCGCGGCTGAGTTGTTCCAGGAATATTCCCGCAGCCGGCTTCAGTCCTGGATTAAAGACGGACAGCTGAAGGTGGATGGTGAGGCGCGTAAAATCAAAGAAAAGCTGATTGGTGGAGAAATACTGACGCTGGAGGCTGAACTGACGCCCGAAGGAGAATGGCTGGCTCAGGATATTCCTTTGGAAATCGTTCATGAAGACGATCAGATTATTGTGATTAACAAACCAGCAGGTCTGGTGGTGCACCCGGCAGCCGGAAATCCCGATGGAACCGTTTTGAATGCCATGCTGTATCGATATCCCGAAGTGATTAACTTACCCCGGGCTGGCATCGTGCACCGGCTTGATAAGGACACCTCCGGATTGATGGTCATTGCCCGTACGCTGGAGGCGCAGAATAGTCTCGTGCAGCAACTGCAGAGCCGCGAAATGGGGCGCGAGTACGAGGCTGTGTGTATGGGGGTATTAACTGGCGGAGCAACCATTGATGAGCCTATTTCCCGCCACAACACCAATCGCCTGAAAATGGCGGTTCATCCAACTGGTAAAGAAGCGGTCACTCATTACAGGGTGTTGGAGCGTTTTCAGAATCATACTCATATCCGAGTCAAGCTGGAAACTGGCAGAACCCATCAGATCCGTGTACATATGGCTTTTATTCAGCATCCATTGGTTGGAGATCCACTGTACGCCGGACGGATGCGTCTACCTAAACAATGTGGTCCAGAGCTTGCGGATGCACTTAAGCACTTTCAACGTCAGGCATTGCATGCCAAAGCGTTGCAGTTAAGACATCCGCAAAGTGGTGAACTCATGCAGTGGGAGGTCGAGTTGCCGGAGGATCTGCATAACCTGCTGGAGACTCTGAGAGACGATCATCAGCAGGCCGGAGGTGATTGGTGAATAGTATCGAATGGCTGGACTGGCCTGCGCCGGTGTCGGTTAAAGCCTGTTATACCACCCGAACCGGTGGGTTTAGCCAGGCACCGTTCGATAGTTTCAATCTGGCCCGCCATGTTGGCGATAGCGAGGCGGCGGTGACTGCTAACCGCCAGCGGTTGGTGGAGTTAACGGGGGTGCCATTGTGCTGGTTAAATCAGGTCCATGGTACTGAGGTGGTGCTGGCCTGCACGGAAAATATTGGTGTAGATGCCGATGCGGCTTATGTGCGCGCGCCAGGAATGGCGGCAGCGGTCATGACGGCAGACTGTCTACCGGTGTTTTTATGTCATCGCAATGGTCATCAGGCAGCCGTTGTCCATGCCGGATGGCGGGGCTTAGTAGCTGGAGTCATCGAGTCAACTGTTAAGAAATGTGACGGAGTCGGGAGTGACTGGATGGCCTATCTTGGACCTGCAATCGGTCCAACCGCTTTCGAAGTTGGCGCAGAAGTCAGGCAGGCCTATGTCTCTGTGAATCCTGTTCATGAAAATGCGTTTCAGCCATTACCGACTCCGGGGAAGTATCTTGCGGATATTTATCAACTGGCCCGGCAGAGGTTACAGCAGCTGGGTATCGAGCATATTTATGGCGGTCAGTCTTGTACCGTGACTGAGTCAGAACGGTTTTTCTCTTATCGTCGCGATCACACCACAGGCAGAATGGTCAGTTTGATCTGGATTGAATAAATCCTGTTTGCCTGCTGTCAGTCAATTGAAAAGTTTTTGCTGACCCCCACCTATGCAGACAAGCATAAACATTGAATTTGTGGGGATATTATGAGAATAGATCGATTAACCAGTAAGTTGCAGCTGGCATTGTCTGATGCTCAGTCTGTAGCGGTTGGTAAAGATCATAACTTTATCGAACCGGTGCATTTATTGAGTGCCATGCTGGAGCAACAGAGTTCCAGTATACGGCCGCTGCTGCAAAAAGCAGGAGCCAATATTCTGGCATTGCGGGAACAGGTCGTAGAAAAACTGGATCGCATGCCAACTGTTCAGAATCATGACGGTGACGTTCATATGTCCAATGATCTTGGGCGGATTTTGAATGTTGCGGATAAACTGTCGCAAAAAAGAAATGATCAGTTCATTTCCAGTGAGATTGTTTTGCTGGCCATGGTGCAGGACAAAAGCGAGATCTCCAGCATGTTGCGGGAGTCTGGTGTAACCGTCGATGCATTGAGTCATTCCATCGATCAGGTTCGGGGAGGTCAGGGTGTTGATACGCAACAGGCTGAAGAAACCCGCCAGGCTCTGGACCGTTACTGTATTGATCTGACTGAAAGGGCTGAGCAGGGGAAACTCGATCCGGTCATTGGTCGGGATGATGAAATCAGACGAACTATTCAGGTTCTGCAGCGGCGCAGGAAAAACAATCCTGTACTGATTGGAGAGCCTGGAGTCGGCAAAACTGCCATTGTTGAGGGACTGGCGCAAAGGATTGTCAATGGTGAAGTGCCGGAAGGTTTGAAGAACAAGAAGGTGCTGTCTCTTGATATAGGTGCGTTATTGGCCGGTGCCAAATTTCGTGGTGAGTTTGAAGAACGACTGAAAGCCGTCCTGAATGAACTGTCCAAGCAGGAAGGACAGATCATATTGTTTATCGATGAGTTGCATACTATGGTCGGTGCCGGTAAGTCCGAAGGGGCGATGGATGCCGGTAATATGTTGAAACCGGCTCTGGCTCGCGGTGAGTTACATTGTGTGGGGGCCACAACGCTGGATGAGTATCGCCTGTTCATAGAAAAAGACGGCGCGTTGGAACGGCGTTTTCAGAAAGTTTTTGTGGGTGAACCGAATGAGGAAGATTCGATTGCCATACTTCGAGGATTGAAAGAACGCTATGAAATTCACCATGGTGTCAGTATTAATGATTCGGCTTTGATTGCATCGGTGAAACTTTCCCAGCGTTATATTACTGATCGGCAATTGCCGGATAAGGCGATTGATCTGATCGACGAAGCGGCTTCCAGAATTCGGATGGAAATCGATTCCAAGCCGGAGGCCATGGATCGCCTAGAACGCCGCTTGATTCAATTGAAAATTGAAGCCGAAGCGCTCAAAAAAGAAGACGATGCCGCTTCTAAACTCCGGTTGGAAAATCTGCGTGAAACCATCAGTGGGGTTGAGCGTGAGTATGCGGATCTCGAAGAAATATGGAATACAGAAAAAGCGTCTTTGCAGGGATCACAGCAGATCAAAGAGAAGCTCGAAGAAGCTCGGCTGCAAATGGAAAATGCACGTCGGGCTGGTGATCTGGCGAGAATGAGCGAGCTTCAGTATGGTTTGATTCCAGAGCTGGAAAAACAGTTGGATATGGCGACCCAGGCGGACATGATGGATATGCAGTTGCTGCATAACCGGGTAACAGAGGAATCCATTGCCAAAATTGTCAGTCGTTGGACCGGTATTCCTGTTGATAAAATGCTCGAAGGTGAGCGTGATAAGTTGTTGCGCATGGAAACAGAGCTGCATGAAAAGGTCATTGGTCAGGACGAAGCAGTAGTGGCCGTGGCCAATGCTATTCGCAGATCTCGTTCCGGATTGAGTGATCCCAATCGTCCCAACGGCTCGTTCCTGTTTTTGGGACCGACGGGTGTGGGTAAAACAGAGTTGTGCAAGGCCTTGGCCGAATTTCTGTTTGATACCCAGGAAGCCATGGTGCGTATCGATATGTCGGAGTTTATGGAGAAACATTCGGTTGCCCGTTTGGTCGGCGCTCCTCCCGGGTACGTTGGGTATGAGGAAGGCGGGTATCTGACCGAAGCTGTTCGCCGCAGACCCTATTCAGTGCTGTTGCTCGATGAGGTCGAGAAAGCCCATCCGGATGTGTTTAATATTCTGTTACAGGTGCTGGATGATGGCCGCTTGACCGATGGTCAGGGCAGAACCGTGGATTTCCGTAATACTGTCATTGTCATGACCTCCAACCTTGGGTCTGAAATTATTCAGAATATGGCCGGTGAAGAAAACTACGAGGATATGAAACGTGCGGTTATGGACGTGGTGGGCAGTCATTTCCGACCTGAATTTATTAACCGTGTCGATGACTTGGTGGTGTTTCATCCGCTGCTGCGTGAACAACTCAGGGGTATTGCGAATATTCAGATTGCACAGCTGCGTAAGCGTCTGGAAGATCAGCATATTGGTCTGGAGCTGATGCCCGAAGCAATGAGTTATCTGTGTGAAGCGGGTTATGACCCTGTCTATGGTGCCAGACCGCTGAAACGGGTTATCCAGAAAATGCTTGAGAATGAATTGGCAATGGCGCTGTTGAGTGGTGAGTTTAAGTCCGGAGATTGCATCCGGGTGGATTATCGCGATGGCAAAATAGTTTTTAGCCAAGCTGCCTGTTAACTAGCAGGGACTTATACCGGATGAATTATTTTTCTGGTATGCAAACAGCAGTTCTAAATTTGGGCGAATTGCTGCTGTAGATGGTCGACAATACTGCGCGCCAAAAGTGTGCGTGGTGTTGTCGGCTTTTGTTTTCTCATACCGTAATTCCAAACAATGAGAGCCTGTTATCATTGATGAATAAGGGGCACATCTGTCAGTTGCCGCTTTGTTGTTTCATCGTTTACACTGCTTTCCATCGATAGTTCGTCTGGCTGTTTAAGCGCGATTACTCCATGCACTATGTTGTTGTGGGGTAAGTGGAGGGCGGTGGCAACCTGATTGCTTTTGCTGTTGGGTGATCTTTGGTCATTTGCCTGTGTTCTGTGAACCTATCTGTTTATACGTGTTGTCGGTTTTGCCATTTCCCTGATGGCTTTGGCCTGTGTTTGATATGTACTCAGGGAGATAAATATTCTTCGTAGTTGGTTGTATGAAAGTTGCTATTTGCTTTTCCATCATCTTCTTTTTTTCTTTGGTGTTATCCGGTTGTCAGCTGGATGCGTCTGATCATTCGCTATCTGCTACCGATCCGGTTAGGGTGGTTAGGATTTCCTGGGATACCCCGGAGAATCGCGAAAATGGTGAGTCGCTCTATGTTTATGAAATTGAAGGTTATGAAATAAAATACCGGAAAATGACCGACCAAAACTATCAATACCAAACACTCCGGGCTTCTGATTATGGTGGGCTGATTGAAGAGGCTGAGGTAAGTGTTGCTGGCCGCGGTACCTATGAATTTGCCGTAGCGGTGTTTGATGCTGATGGGCTATACAGTCTATACAGTGATGCGATGACTGTTACCCTGGATTAGCAACTTCAGATTAGTTGTCTGAGGCAAAATTGGTGATTCTTTATGCATTGCCAGCCGGGTGCTTGTTAAACACTCAAAACATCCTTGTTAATTATCCGCTTTCCCTTTCTAAGTCATCCTTTCAAAAAACATTCTGTTTTTCGGTTAAAAGGAAGTCCTGCGATATTGACGATACTCAGGTGACCAGAAATTGCGCTCAATAGCGGCATCAATAGCGCTTTCTGGTAGTTCAAGGGCGACGTCATCCTGAATCGCCTGTAGTGCAACCGCTTTGGCAATTTGTTTGCTGACTTCTCGAATGTCTGCCAGCTTTGGCAGTAAATCCTCGCCGCTGCCCTGTACTTTGGGAGAGACTTTAGCCAATGCGGTACTGGAAGCCATTAGCATATTGTTGGTAACCCGGTTAGCGGCAACAGCCAGCACTCCCAGACCAATGCCTGGAAA